>NZ_JBWKAW010000001.1:0-766784 GCF_056437345.1 Kitasatospora sp. NPDC042419
CCCGGCCAGCACCCGTCTTACCAACTCGCGTTGGCGTGGGTGGTGTTGGGTGGGGTCGCGGTCCAGGATGACCGCCCACTTCTGCCTCTTGAGCGGAATGCCGCCGAACTGTGCGACGAGCGGTCTCGTGCCTGCTGCCCGGATGATGCTTGCCTGGATGCACTTGCGAGGCCCGGCCGGTGTGTCGATGGTGGCTTTGTGCTTGCGGGCCATCTTCGACATGGTCGACCGGTGCTTGTTCGCAAGGGAGCACAGCAGCGAGGACTGCATCACCCAGTGCAGCCGGTTCAGTCGAAAGACGTCACTGGCCAGCAGGTAGTAGTTCACGATTCCGCGGTACCTGGCGCCGTAGATGTTGACGATGGTGTAGTCGTCGTATCTGAACATCGACGGCATTCGCGTGGGTCTCCCGCGTTCCATGTACGGTGCGCAGTGGGTTTTCACGACGTCTCTCGGGACGTGCAGTTGAACGATTCCGTTGACCGATCGGCGCTGCCGGCGGCTTCCCTTCTTCGGTTCTGATCTGCGGTCGTCCCGTCGGACGCTGATCTCGTAGCCGAGGAACCTCGCCCTGCCGGTCTTGGCGTGGGTGACGAGCGTTTTCTCCTGGGACAGTTCCAGCTTGAGGTCGTCATGGAGGAAGTTTCCCAGTCGCTGTTTGATTTCTTCGGCTTCCACTTTGGGTCCGGCGAATCCGATGAGGGTGTCGTCGGCGTATCTGATGTACCGCAGACGGCGGTACCCCGGGTCGTTCATGTCCTGACTCGGGAGTGAGCGCAGTTGTTTGCCCAGCGTGCGGGCTGCTGCGCGGTCGCCGCATTTGCGTGCACGTCGGATCGCAGTCGACATCCTGGTGTACTCGGGGTTCCTAGTCCTGAGTGCACCTCGGCTGTATTCCGGGATGAGGATCTTCTCGACGAAGGAGTCCAGCTTGTGCAGGTAGATGTTGGACAGGATCGGGGAGAGTACTCCGCCTTGTGGAGCGCCACTCAGGGTGGCGTTCCATTTCCAGTCCTCCAGGTATCCGGCTCGGAGCATGTTCCGCACGAGCCGCAGGAACCGGTTGTCGTGGATTTTCTCGCCCAGGATGTCGAGCATCACTCGATGGTCGAGCGAGTCGAAGCACTGGGCGATGTCCCCCTCGATGAACCAGGTCGTCCCCAACCACGTCTGAGCCACGTCGCGCAGGGCGGTGTGGCATCCGCGTCGGGGACGGAAACCGTGCGAGTGGTCGGAGAACTGGGGTTCGTAGTACGCCTCCAGCAGGAGCCGCATCACCTCGCCGACCAGTTTGTCCGTCCAGGACGGCAGGCCCAGCGGCCTACGCTTCCCGTTCTTCTTCGGGATGTAGGTCCGTTTGACGGGCCGGAATCGGAATCGCTCGTGGCGTAGCGCATCGGTGATGCGCCCGATTTTGGCCAGCGACATACCGTCGGCGGTTTCCCCTGTGACCCCGGGTGTCATCGCCCCCTTGTTGGAGTAGATGCGCCCGTAGGCCAGCAGATACATCTGCGGGTTGAACATCTGTCGATAGATCTCGTTGCACGGCAGACCGCGTCTGCCGCGTTCACGGAGGACACCAAGCACCGTTTCGGAACTCTGCATTTCGCATACCTCTCGGTCGGTTGATGTCTAGTCACCTGTGCCCCTTCGCCCTGTGGACGGCTTTCCCGCCCTCCCTGGCAGGTCGTTACTCCTGCGACTACTACGGGCACTCCGTCACCATGGGGCTCGCGCCCTTTAGGTGATCCTCTGTTCGTCCTGGCTGTACGTTCTAGCGCGACTTAGGTGCCCCACTCATCTCCTTGAATGTCCTCACTGGACATCGCTCCGCTCCCCGGAGGTGTGCCAACGGGCTGAAATCATCGACACAGGGACCGGCGCCGGTTTCGGGCATCTTTCCGACGGATTCGTCTTTTAATCGACTGGAGATTGGGATTCAGGCAATCCAGCTTTCACCGTATCGCGCGGGTCTCGCGGCACCCCGCCCCTAATGCCTGGGCCCGGTCGCCGCTTTTCTGGCATGCTACGGTCCCCTTTGTCTTTCGGCTCCGGGTAAGCCATTTGACCCAGGAATATCCTCCGAATTCCTCCCGGTTGCACCGGGAATACAGACAGGCGCTTCCAGAGCGCACTCGGCCCACACGGTCTTGGCGCCCGGCTCGCGGGGGACGCTGCCCCAGCGGTCGGCGAGGGCGTCGACCAGGGTCAGGCCACGACCGGACAGGGTGTCGGTCGGGCACTCGGCGACGGGGAGGACGGGGTGGCGGTCACCCCGGCAGTCGGAGACCTCGATCCGGAGCACGGAGGTGCGCGAACGGCGCACGGTGGTGAACGAGAGGGCGAGTTCGAACCCGCGCCCCGGCACGCGCCCGTGGATCAAGGCATTCGCCGCCAGCTCGGCGACGATCAGGAGCGCGGAGTGATAGGCCTCCTGAGAAAGGGAGTTGACTCCCCAGGAGGCGAACTGTTGTCTGGCGATCCGGCGCCCCGCATGCGTGGCCTGGAGCTCCAGGTGATGCCCTTGGGGCGGACACACCACGCCGGCATGGGGGGCTCGTTCATCCTCCTTACCCCCAAGGGGCGTTCCCAGATCGCCTTCGCCGAGGTTCAGCACGTCAATCGACTGATCACCGACCCCGAGGTGGTCCGTATCATGAACGGACGGTACAGCAGCATCAGGGCGCAGGCTCTGGATCTGACGGAGTCGCTTGCCTTGATCGAGACGATCTTGGGAGAGCGGTAGGCATGGCCGAGTTGACGTGGTTCAAGAGCAGCTACAGCGGCAACGAGGGCACGGCCTGCGTCGAGGTTGCTTGGCACAAGAGCAGCTACAGCACCAACGAAGGCGCTGCCTGCATCGAGGTCGCCGAGACCACCACTTCCGTCCTCGTCCGTGACTCCAAGGACAAGAGCGGCCCCCGCCTCACCTTCACCCCCGACAGCTGGCAGGCGTTCCTCACCTTCGCCGCCACCGCCGAGGTCTGAGCAGCAGAACGGCCCGCCGCTCCGGTCGACTCCGGAGCGGCGGGCCTTCCTCGTCCTGCCGTGCCGTCAGAACCAGTGCAGGCAGTGCGGCGGCTGCTCCGTGCGGAAGAGGGTGTCGGCGACCGCGGCCGCGCCGGGGCGGTGGGCCTGGATGCGGCCGGCGCGGACGAGGGTGCTCGGGGTGGTGCCGCCGAGGTAGACCGAGCCCAGGTCGCTCACGTCGAGGCTGAGATCCGGCTCACGGTCCGTCTCGACGCACTCCGCCTTGCCGTCCCGGACGGTCAGCAGGTACCGGTTGCGCTCACCGAGGAAGGTGTCGTCGACGTCGAGCACCAGCTCCCCGTCCGCGTACCACTCGCGTGCGGCCAGGGCGCGCGGGACGTCCAGCAGCCGCACCCAGAGCCAGTCGTCCTCGGCGCCCGTCTCGCCGGCGCGGATGTCCGCCAGCTGCCAGCGCAGCGGGTGCCAGGCCGGGACGTGCTTGAACACGACCTGGCCGATCAGGTCGTGGCCGAGCACGGCTTGGGCCAGTGCCGTGAACACGTGGTCGTCGAGGGCGATGACCTCGTCCACCGTCAGCGTGCTCGTCCTGTTCACCCGGTCGGGGTCGCCGAGCGCGTAGCTGGCGTAGCCGTCCGGGGTGCCGTCGGCGTCGCGGTGGACGACGACGTAGCGCGGCGCCGGGGAGATCGGGGCCTGTCCGGCCCGCAGGGCCCACCAGCGGTGCGGGCGGGAGAGCGCCCCGGGCTGGGTGCGGCGGTAGCGGTCGTAGAGGTCCTCCAGGATCTCCCGGCAGTCGTCGCTCCGCAGCAGTTCGACGGAGCCGGTGTCCTCGCCGCCGACCCTCGGGGTCGCGAGGGCGGCCCGGTGGCGCGGTACGGTCAGCCGGTTGGTGTACGTCGCCGGTCCGTAGCCGAACCGGCGGTAGATCACGGCCTCCGAGGCCAGCAGTACCGAGAGGAACTCGCCCCGCGCGCGGATGTCGGCGAGCTGGCGCCGCATCATCGCGGTGAGCGCGCCGCGCCGCCGGTGTGAGGGTGCGACACCGACGCCGGTGACGCCGGAGACCGGGACGACGGCGCCCCCGGGCAGGGTGAGTTCGAAGGAGTACGCAGTGGCGGTGCCGACGGGCCGCCCGTCGTCCGTCACCGCGAACAGGCCGCGGTCCAGCTCGAACGCCGACCACCAGGCCCCGCCGCCGTCCTCGGTGGTGGTACCGGGGAACAGCCCGAACGCCGAGTGCATCGTGGCGATGAACACCTCACGGTCCTGCTCGGTCGTGGCACGAATCTCCATCGGTTCTGCGGCCTCCCCTGATCGTCCGCGCCACCTCCCGTGGCGCCGCCACAGTCCAGCCGCGCCAACCGTCCAGGTCAAGCGAATTACACCTCCGGTCTCCCTCCCCTCATCCGGGCCTCAGGGGACCCGGGCGGCCTCGCGGAACCGGCCGTCCGGCCGCACCCGGACGGCTCCCGCCCTCTGCCCTCCCCCCTCCGCCCTCCGCCCTCCGTGCGCCGCTTCGACCTCGCCCCGCGGCCGACACGGCCCGTACAGGGGGATGGTGTACCAGCACTGGTGGCACCGGTGACACGGTGCCCCGCCGGGTCACGCGCGCCGGAGGACCGGGCGGGCGAGCAGGCCCAGCAGCGCGCCGAGGGCGAGGCCGAGCAGCGCCGCGAGGGCGTCGCGGGTGTCGCAGGGGTGGCCGAGGGCGGGGACGGCGTACTGCACGGCTTCCAGCCCGGCGGGCAGGAGGCCCGCTCCGAGGAGGAGGGCGGCGGCGCGGCCGCGGGAGCCGGTGAGGGCGGCGGCGAGGCCGATCGGGGCGAAGAGCAGGGGGCCGAGCCACTCGGCGGGCGGGCGCGGGCCGAGGCCGGCGAGGGTGCAGTGCCGGACTGCGTCCGCCCAGGGGAGGCCCTGCCAGAACGGGCGGGGGTGCTCGGGCAGCAGGGTCAGGGTCGCCACTCCGCCGAAGGCGAGCAGCAGGACGAAGCCGACCGCCCAGTGGGTGCGCAGCAAGCGCCCGACCTGGCGGTTCAGCAGGGCGGCCGGTACCAGGGAGGCGAACAGTCCGGGCCAGAACATCGGCAGCCCGTCCAACACACTTTTGATCACTTCCGCACGGACGCCGTCACCGGCCGCCCGGTTCTGCCCGGGGCCGAGTTCGCATCCGACCGATCCCCGACCTGACGAACCATTAGACTCGGCCGACGTGTTCGAGGAGGGGGATCGACCGATGAAGCACCGTCCGTTCGTGGCCGGGGCGGGCGCCGCGGCCGTCGCGCTGCTCGCCACCGCCTGCTGGCCGAACGTCGGAACCGGCCCGAAGGAGGCGCCGGAGCAGCCCGCGGCCCACGCACCCTCCGCGATGCCGGCGGCACCCGGGGTCGAGGACGGCGCGGCCGCCTTCGCCCGGTACGTCGAAGCGCACGGGACGGCGGAGCAGCGGGCGGCCGTCCTGGGCCACGTCACCCGGCTGAACCGCTCCGTACCGCAGGACGACCACGTCAACACCTACCTGGCCACCGACCACCCGGAGGCGGTGGACGCCCGGACCCGGGCCATCGTCCGCGCCTACCTGGACTGGGCCGGGCCGGGCGACCCGGCCCGGATGCTCGTCCTCTACAACGCCTCCGGCGCCGTCATGGGCGCGGTCCGCGTCGCCGACTGGCGCTGATCGCACCGCTCTTCAGGCCACCCGCTCGCCGCTCGGGTCGCGGCGGTCCGCCCCACTGCCCGCCCCGCCGCCCGCCATGGCGTCGCGGACGCCCCGCGAGAGGCGTTCGGCCATCGCCGCGACCATGGTGCGCGGGCGGCGCGGGGTCAGGTGGGCGCTGAGCTTGTTCGCGAGGCCGGGGACGACGTAGGAGCGGTCGGCGTCGAACGCCCGCAGCGCCGCCCGGACGACCGGTTCGGGGGTCGTGAAGCTGCCCGTGACGGCGGCCTTCCTCGTCCCGATGACGTTGAAGAACTCGGTCTCCACCGGCCCGGGGCAGAAGGCGAGGACGCGGATGCCGCGCCGCCGGTACTCCTGGCGCAGCGCGAGGCTGAAGTTGAGCACGAAGGTCTTCGAGGATCCGTAGACGGCGAAGTACGGGGTGGGCTGGAAGCCCGCCGTGGAGGCCACGTTGATCACCCCGCCGCGGCCGCGGGCGAGTATGCCGGGCAGCAGTTCGTGGGTGAGGTCGACGAGCGAGACGACGTTGACCATCAGCTGGTCGTGGTCGCGCCGCCCGTCGATCGTCTCGAACGGGCCGCAGGTGCCGAAGCCGGCGTTGTTGACCAGGAGGTCCACGGTCAGGCCCCGGTCGGCCAGTCCGGCGCCGACGCGGCGGGCGGCGTCCGGCTCGGCGAGGTCCTGGACGAGGACGTGGGCGGTGATCCCGTGGGCCTCGCCGAGCCGCTCGGCGAGGGCTTCGAGGCGGTCGGCGGAGCGGGCGACGAGGACGAGGTCGTGTCCGCGCGCGGCGAGCTGGGCGGCGAACTCCGCGCCGAGGCCGGAGGACGCGCCGGTGATCAAAGCGGTGGTGCGCACAGTGGTGCTCCTTCTCCCGTGGACCGTGCGGAGCCGGGTACGGCGCTCCGCTATCTGTGACACCACAGTATCGAATGAAGGCAGATCTGCAACACTGATGTGTCAGTTATTTGCGAAGCGGCTCCCCCGCTGTACCGTTTCGGGGTACGACCGAGCTGGAGGCAACAGATGAGCAAGACGGCCGGCCGCCCCCTGCGCGCCGACGCGGAGCGCAGCGTCCGCGCGATCCTGGCCGCCGCGGAGCGCGTCCTGGCCGAGAACCCCGGCGCGTCCATGGAGCAGATCGCGGAGGCCGCCGGGGTCACCCGGACCACCGTCCACCGGCGGTTCGCCAACCGGCAGGCGCTCGTGGACGCACTGGCCACCGAGGCGGCGGCGAAGCTCGCGGAGGCCATCGAGGACGGGCACCCCGAGACCGCGCCGCCGCTCGTCGCGCTGCACCGCGCCACCGCCAACGTGCTCCGGGTCAAGGGCGCCTGGGGCTTCGCCCTCGGGCCCGCGGCCGCCGAGAGCGAGCAGGCCGTCCGGACGCACCAGGAGATCGCGCGCCGCTGCACCGAACTGCTCGGCCGGCTCCGCTCCCAGGGCGTGATCGCCCCGGACGCCGACCTGGAGTGGGTCCGCCGGGTCTTCTACGCCCTCATCGGCGAAGTCCTGCACGGCGAGGCGCCGCACGGCGCGCACGCCGCCGACGCGGCCGCCGGCCCGGGCCCCGACGCGGCCGCCGACCCCGAGGCGCTCGCGGCCAGGATCGTCGACACCCTCCTCCACGGCGTCGGCCCGCGCACCCGCCACTGATCCCGGGGCGCACTCCGCCGAACTCCCGTCAGTGGCAGGCCTGCTGCGCCTGCTCGGCCCGCACCGTCTCCACCAACCGGGCCGCTGCGCGCTTCTGGGCGTCCAGGGCCGAGGCGTCGGGCCGCGGGGGATAGATGCTCAGATCCAGCATCACATTGACCAGGGCCACCCGGGTCGGATCCCCCTCGCAGAAGTCCATCACCGCGGCGCCGCCCGGATCCGCCACGACACCGCGCCCGGCCAGTTCACCGGCAGGAGTCTCGTCGGGCGAACCGGTGGCATCGGCCGACTCGCCCATCACCCGGACAGTGACGGCCTCCTCGCCGTCCACCTTGATCACACAGGTCCGCAGAACGCCCTCGCCCTCGCCTTCGCCGACCGGCGTCTCCCTCCGCTCCTCGGTGCCCGCACGGCCCTTCGGCAACAGGGCGTCGAGCGGGGTCCCGGCCTCCCGCTTCAGCCCGCAGAGCGTCTGCTTCACCACCGGCCCGTCGTCGGCACCGACCAGGACCACGCCGCCGGCCACCGCCGCGACCAGGGCGAGGGCACCGCCGCCGAGCACCCAGCGACGGGCCGTCGGACGACGACGCCCGCCGTCCGCCGACTCGACCACGTCCGCCGGCTCGACCACGCCGACCGGCCCGCTAACGTCCACCGACTCGCTCGCGTCCACCGCGTCGGCGGACCGCGCTATCGACCCGGTCTGCTCGACAACCGGTTCACGCTGCATGGGGGCACTCCCTCTCGCGCCGGGAACCCGCCCGCGCATCAGCCTTGATCAACAGTGAGGCGCAGGCTATCGGACCGACCCGACGCCCCGGGAAGCATTTCCGGGCCGGCTCGACCCCGGAGCCCGGGCGCCCAACTGCCAGCTGTCGCACGATAATCATTTATCTCCCTCAATCGAGGGAACTATCGCTCTTGTCCACATTTTCTCGGCCAGGTGGGGGAACATCAGCACGTCCGCGCCCGAACGATCCCCGGTCGGGCGGCAGCACCCCGGCCCCTGGATCAGCCCGTGACTACCTCCGCCCCCGTGTGGGACTGCCCCTTCAACCACACCGACGGCCTGGAGTTCGACCCCCTCCTCAAGCGCCTGCTCACCGAGGAGCCGATCGCCAGGATCCGCCTCCCGCACGGTGAGGGCGAGGCCTGGCTGGCCACCCGCTACGAGGACGTCCGCATCGTCACCACCGACCGCCGGTTCAGCCGCGCCGCCGGCATCGGCCGCGACCTGCCCCGGATGACGCCCGCCCCGATCGCCCAGGTCGAGTCGATCAACCTGATGGACCCGCCGGCCCACAACCGGCTCCGCCGGCTGGTCGCCAAGGGCTTCACCAACCGTCAGGTCGAGCGGATGCGCGCCCACACCCAGGGCGTCGTCGACGGCTACCTGGACGGCATGGAGGAGCACGGGGCACCCGCCGACCTGGTCCACCACCTCTCCAGCCGGCTCCCGCTCACCACCATCTGCGAGCTGCTGGAGATCCCCGAGCAGGACCGCGCCGAACTCCGCGGCCACGCCGTCGCGATGATGTCGATGGGCCCCGGCAGCGGGGCCGGCCAGGTCACCGCCAAGGCCGCCCTGCGCGCCTACTTCGCCGACCTCACCGCGGCCCGCCGGCGCGACCCGGGCGAGGACCTGATCAGCGCGCTCGCCACCGCCCGCGACGGCGCCGAACTGCTGGACGACGACGAACTCGCCGTCATGGCCATGGTCCTGCTCGTCACCGGCCACGACACCAGCACCTACCAGCTGTCCAACATCACCCACACCCTGCTCACCCACCCCGAGCAGCTCGCCAAGCTGCGCGCCGAGCCGGAGATGCTGCCGCGCGCCCTGGAGGAGCTGCTCCGCTTCATCCCGTTCCGGCAGGGCGTCGGCATCGCCCGGGTCGCCACCGAGGACGTCGAGCTGGGCGGCGTGCTGATCCGCGCCGGCGAGCCGGTGCACGTCTCCTACCTGGCCGCCAACCGGGACCCGGCGATGTTCGAGCGGCCCGACGAGCTGGACCTCGACCGCGGCAGCCCCAACCACATGACCTTCGGCTACGGCACCCACCACTGTCTCGGCGCCCACCTGGCCCGGATGGAACTCCAGGTCGCCATCGGCACCCTGCTGCGGCGCTTCCCCGGGCTGCGACTGGCCGTCCCGCCCGCCGAGCTGGACTGGCAGACCGGCTCGATCTGGCGCTACCCGCAGACCCTCCCGGTCGCCTGGTGACCGCCTCCCCACCACCGCACCACCCCGGCACCGACCCACGCCGCCGCCCGGGCGAGAGCCCCCGCGGCACCGCGCCGACCTGCCCGCGCGGCGGCGCCCGTCCGACGCATCCGTAGGCCACCGCCCGCGCCGACCCACCGCCCCGCCCGGGCCACCAGGGGAGTCCACCCATGGCAACACTCTGCCGACCCGCCATCGCCGTGCCCGAGCACGTCATCACCCTCGACGAGACCCTCGACCTGGCCCGCACCCTGCACGCCGACCACCCCCAACTCGGCCTCGCCCTACGGCTGATCGAGAACACGGGGGTGCGCACCAGGCACCTCGTCCAGCCCATCGAGAAGACCCTGGACCACCCGGGCTTCACCGTGCGCAACACCGTCTACGAGCGCGAGGCCAAGCGCCGCGTCCCCGAGGTGGTCGAGCGCGCGCTCGGCCACGCCGAACTCGCCGCCCGGGACATCGACCTGATCCTCTACGTCTCCTGCACGGGCTTCATGATGCCCTCGCTGACCGCGTGGCTGATCAACACCATGGGCTTCCGCTCCGACACCCGGCAGCTGCCGATCGCCCAGCTCGGCTGCGCGGCCGGCGGCGCAGCCGTGAACCGGGCGCACGACTTCTGCCGCGCCTACCCCGGCGCCAACGTGCTCATCGTGGCCTGCGAGTTCTGCTCGCTCTGCTACCAGCCCACCGACATCGGCGTCGGCTCGCTGCTCTCCAACGGCCTGTTCGGCGACGCGATCGCCGCCGCCGTGCTGCGCGGCCGCGGCGGCGCCGGCATCCACCTGGAGCGCAACGGCTCGCACCTCGTCCCCGACACCGAGAACTGGATCTCCTACGGGGTCAAGGACACCGGCTTCCACTTCCAGCTCGACAAGCGCGTCCCCGGCACCATGGAGATGCTCGCCCCCGCCCTGCGGGCGCTCGCCACCGACCACGCCTGGGACGTCTCCGGCCTCGGCTTCTACATCGTCCACGCCGGCGGCCCGCGCATCCTCGACGACCTCTGCCACTTCCTCAACCTGGAGCCGGCCGCCTTCCGGTTCTCCCGCGCGACCCTCACCGAGCGCGGCAACATCGCCAGCGCCGTCGTCTTCGACGCACTGGCCCGGCTCTTCGAGGAGGGCGAGGTCACCGAGGGCACCCAGGGGCTGATCGCCGGCTTCGGCCCGGGCATCACCGCCGAGATCTCGCTTGGCAGTTGGGTCGGCGCCCCGCTGGAGGCCGTGGTCCCGCGGCGGCCCCGCGCGATCGACGCCGCGGAGCTGACGCTGGCTCACCCGACGACCCCCCTGCTGCGCCCGGCCGGGACTACGATCACCGAATGACCGATACCACCGATACCACCGACCGCACCGACGCCACCGCCAGAGCCGACCGGAGCGCCCGGATCCCCCGGACCTCCGCCGCCGACCGAACCGCCGCAGCGACCGTCGCAGGGACCGCCGACGCCGACCCCGACGCCGACGCCGACCCCGTTGCCGACGCCGGTCCTGCCGCCGGGACGACCACCGGAACGGACCGGGCCGCCGAGCTGGCCGCCCTCTTCCCCGCACTGCACGCACCGCAGTACTGGACCTGGGGCCGCTACGACGCGCAGTTCTCGACGGCACTGCCCCCGGACGAGCTGGTCACCAACATCCACGTGGTGGGCTTCACCAACGACGGCCTGGTGGTGCTCTGCCGCGACGAGCGCGACCACTGGTTCCTGCCCGGCGGCACCCGCGAGGCCCGCGAGTCCGTCGAGTCCTGCCTGGTCCGCGAGCTGCGCGAGGAGGCCGGCGCCCGGCTGCTCGGCGAGCCGGTCTGGCTGGGCGCGCACCGCTGCGTGACCGAGGACGCCGAGCCGTACCGGCCGTGGCAGCCGCACCCCGAGAAGGCCTGGCTCTGGGGCTGGGCGGAGGTCGCGGTGGACTCCCAGCCGACCAACCCGGACGACGGCGAGCAGGTGGTCGAGGTCCGGGCGGTGGAGCCGGCCGAGGCGCAGCGGCTGCTGCTGGACGGACACGAAGCCTGGTGGGGCGAGCTGATCGGCCTGGCGGTGGAGCTGCGGGAGCGCCCGCCGACCCGCTGAGGATCCGCCCTCCGGGGGCCCTCCGAGGGGGGATCCCCCTCCCCGCCCGCATGACCGGCGATATTCCCGCAGAGCTCGAAGATCACCGGAATGGCTCAACAGCGGACCATGATGTCCGATATGCGGTGGTATGACTCAAGAGAACTCGGGTCTGCACCGACGGGAGCGTCATGGACAACTACCCGCTGCTCAATATCTTCTGGACGATGCTGGAGCTGTTCCTCTGGATCCTCTGGTTCTTCCTGCTGTTCAAGATCATCACCGACATCTTCCGCAGCCACGACATCGGTGGCTGGGCCAAGGCCGGCTGGCTGATCCTGGTGATCCTGCTGCCATTGATCGGCGTGCTCATCTACGTCATCGCACGCGGGAAGGGCATGGGCGAACGCGACGTCGCCCAGGCCCAGAAGTCCGAGGCCGCGTTCAAGAGCTACATCCGGGAGGCCGCCGCGGACGGCACGGCCCCGGGCGAGGGCCCGCCCGGCCGCAGCCACGTCGACGACCTGGCCAAACTGGCCGACCTCAAGTCCAGCGGGGCCATCTCGGACGAGGAGTACCAGAAGGCCAAGGAGAAACTCCTGGCGTGAGCGGGCCGGCGCGAGCGGACCGGTGTGAGCAGGCCGATTCACGGGCCGGCGTGAGCGGACCGACGGCCCCGGGCCGGCGGACGGGAGGACCCCGTCCGCCGGCCCGGGGCCGTCCGGACCTCAGCGCCTGCCGGAACGCCGGTCGCCCGACCCCCGGCCCTGCTGCTCACCGCCGGTCAGCCCGGCCCGGCGCAGCGCGTCCGCCATGGCACTGTTGCCCACCGGGGCCGGAGCGCCGGACCCGCCGGACGCGCCGCCCGACCCGCGCCGGTCCTGGCGCGGCGGCCGCCCGCCGCCGGCCTGCCGCTGGCGGCCGCCCTGCTCACCGGGGCCCCGGCGCTCGCCGCCGCGCTCGCCCCCGCGGTCGCCGCCGCGCTCCCCGGGCCCGCGCCCGACCTCGTCGTCCAGCCGCAGCGTGAGCCCGATCCGCTTGCGCGGCACGTCCACCGAGGTGACCCGGACGGTCACGATGTCGCCCGGCTTGACCACCTCGCGCGGGTCCTTGACGAAGTTCCGCGACAGCGCCGACACGTGCACCAGCCCGTCCTGGTGGACGCCCACGTCCACGAAGGCGCCGAACGCGGCGACGTTGGTCACCACGCCCTCCAGCACCATGCCGACCTCCAGGTCGCCGATCTTGTCGACGCCCTCCTTGAAGGTCGCGGTGCGGAACGCCGGGCGCGGGTCGCGGCCCGGCTTGTCCAGCTCGCCGAGGATGTCGGTGACGGTCGGGATGCCGAAGGTCGCGTCGGCGAAGTCGCCCGGCCGCAGGGCCCGCAGCCGGGTGCCGTTCCCGATCAGCTCGCGCAGCTCCCCGCCGGTCGCGGCGAGGATCCGCCGCACCACCGGGTACGCCTCGGGGTGGACGCTGGAGGCGTCCAGCGGGTCGTCGCCGTCCGGGATCCGCAGGAAGCCCGCGCACTGCTCGAAGGCCTTCGGGCCCAGCCGGGCCACGTCCTTCAGCGCCTTGCGGGTGCGGAACGGCCCGTTGGCGTCGCGGTGCGCCACGATGTTGTCGGCGAGCGTGCCGGTGATGCCCGAGACCCGGGTGAGCAACGGCGCGGAGGCGGTGTTGACGTCCACCCCGACCGCGTTCACGCAGTCCTCGACCACCGCGTCCAGCGAGCGGGAGAGCTTCACCTCGCTGAGGTCGTGCTGGTACTGGCCGACGCCGATCGACTTGGGGTCGATCTTGACCAGTTCGGCCAGCGGGTCCTGGAGCCGGCGGGCGATCGAGACCGCGCCGCGGATCGACACGTCCAGCTCGGGCAGCTCCTGGGAGGCGAACGCCGAGGCCGAGTAGACCGAGGCGCCGGCCTCGCTGACCATCGCCTTGGTGAGCTTCAGCTCCGGGTGGCGCTTGAGGAGGTCCTCGGCGAGCTTGTCCGTCTCGCGGGAGGCGGTGCCGTTGCCGATCGCGACCAGGTCGACGGAGTGCTTCTTCGCGAGCGCCGCCAGCGTGGCCAGTGCGGCGTCCCACTTGTTGGCCGGCTGGTGCGGGTGGATCGTGTCGTACGCGACCACCTTGCCGGTGGCGTCCACGACGGCGACCTTCACCCCGGTGCGGAAGCCCGGGTCCAGGCCCATGGTGGCGCGGGTGCCCGCCGGGGCGGCGAGCAGCAGGTCGCGCAGGTTGGCGGCGAAGACGCGCACCGCCTCGTCCTCGGCCTCCTGGCGCAGCCGGCCGCGCAGGTCGATGCCGAGGCGGACCAGGATGCGGGTGCGCCAGGCCCAGCGCACGGTGTCGCCGAGCCACTTGTCGGCCGGGCGGCCGTGGTCGGCGATCCCGAACCGGGCGGCGATCCGCTGCTCGTAGTCGCCCGCGCCGGGCAGGTCGCCCGTCTCCTCGCCGTCGTACGGGGAGAGGTCGAGGTCCAGCACCTCCTCCTTCTCACCGCGCAGCATCGCCAGGATGCGGTGCGAGGGGAGCCGGGTGAACGGCTCGGCGAAGTCGAAGTAGTCGGCGAACTTGGCGCCCTCCTGCTCCTTGCCCTCGCGGACGGTGGCGACCATCCGGCCCCGCGTCCACATCCGCTCGCGCAGCGAACCGACCAGGTCGGCGTCCTCGCCGAACCGCTCGACCAGGATCGCCCGGGCGCCCTCCAGGGCGGCGGGGGCGTCGGCGACGGCCTCGTTGAGGAACTGCGGGGCGAGCGCCGCCGGGTCCTGCGAGGGGTCGGCGAGCAGCGTGTCCGCGAGCGGCTCCAGCCCGGCCTCGCGGGCGATCTGCGCCTTGGTGCGCCGCTTCGGCTTGTACGGCAGGTAGATGTCCTCCAGCCGTGCCTTGGAGTCGGCGGCGAGGATCTGCGCGCGCAGCGCGTCGTCCAGCTTGCCCTGGGCCTCGATCGACTCCAGGACGGCGGTGCGGCGCTCCTCCAACTCGCGGAGGTAGCGCAGCCGCTCCTCCAGCGTGCGCAGCTGCGCGTCGTCCAGCGAGCCGGTGGCCTCCTTGCGGTAGCGGGCCACGAACGGGACCGTCGCACCGCCGTCCAGCAGGTCGACCGCCGACTTCACCTGCCCCTCGCGGACGCCCAGCTCCTCGGCGATCTTCCGCTCGATCGCCTGCTGGGCCTGTCGGGCCGCCTGTTCGACTGGCGTGGTCACGAAGCCGGTCACCTTCTTCAGAGTTGCTGTCCGTACCCCCGCATTCTGGCAGCTGCCGACGACACCCCGGCCCGCCCCCACCACCCCGGGCGTGGCGCGTGGGCGGCGGGGTCCGCGGGAGGAGAGGCGGCGGACGGACGGCGGAGCGGACGGCGGAGCGGGCGGCGGACGGAGAGCGGACGGAGAGCGGACGGACGGCGGAGCAGGCTCCGCTCCGGCGGGATCAGTACCCGTCGTCGACCGTGCGGTCGGGGCGCCCGCTCTCGGAGATCCGGATCAGGTGGCTCTCCGTCCCGGTCACCACGCGCAGTCGGTCCGCCGACTCCCAGGAGACCTCGCGCAGGGAGTTCCAGTCGCCGTTGACGAAGGCGACGTGCCAGCGGCGGGTGGCCAGGCCCGACCCCTCGTCGACGGAGACGTACCAGAGCGGGTCGATCATCGCGTGCCCCTCCTCGACCACCAGACGGCGGTCGGGGCGGCCCGGGGCCGGCTCGCTCCGGGTCTCGACGGGACCGTCGTCGGCCAGTATCCAGACCGGCACGGAGAGCAGCAGCAGGCAGCCCGCGACGCCGGCGAGGACGGTCCGGACCCACACGTTCCAACGCAGCAGCACCATCGCGACGAGGAACAGCACCAGCGCCGAGGTCATGAAGCCCAGCCCGTGGCCCAGCAGGTCCCGAAGCACCAGCAGCCCGCCGGAACGGTCGCTGAGCCGGCCGACGGCGGCGGCTCCGACCAGCACCACCGCACCACCGAGCGCCCCCCACGAAACCCAACGCTCCCACGAAGTCTTCACGATCCCACCCTAGTGTTCGAAAAGGGCGCGATCACCTGCCGGTCCAGGCGTACAGTGCCGGGCATGTGCGCAGCCGCCCGGACGCCCGACCGCATGCACGACGACGAACCCGACATCGACACCGGCCTGGTCCGACGGTTGATCTCCGCCCAGTTCCCGCAGTGGAAGGGGCTTCCGCTGCAGCGGGTCGCCTCCACCGGGACGGACAACGCGATGTTCCGGCTCGGCCCGGACCTCGCCGTCCGCCTCCCCCGGGCCGGTTGGGCCGCCGACGGCGTCACGCGCGAGCAGTACTGGCTCCCCCGCCTAGCCCGCCGCCTCCCGGTGCCCGTCCCCGAACCGCTCGGCCACGGCCGCCCCGCCTCGGGCTACCTCTGGAACTGGTCGGTGCTGCGCTGGCTGGACGGCGTCAACCCGACCGTCGGATCGATCGCCGAACCGGTCCAACTCGCCTACGACCTGGCCGGGTTCATCACCGCACTGCGCACCGTCGAGCCGACCTCCGACGCCCCGGCCGCCGCCCGGGGCACACCGCTCGCCACCCGCGACGCCGCCACCCGGGCGGCCATCGGCCGGTTACGCGGAATGATCGACACGGACGCCGCGACCACCCTGTGGGACAAGGCCCTTCGCATCCCCGACCGGTCCGGTCCGCCGGTCTGGATCCACGGCGACCTCTCCCCCGGCAACCTCCTGCTCCGCGGCCAACGCCTGAGCGCCGTCCTCGACTTCGGCCTGGCGGGGGTCGGCGATCCGACCGTCGACCTGACCGCCGCCTGGAACCTCCTCCCCGGCACCGCCCGCCCCGCCTTCCGCACGGCCCTCGCCGTCGACGACGCCGCCTGGGAACGCGGCCGCGCCCGGGCCCTGTCCATCGCGCTCGTCCAACTGCCGTACTACCGCACCACCAACCCTCCCCTCGCGGCCAACGCCCGCCACGTCATCCGGGAGGTGCTGGCGGACCGCAGCGTGTGAGCCGCGTCCGCCCGAGCGCACGAACCGGCCGACTCCCGGCCGGAGTTCGGGAGCACCGGGTGCCGCGTCCGCACCGGTCAGGCGCTCTGTGCGCGCGGACCGTGCGCACGGACCGCACGCACGGACCGCGCGAAAGGCCGGCGCGCACGGACCGCGCGAACGGGCCCTAGAAGATCCGGGTCGGCTCCGCCGCGCCCGGCGGGAGCGGCCGGCGAGCGGCCTCCGACCGCCAGGAACCGGCCAGTTCGGCGGGGAAGCGGCGGCCGCTGCGGGTCAGCACCAGCCCCGGCGCGAGTTCGACCTCGTCCCCCGGCCGGAACGGACGGTCGGCCTCGGGCGGCAACTGCTCCCAGGGGCCCAGCCGGCCGCGCCGGCCGGCCGCGCGCAGCCGGCTGCCGTACGTGCTGGTGTCCCGCACCACCACCGAGCCGCCGCGCACCGACACCACCACGTGCCGGCGGCTCACCCGGGCGGCGAGCGCGGGCGAGAGCAGGGCGTGCAGCGCGATGCCGTCGGCCGTCCCCGGCGCCCGCCCGACCACCGTCTGCGAGCCCTCGTCGAGCGTGTACCGGGCCACGCACTCCGCGTCGACGACCACCTTCAACTGTGCGGCGCCCGGCCGGACGCCGTCGTCGAGCAGCGGGGTGCCGTGCAGTTCGCAGGTGGGCACGCCCTGGCGCATGCGCGGGAGCATCACCCGGCCCCCGCTGTGGACGCTGTAGAGGGTGCAGCGCCGCTCGGGGCAGCGCCAGGCCCGGCCGACGACCTCGACCAGCGGCTTGCGGGCCGGGGTGAGCAGCCCCTGCTTCTTCAGCGCGGACAGCTCCATCTTCTTCGAGATCTCGGCGCCCGTCCGGTACCCCATGTCGAGCGGCACCAGCCGCACCGTGCCCCGCCGGGCCGGCTCGGGCTTCAGGAACTGCCAGGTGTTGCCCTGGATCCACGGGTGTTCGAGGCGGAAGTCGTCGTAGTAGTCGCCGGTGACGACCTGGATGCCGGTCATGCCGGCGAGCTCCAGGACGCGTTCGTCGGCGTCCGGCACCTCCTCCACCAGCCCGGCGGCGACCCACCGCCGGAGCGTCCGGACGTCCGCCTGGTCGGTGAACTCCCTCCGGCCGCCCAGCAGGCTGCGGTCCGCGACCAGGTAGACGGATACGCCCCGGTCCCCGGTGAGCCCCACCAGTGCCCGGACCACCAGGTGCAGCCGGTGCAGCGAACGCGGGGCGGGGCCGCCGAGATCGGTCCGGCAGGCGATGTTGGACAGTTCGACCAGGTAGTCGGCGCGATCGGCCGAGGTCGCGAGGTTGCGTTCCAAGGGACCTCCGTGGTCGCAGTGCTCACGGTCATCCGACGACACGTCCGAGGCGTCGTCACACCCGGTCCATCATGGCGCACCGCCCCCGCCGCGGGGAGACCTCAGCCCCGGCCGAGGGCTGCGCGGGCCTCGGCGACCGACTCCCGGACGGCCCCGGCGCCGGCCCCCGCGGCGAGGCCGTCCGCCTCGTCGAGGAGGGCGAGCCCGTCGGCGGGGCGGCCGTCGGCGGCGGCCAGGTAGGCGAGGCCGACGAGGTTGGCGGCGACCCCGGCCGGGAAGGCGAGTTCACGACGGAGGCGGGTCGACTCCTCCAACAGGGCGCGGGCGTCGTCGAGTTCACCGGCCGTGTGGGCGGCCGTGCCGAGGTGGCGGAGCGCGTAGGAGAGGGTGCGGCGGTCCCCCGCGGCGGTCGCGAGCTCGCGGGACCGGTGCAGGGCGGGCAGCGCGGCCTCCCCGTCGCCCCGGACCACCTGGTGGTAGACGCCGATCCAGAACCACGCCTCGCCCTCCCCGCGTTCGTCGCCGAGGGAACGGTAGAGCTCGGACGCCCGCCGGAAGTGGGCGAGTTCGCCCTCGTCAGCGGTGCGCTGCCGGAGGAAGCGGGCGTGCAGCACCTTCCCGCGGGCGAGTGCGAGGTCCGCCTCGACCCCGTCGAGCGCGAGCTCCGCCTCCGGCAGGACGTCCTCCTCCCCGCCGAAGGTGGCGCGGTCGCAGAGCTGTCGGACTTGATCGATTCGCGCGTCCATGCGGGCCAGCGTAGGCCCGGGGCCACCGGGGCGGGGCGCCGATCCCCGAACCCGCCCCCGCCCCCGCCCCGACGCCCTGCCGACGGCCCATCGACGCCCTCAGCGCCCCGCCGGCGCGCCGACGACGCCCCCAGCGCCCCGCCGACGGCCGGCTACCGGTCACCGGCTACCGGCCGCCCTCCGGCCGTCGGTGGTCGACCGTCACCACGATCTTGCCGACCTGGGTGCCCGCCTCCATGTAGCGGTGGGCGTCGGCGATCTCCTCCAGCGGGAAGACCCGGTCGACCACGGGCTGGAAGGCGCCGGTGCGCAGGCCGGAGGCGACGAAGGCCTCCGCGCGGCGCAGGCCCGCCGGGTCCTGCGTGGTCTCGTAGAGGGTGTAGCTGCGCATCGTCTTGCCGCGCATGTACGTCATCGAGGGGAACGGGGTGTCCTGGCCGCTCAGCGCGCCGTAGACGAAGAGGGTCCCGCCCCGGGCCAGGGCCTTGGCCAGCTCCACCACGCCGGGGCCGGCGACGGCGTCGAAGACGAACTCCGCGCCCCGGCCGCCGGTCAGCTCCAGCACGCGCTCCGCGACGTCCTCCTCGTCCGTGACGACCACCTCGGCCGCGCCCGCCTTCAGCAGCGCGTCCCGCTTCGCCGCCGTCCGGGTGGTGGCGACGGGCACCGCGCCCAGCCGGTCGGCGATCCGGATGGCGGCCAGGCCGACGCTGCTGGACGCGGCGGTGATCACCACCGTGTCGCCGGCCCGCATGCCGCCGGTCTCCACCAGTGCGCCGTACGCGGTCACGTAGGGCATCCAGACCGCCGCGCCGCCGACCGCGTCCAGCCCCTCCGGCCGGTGCAGGACGACGTCCGCCGGGACGACCGCCCGCTCCGCGTAGACGCTGTGGTCGTTCATCGAGAAGCCGGGCACCACGCTCACCGCGTCCCCCGCCGCGAAGCCCGTCACCCCCGGCCCGACCGCCTCGACCACGCCCGCCGCCTCGACGCCCAGCCGGCCCGGGAACTCCCGCACGTCCTCGATGTAGTGGCCGCTGCGGAACAGCACCTCGGCCCGGTTGACCCCGATCGCGTCGACGCGGATCAGCAGCTCGCCGGCGCCCGGTCCGGCGAGCGGCACCTCCTCCAGCCGCAGTACCTCCGGTCCGCCCAGCTCGTGAAAGCGCACAGTCCTGACCATCGCTCAACTTCCCTTCCCCATAGGTGGCGACGGCCTTCAGCCAAACGCAAAGTACGGTGCCTGTCAAACTTCGACGATCGTCGTACTTTGACCCCCGTCGTACTTCGACGGCTGTCGTACGATGACCGCGGGAGGTCCACCACCGATGACACGAGAAGCACCGCGCGGCACCACCCGGGACCGCGTCCCGCCCCACCCCGACATCCGCACGATCACGCTCCAGCAGGTGCTGGAGGCGCTCGTCGACCCGGTCCGGCGCCACATCGTCCGCGAGCTGCACGCGGCCGGCGAGGACCTCGCCTGCGGGGTGATCGAGCTGCCGGTCAGCAAGTCGACGGCCACCCACCACTTCCACGTGCTGCGCGAGGCCGGGCTCATCCGCCAGCACTACGTGGGGACTTCGCGTCTGAACGCGCTGCGCCGGGAGGAGTTCGACGAGGCCTTCCCGGGGCTGCTCCACGCGGTCGTCGCGGCACCCGAGGCCCACTGAGCGGAGCCCCCGGCGGCCGGTGACCGCCCTGCGGCGCGAGCGGCAGGGCGAGGGCGGCGCGCCCAGGGGGACGGGGAGGCGTGGGCCCCGGGGGCGCGGGAGGCACGGGGCCGACGCCGGGAACGGCGTTCGAGGCACCCGGTAGGGTGCGGACATGACACGCCATATCACTTTCGAAGGCCCGATCAACTTCCGTGACCTGGGCGGCTACCCGACCGCCGACGGCCGGTCCGTCCGCCGGGGGCGGCTCTACCGCTCCGCCTCGCTCGGGACGCTCACCTCCCCCGCCGACCTCGACCGGTTCCGGGCGCTGGACATCGGAACCGTGATCGACCTCCGCTACCCATGGGAGATCGAACGCCGGGGGCGGGTGCCGGAGCTGGACGGGGTCGCGTACCACAACCTCTCGATCGAGCACCGCCCTTACGACCAGGCCGAGATCGACCCGGGCGTGGACCCGTGGCGGTACCTGGCCGACCGGTTCGCCGAGGTCGCCGACGACGGGGCGGCGGAGATCCGGGAGGTGCTGGAGGTGATCGCCACGGCCGACCGGCCGGTGGTGTTCCACTGCGCCTCCGGCAAGGACCGCACCGGACTGATAGGCGCGCTGGTGCTGACCCTGCTCGGGGTCGGCGAGGACGACGTCGCCGCGGACTTCGCGCTCACCGAACTGGTGACCGCCCGGCTGGTGGCCGACTGGCGGGCCGCCAACCCGGGGCGCACGCTGCGCTGGCCGGCGTTCGGGCGCGCGCCGGAGGAGGTGATCCGGCTCGTGCTCGCCGACCTGACCGCCGCCCACGGATCGGTGCACGCCTATGCCACCGGCAAGGTCGGGCTCGACGAGGCGCTGATCGGCGAACTGCGCGCACGACTGCTCGCCGACCGGCCGGCCGACAGCGAGAACCAGCCAGGCCATTGATGGAATGACCATCACATAGAAGAGAAATCAATCGGCCCATCGCTCAAAAAGAGACAAGGCGGATCGATATTCACCAGGGCAACACCGCCCCAAGAATATTTCGGTGAATATCGATCACGCTCTTGCCAATCCCCCGCCCTTCGGCCTCACGCGTTTGAATGGCCGAAAAAAATGGTGCTGGCCACCTGTTCGTGCACGCTAATGTCATTCCCGCGGCGGCTCGGCCGATCGGGTGACCGTGACCGTTCCGGTCGAACCTCCGCTCGTTTCTTTTTGCCTGCATGACGCCGCCCGCGCGGCGGCGTCACCGAAAAGATCGGACGGAACATGCACGCAGAGAACCGCTCGCTCCTGCGCGGCGTTCTGGTGGCCGCCGCCCTGCTCGGGTTCGCCGGGGCCACGCCGGCCCTCGCCGAGGGCTCCTGGAGTTCGCACATCGGCAACTGGGGGCCCGGGTCGGAGTCCCGCCGCTGGGCGGACAGCGACCGCGACGACACCGTCACCACCGTCACCCTCCAGGGCTGCAACACCGACACCAACGACTTCAAGAACGCCGACCTCGCACTCTTCAAGGACGTGTTCGGCCCGGACAGGTCCTACGGCTACCGGCTCAACCACTGCGACACCTCCGCCTGGGGCGACCAGAGCGCCGGCGACTACTACTTCGCCCTGGAGGGCGTGCGCGGCGGCGGAAAGCTCTGGGTGGACACCGTGAGCACCAGGTACTGAACACCGACCGCCGGACTCCGACGGATTCCACGCACCGAACTTCACACACCGGACCCCACACACCGGACCCCACACACCGGACTCCACGCACCGGACTCCACGCACCGGACCCTTCCGATCCGACGACGTGCCGACGTGCCGAGGCGTGCCGACGGATGCCCCCGTCCGCCGGCACGCGCGGAAACGACGGCCCCATTCCCCGAGCGAAATGCGTCGACCCCGCCATGGCCCTTGAATTCCACCGCATCGAGTACCAGTACAACCGCAGGGCGAGCCTCTTCACCGGCCTCGACCTGAGGATCGACAACCCGGCCACCGTCCTGCTCGGCCCCAACGGCGCCGGGAAGTCCACCCTGCTGGCCCTCGCCGCCTCCCAGCTGGCCCCGCACCGGGGATCCGTCAGCTGGCACGGCGTCAACCCGGCGACCGGCGGCGGCGACCGGGCCGCCTACCGGCGCGCGGTCGCCTGGCTGCCCCAGCAGGTCACCCCGGTCCCGGGGCTCAGCGTGCGCGAGCAGGTCGCGTACAGCGGCTGGCTGAAGGGCATGTCGCGCACCGCCGCCTGGAAGGCCTCGGCCGGCGCGCTGGCCCGGGTCGGACTGGACCGGCTCGCCGACCGGGCCGGCCACCAGCTCTCCGGCGGCCAGCTCCGCCGGCTGGGCATCGCCGGCTGCCTGGCCCACCACAGCGAGCTGATCCTGATGGACGAGCCCACCGCCGGGCTCGACCCGGCCCAGCGGGCGGTGTTCCGCTCCCTGGTCGAGGAGTTGACCGAGGACGTCAGCGTGGTCGTCTCCACCCACCAGACCGAGGACCTCGCCGAGACCTACCGGCACGTGGTGGTGCTGGACCGGGGCCGGATCCGGTTCCAGGGCAGCACCGCGGCCTTCCACGCGCTGGCGGACGGCGCGGCCGTCGGCGCCACCGGTGGCGGCCCGCCCCGCAGCGACACCGGCACCGGCACCGGCATCGGCAGCGACACCGGCACCGGCACCATGGCCGGGCCCGCGGCCCCCGGCCCGGCGGTACCCGGCCCCGACACCCCGAGCGCCGAGGCCGCGTACGCCCGCCTGATCGAACGGGAGACGTGACATGCTGCTGCGCACCGTCCTCCGGGTCTCGGCCGGCACCCGCGTGCTGCCGTTCCTGCTCGGCTTCGTGCTGGTCGCGCTCGGCGACGACCTGACCTCCTGGGTCACCCCGGCCTACGGGCTCGCCGCCGCCGGACACGCCAGCCTCGCACTGCCGTTCGCCGGTGCCGCCTGCGCGGCCGCCGGAGCCTGGGAGGGCGGACGGCTGCACCGCGGCCGGGTCTTCGACCGCTCTCCGGTCCGGTCCCCGCTGACCATCACCGCACCGGCGCTCCTGCCCGTCGCGGTGATGGGCGGGCTCGGCATGGCGGCCGCGCTCGGCACCGCCGCGGTGGCGGGCGGCACGGCGGCCGGGGTGCAGCCGGGCGTGCTCGCCGTCTGGGCCGGGCTGCTGCTCGCCGACACCCTGGTCGGCTCGATCGTCGGACGGGTCCTGGCACCGGTGGTCGCCGTCCCGCTCGCACTGGTCGGCTGCTTCGTCCTGAACGCCTACCCGGCCTCGTTCGACACGTACTGGCCGCGGCACCTGGTCGGCGGCGGGCTCGCCGACTGCTGCGCGGTGGACCAGGTCCTGGACGGTCGGGCGGTGGCGTGTTCGCTGGTGTTCTCGACCGCGGTCTGCGCGGGCGCCGTCCTGCTGATCCGGTACCGGGGCGCGCCGCTCGCCCTCGCCGCCGCGCTGGCGGTGACGGCGGGCGGGACCGGGCTCGCCGCGTACACCGCCCGCGACCTCGGACCGGAGCCGGTCCGGACCAGGTCCGCCGGTGCCCTGGTCTGCGACCGCGAACGGCCGCGCGTCTGCCTCTGGCCGGAACTGGGCGCCGCACGATCGGCCCTGGTCCGTGCCGAGACCCGGCGGGTCGCCGACACCCTGGCCGGGCACGGCGTGCCGGTACCGGAGGTGTTCACCATGGCCGCCCGGCCCGGGCCCGGCGAGGCCGAGCTCGGCGTCCCGACCGACGCCCGGGTGCGGGACGTCGCACCCGCGGTGGTCAGCGGCCTGCTCCCCCGGGCCCCGGACTGTGCCAGGCGCGGCGACCCGTACCCGGCGGGTGCGGCGGCGGGCACGGCCGCCGCCTGGCTCACCGCGCGGGCGGTCCCGGACGGGGCCACGGTGCCACCGTCCGCCCGCGGACGGTTCGGCGAGGCGGACGCCGCCCGCGCCGAACAGCTGCTGCGACTGCCACCGGGCGCCCAACTCGACTGGTACCGGCGGGCGGTGGAGGCGCTCGGACGGTGCGGCACACCGCCGCCGGCCGCCGGACCGGCAGCCGCACCGGGTGAGCCTGGTGAACCGGGCGGACCGGACGGGCCGGGGACCGCCGGGGCGGGTGGTGTCCGGTGATCTGGTGGTGCAAGGCCCGCGCGGTGCCGGCCGTCGCGGTCGCACTCGCCGCGACGTTCGCCCTCGGCCTGCTGCTCGGGGACGGCGAACTGCCGGTGCCCGTGCTGCGCGGCCAGGCCGGGCACTTCCTGGTCGCGCACGTGATCACCCTGTTCCCGGCGGTCCTCCTGCTGCACGGGCTGGGCCGGGGAGACCTGCGGACCGAGGCCGTCGCCGGGAGGTTCCTGCGCGGCCTGGACGTCGCCCTCGCCCTCGCCGTCGCGGCCACCGGCGCGGTGGCCGGCGGCCTCGCCCACGCGGCCGGGCAGGGCGGCCTCCCCCTCGTCCTCGCCCGCGACGTCGCCGGCTACCTGGGCCTGGCGCTGCTGCTCCACCCGCTGGTGGGCCACCGCCCGGCCGCCGCGGCACTGGCCGTGGTCCCGCTGCTCTGCTCGGCGACCGGCTGGTGTCCGGACGGCAGCCCCGAACCCTGGGCCTGGCCGCTCCACCCGGCCGACTCGGCGTACGCGCTCGCCGGGGTCGCGCTCACCGTGCTCGCCGGTTCGGCCTGCGCACTGCTCCGCAGGCGTCCGGCGGCCGCCCTGCGGATGTCGGCGGCCTGACCGACTCGCCGAACCGTCCCCGTTCGAGTGACACCGCGCCACTCGCCGTCGGATCGCATGCAGACTGCCCGCCGGGGCGGCCACCCGCCCCACCATCCGCACCACCCGCCGAACCGGAGACACCACCCATGCGACGTCTCACCACCGCCTGCGCCGCGCTCGCCGCGGCCGGAGCGCTCGCCCTCGCCCTGCCCGCCACCGCCTTCGCCGCCAACGGCGTGCTCACCGTCGGCAGCCACCGCTACGAGAACCCGAGCGGCTGCTACAACGGGGACTTCTGGCCCCTCGCGGTGAGCAACCACACCGACAGGCTCGTCCGCGTCTACACCCAGCAGAACTGCGAAGGCCAGGTGATCGCCCTCCTCGCGCCCGGCAGCGAGGGCCTGTACGAGTTCGGCGCGAGCGTGGACGTGCGCTGACCCACCAGGCCGCGCGAGTCCTCCGCGGCCACCGCCTGCACAGGAAGTCGGACCGGCCGACTTCCTGCGCAGGCGGATGTCACCGCCCCGAGCCGAGAGCGGAGCAGGGGCGGCGGCGGGCCGGCCCACCGCGCCCGCACCGGGGTGGGCGGCACGTCCGGAAAGGCGCCCGGAAGGGCGCCCGGCCAGGAGTCCGGCCGGGCCTCCGACGATCCGACGGGGCCTCAGCGGGGGCGCGACCCGCCCTGCCGTCCACCACCGCCGCCACCGCCCCGACGCCCACCACCCTGACCGGTCTGATTGCCCTGGCCGCTGCGTCCCTGACCGCCCTGAGCCTGACCGCCCTGGCCCTGACCGCTCCGGCCTTGCTCCTTGCCCTTGCCCTGGCTCCGGCCCTGGCCCTGGCCTTGTCCCTGCCCGCCCTGACGCCGGCCGCCGTCACGCTGCCCGCCGGGCTGCGCCCCGCGGCCGCCACCGCCTCGCCCGGCCGGTCCGGCGGGAGCCGTCTCCGGCCAGTGCCCCGGGCGCTTCAGCGCCTCCGGCAGACGGGTCGTCGCGTCACCGCGCGCCGCGTTGAGCTGGGCCTGGGTGAGGAAGAGCACGTCGGTGAGATCGGCACCGGCCAGATCGGCGTCCCGCAGGTCCGCGCCGATCAGGTCGGCGAGCCGCAGGTCCGCGCCGGACAGGTCGGCCGCGACCAGCAGCGCCCCGCGCAGATTGGCCCCGCGCAGGTCCGCACCGCGCAGGCGGGCACCGAACAGGTCCGCGCCCCGGTGCTCGCGACGGCGCGGGACGGCGGCCCGGACCAGCTCGCTCGCCTTCAGCAGCAGCTCGGCCACGCTCTGCCGGTGCGCGGGCACGTCGACCGCGAGGATCTCCTCGGGCGTGCCGCCGGCGAGCCGGCCGGTCTCCTCCAGCGCCGCGCGCAGTTCGGCGTGGACCGGGCGGGCGGGGGCGAAGGCGAGCGCCTCGGTGAGGTACCAGAGCAGCTCGTGCAGCTGCCGCACCACCGGGAACACCTCGAACATCCGCCCGCCGGTCTCCGGAGCCTCCCGCCAGCTGCGCCCGCCGAAGGTGACCTGCGACACGTGCTGGCCCGCTCCGAAGCAGTCGTAGACCGTGCAGCCGGGGAAGCCGGTGTCGCGCAGCCGCTCGTGGATGCCGCAGGTGAAGTCGGTCTGCAGGTTGCGGCACGGGCTGCCGGCGGACTTGTTCACGGCGAAGTCGGTGCCGGCGGCGAACGGCAGCGCGACGCAGCACAGCCCGAAGCAGCTCCCGCAGTCGGAGACGAGGTCGAGGCTCGGGATGGTCACGGTGCTGTCGTTCCTCCGGTCGGGTGCGATGGGTGCGCTGTAGAGCGTACCGACAGGCCCGAACGGCGGTCGGTTAGTGTGGTCGGCCGGTGTCGGTTCGGCCAGGACGAGACGGTCAGGGCGGAAGGACGGCGGAAGCAGGACGGAACCGACGCGGATCCGGACGGCTCCGCGGACGCCGGACAGGGGAAAGGCAGCACCGCGCAGCACGGCACCGCCGCGCACCGCGCAGCGCGCTGCAGTGCACCCGGCACGGCGCAGCACAGCACTTCGAGCAGCACAGCACAGTGGAGGAACCAGGCATGTCCCGGCACGACGTGGCGCCGTACCCGGACACCGACGGAACCGGGGGCGCCGTAGCCACCGGGGCCACCAGCCGGACCTCCGCCCTCCGCCTCCCCCCGCGCGCCCGCACGATCGCGTTCACCGTGCTCTGCTTCGCCGTCTGCCTGGCCATCGGCGCCCAGCAGTGGACCACCGCCCAGCTGGGCGGCTTCGACCTCGGCATCTTCGACCAGGGCGTGCGCGGCTACGCGCACCTCGGGCTGCCGGTGTCGACGCTGAAGAGCTACCACCACGAGTTCCCGCCCGGCTTCTCGCTCCTCGGCGACCACTTCTCCCCGGTGATCGCCCTGATGGCGCCGCTCTACTGGCTCTGGGACGACCCGCGCTCCCTCCTCCTCGGCCAGGCGCTCTGCTTCGCGGCCGGTGTGCCGCTGATCCGCCGGGTCGCCGACCACTGCTTCGCCGCTGCCGACCCGCGCACCGCCCGCCGTGCCGCCGACCTGGCCGCGCTCGCGTACGGGCTGGGCTGGCCGCTGCTGGTGGCCTCGCGCGGCGGCTTCCACGAGGTGGCCTTCGCGGTGCCGCTCACCCTGCTGACGCTGGAGCGCGGGCTGGCCCGCCGCTACGGCACCGCCGCACTCGCCGCGCTGCTGCTCTGCTGCACCAAGGAGGACATGGGGCTGGCGGTCGGCGCGTACGGGCTGGTGCTGCCGCTGCGGGCCCGCCGGGACGCGGACCCCGCGAGGCGCCGGCAGACCGTCCGCTGGGGCGCCGGCCTGCTGGTCGGCGGACCGCTCGCCTCGGCCGTCGCGATCGCCTGGCTGGTCCCGGCGATGGGCGGGGTGCCCGGCTACTACTGGAACTACCAGGCGCTCGGCGAGGACGGCGGCTCGGCCGTGGCCAACGTGCTGTCCGACCCGACCCGGCTCGTCTCCGCCTTCGTCGACGCGCCGCTGAAGCCGCTGCTGCTGCTCTGGATCTTCGGCACGCTGTTCCTCCTCCCGCTGCGCTCGGCGACGATCCTGTGCGCCCTGCCGCTGCTCGCCGAGCGGGTGCTGTCCAGCAACCCGAACCACTGGTCGATCGCCCGGCACTACGACGCGTTCCTCTGGCCGATCCTGCTGGTCGCCGCCCTGGAGGTGCTGGGCCGCCACCACGACCGGGTCCTGACCCGGCGCCTCGGCGTGGCGGCCGCGGCCGTCACCGTCGCGGTGGCGCTGCCGCTCGGGGTCGCGAACCTGTTCGTGCCCGCCTACTGGCAGCCGAAGGCGAGCGAGGCCGCGCTGCTGCGCGGTGCCGAACGGATCCCGGACGGTGCCTCCGTCGAGGCCGACAACCAGGCCGCGCCCCGGCTGACGGCCCGGACCGACGTGGTCCTGGTGGACGAGAAGCCGCGCGGGCGCGAGTACGTGCTGATCCGCGCCGACAAGCGGTCCTTCCCGTTCCGGACCGACCGCGAGCAGGCGGCCAGGATCGAGCTGCTGCTGGCGCACGGCTACCGGACGCTCTGGTCGGAGGACGGTGTCGTCCTGCTGCACCGCGAGGGCACCGAGCCGATCCCCGGCGAGCACGTGCCCGGCCCGGACAGCACCCCGTACCAGGACGAGGTGCCGTCAGACGTCGGCCACAACCTCTTCCGGGGCTGACCGGACCGGGCGGACCGAACGGACCGACCGGACCGGGCGCATCACCCCGGCACCCGGGGGCCGAGGGCCGGGGGCCCGGCGGTGGCTTGTAGCGTCGTGATCATGGAACAGCCGCCCGGAACCACCACCGAGACGCTCATCGACCGGACGCCGACCGACCAGGCTCCGGCCGATCCGGCCGCCTCCGACGACGCGCTGGCCACCCAGCCCGTCGGCTACTGGAGCGGCCTGGCCCACGCGGCCGTCACCCGGCACCTCCGCGACGCCATGGCCAGGATCGACGTCACCCAGCCCCAGTACTGGGTGCTCAACCGCGTGAACGGTGGGCCTGGGGCGCCGAGCCGCGAGGAGGTCGTCGCCCAGCTGTCGCCGCTCGCGGACGGGCCGCACGAGATCGGCCGGGTCGTCGACCAGCTGCTCCACCGCGGCTGGCTCCGCGCCGACGCCGGGCGGCTCCTGCACCTCACCGACGCCGGGGAGGCCGCCCGACTGAGGCTGCGCGAGCTGGTGACCGAGCTGCGCGCCGTGGTCCACCAGGGCATCGACGACGAGGAGTACGCCGCCGCCCTCCGGGTGCTGCGCCGGATGATCGCCAACGTCGAGGGAGCCGAGCAGCCCTGAGAAGTCTTTGCAAAGTCCCACTTTGCAAAGTCCCACCGGGTCCGCGACACCGGGAATCCTCCCCCAGCCTCCGGCCGGGAGGTACCCCCACCCCAGCCTCCCGGCCGGGAGGTACCCCCACCCCAGCCTCCGGCCGGGAGGTACCCCACCACCGCAGCGTCCACCGGGAGGTACTCCCACCGCCGTGGCCTCCCACCAGGAGGTATCCCCACCACCCCGGTCTCCCATCAGGAGGTATCCCCACCACCCCGACCTCCCACCAGGAGGTACCCCCACCGCCGGAACCTCCCGCCGGGCGGTGCCCCACCGCCCCAGCCTGGTCCGACGGGACTTTGCAAAGACACCCTGCGGCTGGCCTGACGTCCGTCCCACACCTGCCGACTGCCGCCTGACGGCTGCTACGCCTCGCACTCCTCGAACGGCAGCAGCTCCGGGCGCTTCGGCGGGCGGCCGTCGCCGGAGGAGCGGCCGGTGAGCCGGCGGCCGACCCACGGGCCCAGGTGGGTCCGGGCCCAGCGGGCGTCGGCGGCCAGCTTCTCGGTGCGGCGCGGCGGGGCGGCGGGCGGCAGCGGAGCGCGCCAGTCGAAGGCCGCGGGGCGGCCGAGCGCCTCCAGCACGGCCTCGGCGACCCGGCGGTGACCCTCCGGCGACAGGTGCAGCCGGTCCTCGGCCCAGAGCCGGCGGTCGTCGAAGCAGGGCGCGGAGAAGAGGTCGACCACGGCGATGCCCGGGTCCTGGGCGAGCTCGTGGACGAAGCCCTTCATCCGCAGGATGGCCGGGAGCAGCCGGGCCGAGCCGGCCATCCGCCGGGTCGGGTCGGTGCTGGTGAACATGACCACGGTGGCGCCGGTGGCGCGCAGCACGGTGGCGGAGCGGCCGAGGAGTTCCTCGACGCGGGCGACGTCGCAGCGCGGCCTCAGCACATCGTTGAGGCCGCCGGCGAGGGTGACCAGTTCGGCGCCCATCGCGGCGGCGGTGCCGAGCTGCTCGTCGTGGATCTGGCCGATGAGCTTGCCGCGGACGGCGAGGTTGGCGTAGCGGAAGCCGCCGGCCGGGCGCTCGGCGGCGAGGCGGTCGGCGAGGCGATCCGCCCAGCCGCGGTAGTGACCGTCGGGAAGCAGCTCGTCGCACATGCCCTCGGTGAAGGAGTCTCCGACGGCGACGTAACTGCTGTAGGTGGTGGGCGCGTGGCGCACGGCGTTCTCCGCAGTCTTCTCGATGGCCCGACGATCGTACGCGCAGCGCCGTTGGCCCTTCCGGCGGCACCCCCGCCCCATCGCTCGGCCGGGGCGGGCGACAAGCGGATGCCGATCCGCCGTTTATCGCCGCCCGGCAGAGTGGTGCAGGTCGGGAGGGACGGCCGCGAGCAGTGCGGGCCGTCTGCGCGGATCGACGGCCGGTATCGGGGGATCCGGACGCGGCGGCGACTCCCGGCACCACCGGGCCGCGGGTGCGGCGCCTCCCACACGGGCGCCCCCGCGGCCGGGTCGCGTTCGCCAGACATCCGGCGCGGCACGGCGCGGCACGGCACACCCAACCCGCCCGGCCCGGATCACGGGACGCCCCGCACGCACACGGCACGCATCCGCATCCACCCGGACAGGCCGTCAGGCCGTCAGGCCGTCACCGGACGGACGCTGGGTGTGTCTTGTGGATCAGGTCGGACGAGCCCGCGGCGTCTGGGTGCGTGCATCGCAAGGCGGAGGATGGGGGCGCCTACCGGCCGAAGGCTGGGGCCATCGGCGACCGACGGCAACGCGGCGTGGGGGTACCTCCCGGCCGAAGGCTGGGGGACTGCGCACCCAGACGCCGCGGACCCGGACTGATCCACAGGACGCGCCCTAGCCCGCGAGCACCGCGTCGTCCGCCGGCTCTCCCACCGCGCCCCCGGGGCTTCCGGGGCTCTCCGGGCTCCCGCCCGCCTCCCCGCCCGCCGTCCCGGTGACCCAGTGCGAGCGCACCGCGTCGGTCGGCCGCTGCTCGCCGAGCGCCGGGAGGCCCCAGGTGCCGAGCGCGTCGACGACCGGGCGGAGGGCGGCCCCGCGGTCGGTCAGCTCGTAGACGGTGGCGTTGGCCGGCCGCTCCAGCCGCCGCCGTTCCACCAGCCCCTCGCCCTCCAGCTGCTTGAGGCGCGCGGCGAGGATGTCGGTGGAGACGCCGGGCAGGTCGGCGTGCAGGTCGGTGTAGCGGCGCGGGCCGGCGAGGAGTTCACGGACGATCAGGAGGCTCCAGCGCTCCCCCACCGCGTCCAGGGCGCGGGCGACGGCGCAGTACTGGTCGTAGCTTCGGCGTGACATGTGGATCAGCATAGCCAAAAGGTTGGACTTTCCAAGTGCTTACTTGGTAGAACAAAGCGACCAGGATCGATGCGGTGTGACGGTCGGGAGGCCGCAGATGGAGTTTCGTCAGTCCAGCAAGCTGAATGACGTGTGCTACGAGATCCGCGGCCCGGTGGTCGACCAGGCCAACGCGCTGGAGGAGGCCGGGCACAGCGTGCTCCGGCTGAACACCGGCAACCCGGCCACGTTCGGCTTCGAGGCGCCCGAGGAGATCATCCAGGACATCATCCGCAATCTCCCCAACGCCCACGGCTACAGCGACTCGCGCGGCATCCTGCCCGCCCGGCGCGCCGTCGTGCAGTACTACCAGCAGCGCGGCGTCAGCGGCGTCACCGTCAACGACGTCTACCTCGGCAACGGCGTCTCCGAGCTGATCCAGATGGCCGTCACCGCGCTGGTGGACGACGGCGACGAGGTGCTCGTCCCGATGCCGGACTACCCGCTCTGGACCGCCGTGATCCGACTGGCCGGCGGCAAGGCGGTGCACTACGTCTGCGACGAGGAGGCGGAGTGGTACCCCGACCTCGACGACATCGCCTCCAAGATCACCGCCCGCACCAAGGCGATCGTCGTCATCAACCCCAACAACCCCACCGGCGCCGTCTACCCGAAGGAACTGCTGGAGGGCATCCTCGACCTCGCCCGCCGGCACCACCTGATGGTCCTCGCCGACGAGATCTACGACAAGATCCTCTACGACGGCACCGAGCACCACTGCCTGGCCGCGCTCGCCGACGACGTCCTCACCCTCACCTTCAACGGCCTCTCCAAGTCCTACCGGGTGGCCGGCTTCCGCAGCGGCTGGCTGGTCGTCTCCGGGCCCAAGCAGCACGCGTCCGACTACCTGGAGGGCCTCACCATGCTCTCCGGCATGCGGCTCTGCCCCAACGTCCCGGCCCAGTACGCCGTCCAGGCCGCACTCGGCGGCCACCAGTCCATCAACGACCTGGTCCTGCCCACCGGCCGCCTCGCCGAGCAGCGCGACGTCGCCCACCGGGCGCTCAACGAGATCCCCGGCGTCAGCTGCGTCCGCCCCAAGGGCGCGCTGTACGCCTTCGCCAAGCTGGACCCCGCCGTCCACCGGATCGTCGACGACGAGCGCTTCGTCCTGGACCTGCTGCTCCGCGAGAAGATCCACGTCGTCCAGGGCACCGGCTTCAACTGGCCCCGCCCCGACCACTTCCGCTTCGTCACCCTCCCCCGGGCCGACGACCTGGAGACCGCGATCAACCGGATCGGCCGCTTCCTGGCCACCTACCGGCAGGTCTAGGCCCTCTCTTTCGAATCTCGCCGGGCCGCCACCGCCCGGGCCGGAGCCCCGCCACCGGCCCGGCCCCGGTGCGGCGCGCCAACTCTGCTCCGCTCTGCTCAATCGGGACATTTCTTCTTGTGAGGGCCCAGCCCCGCCACTGCCGTGGATGATGTGGACAGGTCTGCCACGCCATCAACGAAGGGGGAAAGATGAGCATGACCAACGTCGACGTCGACGACGTGATCCTCGCGGAGGCGATGCGCTTGATGGGGACCAGCACGAAGAAGGACACCATCAACGGAGCCCTCGCCGACTACGTCAACCGGCTGAAGCGGCTGGGGGCTCTGGAGAGACTGTCCGCGCGCACGTCCCGCGGGGAGTTCGACCCGACGGAGAGGATCCATCGGGCCCGGAAGGCGGGTCGGGAGGACTGACCCATGCCCGAACTGGGCTACCTGATCGACACCTCGGGGTTCGTGCACCTGATGCGTGAACCCGCGGCGCTGAACCAGTGGAAGGCCCCGCTGGAGTCCGGACTCCTCAGAATCGCCAAGGTGACCAAGGCCGAGATCCTCTTCTCCGCGACCGGCCCGGCTCACCGCGACGAGTTGGAGGAAGAGCTGGACGACTTGTTCGGCCCGGCGCTCGGACTCCCCACGGGCGGCGAGGACTGGGCTCTGAACGCGCGGTACAAGCTCACGCAGAAGGGCCGGCAGCGGTCGGCCGGCGCGGTCGACCTGTTGCTCTGCTCGATCGCCGTGCACCACGACTACGCGGTGCTCCACGTGGACAACGACTTCGTCGCCGTCTCCCGGGTGATCACCGAGCTGAGGGAGCGCGACATCCGCCGGCCCCTGGGCTGACCGGCGCCGACCGCCCTGCCCCCGCAGGTCCGGGAGCGGGACGCGAGCAGGACCGGGAGCAGGACCGGGAGCAGGGCCGCGAGCAGGTCGCGAGAAGGCCCGGGAACAGGCCCGGGGGCAGGTCGGCGAGCACCTAGGCTGGGCTTCCATGACCGTTCTGCGCTCCGTCGTCCTCTTCGCCCTCGCCGCGGTCGCCGAGATCGGCGGCTGCTGGCTGATCTGGCAGAGCGTGCGCGAGGGCCGGCCGTGGTGGCTGGCCGGCCTGGGGGTCGTCGTGCTCGGCGGATACGGATTCGTCGCCGCGCTCCAGCCCGACGCGGACTTCGGGCGGGTGCTGGCCGCGTACGGCGGGGTGTTCGTGGCCGGCTCGCTGCTCTGGGGAGTGGCCGTGGACGGCTTCCGGCCCACCCGCTACGACGTGCTCGGCGCGCTGGTCTGCCTCGCCGGCGTCGCCGTGATCATGTACGGGCCCCGGCGCTGAGCACCGGGGCCCGTGGCGGCCGCCCGACGAGCGGCGGACCGAGCAGCGGACCGAGCGGCGAACCGAGCGGCCGACTGGGCGTCCGGCCCGGGCCCGAACGCCAGGTGACGGCCTATCGGGGCGACCAGCGAGCCGTCGATGCCGGCCGCCGTGCCTCCCGTCAGCAGCTGCGGGGAGGCCGGCGCGGCAGTGGCGGTGCCGCTGCCCGGGGCACCGCCCACCGCCAGCGCGCCCACCGAGACGGCGCCGGTGCGCAGCACCCGGCGGCGGGAGAACCGGGCTCGCAGGTACTCGTGCTGCTCGGCCGTGCTCATGCGGTCGGCGAGCTTCGCGGGCACGCCCATGTTCGGAGTTCCCATGGGCGGGACTCTTCCAGCGGCGCGTTGACCGCGCACGGCCACCCGTTGAACGAGCTCCGGCGCACCGGTCAGTCGGACGCCAATGTTCTGCCATGCCCCGGCAAAGGCCCCTCGGGACCGGCCGCCACCCCGCCCACCTGGCAGGATCATCCACCATGGCACGGATCCTGATCTACCGTCGCAACCTCCGCTTCCCGCACGCCTCGGCCCTGGACGGCACCCGGGCGCTGGACGAGCTCGGCGAGCGGCACGGCTTCACCGCCGACGCCACCGAGGACCCGGCCGTCTTCCGGCCCGACACCCTGCGCCGGTACGCCGCCGTGGTCTTCCTCTCCACCGGCGGCGAGGTGCTCGACGAGGCCGGACAGGACGCGCTGCGTGCCCACCTGACCGCCGGTCACGGCTGGCTGGGCGTGCACGCGGCGTCCACCACCGCGTACGCGTGGCCGTGGTTCGAGGGCCTGGTGGGTGCCCGGTTCGACCGGCACCCCCCGATCCAGACGGCGCCCGTCCGGGTCGCCGACGCCGGCCACCCGGCCACCGCCCACCTCCCGGCCCGCTGGGAGTGGACCGACGAGTGGTACGACTTCCGTTCCGACCCGCGCGAACGCGGCGCCCGCGTGCTGCTCACCGTCGACGAGGCCGACTACCGGGGCGCCGCGATGGGGCTCGCCGACCGCCACCCCGTCGCCTGGTGCGGCGAGCACGACGGCGTCCCCACCTTCTACACCTCCCTCGGCCACGCCCCCGAGGCGTACGCGGACCCGGCCTTCCGCACCCACCTGCTCGGGGGCCTGCGGCACGTCCTGGCCTGACCGGCACCTCGTGGGGCCGGGCGGCGCGCACGGGCTCCGCACACGGGTTCCGAGAGCGGGCGCCGAGCACGGGTTCAGAGCGCGGGTTCAGAGCGCGCCGGACCCGCCCGGAGCGCGTGGCTCCGGGCGGGTCCGGCGTTCCTGCGGTCAGCTGTTCCCGTGTTCCTGTGCTCCTGCGTTCCTAGCAGTCGTCGTCGTGCTTCCTGTTGGTCAGCACGACGGTGACGCAGTCATCGTCGTCGACGGTGTAGGGGCAGGTCACCGGGTTGTGCGGAAGGTCGTAGCCGGGGGGCGCGACGGTCTCCCGCAGGTAGTACTGGCCTGCCGACAGGTGCCTGAAGTCGCACCCGCCGTCCGCCTTGGTGGTGCAGGACGCGCCGGTCCGGGTGTCGGGGTTCGCGCCGGAGGTCTGGAGACCGGGGATGCCGTTGGTCTCCTTCCACAGCTCGAACACCGCACCGCCCAGCGGCTTGCCCGTCTCGGCGTCCTTCTTGGTGAGGTGGATCGAGCCGTCGCCCGGCGGCCTCGGCGACGGGCAGTCGCGCGCCGTGATCTGCACGCCCTGCTGGGCGTTCTCCGGGGTCAGGACCAGGGGGCCGAACACCGGGTTGGCCGGAAGCTGGTACCCGGGCGGGGCCGCGGTCTCACGCCAGTAGTAGCCGCCCACCTCGACCGTCCGGGTGCACAGGCCATTGGCGCCGGTGGTGCACGGTGTACCGACCTGGGTGTCCGGGTTCACGCCCGTCGTCTGCAGACCCGGAACCCCGTTGGTCTCCTCCCACAGCTCGAACACGGCACCGGCCAGCACCGCGCCCGTGTTCGCGTCCTTCTTGAGGACCCGCACCTCACCTGTCACCGGAGCCTGCGGCTGATCGCCGGCGGTGATCTGCACACCGGTCGACGCGTTCGCCGGGGTCAGCACCAGCGGCCCGAAGACAGGGTTCGCCGGAAGCTGGTACCCGGGCGGGGCGGCGGTCTCACGCCAGTAGTAGGTACCGACCTCGACCGTCCGGGTGCACAGGCCATTGGCGCCGGTGGTGCACGGTGTACCCACCTGGGTGTCCGGGTTCACGCCCGTCGTCTGCAGACCCGGAACCCCGTTGGTCTCCTCCCACAGCTCGAACACGGCACCGGCCAGCACCGCGCCCGTGTTCGCATCCGTCTTCAGGACCCGCACCTCACCTGTCACCGGAGCCTGCGGCTGATCGCCGGCGGTGATCTGCACACCGGTCGACGCGTTCGCCGGGGTCAGCACCAGCGGCCCGAACACCGGGTTCGCCGGAAGCTGGTACCCGGCCGGGGCGGCGGTCTCACGCCAGTAGTAGGTACCGACCTCGACCGTCCGGGTGCACAGGCCATTGGCGCCGGTGGTGCACGGTGTACCGACCTGGGTGTCCGGGTTCACGCCCGTCGTCTGCAGACCGGGAACCCCGTTGGTCTCCTCCCACAGCTCGAACACACCACCGGCAAGCACCGCGCCCGTGTTCGCATCCGTCTTCAGCACCCGCACCTCACCCGTCACCGGAGCCTGCGGCTGATCGGCAGCGGTGACCTGCACACCGGTCGACGCGTTCGCCGGGGTCAGCACCAGCGGCCCGAACACCGGGTTCGCCGGAAGCTGATATCCGGCCGGGGCGGCGGTCTCACGCCAGTAGTAGGTACCGACCTCCACCGTCCGGGTGCACAGGCCATTGGCGCCGGTGGTGCACGGTGTACCGACCTGGGTGTCCGGGTTCACGCCCGTCGTCTGCAGACCCGGAACCCCGTTGGTCTCCTCCCACAGCTCGAACACACCACCGGCAAGCACCGCGCCCGTGTTCGCATCCGTCTTCAGCACCCGCACCTCACCCGTCACCGGAGCCTGCGGCTGATCGGCAGCGGTGACCTGCACACCCTGCGAAGCGTTCTCCGGAGTCAACACCAACGGACCGAAGACAGGATTCGCCGGAAGCTGATATCCGGCCGGGGCAGCAGTCTCACGCCAGTAATAGGTACCGACCTCCACCGTCCGCGTACACAGACCATTCGCACCGGTGGTGCACGACGTACCCACCTGGGTGTCCGGGTTCGCACCCGTCGTCTGCAGACCGGGAACCCCGTTGGTCTCCTCCCACAGCTCGAACACACCACCGGCAAGCGGAGCCGCCGTGTTCGCATCCGTCTTCAGCACCCGCACCTCACCCGTCACCGGAGCCTGCGGCTGATCGGGAGCAGTGACCTGCACACCGGTCGGCGCGTTCGCCGGGGTCAGGACCAGAGGGCCGAACACCGGATTCGCCGGCAACTGATACCCCGGCGGAGCAGCAGTCTCACGCCAGTAGTAGGTACCGACCTCCACCGTCCGGGTGCACAGGCCATCAGCACCCGTCGTGCACGACGAACCGACCTGGGTGTCCGGGTCCGCACCGGAGGTCTGGAGACCCGGAACCCCGTTGGTCTCCTCCCACAGCTCGAACACACCACCGGCGAGCGGCGCGTCAGTGTTCGCGTCCGTCTTCAGGACCCGCACCTCACCCGTCACCGGGGTGGTGCCGCAGTCGGGAAGGCTGCCGTTGAAGGGCCAGGCGTGGAACTCCTGGCCGCCGCCCCCGGTGGCCAGGCTGGTGTGGTTGAGCGAGCCGGCCGTGAAGAACCGGCCGTTGACCCCGGCGAGGGTCACCGTGCTCAGCGAGGCCTGCTCGCCGATCAGGAAGCTGCCCTGGAACTGGCCGGTCCCGCCGAGGCTGACGACGGCGGCGTCGGGGAAGTTCCACAGCAGGTGGTCGCGGTAGGCGTTGAGCGGGTCGTCGCTGTCGTTGATGCCGCCGCTGAAGGTGTTCAGGGCCCGGGTGGCTCCGGTCACGTTGACCAGGATCGTCGCGCCCGCGGGGATGTTCGCGAAGACGATGCCCTGCTGGCCGCCGGTCGGGCCGGTGAGGTCGAAGTCGACGTTGAACACCTGGAGGGCCGAGCTGCCGTCACCGGTGAACAGGGTCTGCCCGCCCTGGTTCACCGCGGTGCCGGTCGGGGTGCGGGGCGTGCCGTTGACCCGGGCGTAGCAGTCGGAGGCGGCGCTGAGCTGGTCGCGCAGGCCGCTGTAGGGCTGGACGGCGTTGGGGTCGGTGACCAGGGTGCCGGTCACCGTGCCGGTGACCGGGCCGGCGTGCCGGACGACGCCGCCCTCGGCGACCAGGGTCTGGCCGGGGGCTACGGTGACGCTGCCGCCGGTGGTGAGGAAGTCGGCCCCGTCCGGCGGGGGGACGCGGGAGCCGACGCCGGCGATGCCGACGTTGTAGATGGAGCTGACCCCCAGCTCCTTGGCCTGGCTGAAGTTGTTGAGGACGACGACGCGTCCCTCGGCCTCGGCGGCGCGGGCGGTGACCAGGAAGTCGCCGCCGACGAAGACGTTGATGCCGTTGTCCCGGCCGGCGAACGGACCGTTGTTGATCGAGCTCGGGTAGGGGTCCGGGCAGCTGCCCGGGACACACGGCCCCAAGCCGCCGGGGAGCGGTGCGGCGACGGCCGTGACCGCCCCGGGGCCGAGGGCGAGCACCGGGACGAGGGCCGAGATGACGGTACATGGGATGGCGAGTGCTCCGGCGCGTCTGCGGACGCGGGAGAGCAGCCGGTTGAAGGAAGCCATAGTCGTAGCGTCCGGCAGCTTGTACGAATCGGGTCACCGGTGGGGTGGCCATCTACGCTGATGCGGTGACCCGGCGTACCCGCTCAGACCAACCGTCACCCAGGCGGCGGGCAGGGTCGGCGGGCGGGATCGGCGGGCAGGGTCGGCGGGCACGGTCCCGGACGCGGCCTCGGCCAGGCGGTGCGCCCGGCCGACCGGCTCCGCTCAGGCGGACTCGTCCCAGGGCGAGGGGGCCCGGTTGCCGGTGCCGTCGCAGGTGCGGCAGATCTCGTCGCGGTAGGCGTGCTTGGCGCCGGTGGCGTCGACCCGGTAGCGCACGTAGACGCCGGTGCCGTCGCAGAGGAAGCAGTTGCCGCCGCCTCCGCCGACCTCGGTGGTGCCGGTCCCCTGGCAGGTCCGACAGCTGAGGCCGGCGGTGCGGCCGGTGCCCGCGCAGATGCGGCAGACCGTGGTCATCGTCTTCCTCCCGGGTCGGAACCAAGGTCATGCTAGGCCCTGTCATCCCCCGGAAACCCCGGCCCGTCCGCTTCGGCCCGCTTTCGCCGGGGCCGCCGGCACTGTTCACCGCCCGTTCACCCGGGGGGCGGGACGTCCGGGTCCGTCGACGGCACCGGGCCCGCCGGCCGATTCCCGGGTGGCCCCGGCGGGGAGCGGTCAGCCCGACAGTCCCTCGCGGACCCGGCGGGAGACGGCGATCTGCTGGAGGTCGAGCATCCCCGGCGGGTCGGCGAGGCCGGGGCCGCCGGCCTGCACCCACTCGGCGATCTCCTCGATCATGTCGTCGGCCAGGACCCAGCCGAGCCAGACCGGCCGGCCGCCGGCCGCGCGGCCCTCGCTGGACGGGCCGACCACCACGACGTTCGAGTGCGCGCAGGTGTCGAGGCACTTGACGGCCCGGACCCGGCCGGCCTCGCCGACCGCGGTGCGCAGCCGCTCGTACTGGCCGGCGTGGTCTATGCCCGGGTGCTTCTGTTCCGTGCCGCAGCAGCAGCCCCGGCAGACGGTGACCGTCACGGGGGACGCCGGGCCCTGCTTGCCGGGGCGCTCGCGGTCTCGGCGGCTCATCGTGTCTCAGCTCTCCTCACGGCGCGGGGCCTCACGGCGCGCGGCCTCGCGGCGCGGGCCCCGTGGCGCGCCTCGTCCTCCAGGGCCCGCCGCCACGCACGTTCGCGCAGCAGCCGAAGGCCGTTGAGGCCGACGATCACGGTGGAGCCCTCGTGCCCGGCGACGCCGAGCGGCAGGGGCAGCGTACCTGCCAGGTCCCAGACGACCAGGAGGGTGATGAACGTCCCCGCGATCACCAGGTTCTGCACCACCAGCCGGCGGGCCCGCCGGGAGAGCGCCACCACGGCCGGGACGGCGGTCAGTTCGTCGCGGACGACGACCGCGTCGGCGGTCTCCAGGGCGAGGTCCGAGCCGGCCCGGCCCATCGCCACCCCGGTGTGCGCGGCGGCCAGCGCGGGGGCGTCGTTGACGCCGTCGCCGACCATCAGCACCCGCCGGCCGGCCTCGGCCAGCTCGCGGACGGCCGCGACCTTCTCCTGGGGCAGCAGCCCGCCCCGGACGTCGGTCAGCCCGACCTCGCGGGCCAGGTGGTCGGCCGCTTGCGGGTTGTCGCCGGTGAGCAGCACGGGCGGGCGGCCGGTCAGCGCGGTGAGTGCCCGGACGGCGGCGGCGGCCTGCTCGCGGGGGCGGTCGGCGAGGCCGAGCACGCCGACCGGCTCGCCGTCGCGGAGCACCAGGACGGCGGTGCGGCCGGCCGCCTCCAGTGCGGTGACCTCGGCGTGGTCCCGGTAGGGGCCGGGGGCTCCGACGGCGACGACCGCGCCGTCCACCACCGCGCGGACGCCGACGCCCGGGGTGGCGGTGAAGTCGGTGGCCGCCGGGACGGTGATGCCGCGTTCGCGGGCGGCGGTGACGACGGCGCGGGCGAGCGGGTGCTCGCTGGGGTGCTCGACGGCTGCCGCGAGCCTCAGCAGCTCGTGTCCGGTGACGTCGCCGAGCGGGCGGAGTTCGGTGACCCGGGGCGTGCCCTCGGTGAGGGTGCCGGTCTTGTCGAGGGCGACGCTGTCGATCCGGCCGAGCCGTTCCATCACCACGGCGGACTTGACCAGCACACCGTGCCGGCCGGCGTTGGCGATGGCGGAGAGCAGGGGCGGCATGGTGGCGAGCACCACGGCGCACGGCGAGGCGACGATCATGAAGGTCATGGCGCGCAGCAGGGTGCCGGACAGGTCGGCCCCGAGGGCGAGCGGGACGGCGAAGAGCAGCAGGGTGGCGGTCACCAGGCCGGCGGCGTAGCGCTGTTCGACCTTCTCGATGAAGAGCTGGGTGGGTGCCTTGGTCTCGGAGGCCTCGGTGACCATGGCGACGATCCGGGCGATCACGGTGTCGGCGGCGTCGCGTTCGACCCGGACGCGCAGCGCGCCGGCGCCGTTGAGGGTGCCCGCGTAGACCTCGTCGCCGGTGCTCTTCGGGACGGGGAGCGGCTCGCCGGTGATGGTGGCCTGGTCGACGTCGCTCGCGCCGTCGAGGACGCGGCCGTCGGCGCCGATCCGCTCGCCGGGGCGGACCAGCACGGTGTCGCCGACGGCGAGTTCGGCGGTGGGGACGGTCTCCTCGCCCTCCGTCGTCCCGGTGCCGGCGCCGTGCTCGCGGAGCCGGGTCGCGGTGGCGGGGGCGAGGTCGAGCAGGCCGCGGACGGAGTCGGCTGTGCGGGCGGTGGCCAGGGCTTCGAGGGCGCCGCTGGTCGCGAAGATGACGATCAGCAGGGCGCCGTCGAGGACCTCGCCGATGGCGGCGGCGCCGAGGGCGGCGACGACCATCAGCAGGTCGACGTCGAGGGTCCGTTCGCGCAGTGCCCGCAGTCCGGCCCAGGCCGGCTCCCATCCGCCGGCCAGGTAGGCGACGGCGTACAGCGTGCCGGACGCCCACCCGGGGCCGCCGGGCAGTTGGACGGCGAGGGCGGCCAGGAAGGCGAGCAGGCCGGCGGCCGCCCAGCGCGTCTCCGGCAGGTCGAGTGCCCGGGTGCGGTGGGGCTGCGGCACGGCGGGCGGGGCGGGAGCTGGTGGCCGGGTGAGCACGGTGGCGGACATGGGCGTCACGATACAGGAACACATGAACACACCTTCATGTGTTCATATGGACGGCTGCCCGGCCCGCGGACCGGGCCCGTAGGATTCCCCCATGGGACACTCCGCCGCCGAGAACGCCGTGCCGCAGATGCGCCTGGACGCGTCCAACGCGGCCAAGGTGGCCAGTACGCTCCAGGCCCTCGCCACCCCGTCCCGCCTGCTGATACTCGCCCAGCTCCGCGAGGGCCCCCGGGCCGCCACCGAACTCGCCGACGCCGTCGGCATGGAGCAGTCCGCCTGCTCCCACCAGCTCCGCCTGCTCCGCAACCTCGGCCTGGTGGTCGGCGAGCGGCGCGGCCGCTCCGTCGTCTACTCCCTCCACGACGACCACGTCGCCGCCCTCCTCGACCAGGCCGTCTACCACGTCGACCACCTCCGCCTCGGCCTCACCGACGACCGCTGAGACCCCGGAGCCCGTCCCCCGCGTCCCCCGTCTCCCTCGCCTCCCCCGCCTTCCCGTCCGCGCACGACGCCGCCCCGCGACTCAGGCCCCCCTCTCCTCGGGCACGGACGGCGCCGACGCCGTCGACTCAGCGCGCCCGGAGGACTCCTCCGCGCGGTCCTGGGCGTCCAGGACGGCGTCCCCGTGGCGGAACCCCCAGTCGCCCAGGGCCTCCAGGGCCGGGAGGAGGGTGCGACCGAGCGGGGTGAGCGCGTACTCGACGCGGGGCGGGGAGCCGGGGTGGCTCCGCCGCTCCACCAGGCCGTTGTGCTCCAGGCGGCGCAGCGCCTCGGTGAGCACCTTGGCGCTGATCCCGCCGATCCGGGTGCGCAGCGCGCCGGGGCGCTGCGGGGCGTCGCGCAACGCCCAGAGCAGTACCGGGCTCCAGGTGTTGGCGAGCAGGTCGAAGGCCGCCCGGGCCCGGCAGTCGGCCAGATAGGTCTCGCCCGGAATCTCGTCCATCGCTCCCCCGTACCTCGTCGGTCACGCACCGATCGGTAACCGCGGGCGCTCCTAGTGTCATCCCGATTCGGTCGAACGGGGCCGAACAGGACCGGCAGGCAGGAGACTTCGCATGCGGATCGGCATCATCGGGGCGGGGGGAATGGCGCGGGCGCTCGGCGGGCGGTGGGCCCGGGCCGGGCACGAGGTGGTGTTCGGCGCGCGGTCGGCGGCGCGGGCCGCCGAGGCGGCACGGGAGGCGGGCGCGGGGGCGCGGGCGGTGGCCGACCCGGCGGCGGCCGCGGAGTTCGGCGAGGCGGTGCTGCTCGCCGTTCCGGCCGACGTGGTGGAGCGGGTGGTCGCGGCGGCCGCCCCGCCGGCCGGGCGGGTGCTGGTCGACTGCACCAACCCGATCGCCCCCGGCCCCTTCGGCCTCGCCCTCACCACCGTCGGCGGCCCGTCGATGGCCGAGCGGATCGCCGCCGCCGCGCCCGGCACCCGGGTGGTGAAGGCGTTCAACACCTGCCACGTGAGCGTCTGGCGGCTGACCCCGCCGGTGTTCGACGGCCGCCCGCTCGCGGTGCCGCTCTGCGGGGACGATCCCGCGGCGCTCGCCCTGGTCGCCGGCCTCACCGACGACCTCGGCGCCGCACCGCTGACGGCCGGCCCGCTGGCCCACGCCGGGCTGCTGGAGGCGGCGACCGCGTTCGCCATCGGCCTCTGGTTCGCCGGCCACGACGCGCAGGCCGTCCTCCCGCCCAGGCAGTACTCGGGCGTGCCGGCCGCCTGAGCCGGGGCGGGTCGGGGTGGCCCGGGGGCGGGGTCGGGGCCGCACAGGGGACGGCCCCGCCCCCACCCCGGGTCACCCCCGCCCCCGGGTCACCCCGGGCACACCTCCGCCTGCCGCGCCGAGCCGCACCGCCCGGCCCGCACCTCCCGGCCCGCACCTCCCGGCCTGCCCGGCCCGCCGTCGCTACGCGGTCGCCTCCGCCGCCGCGCGGCCGGCGGTGCGACCGGAGAAGAGGCAGCCGCCGAGGAAGGTGCCCTCCAGCGAGCGGTAGCCGTGGACACCGCCGCCCCCGAACCCGGCCGCCTCGCCCGCCGCGTAGACGCCGTCCAGCACCGAGCCGTCCGGCCGCAGGACGCGGGCCGAGAGGTCCGTCTCCAGGCCGCCGAGCGACTTGCGGGTGAGGATGCTCAGCCGCACGGCGATCAGCGGGGCGGCGGCCGGGTCGAGGATGCGGTGCGGGGCGGCGGTGCGGATCAGCTTGTCGCCGAGGTAGCGGCGGGCGCCGTGGATCGCGGTGACCTGGAGGTCCTTGGCGAAGGGGTTGGCGAGCTGGCGGTCGCGGGCCTCGACGACGCGGCGCAGTTCGGCGGGGTCGATGAGCCGGGCGCGCGCCTTGGCGTTCATCGCGCGGGCGAGGTCGTGGAGGTTCCCGGCGACGACGAAGTCGGGCCCGTGGTCGAGGTGGGCCCGGACGGGACCGGGGGCGCCGGGCAGGGCGCGGGCGAGGACACCGCGCACGGAACGGCCGGTGAGGTCGGGGTTCTGTTCGGAGCCGGAGAGGGTGAACTCCTTCTCGATGATCCGCCGGTTGAGCACGAACCAGGTGTGGTCGTGCCCGGTGGTGCGGATGTGTTCGAGCGTGCCGAGGGTGTCGAAGCCGGGGAAGAGCGGGACGGGCAGCCGGCGGCCGAGGGCGTCGAGCCAGAGCGAGGACGGTCCGGGCAGGATGCGGATGCCGTGCCGGGCCCAGATCGGGTCCCAGTTGGCGATGCCCTCGGTGTAGTGCCACATCCGGTCGCCGTTGATCAGGTGGCCCCCGGCGTCGCCGGTGATGCCGAGCATCAGGCCGTCGACGTGCGCGGGGACGCCGGAGAGCATCCGGTCGGGCGGGGTGCCGAGCCGGGCCGGCCAGGCCTTGCGGACCAGGTCGTGGTTGCCGCCGATGCCGCCGGAGGTGACGATCACGGCCTGGGCGCGCAGCTCGAAGTGGCCGGCGACCTCCCGTGAGCTGGCCTCGCCGCGGGCGGCGCCGCTCGGGACGAGCACCTCGCCGGTCACCGTGTCGACGGCGCCGGCGCTCCCCGACAGGCCGGTGACCCGGTGGCGGGAGCGGATCTCGACCAGTCCGCGCGCGGCGGCTTCGCGGACCCGGCGGACGAAGGGTTCGAGCAGTCCGGGGCCGGTGCCCCAGGTGATGTGGAAGCGGGGGACGGAGTTCCCGGGACCGTCGGCGAGCAGTCCGCCGCGCTCGGCCCAGCCGACCACGGGGAAGAACCGGACGCCCATCGCGTGCAGCCAGGCCCGCTTCTCGCCCGACGCGAAGTCGACGTAGGCCTCGGCCCAGCGGCGCGGCCAGGCGTCCTCGGGGCGGTCGAAGCCCGCGGTGCCGAGCCAGTCCTGCCAGGCGAGGGCGGGCGAGTCGCGGATCCGCATGCGGCGCTGCTCGGGCGAGTCGACCAGGAAGAGGCCGCCGAAGGACCAGTGCGCCTGGCCGCCGAACGAGGCCGCGGGCTCCTGGTCGAGCAGGATCACCTTCCGTCCGGCGTCGGCGAGTTCGGCCGTCGCGGCGAGGCCCGCGAGTCCGGCTCCGATGACGATGACGTCGGCGTCCAGGGCCATGCGGGCTCCTCCATCGGTGCTCCGGCGGTGCGGGTGCGCGGCGGCGGCGCCCGGGGCACGGGGTGCGGGGGCGGTGCGCGTGCGCCCGATACTGCGGCCTGCACCGGGGTCCGTCAACCGGCCGGGGAGCAGCCGGGAAGCGGCCGGCCCGGTGACGAACGGCAGCACGAATTCCGCTCCACTCCGTTTCGGAAATACCTTCGATACACCGTGGAGCGAAATTCGAAATACTCCTGACGGGTTTTCGGGAAATTCCGCGCAAAGCATGGACGGGTACGAAACCCGGAAGTAACTTACCTTCCAGTAGCTGTGGCCAGGCTCGCACGACCCCCACCCCGTCCGTTTCTCTCCCCCAGGAGGAACCGTGCTCCGCCCTGCCCGGAAACGCGGCACGACCCGTGCCTCCCGGAAGTCCGCCCTGCTCGGCGCCGCCGCGCTGGGCGCCGCCCTCGCCCTGACCTCCACCAGCGCCCAGGCCGCCACCCCGGCCCCCCGCCACTACGTGGCCCTCGGCGACTCCTACGCCGCCGGCGCGGGCGTCCCCGGCCAGTCGGCCGGCCTGTGCCTGCGCTCCGACCGCAACTACGGCCACCTGGTCGCCGCCGCCCTGCACGCCGCCGCCTACACCGACGTCACCTGCGCGGCCGCCAAGGTGAAGGCGATGACGCAGCCGCAGTACGACGCCTTCATCCGGGTCAACGACCCGCAGCTGAACGCGGTGACCGCCGACACCGACCTGGTCACCCTCGGGATCGGCGGCAACGACCTGGGCATCAGCGACCTCGGGATCGGCGAGGTGGTCGGCGCCTGCATCGCCGGCGCGGTGGTCAACCCGCTCGGCACGCCGTGCAAGGACCTCTACCACCACGGCCACTGGGACTGGTCCAGCTGGTCCTGGCAGTACGGCAACGACGACCTCGCCGACCGGGTCGCCGCGGCGGCCCCGCAGGTCGCGGACACCCTGAAGCGCATCCGCGCCAAGGCCCCGAAGGCCCGGATCCTGGTGGTCGGCTACCCGTCCGTGCTGCCCGCCGACGGCTCGGACTGCATCCTCCGCCAGCCCATCGCCCCGCGCGACATCCCGTACCTGAACGGCGTCCTCGGCAGGCTCAACGCGATGCTGAAGTCCGCCTCCGCCGCCAACGGCGCCACCTACGTGGACACCGCCACGCCCACCGCCGGGCACGACGTCTGCTCGGACGACCGCTGGATCGAGGGCGCGCTGCCCGGCTCCCCGGCCGTCCCGTTCCACCCGAACGCCACCGGCGAGCGGGTGATGGCGGACGCCGTCCTCGCCGCGCTGAAGTAACGCGGTACGAGGCGGCACGGGAAACCCCGAGGCGTCACGGAACGGGGCCGCGCGTAACGAGGCCGCGCGTAACGGGGCCGCGTGGAAACCCCGAGGGGGCGGTGACCGGAACCCGGTCACCGCCCCCTCGCCCGTGCCGCGGAGCACCGCGGCGCCGGGTCACGGCTTGATGCGGACCACCTGCGGGTCGTGGTCGCTCGCCTGCTGCGCGAACTCGGCGTTGATGTGCACGATGTCGTACTTCGCGTACCCGACCTCGGGGCTGACCAGGATGTGGTCCAGCACCTGCGAGTTGCCCTGGTAGACGTACGAGTACTGCTCCTTCTCGGGCAGCTCGTTCACCAGGGAGCGCAGCACGCCGTCCTTGGTCAGCGCGGCCAGCGCGGGCGAGAACTGGTAGTCGTTGAAGTCACCGAGGGAGACCACCTTGGCCTCCTTGTCGGCGGCCAGCAGCTTGGCGACGAAGGCCTGCTCGACGGTGGCCTGCTTGGTCCGCTGCACCTCGGAGGAGCGGGTCGGGGCCTGGAAGCGACTGTCGATGCCCTGGTCGCCGCCCTTGCTGTTGAAGTGGTTGGCGATGACGAAGACCTTCTTGCCGCGGAAGGAGAACTGGCCCGCCAGCGGCTTGCGGCTGTTGGCCCAGGCCTCGTCGGCCGGCGCGATCCGGCCGGGCGAGGCGGTCAGCGCGGCGCCGGCGCCGGTGCCGGCCACGTCGACGGCGGTGGTGGCGGTGCCGCCGGGGATGTCCGTGAAGGAGACCCGCTGCGGGTTGAAGAGGAAGACCTGGCGGATGTTGCCGCCGGGCTCGCCGCCGTCCTTGCCGTTCTCCGGGTCGACCGAGCGCCAGTCGTACGCCGGGCCGCCGGCCGCCTTGACCGCGGCGACGAACTTGGCGAGGGTCTCGCTCGCGTCGACGGTGCCGTCGTTCTTGGCGCCGTTGTTGTCCTGGATCTCCTCCAGGGCGAGGATGTCGGGCGAGCGCAGGTTGGTGACGACGGCCTGGGCCAGCTCGGCGAACTTGGCGTCGGGGTTGGTGGCGGCCAGGTTCTCCACGTTGTAGGTGGCGATGGAGAGCTCGCGGTCGGCGGCCGGGGTGGTCACCTCGCGCTGGAGGTGGTTGTCCCGGAGGGCGCCGAGGGTGCCCGCGACGAGGGTGTAGCCGCCGAACGAGTTGTAGTCCAGCGGGCCGGTGGTCTCGCCGGTCAGCACGTCGCCGACGTTGGCGACCGGGAAGGGCTGCTGGGCGACCGGCGCCTGCTGCTGCACCATCAGGCGGCCGACGTTCGGCTCGGCGTAGGACTCGTAGAGGACGCCGCCGCGCTTGCTCTTCTGGTCCTGCTTGTCCGCGGCGACCCACAGCTCGTTGTACTTGTCGGTCGCCTGGATCACCCGGACGTCCTTGACCTGGACGAGCATGCCCTCCAGCGACTCGTAGAAGTCGAGGGTGTACTTCTCCGGGTTCAGGGTGACGCCGTTGACGGTGCCGTCGGCGCCGGCCTGCGGGCTGTAGGTGCCGGGGATGTTGCGGGTGTCCACCACGACCGGCGCGGGCAGCGGGTTGCCGGAGGAGACCACGGTGACGGCCGGGTTGGTCAGCTGGGTGAGCGACTGCGAGCCGCCGTTGAAGTTGGGGTAGTACTCCGTCACCTTGCCGGTGACCAGCACCGAGTCGCCGACCTTGACGGTCGGGTTGGCGGAGCCGGTGTAGACGAAGACGCCCTCGCTGGTGGCCGGGTCGGCGTCCGGGTTCGGGTCCTGGATCCAGAAGCCCTTGGAGCCGTAGGCGCGCACGCCGGTGACGATGCCGGGCACGCCGGCGACGGTCTTGCCGGTGCGGTCCGACAGGCGGGTGGTGCCCTGGAGGTCGTGGATCCGGACGGCGCCCGGCTCGGTCGGACCGGTCGGGGTGCCGCCCTCGGCGACCTCGCCCTTGCTGTTGGTGGGCGTCGGGGCGCCGGCCGCGAGGTCGGCCGCGTTGTCGTCGGTGTCGGGGAGACCGGCCCGGCGGGCCACCGAGGCGGTGTTGGAGGCGCCGGCCACCGAGGCCGAGCCCTCGTGGACCACCGCGGTGCCGAAGCCGACGAGGTCGCGCACCCGCGGGTCGGCGGCGCAGTCGGCGGCGGTCTTGCAGGTCAGCGGGTCGGTGCCGCGGACGAAGGCGACGGTGCCGCTGGTGCCGGAGAGCGCGAGCGAGCCCGCCGCGTCCGGGGTCGGCAGGTCGACGGTGCCCGCCGCGCCGGCCGCCTCGGCCACCAGGTAGCGCCCGCCGGGGGCGATCGCGCCGGTCAGCGGGGTGACGCCCCACTGGGAGTTGGCGCCGGGCGTGCCGGATATGTACTGGACGCTCCAGCCGTCCAGGCCGAAGGCGGCGCCGCCCTTGTTGGCCAGCTCGACGAAGTCGTTCTTCAGCGTGGCGCCCGAGTTGCCGCCGCCGCCGTACACCTCGGCGATCACCGCGTCGGCCGAGGGCGCGGCCACGGCGGCCGGCAGCGGGACGAGCACCAGCGAGGCGGCCAGGCCGGCCGGGAGGAGGGTGGCTCGGAGCAGTGCGCGGCGCGAGCGGGGAGCGGTGGGCGTGGTCACCGGGACGGGACTCCTAAGCTCTGCCGGGCCCGCGGCGGCGCGGCACGGCAGTCGGGGGTGGCAGGTGTGCCGGGCGGCGTGGGGCCGGCCGGACGGTGAGGGCGGGTCGGCCGGGCGCACACCGCGCGCTCCCGCTACCCGCGTAGAAAGCCGTGCGGAAGCCGGTAACCGCCCCCCGCAGCGCCCAAAGATACGCGCGTAGAAAATGACCCGACAAGACCCCGGGGGTGAACTTCTCCGGTACGCCGAGGAATTGCTACCTCGAAGCTGTGACCCCCGCTACAGGCCGCCCGCCGGACGTGCCGGGCGCCCCCTCCACCGGCCGGAGGAGCCGCGCCGGACGAGCCCGGCCGGACACGCGGTCCGGCCGGTGCGGGCGGCCCGCGCCCGGCGGCCCGCCCCTCCGCGCGCTACAGCCAGCCGCGCTGAGCCGCCTTCAGCCCGGCCTCGAAGCGGCTCGCCGCCTCCAGCCGCTCCATCAGCGCGGCCATCTGCCGGCGCACCGTCCGCACCGAGACGCCGAGCCGCTTGGCCGCCGCGTCGTCGGTGAGCCCGGTGGAGAGCAGCCGCAACAACTCGCGCTCGCCGGCGCTCAGGCCGGTCCCGGTGTCCTCGGGGCGGTCGTCGCCGAGCGGGACGGCCGTCTCCCAGGTCTGCTCGAACAGCGCGACCAGCGAGGCGACGATGCCCGGCTCCTCGGTGCACAGGGCGCCGGCCCTGGTGTTCTCCGGGTCGATCGGCACCACGGCGGTGGTCCCGTCGAAGACCAGCATCCGGGGCGGCAGCACCGGCGCGGTGCGGACCCGGCCGCCGAGGCCGGTCATCCACTGGGCGTAGGCGAAGGTCTCCGGGTCGTTGCGGACGCTGTCCTGGTAGATGGTGCGCAGGACGACGCCGCGCCGCAGGGCGTCCTCGTCGAGCGGGCGGGAGGCGGCCAGGCTGGCGGCCGACTGCGCGCCGCCGGGCATCACGGCCAGGCACTCCCCGGCCAGCCGGGCGGTCAGCACCTCCAGCTTGGACTGGATGGCGTCGAGACCGACCAGCCGTTCGCCGCCGTCCACCAGGGTCGCCGAGCGGAGCGTCGCGTACTCCGCGACGGCCCGCGCGACGGCGGCCTTCGAGACGGCCAACTCCTGCTGCCGGCGGGCGAGTTCCTCCTCCTGGCGGCGGAGCAGCAGTTCCAGCCCGCGCTCCGGGCTGACCGGCCAGAGTGCGCCCGGGCGGTCCCGCGAGGCGCGCAGCAGGGTGAGGTCGGCGAGCCGGTCGAGGGCGGCCCGGACGGTGGGTTCGGGGATCCGCAGCCGGGCGCAGAGTTCGACCACCCCGCCCTCCGGGTCCGCCAGCATCTCGCGGTACACGGCCTCTGCGGTGCTGTCCAGGCCCAGCAGTTCCAACACGTCAACGACCCCTGAATCATCACATCAGCGCAAAGGGACATCCGGACGGTTCGCCGGATCCAGATCCTTCCCCCGGCGCTCCGGCCCCACAAGGCATGATCCGGTCAGGCGAACAGAATCGGACCATCCGGTCCGTTTTCCCGGCCGGCCGCCGAGGGCCCCGCCGCGGGCCTCGCACGCCCCAGCCGTACTTCGCCCGCACCCCGACCGCAGTCCCACCCGGCTCCGCCCGCAGTCCCGCCCGGCTCCGCCCGCACCCCGCGACGCCGTCCACGGTACGCCGGTTGACCCGCCGGGCTTGCAGCAAGCTGCCTGTCCTGATGCTGCCCGCCGCTCCCCCTCCCGCCGTCGGCCCGGCCCCGGAAGGATTCACTCTGCGCGCAGACCTCTCCCTCCGACCGACAGGAGCCCGGGCGACCGGGCCCCGAGCCCCCGACCCACGGGCGACCGGGCCCCCGGACCCCGGGCCGCCGAGCACCACGCCCCGAGCGACCAAGCCCCGAGCCACCACCTCTGAACCATCGTGCACAGAACAGGAATCGTCGTGCCGAAGTCCGTCCGGCTGCTCGCCGTCACCGCCCTCGCCCTCACCCTGGCCACCGCCGCCGCCCCCGCCTTCGCCTCCCCGGCCGCCCCGGCCGCCGCCGTCAGCGCGACCGCCGCCGGCGAGCCCGGCATCGGCTGGGACAACCCGTCCGCCGGGCCGATCGGCTGGGACACCGCGCCCGCCGGCACCCCGGGCATCGGCTGGGACTGAACGGGCGGTGTTCTCCGTCCATCTGACCCTCCTGGACGTCTCCGCCACGCCGGCCGGCGAGACCGGACCGGCTGACGTCCAGGCCGCCCTGTGGGCGAGCGCGGGCCCGGGCGACGGCCTGGAACACGTGCGCGCCCGCACCGTCCCCGGGGGCGTCGGCCTGGTCCTGTACGTCCGCGCCCCCGACCGCCCGGTGGCCGAGCTGCGGGCGCAGGCCCTGCTCGACCGGGCACTGGCGGGCGGCCCGGCCCGCCGCTTCGCGGTGGCCGCCCGGCCGTAGCGCCGTGCGCGCACGGCCGTAGCACCCGACCGCCGGTGCACCCCACGGCCGTGGGATGCCGCACGCCCGCGGGTCCGCCGCGCGCCCGGCGCGCCCGGCCCCGGCGCCCCGCGCCGTTCGCGGCCCCGGCGGCGGCGCCCCTCCGCGCCCTCGCCGCGCCCGCGCCGTCCCCCCTGCCACACGCGTCCCGTCCGAACCGCCGCCCCCGAGCGGCTCCCGGACGGCTCCTGAGTGCGCGCCGGAAGGTTCCTGACCATCCGTCCGCATTTCGCACACCCCTGACCGATCGCGACTCTGGCCGATTCATGCCCATGGCTCGACCGGTCCATTGCCGACGTATCCAGCCGAACACCCCAATCCAGCATGTCGACCCAAGACCGGGTCGTGACCGCCGAGGAGCTCCATGTCCCACCCGTCCGGCACACCACCCCGGCCCCGCGCCGGGGCCGCCGTGCCAGCCGCCCCCGCGTCACGCCGCCGCAACGGCGTGCTGCGCAACACCGCGGTCGCCCTCGCCGTGGTGCTCGCCGCCGAGGCCGCCGCCGTCATCATGACCACCGGCCAGGCCGTCGCCGTCGCCCCGGAGGCTCCGGCCCCCGAGCCGGCCCGGGCGCTGGGCGCCGCCGAGGCCAAGGACATCGCCACCGCGCACCTCAAGGCCCGGCTGGAGAACCGCCGGATCGAGGTGACCGGCGAGCGCACCGAGTCGACCACCACCTGGATCAACCCGGACGGCACCACCACCCTGGACACGGCCACCGGCCCGGTCCGGTACAAGGACAAGTCCGGCAGGCTCCAGCCGATCGACGTCTCGCTGGCCCGGCAGGAGGACGGCAGCGTCAAGGCCAAGGGCCACCCGCTCGGCCTCTCGCTGGCCGGCGCCACCCCGCCCGCCGCCGCCGCCAAGTTCAAGGCGGCCGGCGCCCCGGCCGGGGACCGGCAGGCCCCGGCGACGCCGCTGGTGTCGCTGGACAACGGCAGCGGCACCACCATGTCGCTCTCCTGGCGCGGCACCCTGCCGGCGCCCACCGTGGACGGCACCAGGGCCCGCTACGAGAACGCGCTCACCGCGACCGACCTGATCATCGAGTCCACCCGGACCGGCTTCGAGCAGTTCCTGGAGCTCAAGAACCGCTCGGCGGTCTCCGCCAACGGCAGCGTCACGCTCACCCTGGACGCGGCCGGCCTGCAGGCCCGCCACAACGCGGACGACTCGGTCTCCTTCCTCGACCCGAAGACCGGCGAGGAGAAGGGCCAGCTGCCCGCGCCGGTGATGTGGGACGCCCAGGTCGACGAGCGCAGCGGCGACCACACGCACACCGCACCGGTCGGCCTCAAGGTGACCCAGAACGGCAACGCCGTCGACCTGACGCTCACCCCGGACGCGGCGTTCCTCGACGACCCGAAGACCCGGTACCCGGTCACCATCGACCCGGCGGTCAACATCGGCGTCGGCTTCGACACCTTCGTCCAGCAGGGCTACGCCACCGACGTCTCCTCGCAGACCGAACTGAAGCTGGGCAACAACGGCTCCGGCCAGGTGGCCCGCTCCTTCCTGCAGTTCCCGATGGCCAAGATCAGCGGGAAGCAGATCACCAGCGGCAAGCTCAACCTGTGGAACTTCCACAGCTGGTCGTGCACCGCGAAGGGCTGGGAGGTCTGGGACACCGGCAGCGCGAGCACCGCCACCCGCTGGACGGCGCAGCCGGGCTGGAACCGCAAGTGGGCCACCTCCACGTCGACCAAGGGCTACTCCAGCTCCTGCAACGACGGCTGGGTCAACCAGGACATCACCGCGCTGGTCAAGGCGTGGGCGGGCAACGGCAACGCCAACAACACCCTGGGCATCCGGGCCACCGACGAGGGCGACCCGTACGGCTGGAAGAAGTTCAACTCCGGCAACGCGTCCTCCAACACGCCCTACCTGTCGGTGACCTACAACACCCCGCCGGCCGTCTCCACCCTGCTCGCCCCGGCCGACGGCGCGCTCACCGGCGACTCCACCCCGGCGCTCTCCGCCAAGGCGACCGACCCCGACGGCGGGAACGTCCTGCTGGACTTCGAGGTCTGGGCGTCCAACGGCACCGCCGCGCTGCAGACCGGCCACACCGCCTACGCGGCGTCCGGCTCGACGTTCAGCTGGACCCCGGGCGCCGCGCTGCCGGCCGGCAGCTACAAGTGGCGCTCCCGGTCCTGGGACGGCACCGCCAACAGCGCCTGGTCCGCCTTCCGTTCGTTCACCGTGGACACCACCGCGCCGGGCGCGACCACCATCGGCTCCGGCGACTTCCCGGCCGGCCAGTGGGCGGGCAGCCCGGGCGCCAACGGCGACTACAGCGGCAACTTCACCTTCACCCCGCCGACCGCCGACGTGAAGGACGTCCAGTACAAGCTGGACGGCGGCGCCTGGGTCACCGCGGCCACCACCGGCGCGCCGGTCACCGCGAAGCTCACCTTCAAGGCGGGCGCGCACACCGTCACCGCGCACAGCCGGGACGCGGCGGGCAACGTCTCCGCGGACCGGACGTACACCTTCTACGCCGGCAAGGGCGCGGCGCTGACGGCCCCGGGCGCCGGCGAGCGCGCCGCGCGCCGCACCACGCTGCTGGGCCAGGGCAACACCAACCACACCGGCGTGCGCTACCAGTTCCGCCGCGGCGAGACGGACACCTGGAAGGACGTGCCGGCCTCCGACGTCACCACCGCCGACGGCAAGGCCGTCACCGGCTGGCCGTTCGCCGCCCCGGCGGGCAAGCCGGCCCCGCTGACCTGGAACATCACCGACACCCTGGCCGCCGACGGCCCGGTGGACGTCCAGGCGGTCTTCACCGACGGCACCTCGGTCGCCGTCACCGAGCCGACCACCGTCACCGTCGACCGCAACGCGGGCACGGCGCCGGACACCGAGGTCGGGCCGGGCACGGTCAACACCCTCACCGGTGACTTCGGGCTGTCGGTGACCGACGCCGCCGGCTTCGGGCTGAGCAGCGAGCGCTCGTTCTCGTCCCGCCGCCCCGGCCTCGGCGCGGAGCGCGAGGGCCAGGCGGCGATCTTCGGCCCGCAGTGGAGTCCCGGCACGGTCACCGAACTGACCCAGTCCGACTGGGCCTACGTGCGGCAGACCTCGCCGACCTCGGTCGCCCTGGTCAGCGGCGAGGGTCAGGAGACCGGCTTCACCGCGACCACCGGCGGCGGCTGGAAGCCCGAGCCCGGCGCCGAGGAGTACACCCTCACCGGCACGCTCTCCGGCACCTTCACCCTGAGGACCACCGCCGGCGCGACCGTCACCTTCGGCAAGGTCGACCCGGCCGCCACCACCTGGCAGGTCACCGGCAGCTCCCTGCCGGCGGACAACTCCACCACCACGGTCGTGTCGGAGAAGGTCACGGCCGGCGGCAGGACGCTGGCCCGCCCGCGGTACCTGGTCTCGCCGACCTCGGCCACGGCCTCCGCGAACTGCGCGGCCGTCCCGTCGACCGCCGGCTGCCGCGTCCTGGAGTACGTCTACGCGGACGCCACCACCGCCACCACCGCCACCGTCGGCGACGTCGCCGGCCAGGTGAAGCAGATCCGGCTGTGGAGCACCGCCCCCGGCGACATCGTCGCCACCCCGGCCGTCGTCGCCGAGTACCGCTACGACGACATGACCCGCCTGCGCGAGGTCTGGGACCCGCGCGTCGGGCCGTCCGCGAAGACCACCTACGCCTACGACGCCGCGGGCCGGGTCGTCACCCTCACCCCGCCCGGTGAGCTGCCCTGGACCCTGACCTACGGCAAGGCCGGCAACGCCGCCACCGCCGGCGAGGGCATGCTGCTCGCGGTCTCGCGCCCCTCGCTGCAGCAGGGCAGCAAGGACGTCACCAACGGCACCGCCGCGACCAACCTGGTCTACGACGTGCCGCTGACCGGCACCGGCGCCCCGTACGCGATGGGTGTCGCCGACGTGGCCGGCTGGGGCCAGACCAACGCGCCCACCGACGCCACCGCGTTCTTCCCCGCCGACGCACCCCCGGCCAGCCACGACGGCCGGGCCCTCGGCGCGGGCGACTACGCCAAGGCCGCCGTCACCTACACCAACGCCTCGGGCCGCCAGGTCAACACCGCGCGGGCCGGTGGCGTGACCACCACCGAGTACGACGCGCTCGGCAACACCACCCGCGAACTGACCGCCGACAACCGGGCGCTGGCGCTGTCCACCGCCGGTGACGGGCTCACCAGGCTGCGGGCGCTGGGCCTGGACAAGGCCGGCACCGCCGACCGCGCCACGGCGCTGTCCACGCTCTCCGTGCACTCCGCCGACGGCCTGCGCCAGCTGGAGCAGACCGGCCCGCTGCACGTCGTGGCGCTGGAGCACGACCTGGCCGCCGCCGGCACCAGCCCGGCCCGCCCGGCCGGCGACGAGGTCCCGGCCCGCACCCACACCGTGACCGCCTACGACGAGGGCCGCCCGGCCGACGCCGTGGTGAGCAACCAGCCCACCTCGGCCACCGTCGGCGCCCGGATCGACGGCTACCCGGCCGACGCGGACGCCCGCACCACCGGCACCGGCTACGACTGGGCGAAGGGCCTGACCACCCGGGTGGTGGCGGACCCGACCGGTCTGGCGCTCACCAAGAACCTCGTCTACGACGCCCAGGGCCGTCCGGTCAAGCTGACCCAGCCCGAGTCGAACGGCAGCGACGTCGGCACCACGGTGACCGGCTACTGGTCCGCGACCGGCACCGGCGCCTGCGCGGGCCGCCCCGAGTGGGCCGACCTGCCCTGCTCCACCGGCCCGGCCGCCCCGGTCGCCGACGCCGGCGGCAACCCCGCGGAGATCCCGACCAGGACCACCGAGTACGACCGCTGGGGCAACCCGGCCGTCGTCAGGGAGACCGCCAACGGCGTCACCCGCACCACCACCACGACCTACGACGCCGCCGGCCGCGCGGTGAGGACCGCCGTCAGCGGTGGCACCGGCACCGCGGTCCCGGACACCACCACGACCTACGACGCCGTCACCGGCCGGGTCGTCTCGGTCTCCAACGGCAGCTCCACCGTCACCACCGGCTACGACCGGCTCGGCCGGCCGGTCGGCTACGACGACGGCAGCGGCAACGTCACCACGACCGAGTACGACATCGCCAACCGGATCGTCAAGGAGTCCGACTCCGCGCCGTCCACCACCACCTACACCTACGACTCGGCCGGCCGCCCGCAGTCGGTCACCGACTCGGTCGCCGGCACCCACAGCGCCGAGTACGACGCCGACGGCCGGATCGCCAGGCAGACCCTGCCCGGCGGCTACGTCCTCACCAACACCTACAACCCGCAGGGCGTGCCGACCGGCAAGGTGTACACGACCGCCGACGGCACCGTGGTCCTGGCCGACCTCGCGGACTACAACGTCCACGGCCAGCAGGCCGGCCACACCCAGAGCGCCGGCAGCGCCGTGGAGAGCACCTTCACCTACGACGCCGACGGCCGTCTCACCAAGGCCTCCGACAAGGCGCCGACCGGGTGCACCAGCCGCGGCTACGCCTTCGACAAGAACAGCAACCGCACCTCGCTGACCACCACCACGGAGGACTGCGACCCGGCCACCAACGACGTCACCAGCACCCTGGTGTCGTCCGACTACGACTCGGCCGACCGGCTCAAGGGCGCCGGCTACGACGCCTTCGGCCGGATCACCACGCACCCCCGGAACGGCGCCCGGTTCGACTACTACGCCACCGGCACGGCCCGGAGCGAGACCGTCGGCACCCAGCGCACCACCTGGGCGCTCGACGCGGCCGGCCGCCAGGCCTCCCGCACCGCCGAGACCCAGGCCGGCGACGGCACCTGGAGCATCACCGCCGGCGCCGTCAACCACTACGGCTGCGGCTGCGACAGCCCGACCTGGAGCAAGGGCGACGGCGGCGAGATCGTCCGGCTCGTCACCGACCTCACCGACACCCTGAGCGCCGTCACCGGCGCGACCGGCGGCACCGTCCTCCAGCTGACCAACCTGCACGGCGACGTGTCGGTCCAGCTGCCGCTCGACCCGGCCGAGTCGCTCGTCGTCCGCGCCTACGACGAGTACGGCAACCTGCTGGCCGACCTGAGCACCCCGGCCACCCCGGCCACCGGCTACGGCTGGATCGGCGGCCAGCAGCGCGACAGCGCCACCCTGAGCGGCGTCGTCCTGATGGGCTCGCGCCTGTACGACCCGGCCCTCGGCCGGTTCCTGCAGACGGACTCGGTGCTCGGCGGCAACGCCAACGCGTACGCCTACCCGACCGACCCGGTCAACATGTTCGACCTCGACGGGCGCTGGAGCTGGTCGAAGACCCGCTACTACTCCTGGGGCCGGGCGACCGTGTACGTCAGCGCCAGCATCGGATGGCACGGTCTGAAGTACAAGCTGGGCCTGAAGATCGTCTTCAACCGGTCCTACACGGCGAAGATCGGCCGCAGCGCCCACTACTTCTGGGGCCCCCTCGCGGCGGCCATGGCCCTGTTCGGTCCGGTCGGCGCCGCCCTCGGCGTGGTGACGGCGGCCAAGCTCGGCTGGATCCAGAAGACCGCGGCCAAGGCGAACCACTACCGGAAGTGCGTCGCCGTGAAGTTCGAGGCCCGCGGCCTGACGTTGGGACTCGGCGAGACCTGGGTCTCGTCCTGCTGATCCGATCCGCTGGTGCAGGACGGGAAGGGCCGGGCCCCGGGGGTGTTCCCCCGGGGCCCGGCCCTGTCCGCTACTCGCCCTTGTCCGCGGCCGCCGCCGCGAGCCCCGCCGACCACTTCTCCTCTACCCTGCCGAGCTTCCAGTAGGCGATCGCCGCCACCCAGGTGAGCACGAAGAGGCCGACGATGGCGTAGCCCACGAAGTCGAGGTCCAGCCCGCCGATCCAGGCGACCGGTCCGCTGGTGACGTCGAGCTTCTCGCCGAGCAGCCCGATCAGCTCGATCGAGCCGATGACCAGCGCGACCAGCACCGAGAGCCCGGTGACGGTCAGGTTGTAGTAGATCTTCCGGACCGGCTTGGAGAACGCCCACTCGTAGGCGAAGTTCATGAACGAGCCGTCGATGGTGTCCAGCAGGCTCATGCCCGCCGCGAACAGCACCGGCAGCACCAGCAGCGCATACCAGGGCAGCTGGAACGCCGCCGCGCCGCCGGCGAGCACCAGCAGCGACACCTCGGTGGCGGTGTCGAAGCCCAGGCCGAACAGCAGGCCGACCGGGTACATGTGCCAGGGCTTGGTGACGGCCCTGGTCACCCGGCCGAGGACGCGGTTCATCAGCCCGCGCTTCTCCAGCTGCTCCTCCAGCTCGGCCTCGTCGAACTCGCCCTCGCGCATCTTGCGGAACACCTTGAGGATCCCGTTGAAGGCCCCCAGGTTGATCAGGCCGAGCAGGAGCAGGAAGGTCCCGGAGACGGTGACGCCGATCAGGCCGGTCGCCTCGTGCAGGGAGGAGTCGTCCGACTCGACCTGCCCGGCGAGCGACTTGATGCCGAAGGCGAGCAGCGCGCAGAGGCCGAAGACGATCGAGGAGTGGCCCAGCGAGAACCAGAAGCCGACCGAGAGCGGCCGCTTGCCCTGGCCCATCAGCTTGCGGGTGGTGTTGTCGATGGCGGCGATGTGGTCCGCGTCGAAGGCGTGCCGCATGCCGAGGGTGTACGCGGTGAGGCCCATGCCGGCGCCGAACACCTGGCCGCCGACCTCGTAGTGCTCGGGGGCGATGACCGCGAGCAGGGTGAACCAGCCGATCACGTGCAGCGCGAGGATGAACCCGCCCATGCCTGCCAGGCGGATCCACTCCTCACGGGTGAGCCGGTCGCGCCAGCGGGGGCCGGTCATCGGTACGTCCTTTCGGGTGGGGGCGGAAAGCTGGGCCATCTTTCCTCCCGCGGGTTGTACATGCAAGCCATGCGCAAGTACGGACCGGCCGCCGGCGGCACGCACGCCCGGAGGTGCGACGACGGAGAGATGATGGTGGTAGGCCGTCATGGACGCCGGACAGGACGTCACGGACCGTACGGGCGGCCGTCACCCCTCGCGCCTCCCCACCGCCGTCCACGCGCGAACACCCGGGCGCCGACACCCCGACCCCCCACGGAGGTACGGCCCATGATCCGCATGCGAACACCCGTCGCACTCGCCGCCTCGGCCTTACTCTGCGCCGGCCTGACCGGCCTGACCGGCCCCGCTCCCGCCACCCCGCCCGGCACCGCCGGCGCGTCCGGCACGGCCAGCGCGTCCGGCGCCGCCACCGCCACCGCCACCCCGCCCTGTCCCTCCCCCACGCCCGGCACGCCCCCCGCGCCCGGCACGCCCCCTGCGCCCGGCACCGCCGGAGCCGCTGCCGCCCCTCACCGGGTGCTGTTCGACAACAGCAAGGCCGAGACCGCCGGCAGAGCAGACTGGATCATCTCCACCGCCCAACCCAACCCGCTCGTCCAGAACCCCGCCCCCACCACCGACAAGAGCTGGACCGGCGCGCTCTCCGCCTGGGGCGTCGCCCTCCAGCAGACCGGTCAGTACAGCCTCAGCACCCTCCCGCCCGGCTCCACCATCAGCTTCGGCACCGCCGCCCCCCTCGACCTCGCCAACTTCGACACCTTCGTCGTCCCCGAGCCGAACATCCGGTTCAGCCCCGCCGAGAAGGCCGCCCTGATCCGCTTCGTCCAGAACGGCGGCGGACTCTTCCTGATCTCCGACCACGCCATGAGCGACCGCAACAACGACGGCTGGGACTCCCCCGCGATCATCAACGACCTGATGACCGACAACGGCGTCGACAACAACGACCCGTTCGGGTTCAGCGTCGACATCGCGAACATCCGCAACGACAACCCGCGCGCGGTCGACGACGCCGCCGACCCCGTCCTGCACGGCCCGTTCGGCACCGTCACCGGCTCCATCCTGCGCGCCGGCACCACCTTCACCCTCAACCCCGCCCACAACCCGACGGTCAAGGGCCTCGTCCACCTCACCGGCTCCTCCGGCACCACCGGCGTGTTCTTCGCCACCAGCGGCTACGGCGCCGGCCGGGTCGCCGTCTGGGGCGACAGCTCCCCCGCCGACGACGGCACCGGACAGCCCAGGAACCGGCTCTTCGACGGCTGGAACGACCCCGCCGGCACCAACGCCGCCCTCGCCCTCAACGCCACCGCCTGGCTCAGCGGGGCCTGACCGCGCTCAGCGGGGTGACCGCGCTCAGCGGGGCCTGACCACGCTCACCGGGCGCGCGCCCGGTTCCTCCCCTACCGTCGGAGTACCGACGCCGCGCCGCGGGCCGGGTCCCGGTGGGCCCGCCGCGACGCCCGGCCTGCCGAACGGCCCGCCGACCGGCCCGCCGACCGGGACCCGATGGGAGCGGCCATGCCCTCGTACCCCTACCGCACCACCCGCGAGGACCTGCGCGTCCCACTCTCCGACGGCACCGCGCTGTACGCCCGCCTGTGGCGCCCGGTGACCGACGAGCCCGTCCCCGTCCTGCTGGAGTACTCCACCGGCCGCCTCACCGACTGGACCGCCACCGAGGACGCCCGCCGCCACCCCTGGTTCGCCGGCCACGGCTACGCCGTCGCCCGGGTCGACGCCCGCGGCCACGGCAACTCCGACGGGCTCCCCCCGTCCGACCCGGACCGCGCGACCGAGGACGGCGCCGAGGTCGTCCGCCGGCTCGCCGCACAGCCCTGGTGCAGCGGCCGGGCCGGCCTGCTCGGCACCGGATCCGCCGGCGCCGGCGCGCTGCTCCTCGCCGCCCGCGCCCCCGACGCCGTCCACGCCGTGGTCACCGCCTGCCCCGACGGCCCGCACCGCCTCGGCGGCGCCGTCCTCGCCGCCGACGGCCACACCCGCGCCACCGCCCACCTCGCCGACGCGGCCCGCCCACCGGACCCGCAGTACGTCGGCGACGACTGGCGGACGATGTGGCTCGCCCGGCTCGACGCCCTCGAACCTCCGCTCGCGGGCTGGCTGGCCGCCCCGCCGGACACCCCGGCCGCGGCCGCCGTCCCCACCCTCGCCGTGGCCGGCTGGTCCGACCCGTCCGCCTCCCGCCTGCTGGACCTGCTCACCACCGCCGGGACCGTCCCCGTCCGCGCCGTCCTCGGCCCCTGGGCGCACGGCCTGCCCGACGAAGTCCTCCCCGAAGCACTCCGCTGGTACGACCACTGGCTCCGCGACATCGACACCGGCGTCCTCCGGACCCCCGCCCTGCGGAGCTGGCTCTCCACCCGCTGGACCGCCGACGACCCCTGGCCCTCCCCCGACGTCCGCGACGTCCACTACGGACTCGACGGCCCGCTGCGCACCGCCGGTACCGCGTCCGACGACCGCTGGGTGCACGTCCGCTCCCCCCAGCACACCGGCCTGAACGCCGGCGCCTACACCCCGGCCGGCCGCACCGCCGACCAGCCGCCCGACCAGCGCGAGGAGGACGGCCGCTCCGTCTGCTTCGACTCCCGGCCGCTGCCCGAACCGGTCGAGCTCCTCGGCACCCCGGTCCTCTCCCTCCGGCTGCGTCCCGGCTCCGGCCGCACCCTGGTCGCCGCGCGCCTCTGCGCCGTCGCCCCCGACGGCACCTCCGTGCTCCTCACCCGCGGCCTCCTCAGCTCCGTCCTCGACGACGTGCTGCCGTTCGCCCTCCCGTTCGCCGCCGTCGGCCGCACCGTCCCGCCCGGCCACCGGCTGCGGCTCGCCCTCTCCTCCACGTACTGGCCGTGGGTGTGGCCCGGCCCCGAACCGGACGGCTTCGCGCTCGACCCGTCCCACTCCGTGCTGACCCTCCCGGTCCGCCACCTGGCCGCCGACCGCGACGGCGAACCGATCATCTTCGCCTCCCCCACCCTCCCGCTCCCGCCCCCGCTGCTCCTCACCGAACCGCTCACCGCCCGCCCCGAACGGGTCACCGTCCACGACATCGGCCGCCGCGAGTGGCGCACCGAGCTCTCCCCCGCCGACGACGGCACCCGCACCCACGCCGACGGCCTGGTCCGCGACGAGCGGACCGTCACCGCGTACCGCATCCTCACCGCCACCCCGCTCAGCGCCCGGGCGCGCACCGACCGCACCGTCCGGCTGGAGCGCCCCGCCATCGGCTGGGACGCCACCGTCCACGTCCGCACCGAACTCCGCTGCGACCCCACCCACTTGATCGCGCACACCCACCTGCGGGCCCTGGAGGGCGGGGACGTCGTCTTCAGCAAGGAGTGGCACGACCGCATCCCCCGCTGAAGCGCGGCGACCGGGCCGCACCGCCTCCCCCGGCCTCCCCCGTCAGGCCCGGTCGGCGAGGAGGGCCAGGGCCTCGCCGAGGTTGTGCTCGGCGATCCCCCGCATCACCTCGCGGTGCGGGAAGTCGCCGTCGAGCAGCCGCAGCGGGCCGGCGACGAGGGACAGCCGCATCGCCAACTCGTAGAACGCCAGCCGCCGTTCGTCCAGACCTTCGGCCGCCAGGTGCGGGTAGTGCTCGGCGAAGCGGATCCGCAGGAAGACGTGCTCCCACTCGACGTCGAAGGCCATCAGGCCCTCGATGTCGATCAGCACCGGCTCGCCCGCCGCGTCCACCAGCACGTGGTCCGGCCCGAGTTCACCGTGCACCAGCCCGTGGTTCGCCCTCGGGGTGACCGCCGCCGCCCGGGCGTGCAGCTCCTCCCGCAGCCGCTCCGACGCCGCCGCGATCCGCCCGTCCCGGACGGTCGCCTCGGCGAGGTCGGCGAGCGCCCGCTCCAGCACCAGCCCCTCACACGAACTCCCGTGCGACACGCCCCCGTTGTCGAGCAGTGCCACCTTCCCGTACCCGGCGCTCCCGCCGGCCCCGCGCAGCACGGCGAGCGCGTCGGCGAGGCGGGCCAGCACCGGCCGGGCGGCGTCCGGATCGCGGTCGAGCAGCGCTTCGAGGTTCTCGCCCGGCACGTCCTCCACCACCGCGACGTCCGCCGGGTGGTGCTCGCGGCTCCCGTCGAGCAGCCGGACGCGCGGCGTCCGCACCCCGAGCCCGGTGAGCCGCCGGTGCGCCGCCGCGAAGAGCGCGAGCCCGGAGGCGTGCGACAGCGGGTCCGCGTCGTCCGCCTGCTCCGCCGCGCCCGGCCAGTAGTTCTCCTCCGCGGCCCAGACGTACGCGATCGCCGTCCCGCCGTCGTCGAACGCCAGCCGGTACACGCCCTTCTTGCTGCCCCCGCGCAGCCGCTCGACCGCGTCGAGCCGCCTCCCGGCTCCGAAGGCCGCCCGTGCCACCCCGGCCAGTTCCATCGTCCGCCCCCTGTCCCGTCGCTCCCCTGTCCTGTCGCTCCCCCCGTGCGGAGCGACAGGACAGCTTAGGGGAGGTCGGCGGCAGCCCGTCAGTTCCGCCAGGCGGGCGCGGTGGCGACGGCCTTGAGCTGCTCCAACGAGAGTGCGGGCGTGCCGGGCCGGAAGGTGTAGCCGTTCTCGCCGTTCCACTCGCTGACGGTCACGCTCCGGCCGTCCGGGTAGTACACGGCCGCCAGCCAGTGCAGCACCGGGTCGACGGCGGTCTTGCCGTTGCCGAACCGGTTGGTGACGACGAGCGCGCCGTCGGCCCGCTTCTCCCGGACCTCCAGCGGGGTCGGCACGCCCTCCTCCGCGTACTTCCTGTCCTCCAGCCCGCGCGGTCCGGCCGGCTGGACCCGGACCGAGAGCATGCTGGTGCGGCCCTCGTACGTGACCAGGAGGGTGCCGTGCTCGGCGTCCTGCCCGGAGGCCTCCGCCCCTGGCGGAAGCGCCCCGGCCAGCGCCGCGACCAGCTCCGCCGGCGCCGGGGTGGAGTCGGCCGGCGCCGGGGTGGCGGCCGGTGCGCCGGGCGACGACGTGGCGGCCTGCGACGGCTTCCCCTTCGGTGCGTTCGGGTTGGCGGGCAGCGCCGCCACGACCCGGTCCCACTCCGGTGCGCTCAGCATCGTGCCGAGCTGCTGCTCGACCAGCGGCGGCGCCTCCCGGTTCGGGGTGGCCGGCTGGCCGTTGTACTCGGTGACCCGCACCACGGTGCCGTCCGGCCTCGCCAGGACGGCCTGCCACTTCCGCAGGTCGGTGACGTTGACGTCCCGCAGCTTGTCGATCACCGTCACGGAGCCGTCGGGGGCGACGGACCGGTCGCACTTCTCCTTCGGAGTGCTGAACGGGTCCATGCAGACGGCCGCCTCCTCCGGCTTCCGCGAACCGCGCTCGACGCTGTACGAGACGAGGCTCGCCCCCTTGCCGTCGTCGAACAGCAGCACGCCGAAGGTCTCGTGCGCGTTCCCCGACGGGCCCGCCACCCCGGGCGTCTCCGCGGTCATGACCGTCACCGAGCCGGGCGGCAGCAGCCCCGTCACCAGCCCCACGACCTCCTCGGAGGTCATCGGCCGCACCGGCTCCCCGGCCGGGCCGAACACGTCCGCCGCCGTACCGTCCGCGAGCAGCCCCAAGCTCCCGGCCGCCAGCACCACGGCCGCCAGCCCCCCGGCGAGCACCGCCCGCCGCCGGCCGCGCCGCCGCCGGCCGACCCGCTCGGCCCCGGCCGCCAGCGTGAACAGCGCCGCCTCCGGGGCGAGGGAGGCCGCGCCGCGCAGGGCCCGGGCGAACTCGCCCTCGAAACCGTCGACGCCGTCCGCGGACCCGTCGTGCGAATCGTTCTCAACCGGCATGGCGCAGTACCGCCTTCTCCGTCGTCTCGGCCCCCAGCTTGTCCCGCATCCGGGCCAGCGCCCGGCTGCTCCGCGAGCGCACGGCGGTGCTGCTGAGGCGCAGCACCGACGCCGTCTCCTCCACGCTCCGGTCCTCCCAGAACCGCAGCACCAGCACCGCCCGGTCCTGCGGCGGCAGCTCGCCGAGCGCGCGGAGCAGCGTCAGCCGCAGCGCCGGGTCCGGGTCGGCGACGGCGATGTCCGGCAGCACGTCGGTGACCCGCTCGCTGCTGCTCCGGCGGCGGCGGTGGGAGAGGAAGGTGTTCACCAGGACCGTCTGCGTGTACCCGCTCGGGTTGTCGAGGCGCGAGATCTTGCGCCACTTGACGAAGACCCGCCCGAGCGCCTCCTGCACGAGGTCCTCGGCGAGGTGCGCGTCACCCCCGGTCAGCAGGAACGCGGTGCGCAGCAGCTGCCGCCCGCGCGAGGCCACGAAGGCCGGGAAGTCGGGCGGCCCCGGCTCGGCCACCGGGTCCCCCTCCGTCGATATGTGCTCCATACCCATCCAACGCGGTCACCCGGCGGTCTTGTGGCACCGGCCGGAGGGGATCTTTCCACGGGCCTCCCGGAGGTCGGTGGTTGCTGGCAGGATTCAGCGGTGACCTCTACTCCCGCCCCCTCCGCCACGGCAGCCGACTACGGCTGGATCCGTTCCGTGCCCTCACTCTTCGGCCGCCTGCTGGACCTCGGGTACAGCATGGTGCTGGTGCGTGACGTCCTGCCCGAGCAGGTGGCCGGGATCGTGGGCGGATCGCCGTGGGGCAGCTGCCGGGGCGCCGGCGAACTGGTCGACGCGCACGGCGCCTTCCTGGAGGAGTGCGACCACGATCCCGAGTCCACGCTCCTCGGCGCGTCCGCCGTGCGGGACGCGGAGGGCCGCGACTGGGCGCTCGTCGTCGACCTCGGCGGCGACCTGGGCTTGCGACCCGGTCTCATGGCGGCGCTCTCCGCCGGCACCCGCGCCGTCGCGCACTACAGCAACGCGGGCAAGCCGATGGACTTCTTCCACTGGTACGAGGACGGGGAGCTGCGGACCACCTTCGAGCACCCCGCCCACCGGGACGGCACCACCCCCGACGAGCTGAACGGTCTGCTGCGCGAACTCGGCCTCGACCCGGACGGGGACGGCGATCCCGCGGTCGACCGCAAGGCGGCGGTCCTGGCGCTGACGGAGCGCCTGACGGGCGTGCGGGTCACGGCGGAGCTGCTGGAGGAGGCCGAGTACCTGGCGGCCGAGCTGCCGGAGGAGCCGGTCGACGGCTCGGCGGGCGTCCGCATCCACCTCGTGGACGAGCACGGTGCGCCGGTGGTGATCGAGTCCACCTGGGACCGGTGACCGTCCGGTGGCCGTCTCCCACGGCCTCGGCCTCGCCACCCCGTCGTCGGCCTCCGACGTGGCCGGGGTGCTGGCGCGGCTCGGGGCGGACCGCTCCTGGACCGCCGGACAGCTGGTCGGCGACGGCGCGCTGACCGCGCGCGGCACGTGGGTGCGGGTGTACGGGACCCGCACCCGTCCCTGGGATCCGACCGTCACGGACCTGGGGGTCTCGCCCACGGTGCGGGTGGCGTTCCGGCTCGCGAAGACCGACGACCTGGCCGGTCAGGAGGACGACCTCGTACGGCTGGTGGCGGCACTGCTGGCGCGGGTGGAGGGGGACGCCGTCCTCGACTTCCACCACGAGACGGTGTGGCTGCTGCGCCGGGGCGGGGAGTTGAGCCTGCACGAGCGGGAGGACCTGTGGCCGCCGCACCGGCTCACCGCGTTCGAGGGGGTGCCGTACCGCCGGGAGACGCACGCCTTCGCGGAGGAGTAGCGGAGGAGTAGGGCCTGCCGCCCTTGCGATCCTTGCCGGGGCACGGCACCGGGCTTCGCACGCCCCCGGCCCCCGGGCGGTTCACGATGCGCTGCGACGCCACGGCCGCAGGGGCCTTCGGACGCGCCCCGACACCGCAGGCTGGGGGTCTTCGACCGGGCCGCGCCGGCCGATCCGCCGGTGCGGCCTCGACGGCTTCGGTGCCGGGTATGCCGGCCCGCCCGGCTGCGCCGGCCTGCCACGCAAAGGGGGACGTGCCCCGGTGGGTCTGCCAGGGCACGTCTGGTCGGGGCGCCGTCAGGGGCGTGCGCCGCGAGTGGGGCCGCGCATGGAGTCGCTCTCGTGGTCGTCGTCCGGGCGGTGGGGCATCCGCAGGGTGGCGACCACGCCGAGGGCGACGGTGGCGAAGGCGAGGAGGAGGAGAAGGAGGAGGGCGACGCCGACGAAGGCGCGGGCGACGCCGGGGTGGGTCAGGAGTCCCACGACGGGGCCGCCCCGTCCCGGTCGCGGAGGAGGGCGAACAGGTTGAGGAGGTTGAGGACGGTCGCGGTCGAGGCGTTGCCGAAGCGGACGAGGACGCGGCCGTCGACGATGCTGTCGGTGGTGGCGGAGGGCCAGATGATGCCCAACGGGCGGCCTCGTTCGTGGAGTTCGGCGAGGAGCGCGGCGACCTCGATTTCGGTGTAGGTGCGCAGCCGGGGGTCGTCCGGCGCGATCGGCGGCTCGGGCCGGGCGCTCACGCGGCGGAGTCCAGCGTGAGGTGGGCCGCCGGGCGAGGTTCCAGCCCGTGGGCTGGTCCTTTTCCCAGCGGCCTCCTCCCGAACCCGTCGTGCGGCGTTAACCGCAACGGGCTCTCCAGTGATTTCCGTGAGGTGTGCTTTCGCAGTCAACGTGGATGCCGCTGTGGCAGGTTGGGCAGACGAGTAGGGTTACTCGTCTCCTTCTGGCCATGTCGGCGGCCCAGTTGGGTTGTTCCTGTCCGAAGAGGTCGAGATCGGCAAGCTTGCGGATCTGGTGGACCGCGATGTTCTCGGTCGCTCCGCACAGCTCGCAGATCCCGGCCAACAGCCTTCTGACCAACTCGCGTTGGCGTGGCGCGGAGACTGCCTGGACAGGATCGCGGTCCTTGAGAACCGCGCTCTTTCTACGCTGGAGTGGGATTCCGCCGAACCGGGCGACCAGTGGTTTGCTGCTGGGGGCACGGGTGATGCTGACCTGGAGGCACTTGCGTGGCCCGGCCGGTGTGTCGATGGTGGCCTTGTACTTGCGGGCCATCTTCGACACGGTCGAGCGGTGCTTGTCCGCCAGGGAGCACAGCAGCGAGGACTGCATGACCCAGTGCAACCGGTTCAGTCGGTGGACGTCGCCGGCCAGCAGGTAGTACTGGACGACCCCGCGATACCTGGCACCGAAGATGCCGACGAGGTTGTAATCGTCGTGTTTGTACATCGACGGCTGGTGCGCGGGTTTCCCGCGCGCCAGATAGGGAGCGCATCTGGCTTTGATCACGTCTTTCGGAACGTGGAGGGCGATGGTTCCGTTCACCGAGCGGCGGAGCCGCCGGTTTCCCTTCTTCCGCTCGGACCTTCCGTCGTCCCGTTGAGTCCTGATCTCGTAGCCGAGGAATCTGGCAGCCTGTGTTCTGGCATGGGTGACCAGGGTTTTCTCCCCGGACAGTTCCAGTTTGAGGTCGTCGCGCAGGAACTGTGCGAGGCGCTGTTTGATCTCGTCGGCTTCGGCCTTGGGTCCGGCGAACCCGAAGAGGGTGTCGTCGGCGTACCTCACATAATGCAAGCGGCGGTATCCCGGGTCGTTCATGTCCTGACTCGGGAGAGAATGAAGCAGCTTGCGCAAGGCGCGCACGGCGGTGCGGTCACCACGCCTTCGTGCACGCTGAACGGAGCCCTCAACTCTGCGGTACTCAGGATTCCTCGCCCTGAGTCCGCCTCGGGTGTACTCCGGCACAAGAACTTTCTCGACGAAGGTGTCCAGCCGGTGCAGGTAGATGTTGGACAGGATGGGCGACAGGACACCGCCCTGCGGAGCGCCACTCAATGTGGCGTTCCAGTTCCAGTCCTCCAGGTATCCGGCTTCGAGCATGTTGCGCACAAGCCGCAGGAACCGGTTGTCGTGGATATTCTCGGCCAGTGTTTCGAGCATCACCCGATGGTCGAGTGCGTCGAAGCACCGGGCGATGTCACCCTCGATGAACCAGGTCGTCCCGGTCCAGGAACGGGCCACGTGTCGCAGTGCGGTGTGGCAGCCCCGGTGGGGACGGAAACCGTGGGAACGGTCGGAGAACTGCGGTTCGTAGTACGCCTCCAACAGGAGACGCATCACCTCGCCGACCAGCTTGTCCGACCATGACGGCAGGCCCAGCGGCCTTCGTTTCCCGTTCTTCTTCGGGATGAAGACCCGCTTGACCGGCACGAACCGGTGACGCTCGTGGCGCATCGCGTCAATGACGCGTCCGATCTTTGCCAGCGACATGCCGTCTGCGGTTTCCCCTGTCACCCCGGGCGTCATCGCCCCTTTGTTGGAGTAGATGCGCCCGTAGGCCATGAGATACAACTGCGGGTTGAACATCTGCCGATAGAGCTCGTTGCACGGCAGGCCGCGCCTGCCGCGTTCACGGAGGATATCAAGTACCGATTCGGCGCTCTGCATTACGCATACCTCCTGGTTCCGTTGATATCCGGTCACCTGTGTCCCTTGGCCCTGTGGGCGGCTTTCCCGCCCTCCCTGGCAGGTCGTTACTCCTGCGACTACTACGGACACTCCGTCACCATGGGGCTCGCGCCCTTTAGGTGATCCCCTGTTCGTCCTGGTTGTACGTGCTAGCGCGACTTAGGCGCCCCGTTCATCTCCTTGAATGTCCTCGCTGGACATCGCCCCGCTCCCCGGAGCTGCATCGGCGTTCGAGGGACCTGATGCAGGGAGTGGCGCCGGTTTCGGATATCTTTCCGGCGGATCTGTCTTTGGATCGACTGGAGACTGGGGTTCAGGCAATCCAGCTTTCGCCGTATCGCACGGGTCTCGCGGCGCACCGTCCCTGATATCTGGACCCGGCCGCCGCTTCACTGGCATGCTACGGTCCCCTTTGCCTTTCAGCGCAAGGTAAGCCATTGGACCCAGGAATAACCTCCGAATTCCTCCCGGCTATACCGGGGATACAACCAGGCGCTTTCAGGGCGCACTCGAACCAGACGGACTTGCCTCGCTTGCGGGCGGCGGCGCCGAACCGGTGGGTGAGCGAGCGGACGAGGTGGAGGCCGCGGCCGGAGGTCGCGTAGGGGTCGGTGGAGGCGGGGGGTTCGGGGAGGTCCGGGCTGCCGTCGCTGACGGAGACGCGGAGGAGGCCGTCGAGGAGGACGACCACGACGAGCGGAGCCGGCGAGCCGCCGTGCTTCCAGGCGTTGACGAAGAGTTCGTGGAGCGCCAACTCCGCGTCGGAGACGGTGTCGAGCGGCCACCCGGCGCGCGCGAGCGCCTCGCGCAACTCCTCACGCGCGGCCGACCAGTCAGGGGGGAGGTTGAGGGGGAACACGAAGAGACCTCCGTGAGGGATGAAGGGGATGTCACCTCGCGAACCTGAGCATCCATCGTCATATGACGATCATTCGGATCTGGATGCAGGCAAGCCCAGCGCAGGCATGAGCAAGCTCTCGCAATCGATGCCTACACAGCGCATGCGGTCCGCTACGCTCAGCATGGCGCTCATGTGGCATGAAGCGCAACTCATGCGCCTCAACTCGCATCTATGCATATCGAACCTGGATTCGGCTGCCTAGACTGGCAGTTGTTGGTAGCGCGGATGCCCGCAGCGCGGGCAGACTGGTCAACTGACAGGTCAGGAGGGGTCTACATGGCGGTCTCGACTGTTCGCCGACGGAGGCTTGGCGGCGAACTGCGAAAGCTCCGCGAGCAACGGAAGCTCACAGCCGAAGTGGTGGCCGAGGCCACGGGGATGAGCCAACCCAAGCTGACACGGATCGAGAACGCCCATACCGCAGCCAAGATCGAGGATGTGCACAAGCTCCTCGACTACTACGGCTGCGACGACGAGGAGTTCCGCGCCGGCCTCATCGCCATCACCAAGGACGGCAGCAAGCGCGGCTGGTGGCTGAGCTACCGGGATGTCATCAACGCAACCGCGAACGACCTCATCCTGCTCGAAACCGACGCCTCGACCTACAAGACCTACGAGCCGGCCTTCATTCCGGGCCTGTTCCAGACGCCCGAGTACGCCCGCATTGTCATCGATAGACTCCGCGTACGATCGGGCGGAACCGTCGACGACCTGGTTCAGGTCCGCATGGCGCGCCAACACATCCTGACTCGACCGAACCCGGTCCAAGTCTGGGCCGTGATCCATGAAACCGCCCTCTGCTCGAACGCGAACCGCCCGGACGTCATGGCACCGCAGTTGGACCGCCTCTTGACTCTCAGTCGGCTGTCCAACGTCAATATCCAAGTCATGCCGACGGGCGCCGCGATCCACCCGGGAATGAGCGGCGCGATGGCGCTCATGGGCTTCCCACAGCGGCAGGATCTCGATGTGGTTCTGGTCGAAGGGCTGATGAGCAGTCTCTGGGTCGAGGATCCGGCCGATGTAGAGCTGTATCGAGCAAAGTTCCAAGAGATCACGGCAGAGGCGCTGTCCGTAGATTCATCGCTTGAGTTCATCACCGCACAGAGAGACAAGATCAAGTGACCAACTCCCACTCTGACGCTTCCAACACCGAGTTGAATTTCAGGAAGTCCAGTTACAGCGGCGGCGATGACAACTGCGTCGAGATCGCCGTACCGGGCGGCCTTGTCTCCTACGTTCGCGACTCAAAGGACCCCTCCGGCCCCACCCTGACTGTCACCGCCACCGCCCACTCGGCGTTCATCACGGCCGTGGCCAACGGTGAGTTCGACTTCGGCCTCCTCTGACCGCGCAGGCCAACCCACCGGCCCGGCGCGCCGCAGGAGCGCCGGGCCGCCTCTTCGACGAGGAGCGAGCACATTGCCGAGCATCCCGAACGCAGGCACCATCAAGGCGACCTGGCACAAGTCGTCCAGGAGCAACGATTCAGGTAACTGTGTCGAGGTTGCCATGCCTGGCGGCCTCGTCACCTATGTCCGTGACTCGAAGAATCCTTCCGGCCCGGCCCTCCTCTTCACCGCCGCCGCTCACGCCGCCTTCATCGCCGCCACCGCCGACGGTGAGTTCGACTTCGGTCTCCTCTGACCGCATCGGCACAGCCCACCGTCACCGAAAGGCACCCATGACCTCCTCCCAGCCTCTCGACATGGCTCTCAGCCGGGTGTTCGGCGAGGTGGCCGAGACGTACCACGCCGCCCGCCCCGGGTACCCCGACGCCCTCATAACCGAGGTGCTCTCCTACGCCTCCCTCACCGGCCCCGCCGGCCTCCCCGCCGTCGAGATCGGGGCCGGAACCGGGAAGGCCACCCTCCCGTTCGCCGCGCTCGGCACTCCGATGCTCTGCGTCGAGCCCGACTCCCGCATGGCCGAGGTCCTCCGCCGCAACACCGCCGCCTTCCCCGACGTCCGGGTCGAGGTGAGCACCTTCGAGGACTGGCGGCCCGACGACACCCGGTTCGGCCTGCTCCTCGCCGCCACCTCCTGGCACTGGACCGACCCTGCGACCCGCTGGGACCAGGTCCACGACGCCCTCGCCCCCGGCGGCGCCGTCGCCCTCTTCTGGAACCCCATGGGCGTCGTCGACCCCGCCCTGCACGCCGCCCTCGCCGAGGTCGACCTCCGGCACGGGCTCACCCTCTCCTCGCACGCCGGTCTCGCCTCCTCCTACGGCGACACCCCCGGCCACTGGCCCGGGATGCTCGGCCACTGGCCGGACGAGGAGTGTCGCCGCGACGGCCGGTTCACGGACCTCCGCTCACTGCGCATCCCCGAGCGGGTCCGCTACGACACCGACCGCTACCTCGGGCACCTCTCCTCCGTCTCCCTCTACCGCGCCCTGCCCGACGACCGCCGCGACCGCGTGCTCGCCGACACCGCCGCCGTCCTCGACGCCCACGGCGGCGGCATCGACGTCGAACACCTCCACGACCTCTTCCTCGCCCGCCGGTCCTGATGCCCCTCCTGCGCAGGAAGTCGGCGGATCCGACTTCCTGCGCAGGCACCGGCGCCGCGAAGCCCGCCACCGGTCGTTCAACCGACCTGACTACGATCGCCCGGTGATCGAACTCCTGCACAACATCGACCTGTTGACCAGGCGACACCTCGACCTGTCGACCTTGGAGGTCGGTGGCATCGCCTTCGGCGCGCCCGCGAGCAGCATCTCGCGCCGGCGTGTCGTCCGCGCCGACTCACCCATCGTCGCCAGAAGCACGCTCAGGGACGGCGAGCTCAAGCCCTACGACCGCGACGGACGGCTGGTGACGGCGGACGAGATCCTCGACGCCGCCGTCCGTTCCGACGGCTCCCTGGCGCTCGCCGACCGGATCGGCTGCAAGATCCGGGGCGGGGCGGTGGTCGGCTTCAGCATCGACAAGGCTCTTCTGTCGCCGTTCGAGGGGATCTCCTCCTACGAGGAACTCCTCACCGTCCTCGGCGAGCCGGACCAGGTCACGACGCACGACGAGCCGGGCGGGCCGCCGTATCTGTACTTCAACCGCTACTGGGACTCGCAGAAGTGCGTGGTGTGGAGCGACTGGGACCACGCGGTGCTCTTCGCCAACCTGGGCGACTTCGAAGGCAACCGCCGCCCGTGATCCACGGCTCAAGGCCCTGCCGCGCGCAGGAAGTCGGACCCGCCGACTTCCTGCGCGAGCACCGGCCCGGCATGCAGCTTCCCCGATCGGCGGGTGGCGCCCCCTCGGTTCCCTGCAACCGACCTCCGAATGCTTCCGGTTGACCGTACGTCTTTCCGGAAGGCGGCCGCCTCTGCCGTTCCCGAGTGCGCCCGGCCTGCGGTGTCGGTCGGCCGTGAGAGGGCTGCCGGTCGGCTGCCGGTCGGACGTGAGCCGGCTGCCGGCGGGGTCTGCGACCTTTCGGGAGACGGCCGTCCGGGGCCCACCGGGCGGCTCGATCGCGAGGAGTCATCATGGACAACCACGTCACGATCCTCGGCGCCGGACTGGGCGGGCTCACACTCGCCCGCGTCCTGCACGTTCACGGAATCCCGGCCACGGTCTACGAGGCCGAGCCCTACCCGTCGGCGCGTGCGCAGGGCGGACTGCTCGACATCCACGACTACAACGGGCAGCTCGCCCTTGAGGCGGCCGGCCTGATGGACGAGTTCCGTGCCGTCGTCCTGGAGGGCCGCCAGGCGTTGCGCGTCCTCGCCCCGGACGGCACCGTCCTGCTCGACAAGGCCGACGACGGCACGGGCGGACGCCCCGAGGTCCAGCGCGGGGACCTCCGTCAGGTCCTGCTCGACTCGCTGCCCGCCGGTACCGTCCGGTGGGGACGCAAGGTCACCGGCGTCCGGGCTCTCGACGGTGGCCGCCACGAGGTGGCGTTCGGTGACGGCGAGACGGTCGTGACGGGCGTGCTGGTCGGCGCGGACGGGGCCTGGTCGCGGGTGCGGCCGCTGCTGTCGGCCGCCGTGCCCGAGTACGCCGGCACCTCGTCCGTCGAGACGTACCTGTTCGAGGCCGACACCCGGCACCCGGCCGCGGCGAAAGCGGTCGGCGGCGGGTCGATGATCGCGTCCGCGCCCGCGCCCGCATCCGCGTCCGAACCGGGCACGGAGATCTTCGCCCACCGCGAGAGCGGTGACACCCTGCACACCTACGTGCTGCTGACCAGGCCCCAGGGCTGGTTCGACGCGATCGACTTCACCGACGCCGCCGCCGCGACCGCGCGGATCGCGCGGGAGTTCGACGGGTGGGCGCCGGAACTGACCGCCCTGATCACCGACGGCGACACCGCGCCGGCCCTGCGCCCCCACTACACCCTGCCCGTCGGGCGCCGGTGGGACCGGGTGCCCGGAGTGACCCTGATCGGCGACGCCGCCCACCTCATCCCGCCGAACGGCGAGGGCGCCAACCTGGCGATGCTCGACGGTGCCGAACTCGGCCGGGCTCTCGCCGCGCACCCCGACGACGTCGAGGCCGCGTTCACCGCGTACGAGCTGGCCTTGTTCCCCCGTAGCGCCGCGTTCGCGGCTCACGACCACTTGGAGGGCATCGGGACGGACCTCCGCGACGCCCCGCCGCACGGCCCGGCCGACACGCTCGGCCCTGGCGGCCCGGTCGGCCCGGCGGAGACGTTCGACGTACTCGGCACGCTCGCCGAGGAGGGCCGCTGAGCCGCGAACCGTCCCGGGGCGGCGACCGACGCCCGCCGCCGGCCCGGTGAACCTTCCCGGCCACAGCGCCCGCGGCACTCACAGCCTGCGCAGGAAGTCGGCGGGTCCGACTTCCTGCGCAGGCCGCGCGCGGAGGCCACGCCGTCGACCGCCCGGTCCCCGGTACCGGACGGGCGCACCGCCCTCGGGCAGCGCGGCCGCCGCGCGGCGGCCTGCCGTCCGGGGCGAGCGGACCGGGCCCGCTCGCCCCGGACGGCAGCGGCCGATCAGCCGAACTGGCCGGGCTGGTAGTCGCCGGCGGGCATCTGGAGGATGACGTTGCCCCGGTTGAAGGCGTTGATGACGGTGATGACGCCCACCAGGGCGCCGAGCTGGTCCTCGTCATAGTGCTTGGCGGCGTTCTCCCAGACCGCGTCCGGGACGCCACCGGCCGCGTCCGCGATGCGGGTGGCCTCCTCCGCCAGCTCCAGCGCCGCGCGCTCGGCGTCGGTGAACACCGTCGCCTCCCGCCACGCCGCGACCAGGTTGAGGCGCTCGGCGGACTCACCGGCGTGCACGGCGTCCTTGAAGTGCATGTCGGTACAGAAGCCGCAGCCGTTGATCTGGCTGGCACGGAGCTTCACCAGCTCCTGGGTCGCGGCCGGCAGGGTCGAACCCTCCAGTGCCTTGCTCGCGGCGATGATGTGCTTGTACACCTTGCCGAGGACCGGGTTGGTGAAGGGGTTCAGGCGGGCTTCCATGATGTGCTCCGTTGTCGTCGTCCGGTCGGTTGCACATCTTTGACGGTGCAGCCCGGCTCCTTGTGACAGGACTCCGCCGTGACGCGCGTCACAGCCTCCCCGGGGGCGCCGGAAAACATCCGCCGTCGATGACGTGAACATCGGTCGAACCGGATCGCACCCGCGTTCGACACGCCCCTACGCTGCGGCCGTGCTGATCATTTCACTGCTCTTCCTCATCGCCGGGCTCGTTCTGATCGTGCTCCGCTGGCGCCGCGTGCTCGACAGCCTCGCCGCCCTGCTCGGCGGCATCGCCTCGGCCCTCCTCGGCGCACTGCTCGGGCTCACCACCGTCGTCTACGTGGTCGAACCGTACGAGGTGGCCGTCCCGACCAGGCTCGGGAAGATCGGCGGCACGTGGCAGCCCGGCCTGCACCTCAAGTCCCCGCTGACCGACGTCACCGCGTTCTCCACCCGCCCCTCCGACCTCAACCTGACGGGCGACAGCACCGTCGAGGTCCGTTCCTCCGAGGGCGGGGTGCTGTTCGCCGACCTCACCGTGAAGTGGTCGATCGACCCGAAGCACACCGTCGACCTCTACAAGCTGGCCGGCGACTCCGACGCGGTCCAGGAGCGCCTGGTCCTCCCGGACAGCCGGGAGATCGTCCGCAACGTCTTCGCCAAGCACACCAGCGTCGAGGGCTACAGCTCGCAGCGCGAGGCGATCGCCGGCGAGATCGACAAGCTGGTCACCGCCAGGCTCGCGCCGCGCGGCATCCTCGTCAACGGGGTCAACCTCCGCAACGTCCGGCCCAGCGACGACCTGCAGAAGGCGATCGACGCGAAGATCGCCCAGGACCAGACCACCGCCCAGGCCGAAGCGGCCGTCCGCACCGCGAAGGCGGAGGCCGAGAAGCGCAAGATCGACTCGGAGAGCCAGGCCGCGGCCAACGCGGCGATCGCCAACTCGCTCACCGACAAGATCCTGATGAGCCAGTGCATCGAGGCGTTCAAGGCCGCCGCCGAGAAGAACGCGGTCTACGCGAGCCCGTGCGGCAACGGCAACGGCACCCCGGTGATCGTGGACGGCACCAAGCGCTGAGGCCGCCGTTCGCGCGGACGGGGGCGGGTGATCGCCGCCCCCGCCCGCGCGAAGGCCCCGACCCCGGGCGCGGCCACCGCGCGCCGCCACCGGCACCGCGCACCGGCACCGCGTACCATCCTGGGGCGCTGCCCGCGCCCCGGGCCTACGCGGCGGCGGCCTCCGCCAGGAACTCCCGCAGCAGGGCGGTGATCTCCGCCGGACGCTCCAGCGAGGGCAGGTGCCCGGCCCACGGGAGCTCCAGGTAGCGCGCGTTCGGGAGCACACCGGCCAGCTCGGCCACGATCCGCCGGAAGTCCGCCAGGTCGTGCGAGCCCGACACCACCAGGGTGCGGACCGTCAGTGCGGACAGCTCGACCTCCGGCTCGGGAAGCTCGAAGTCCCCGGCGCCCTCGGCGAGGCCCGCCTCGAAGTTGCGGCGCTGCATCCGCCCCACCAGCTCCGCGACCTCCTCCGCGGCCTCGGGCCCGAGCCAGGTGCGGACGTTGAGCGCGGCCGCGCCGTCCAGGTCACCGGCCTCCAGCAGCTCGTCCTCCGCGGCACCGAACGCCCGCATCTCCGGCCCAGGCACCTGGCCGGGGCGCGCCGGGCAGAGCAGCGCCAGCGCGGAGACCCGCTCCGGGCGGAACCCGGCGACGCCCAGCGCGACCCGGCCGCCGTACGAGGAGCCGACCAGGGCAGCCCGCCCGATGCCCAGGTGGTTCAGCAGGTCGACCACGTCGCCGACGTCGGAGTACGGCGCCGTCCCGGCCGGGGACTCGCCGCAGGTGCGGAAGTCGGCGCGGACCACCCGGTACCCGGCCTCGACCAGCGGCTTCCACTGCGGGTCCCACATCCGGCGGTCGCAGATGGACGAGTGCAGGAGGACCACGGCCGGTGCGCCCTCGGGCCCGTCCACATCGTGAGAAATGATCATCCGGTCATTCTGCCGCAGCTCCGGGCTCCCGTCTCTGCTCCGCCCCCGCGCCGATCAGCGGTCGGCCCTCCCCGATCCCCCGATCCCCGATCCCCGATCCGCCAGGTCAGCCGGGTCGGCCGCCATCCCCCTCCGCGCCCACCGCACCCACCGCGCACGCCAGGGAGTCGGTCAGCCACAGGTGGGACGCACCGAGCGTGACCGGATCGCCGCCGGCCTCGGCCACCAGCCGCCAGTAGCGGCGCATCCGCGGATCGCGGTCGGCGGCCACGTGGTCCAGCAGCTCACCCCTGAACCGCAGGGAGTCACGACGCCCCCGCACCGAGGCGTGCACCGCCACGAACCGGTCGAGCTCAGGCCCCCCGCGCGGAGCCTCGCCCGCCCGCACCACGGGCTGGGCCAGCGCGCAGGCCTCGCCGATCCCCTTCATCAACTCGGCCTCGTCGGAGACCAGTTCGGCATTGGACCGGGCCATGGCTAGCAGCTCCCGCGTCAGCCCGCGGTCACCGGCCAGCGCGAACAGCTCGGCGAACGCGAGGACTTGCAGCGGCGTCGGGTCGGCGGGCGGCTCCGGTACGGCCATCGCCACGAACACGTCGAGCATCGCCTCGGCCGCCGACGCGACCATCGTGCGCCGCCAGAAGCCGATCAGCGCCTCGCGGGCGGCGCCGCCGTCCTGAACGGCGGCGAGCAGTTCCAGCCGACCGGCCCGCTCGGCCGGTCCGGCCTCCTCGACCGCGCGCAACGAGGCCCGCCGCCAGGCCAGCTCCGCGAGCCGGCCGTCCAGCGTGGCCCGCTCGACCGCGACCACCTCGGCCACCGAGCGCTCCCCGTCCAGCACCTGCCTGACGGAGGACAGTCCCAACCCGAGCCCGCGCAGCCGCCTCACCAGGCCGAGCCGCTCCACCGCCGCCCGGTCGAACCGGCGGTGCCCGCCCGTGCTGCGCGCCGAGTCGACGATGCCCTCGTCGCAGTAGAAGCGGATCGTCCGCACCGGCACACCGGTCAGCCGCGCCAGGTCGCCGATCCCGAAGGTCTCGTCGAGAAAGGGCACTTGAACCTCCACCTGACTGGAACTCCTACGGTACCGGCATCACCCCGCACCACCGGCAGAGGAGCCTCCACCATGACACCGACACCCGACGCAGCACGGCTCGCGGAGGGGCTGCGCGAGCAGACCGGACGGATCGCCCGCGCGGTCGCCGGCCGGGCCCCGGACACCCGGGTGCCCACCTGCCCGGACTGGCCGCTGCGCACCCTCGTCGGCCACATCGGCCAGGAGCACCGATGGGCGGCCGAACTCGTCCGCAGCCGCACGCAGTTGCCCGTCCCCGACCCGCACCGGGCCGATCCCGGCACCCCGGACGAATGGGCGGGGTGGCTCCACGAAGGCGCGGAGGCGCTCATCACCGCCGTCCAGGAGACCGGCGCGGAGACCGAGTCGGCGACCTTCGCCGGACCGAAGCCGGCCGCCTTCTGGCTGCGCCGGATGCTCGGCGACACGTGCGTCCACCACTACGACGCGGCGTTCGCGACGGACACCGCGTTCGAGATCGCCGACGACCTCGCGGCCGAGGTGATCGGCGAGAACCTGGACCTGCTGTCCCTGCCGGCCTTCGCAGCCTTCAGGCCTGCGGTGGCCGAACTGCACGGCCGGGGCGAACGGCTCGGGCTCCGCCCGACGTCCGCGCCGGGCTGGGTGGTCACCCGGACGCCCGGGGCACTGCGCTGGGAACGCGGGCCGGTCGAGGCCGCCGGAGCCGCCGACGTGGTGGTGTCGGGGGAGGTGGCCGACCTCATGCTGGTGCTCGCCCGCCGCCTCCCCCCGGAGAACGACCGGGTGACGGTGACGGGCGACCTCGCACTGCTGGACCACTGGCTGGCACACAGCGCACTCTGAGGCCGGCCCGACAGGTGATCACAGCCGGCCACCATCCGGGGCACCCCCGACGACCCGTCGGAGCGCCGGGGGCGCGAACGCGGAACCACGATCGATCAGGCTTCTTCCATCGCAGGATCATCCCCGCGTGTGCGGGGAGCAGTGGGCGCTCCAGCAGCGCGGAGGCTGGTACCAGGGACCATCCCCGCGTGTGCGGGGAGCAGATCTGGCCGGTGTCGTAGATGCGGGCGGGGATGGGACCATCCCCGCGTGTGCGGGGAGCAGACTCCGTGACCAGCGGGTCTGTGCAGGCCACCGATAAGTCTTCACCACTTGCCGAGATTCCGGCATCGCGAACATTCCGGACAGCCCCTTGGAAGCCCGACGGTACCCACCGGCCCTGCCGAGGTCAATCCACTCCCGGTCGCCTTCGAGGGCACGCACCGCTGTGCGCACTGCGCGAAGGGCCGGAGCACCCGGCTTCCCCTCACCTCATCACCATCGGCAGCTGCTTGATCCTGATTCGACCGAAGTATGAGTGACCTTCGACCGTGCGAATCCGCGCGGCAGGGCGGTCCCCCGCATGGGTCTACCTCGTTGGCGATGCTCGCGGTGCCGGCGACCGGCCGGACGGGCGGTCGGCTAACGTCCCCGCATGGATTCCGACACCTCCCGCCCCGCCCTGCCTCGGCACGAACTGGTGGCCACCGCCAGCACCGTCGTCTACGAGAACCGCTGGATGACGGTCCGCGAGGACCGGACCCTGCGGCACGACGGTGCCGAGGGGATCTACGGCGTGGTGGAGAAGCCCGACTTCGCGCTCGTCGTGCCCTACGCCGACGGCGGCTTCCACCTGGTCGAGCAGTACCGGTACCCCGTGAAGGCCCGCTACTGGGAGTTCCCCCAGGGCACCTGGGAGGAGCGGCCCGACGCCGACCCACTCGACCTGGCACGCGGTGAACTCGCGGAGGAGACGGGGCTGACCGCCGGGACGATGACACCGCTCGGCCACCTCTTCGAGGCGTACGGCTTCTCCGACCAGGACTTCCACGTCGTCCTCGCGACCGACCTCACCGCGGGTGAGGCGGATCTCGACGAGGAGGAGGCAGGCCTGATCAGCCGCTGGTTCTCCGAGGACGAGGTGTGGCAGCTCATCGCCGAGGGCCGTTTCAAGGACGCACCCTCCCTGGCCGCCCTCTGCCTCTTCCAACGCCACCGCGCCCAGCACGCCCAGCACGCCCGCTAGCCGAAGGCCCTGCACAGGAAGTCGGAGCCGCCGACTTCCTGTGCAGGGAGCATGTGGCGACGAGCCCGCGCCCGCCGCCCGTCGGCCGCCCGCTCACCGGCCGCCCGGACGGTGGTCCGGGCGGCCGGCGGTCGGGCTACCGGCGCCGGGTCAGCTCGTGGCGATCGCGGTGTCGTCGATCACGAAGCTGGTCTGCAGCGAGGAGTCCTCGGTGCCGGTGAACTTGAGGGTCACCGACTGGCCCGCGTAGGCCGAGAGGTCGAAGGTGCGCAGCTGGTAGCCGGCGGCCGCGTCGGCGTTCGAGTACGTCTTCAGCGTCGTGCCGTTCGCCGCGACGGTCAGCTTGTCGTACGCGGTCGTGCCGGACTCACCGGTGTCGATGTGCAGGTAGAAGCTGAGCGTGGCCTTGCAGCCCGCCGGGATGGACACCGTCTGGGACAGGTTGTCCGAGTGGGTGGAGCCGTAGCCGTTCAGCCACGCCTTCCAGGTGCCGCCGTGCGGGGCCTGCGAGGCGGACTTGTCGACGACGCCGCTGGAGGAGGTCCACGGCGCGGCGGTGCCCGTCTCGAAGCCCGCGTTGCCGAGCAGCTGCGCCGGCGTGCACGTGCCGCCGCCACCGCTGACGGTCCAGCCGAAGCTCGTGCTGCCGGTCTTGTTCGCCGAGTCCTTCGCGGTCACGGTCACGTTGTACGTGCCCGCGGTCGTCGCGGTGCCGCTGATCACGCCGGTGGAGGCGTTGATCGACAGGCCGGCCGGGAGGCCGGTGGCGGTGTAGGTGTACGGGGTCGAACCGCCGCTCGCCTGGATCTGCAGGTTCGCCGAACCGCCCACCGCCGTGGACTGGTTGCCCGGGTTGGCCACCGAGACGGTGCCGCTGCCCGCGGGCTTCGTCAGCAGGCATCCGCTGACGTTGAGGTCGATGACCCGCCCGTTGCCGAGGCAGGTGGTGAACCAGTACGTCTCCTGCCCGTAACTCTGGCCCTTGACGGCCTTGGTGGTGCCGTCGGCCGCCACCTCGCACGGGTTGTTGATGGTGCACATCTGGCCGTCGTCGTTGCCGGTGTTGTTGATGCCGACGACCTTCTTGGTCGCGGCGTCGACGATCGGCGAACCGGACGTGCCGTGCGTGGTGTTGCAGCCGGAGCTGTAGCGGATCGAGTCGCGCCAGGTCCACTCGTCCTCGCGCAGCGTGCCGACGAACCCGTTGATGGAGCAGTTCCACGTCTGCTTCCAGTACGAGGACGGTATGAACATCGCCGAACCGTCGACCGGGTGCGTGTCGCTGATGGTCAGCGCCGTCGCACCGAACTTCGAGGTGATCGACCCGAAGGTGTCGGTGAGCTGGTACAGCGCGACGTCCGTGCCGGTCATCGTCGCGTACAGGATCCTGTCCGCCTGCACGGTGCCGAGCGAGCCGCCGGAGGCGTTGAGCAGCGTGCCGCTGCGGCTGGCGCTCTGGTTCTGGATGACCTGGCCGGCGGACGGCATGGTCGGCAGGCAGTGGCCGTTGGTGAGCATGAGGGCCCGGTCGGCGTCGACCGAGGAGGGGTAACGCACCAGCGAGGCCGAACAGTTGCTCAGCGCGATCGTGGACGTCAGGTCACCGGCCTGCACCGCCTGCGCGGGGGCGGCAGTTACGCAGGTCAGGACCCCTGCGACGACTGCGCTCGCGGCGGACGCGGCGGCAAGTCTCTTGAACATGGCTCTCCTTGTGGGGGATGCGGGGCGTACGACCGGTTGCGGACGCCCGCGCCGCACGAAAGTGCCATGGCCACTTCAATCGGTCAACCATGCGTACCGAATTCGCCCACCGATTCCGCCGGGTGGCACGGCAGGTGCGGTCCTGTGACAGGCGAGTCCGTGACGGCCGGTCAACTTCCGTCGCACCGCGTGCACTCGGACACCGGGGAGTCGCGGCCCGCCCCACACCCCCCACCGAAGGGCCCCAACGCCCGACCCCGGACAAGCAGCGGATTCCCGGTCCGTGCTCCCCGTGCGGACGGGCCCGTCCGCTTAGGCTGTCCGTGATCGTGGACAGCCTCTCGTGGGCTCCCCGCACCCGCGGGGATGAACGCCGGAACCCCGTGTCGCCGCGAGCCTCGAAGAGGGGCCTTCGCCGTGGACCGGCCAGGTTCCGGCGGACGTGCGCCTCGCGCACCTGGCTTCGATGGAAGGGAGTACAGCAGAACGTGAGTGCAGTGCACGCAAGGCCGGGCGACTACAGCCGAGTACCCAATCCCGAACAGGCTCTGAAGTACGCGATCCAGCACATTGCCGGTGAGCGCGTCGAGATCGTCGAAGGAGTCATCACTCCGGTGTCACCGTCCTGGGCCCACGAGACCGCCGTCGACCTGATCCGGGAGCAGATCGGACCCCGGATGCGTGAGCTGGGGCTGCGCGCGGGGTCGGGGAATCTCGATCTGCCCGGGACGGAGAACTTCTACGTGCCCGATCTCGCCGTGGTGCCCGCCGAGCTGGCGAAGACCGAAGGCGCGCTGGTGCCGGACCAGACGGTGCTGGTGGTGGAGGTGACGTCGCCGTCGAACGCGGAGACGGACCGCACGTCGAAGCGCCGCCGTTACTCGCAGTACCACGCACCCGTGTACCTCCTGGTGGACCGGCAGGAGCGCACCTGCACGCTGTTCTCCCAGCCCGGCGAACTCGGCTACACGCTGGTCGAGGGGCCCCATCCCTTCGGCACTCCGGTGCGGTTGCCGGCGCCGCTCGGGCTGGTGCTGGACACCACCGACTTCTGATCCGGCCGGAGCGGCCGGAGCGGGCCGACCGGGGGAGGTCACCGCAGGTCGAGGACCGGTCTGGTGGAGAGTTCGTCGCCCATGCCCGGGTCGTCCGGCCCGTACACGAGCGCGGCCATCTCCGGGTTCCGGTTGGCCGTGGCGAGGGGCAGCCACTCCAGGACGATGCCGTACCCGCCGCAGACCGACTCGCCGCCGTCGCCGCCGTGGATCGCGCCCGGGTCGCTGGTCATCTCGGACCGGTAGGTGTCGTAGGCGATCCGGAGCCCGAAGGCGTTCGGACGGGTGTGCGGGCCGGTGTCGTCCTGGTAGGGGCCCCGGTCGAGCGGGCACTGGTCGCCCCAGTGGAAGAGCGTCCCGGCGCCGGCGCCGCACGCGTGCTCCCACTCGTCGGGGTGCGGCAGCCGCAGCCCCTCCGCGGCCAGGGCCGCCGGCATGTCGGCGGGCGATTCGGTGATGTCCTCGTCCTCGACGGCCATCAGCAGCGTCGGCACGGTGACGGTCCGGTGCGGGCTGAGGTAGCGGGCGAGGTGCACACGCAGGTCGTCGTCGAAGCCGTAGCCCTGGCTCAGGCTCTCCTCCCGGTAGCAGTCGAGGAGTTCGGCCGAAGGCTCCCACGCCGCCAGGTCGAACCCGACCGTGACCCGGCCGCCCGGTATCAGCGCGAACAGCCGGTCGCCGCGCTCGACCAGCACCCGGTGCAGCGGCGAGCCCAGGTGTTCGACCGTCTCGACCCGCTCCAGCCGCCCGCCCGCGGCGTCGGCCGCGTGCGCGGCGACGCGGGTGGCGGTAGCGAGGTCGAGCCGGCGCCACGTGGCGAGGGTGAGGGAGGTGAGCGGTTCGAGGGCCATGCGCGGAGTCTGGCACAGGGCACTGACAACGGAGCCGGGTCAGGACCTCACGGGCCGTGAGGTCACCGGCCGGCGCGACCGGGCGCGTCGGCCGGTACGAGCGGGCCGCGTGAATGGACGGCGCGAGCGGACCGCACGCGCGCACGGCGCGAGCCGACGGCACGCGCGGACGGCTCACCCGGCGAGCCGGGCGCTCCGGTCGACCGGCCGGGCGCTCCTGGCGTCGGCCGTGCTCGGGAGCGGCCGCCAGCCGGCGGGGACGTTGCGCATGACCAGGGCGCTGTCCAGGACGGCGCTCCCGGGCGGGAATCGGACCGGGTCGTCGAAGAAGGACGAGGCGGCGGAGCCCACCCGGCAGGCCTCCACGTGCCAGGCGTCGGTGTGCAGTTCCATGCCGTCCATGCGGTGGCCGGACCTGGTGGCGGAGTAGCCCTTCGCCCCGTCCTGGAAGAACCGGGAGGCCTCGGCGAGGTCGGCGAAGAGCTCGCTGCCCCGCAGTTCGTCGGACAGTTCGGCGGTGACGTCCACCCGGGTGTCGCCGTCCCGGGTGGCGAAGGCGACGCGCATCCGGTCGGGTGTCTCGTGCACCTCGAAGTCGGCGCGGCCGTGTTCGCCGGGGAAGAGCCGGCCGCCGGCCCAGGCGTTGAGCCGTGAGGCGGTGTCGCGGCGCGGGATGTAGACGCCGGTCTCGACGCCGTCCGGTCCGTCCCATTCGACGGAGATCCGGTGGGCCGCGTTCTCGCTCCGCAGCCCGAACGCCTTGGGCGCCCAGCTCGGCCGGACGCTGCCCAGGCGCAGGAGGCAGATGCCCGCGACCGCGTGGCCGTGCACCAGTTGCGGGCGCAGCGACTCGGGGAGCAGGCGGGTCACGGCGTCCGGGGCGACCCGGTAGTTCACCAGCAGCCGCCGTTCGACGACGCTGGACAGGCGTGGCTGCCTCATGATCCCTCGCTCTGCGTGTCGGGGCGCCATTTGGTGTGGCGCAGGACGATCTGCTCGGGGCAGACGGTGCTGAGGAAGCGGCCGATGGTGGTGGCCAGGCGTTCCTCGGCCAGCGTGTAGAGGATCCGGTTGCCGTCCCGGCGCTCGGTGACCAGTCCGGCTCCCTTGAGCACGCCGAGGTGCCGTGAGATGGACGGGCCGCTGATCGCGAACCTGCTCGCGATCTCGCCCGCGGCGAGTTCGCCGCCTCGGAGGTCTTCGAGGATCTGGCGCCTCGTCGGATCGGCGAGCGCGCGGAAGACTCCCGCCTCGTCCTGGGCTTCTGTCATGGCAGATATTTAGCACATTAGCTAAATATCTAAAAGGAGACGCCTCCCGGAAGCGGGGGCGTCAGCGGTGGAGCGGGCCCGGACAGAAGGAGCGGGCCCGGTCGAAGCGAGCGGGCAGCCGCGTGGACGGCCGGAGCGGGGACCGCCGGGCAGGAGTCCGGTGCCCGGCCGGGCAGCCGAGGGCGCGCGCACGCAGAAGCGCCCCAGCCGGTCGGCTGGGGCGCTTCACGACCTCTCGGGGTCCCGGCCTCGACTACGGCTGCGGGAAGGCCTCCTCGTCCACGTCGCTGGTCTTCGCGTTCCCGCCGACCTTCGCGGTCAGCGTGATGGACCAGGTGACGGCCGTGCGGCCGGTCTCGAAGTCGAGGGTGTCGTCGAACTTCGTGTAGGAGCAGTTCTGGGTGAACATCTTCAGCGACGGGTCCCAGTCGACACCGTCGGAGAAGAAGACGTCGTACGTGCCGTCCTCGATGCCGTCGATCGACGCCTTCTTCCCCTTGCCGACGTACAGCGAGTGGACGGCCTTGTTGTTCTGGGAGAGCGACACGACCGAGTCGGAGCTGCCGCCCGTGTTGTCGACCTCCAGCCCGCCCTGGCCGCGCAGCCGGCCCTTGCGGATCAGGGTGCCGTTGTCGAGCGAGCGGGCCTGCAGCGGCGGGGTCTGCGGGACGGCGAAGGTGGTGGGGTAGCCGGCGGCCGCCATCTGGGCGAGCGCGGGGGGCACCGCCTTGAGCCCCTCGGAGAGCCCGACCTCGGCGAAGGCCGAGGACGTGGTGCAGACGCCCTTCGACTTGATGTCGGTGCGGACCTTGGTGAGGTCGGTGGAGAGCTGGGAGAGCGCGGTCGCCAGCTGGCGGCGGACGGTGGTGACGGTGTCCGGCTCGCCGGCCAGGGCCAGCCCGCTGCTGGCGGAGTTGGCCGCGGTCGCCGCCTCCTGGAGCGCGGTGGCGAAGTTGTCGATGCTCCCGGCCGGGTTGAGCTTGGCCAGCGCGGCGCTCACCGGGTCGACGTAGCCGGCCAGCACCGGGCCGTACGGGGGCTTGGTGGGCGTCGGCGTCGGGGTGGGCGTGGGGGTCGGCGTGGGCGTGGCCGCGGCCGTGGACGCCGGGGCGCTGTCGGTCCGGCCGCCGGAGGCGTCCGTGCTCCCGGAACTTCCTCCGGAACACGCCGTCAGCAGCAAGGCCGTCGTACCGACCGCCAGGCCGACCTTGCCGACCTTGGTGAAGGACTTCATGCCGCTCCCCCGGAACTCTTCTCGGTGCTCTCTCGTGCACGCTCCGTGCACTCTGCAATCCCCGCGCACATGATCCCGACCCGGCGAGACGCGGTCAACAGGGCGCACAATAGGCGCATTGGATCATATGAGGGGCGCGCAGGGAGCGCGCAGACCGGGTCCGGGGGTCAACTACGATCGGGCTCGTGTTGAGCCTCACGGGAATGCCCCTCCAGATCATCGCCTCCGTCGTCGCGATCGGCGTCTTCGCCGCCACGATGTGGCTCTGGCCGAGATTCGGCGGGCGCGGCTGGAAGGCCTGGTCGGGGCGGCTCGGGGCGTTCTTCGCCACCCAGGTCACGGTACTGGCCGCCATGGGGCTGATCGCCAACGGCTACTTCGGCTTCTACAGCTCCTGGAGCGACCTGCTCGGCACCAACGGGAAGCCCGGCACGGTCGTCGACCACCAGCCGAACGCCGCCGCGTCCCTGTCGGTCACCGGCGAGAAGAACATGTACTCGGCGCAGGGATCGGCCCGTGACCGCTCCGGGCTGATCCAGGAGGTCGCCGTCAAGGGGTCGGCGAGCGGCCTGAGCAGCGACGCGTACGTCTACCTGCCGCCGCAGTACTTCCAGCCGGAGTACGCGCAGCAGAAGTTCCCGATGGCACTGGTGCTGGCCGGCTACCCGGGCTCGGCGGAGAAGCTCATCTCGCTGATGCAGTACCCGGCGTCCGCCCTCACCGCGATCGAGGAGAAGAAGCTGCCGCCGACCGTCCTGGTGCTGATGCGCCCGACGCTGGTCGGCAACCGCGACACCGAGTGCATGGACGTCCCCGGCGGACCGCAGGTGGAGACCTTCTTCACCAGCGACCTGCCGAAGGCGCTGGCCGGCAGCTACCGGATCGGCACCGACCCGACGAACCGGGCGGTGATCGGCAACTCGACCGGTGGCTACTGCGCGCTCAAGTTCGCGCTGCGCAAGCCCGACGCCTACCGGGCGGCGATCTCGCTCTCCGGCTACTACACCGCGCCGATCGACGAGACCACCGGCGACCTGTTCGGCGGCAACAACCAACTGAAGCAGGAGAACGACCTGGTCTGGCGGCTGAAGAACAAGCCCGCCGAGCCCGTCGCCCTGCTGCTCGCCACCAGCTACGACGAGAACAACTACGACGGCACCCGGGCGATGGTCGACTCCTTCAAGGCGCCGACCAAGCTCTCCACCATCACCCTGGACACCGGCGGCCACAACTTCCACACCTGGACCAGGGAGATCCCGCCCGCCCTGGAGTGGCTGGGCAAGCACCTGACGATGCCCCAGTCCGCCTGACGGAGGCGGCACGCGCGGAGCCGCCGGCAGGGCCGCACCGAACCGCAGGGCCGCGCAGGGCCACACCGGACCGCACCGCCGCGCAGGGCCGCACCGGACCGCACCGCCGCGCAGGGCCGCACCGGACGCCACGGGCACCCGCGCGCGCACCCACAGCGCCCCCAGCGCCCACGGGCGGCAGGCCGGGCCCTGAGCCGTCCGAGTGGTCCGCCGAGGATCACAGGCGGCTCACACCCCCGTCTCACGCTTCTCTCAGCCGGGCGCCCGAACGTATCGCCCATGACCACGACCAGCTTCTCCCCGCCGGCCGGCGAACCCTGGCCGGAGGCCGCGAACTACCCGCCGCCGCAACTGCCGCCCGCCGGGCCGCCGGGGCCGGCCGGCCCCGCCGCCGACGCCCCGGAGGCGCGGCCCGCCGAGCCGCCGCTCTTCCCGGAGGTCCCGCTGCCGCCCGCCGGCCCGAAGGGCCCGGCGTCCTGGGCCGGCCGGCTGCGCACCCTGCCGACACGGACCTGGCGCGGGCGCGCGGAGGACCCGCGCTGGGTCCGGCCCGCGCTGCTCGCGCTGCTGGCCGCGACCGCCGTCCTCTACCTCTGGGGCCTGTCGGCCTCCGGCTGGGCCAACGCGTTCTACTCGGCCGCCGTGCAGGCCGGCAGCGAGAGCTGGAAGGCCTTCTTCTACGGCTCCTCCGACGCCGGGAACTTCATCACCGTCGACAAACCGCCGCTCGCGCTGTGGCCGATGGCGCTCTCGGCCCGGATCTTCGGGCTCTCCTCCTGGTCGGTGCTGGCCCCTCAGGCGCTGATGGCCGTGGCCACCGTCGCCACGCTGTACGCGACGGTGCGCCGCCGCTTCTCCCCGATGGCCGGGCTGCTGGCGGGCGTCGCACTGGCGCTGACCCCGGTGGCGGCGCTGATGTTCCGCTTCAACAACCCGGACGCGCTGCTGGTGCTGCTGCTCACCCTGGCCGCGTACGGGCTGGTGCGGGCGACCGAGGCGGCGAGCACCCGGTGGCTGGTGTTCACCGGGGCGATGTTCGGGCTGGCCTTCCTCACCAAGACGCTGCAGGCGTTCCTGGTGCTGCCCGCCTTCGCGGTGGTCTACCTGGTGGTGGCGCCGACCGGGCTCTGGCGGCGGGTCCGGCAACTGCTGGCCGCCGGGCTGGCGATGGTGGTCGCGGGCGGCTGGTGGGTGGCGGTGGTCGAACTGGTTCCGGCCTCGGCCCGCCCGTACGTCGGCGGCTCGCAGGACAACAGCTTCCTCTCCCTCACCTTCGGCTACAACGGCCTCGGCCGGCTCAACGGCAACGAGACCGGCAGCGTCGGCGGGGGCGGCAACCGGGCCAGGTTCCCGGCCGGGATGGAGGCACCCGCGGGCATGGAGGCGCCCGCGGGCGGGGTCCCGACCATGCGCGGCGGGGGCGGCTGGGGCGAGACCGGCATCACCCGGATGTTCGACGGCAACATCGGCGGGCAGATCGCCTGGCTGATGCCGGCCGCGCTGATCCTGCTGCTGGTCGGCCTCTGGGCGACCCGCAGGTACGCCCGGACGGACACCGCGCGGTCGGCGTTCCTGGTCTGGGGCGGCTGGCTGGTCTGCACGGCGCTGACCTTCAGCTTCATGTCGGGGATCTTCCACGAGTACTACACGGTGGCGCTGGCCCCGGCGGTCGCGGCGCTGGTCGGCATGGGCGTGGACGGGCTCTGGCGGGCCCGGCACCGGCTGCCGTACGCGGCGGTGCTGGCCGGGACGCTGGCGGTGACGGTGTCCTGGGCGTTCGTGCTGCTCGGACGGAGCTCCGACTTCCTGCCCTGGCTGCGCTGGACGGTGCTGGTCGGCGGGCTGGTGTCGGCGGTCGCACTGGCGGTGGCCGGGCCGCTGGCCGCACGGCTCGCGCGCCGCGAGAACGTACCCGGCGCCGACGTGCCCGCCGAGAACGGCGCGAACGACGCGAACGACGCGAACGACGCGGACAATGCGGCCGCTGACGCGCACGGCGCGACCGGTCTGCCTGCGGGCGGCGTCCGGGGCCACCGGCTTTCCGGGCGGCTGACCGCCGTGGCGGGTCTGGCGGGCGCGGCGGCGGCGCTGGGCGGTCCGGCGGCGTACGCGGTCGACACCGTCAACACCCCGCACGGCGGCTCGATCGTGACGGCCGGCCCGGCGGTGATGGGCGGGTCCGGGCCGGGCTTCACCCGACACGGCGGCCCCGGTGGCGGACCGGGCGGTGAGCCGGTGTTCTTCTTCAACGGCCGGCAGGTCTCGCCCCCGCCGGGCGGTGTGCAGGGCTTCCCGCCGCCGGGCGGCCAGGGCGGGCGCCCCGGTGCCGCGCAGGGTCCCGGCGGCGGCACGCCGGGCGGCGCCGGGCCGAGCGTCTACGGTGTCATGGGCGGCCCCGCCGGCATGGGCGGGCTGCTCAACGGGGCCAAGGTGAGCGACGAGGCCGCCGCCCTGCTGGAGCGGGACGCCGACCGCTACCGCTGGGCCGCCGCGACCAGCGGCTCGCAGAACGCCGCCAGTTACCAACTCGCCTCCGGTGCACCGGTGATGGCGCTCGGCGGCTTCAACAGCACCGACCCGTCGCTCAGCCTGAGCGCCTTCCAGCAGTACGTGAAGGAGGGCAAGGTGCACTGGTTCATCGCCGGCAGCGGCGGCCCGGGCCGGACGGTCGGCAAGGCAGCGGGCGGTACGGGAACAGACGGCGCGGGGCAGAACGGCACAGGGCAGAACGGAACGGGCCAGGACGGCGGCTCGGTGGGCACGCCCCCGAACAGCGCCGACCCGAACGGCACCGACCTGAACAGCGCCGACCCCAACACCCCGTCCGCAGGCGGCGCGACGCCGGGCGGCGCGACCCCGAACGTCACCACCCCCGGCGGCGACGAGTCCGCGGAATCGATGACCGCGCAGATCGAGGCCTGGGTGACGAGCCACTACACCGCGCAGACGGTCGGCGGCTCGACGTTCTACGACCTCACCCAGCCGCCCACCTCCTGACCCCGTGAAGCGCCGGACGACACCGGACGGCGCCGACGGGACACGGCGGGAACGCGACAGGGGCGCGCCACGGCTCTCGGACTCCCGAGCCGCCGCGGCGCGCACCTCCCGCGTCCGGATCACCCCTCGGCGTCGGTCGCGCACCGCGTCCCGGCGGCCGGCACGGTGCCGTCGAGCAGGAAGGCGTCCACCGAGGTGCGGATGCACGCGCTCCAGCCGTAGCCGGTGTGCCCGTCGCCCTCGCGGGTGAGCAGGACGGCGTTGCCGAGCTGGGCGGCGAGCTTCTCGGCCGAGGCGTACGGCGTGGCCGCGTCGCCGGTGGAGCCGACCACGACGATGGTGGCCGCGCTCTTCGAGGTGACCGGGTGCGCCTTCTCGGCCGAACGGAAGGGCCAGGCTCGGCAGTCGGGGTCGAACAGCGCCGAGCCCGGCTCGTGCCGGGTGATCAGCGGGGCCTTGGCGGCCAGGTCGGTGTACGCGGCCTCCAGCTCCGCGCCGGCGGGCACGCCGGTGGCGCCGTCGGCGCAGTGGATGGCCGTGTAGGCGTCGGCGGAGACGGTGTAGTGCCCCTGCTTGTCACGGCGGTTGGAGCTGTCGGCGCGCGCGAGCAGGTAGTCGCCCTTGCTGCGGACCATCGCCCAGCCGACGTCGTTGCGCAGCGAGTCCCAGCCGGGCTCGCCGCCGTAGAGGCCGTCGATGATGCCGACCCAGGCCGCGTTGGCGGTGAGGGTTCGGCCGCTCGTCGTGGTGAGCGGCTTCTCCTTGAGCCCGTCGAGGTAGTCGGCGAGCTTGTCGGCCGCCTTCGCCGGGTCCTTGCCCATCGGGCACTGGTCCTTCTTGGCGCACCAGGCCGCGAAGTCCTTGAAGGAGCGTTCGAAGGCCGCGTACTGCTCGATGTTGTGCTGGAGCAGCGGCATCGACGGGTCCACCGCGCCGTCGAGGACGAGCCGGCCGACGCGGTCCGGGAACTCCTCGGCGTAGAGGGTGCCGACGTAGGTGCCGTAGGAGAGCCCGAAGTAGGTCAGCTTCCGGTCGCCGAGCACGGCGCGCAGCACGTCCATGTCGCGGACGGTGTTGCGGGTTCCGATGAAGGGCAGCACCTTGCCGTACTTGGCCTGGCAGGCGTCGGCGAGGACCTTGCCGTGGTCGGCGCCGAGGGCGTCGGTGGTGGCCCAGTCGTCGCGGGTCCGGTCGTCGAGGCAGTTGACCGGGACGGTGAGGCCGACGCCGCGCGGGTCGAAGCTGACGGTGTCGTAGCGGTCGCCGACCGCACCCTGGAACTGCTTGGGGTTGCGCTGGAGGAAGCCGACGCCGGAGCCGCCCGGGCCGCCGGGGTTGACGAGGACGGAGCCGATCCGCTGGTCGGGCTTGGCGGCGGGGCTGCGGACGAGCCCGACGTCGATGGTGTCGCCGGCCGGCGCGGCGTAGTCGAGCGGCACCTTGAGGGTGGCGCACTGCACCGCCGACTCGTCGAGCTTGTCGGTCTTCGGGTCGTCCTTGCACGCGGCCCAGGCGAGTTGCTGGCCGTAGAAGGCCTGGAGCGCCGGGTCCGCCTGGCCGGTCGGCTTGACCGTCGGGGTCGGGGTCGGCGTGCTGGTGGGGGTGGCGCCGGGGGTGGCCGTCGGCTCCGCCGTGGCGGTCGCGGAGGTCGCGGCGGGGGACGGCGTACCGGAGGCGGCGGTGGTGGATCCGGCCGAACTGGTGCAGCCTGCCAGCAGGGCGGCTGCGGTCGCGACGGGCAGGGCGCCGCGCGAGAACCGGGTGATCATCGAGTGCACCGCACACGAATACCACCTGGTCATCACACTGTTCGCCGCGCCCCTGCCCTCCGGCACCGGCGGGACCGGGACAAAGCCCGGCGAACGCAGAGGAATCGTTTCCTCAACTGATCATCAGCCGCCGCACTGTTGCAGCATGGCCTTCTTGTCCGCCTCGGTGACGGGCAGTTGGTACTTGAGCGAGACCTGCGCGAACCGCACCGCGTACGCGCAGCGGATCTCCTGGGCGGCGGGCAGCCAGGCGGACGGCCCGGAGTCACCCTTGGAGGCGTTCTGCGAGCCGTCGGCCGGGATCAGGTTGAGCGGGTCGTTGGCGATCTGCACGCGCTTCGCCTTGTCCCACTTGGCCGCGCCCATCTGCCAGTCGTAGGAGAGCGGCATCACGTGGTCGATCTGTATCTTCGAGGCCTGCTGCTTGGACCACTGCACCGTCCGGCCGGTGTACGGGTCGTGGATGGTCATCGAGGTGACCACGCAGGAGGACCCGTCCTTGCGCTCGACGGCCGTACCGTCCCTGGCCAGCAGGTCGTTGCGGGTGTCGCAGTTGTTGTGGCCGCCCGGGACGCCGTCCACGTTGTCGGTCCAGGCCGGGCCGAACTCGTTGCGGTCGTAGCCGTCCTTCGGGCCGGTGCGGGCGGTGGCGACCCGGGCTATCAGCTCGCGCCCGGCCGCCAGTTCCTCGGGCGAAGTCAGCGGCGCCAGACCGGGCTTGGTGCCGTCGGGGTTCTGCAGCGGGCTGGTGGCCGGGCCGGCGGCGCCCGCCGCCCCGGACGGGGCCGCGTCGCCGGCCCGCTTCCCGGCGCCGGAACAACCGGTCAGCGCCAGGGCGGGTATCAGGAAGACGGTGGCGGCGGACAGGGCGGTGCGGCGGGCGGGCACGGAGGACTCCCCTGGTGGCGGGCGGCTGACGGCGCACCAGCAGACCAGTCGCCCCACACCCGGTCAAGGGGGCACAACACGGACCATTTCGATCATGGCGAAGGTCACACCCGGACCGCTCCCACCGCCCGCCCGGGGGCGTCGGCGCGGCGACGGCCCCGGACCGCTCCCACGGCCCCCGAACCTCCGGTCCCGCCGCCACCGGCCGGCGGCCGGCCGTGCCGCGCGCTCCCGCCCCGTCAACGGCCGCTCCCCAACCGGCCGTCGGCCGCTCCTCAGCCGCCGATCGCCGACATCGGCCGGGCCGGCCGGACGAACCCGGCCGCGCCGATCTCGTGGCCCGGCCCCTTCCGGGCGATCGTGGCGCGCCACGCGGCCTCGATGCGGGCGTCGTCGGCACCGCCGCGGAGCAGCGCGCGCAGGTCCGACTCCTCGGTGGCGAAGAGGCAGTTGCGCAGTTGGCCGTCGGCGGTGAGCCGGACGCGGTCGCAGCCGCCGCAGAACGGGCGGGTCACCGAGGCGATCACGCCGACCACGGTGTCCGTCCCGGCGATCCGCCACTCCTCCGCCGGCGCCGTGCCCCGCCCCGCGGACCGGGTGCGCGCCCGTGCCACCGCGCCGACCCGCCCGGCGGACCCGGCGCCCCGCTCCGCCCCTGCCGGCCCGGCGGCCCCTTCCGGCCCGCCCGCACGTTCCACCCCGGCACCCGACTCGGCCTCACCGAACCGTTCCGCCCCGGCACCCCGATCCGCCTCGCCGACCCGCTCCACCCCGACGGACCCGGCGGACCCGGCGGGCCCGGCGGGCCCGGTGACCGGGAGCAGCTCCCAGCGGGCGCCGAGCACGGCGAGGATCTCGTCGGCGGTGACCATCCGGGTGCGGTCCCAGGCGCCCTGGGCGTCCAGCGGCATGGACTCGATGAACCGCATCCGGTAGCCGTGCTCGGCGGCGAACTCCACCAGCGGGACGAGTTCGTCGTCGTTGACGCCGCGCACCGGCACCGCGTTGACCTTGACCGGGCCGAGGCCGGCGGCCCGTGCGGCGGCCAGGCCCGCGAACACGTCGGCGATCCGGTCCCGGCGGGTGATCGCGGCGTACCGCTCGGGGCGCAGGGTGTCCAGGCTGACGTTGACCCGGTGCAGCCCGGCCGCCTTCAACTCGCCGGCGGTGCGGGCCAGTCCGATGCCGTTGGTGGTCAGGGACACCTCGGGGCCGAGCGCGGCGATCCGCCGGACGAGGCCGGGCAGGCCGCGCCGGAGCAGCGGTTCGCCGCCGGTGAGGCGGACGGAGCCGATCCCGAGCCGCTGCACCGCGATCCGCACCAGCCGGACCACCTCGTCGTCACCGAGCGCCTCGTCCTTGGGCAGCCAGGAGAGTCCCTCGGCCGGCATGCAGTAGGTGCAGCGCAGGTTGCAGCGGTCGGTGAGCGAGACCCGCAGGTCGGTGTGGACCCTGCCGAAGCGGTCCACCAGCGGGTGCGGTGCGGTGTTCATCGGCCCAGTACAGGGGCGTCGGCGCGGAAACTCCAGCGGCCGAACCGCCGGGCCGCGGGCGCTCCCCGCCGGGCCGGGTTGTGGCTTCGTCCAAGGACTGCCGGCCGGGGCTGCGGTGCGCCCGGCCGGGCGGGCAGGCTGGGCCCATGCAGAACGCGGGGCCCGTGCAGGGCGAGGACGCGGTCGCCGCGCTGGTGCTGGCCGCCGGCGGCGGGCGGCGGCTGGGCGGGCGGCCGAAGGCGCTGGTGCCGTACCGGGGCCGGCCGCTGGTGGAGCACGCGGTGGCGGCGGTGCGGGCCGGCGGCTGCCGGGAGGTGACGGTGGTGGTGGGCGCGGCCCGGGACCGGGTCCGGTCGGTGGCGCACCTGCCGGGCTGCCGGCTGGTGGCCAACCCGGACTGGGAGTCCGGCATGGGCTCCTCGCTGCGGGCCGGGCTGGCCGCGCTGCCGTCGAGGACGGGGGCGGTGCTGGTGATGCTGGTGGACACGCCCGGGGTGGGTGCGGCGGCGGTGGCCCGGTTGCTGGCGGCGCACCGGGCGGGCGCGGAGCTGGCCGCGGCGGCGTACGGGGGGCGGCGGGGGCACCCGGTGCTGATCGGGGCCCGGCACTTCGCCGAGGCGGCGGCGGGGGCGGTCGGGGACGCGGGCGCGCGGGCACTGCTGGCGGCGCACGCCTCGGAGATCACGCTGGTCGAGTGCGCCGACATCGCCACCCCGGACGACCTGGACACCCCCTCCGACCTCGCGCGCTGGGGCGCGGGGTGACGCGGGCGCCGCGCGTCCTCGAACGGATCCCCCTCGGGGGTGGAACCGCCCTCCTCCTCCCCGCCGAGGAATCGAGCGCACACCCCTGATTCCTCCCTGAGGATTGCCGCATTCCGCGCCGCGGCCCGCACGTTTCGGGGAGCATGGGACACGTCCTTCCTCCCCCGATTCGAACGGACGGTGCCCGCGATGGCCGGACTGCCCGACGACTTCACCGGACACGACCCGGCCGGGCGCGGCCCGGGGGCGGGGGGTGGCGCCCGGGCGATCCGCTGCCCCGCGTGCCGACGCGAGCACCTGTACGAGCCGCCGTCGCTGCCCTGCCCGTGCGGTGCCTCGCTGAAGGTGCCGCTGCTGCGCGGGGGCGTGCCGGTGCAGGTCCGGTTCCGGTCCTGGGAGGACTCCTGGCTGAGCATGCGCTGCCCGCACTGCGGCCGCTCCGACCAGTGGCCGCAGCCCGAGTTCACCTGCAACTGCGGTGCCACCGTCCGGCTCCCGGTGGACCGCACCACCCGGCTGGGAAGCGGCTCGGCCTCCGGGGCGCTGGGCGCCGCCGCGGGACCGCGCGCCTCCCACCCGTACCCGGCGCGGCCGGCCCAGCCGCTGGACGCCCCGCCGGTCCCGGCGCCGCCGTCCGGCTCCGGCGGCCAGGCCACGCCGTGGCGGCGGCGGGCGCCGTTCCGTCCGCACCCGGTGCGGACCTCGCAGGACGCGGTGTTCACCGCCGCCCGCTACCTGGAGTGGCTGGGCTTCGACGACCTGGAGCTGACCGAGGCTCAGGAGCGGGACGGGGTGACCCTGCTGGGCAGCCGGATGGTCGCCCAGGTGGACACCTGGACCGAACCGGCGGACGTGAAGTCGGTGGAGTGCCTCTGGCTGCAGACCCTGCACGCCGAGGAGATGGCCGCCGCGATGTTCACTCTTGCGGGCTATTCGCACCAGGCCACGGTGCGCGGCGAGCAGCTGCTGGTGGCCCTGTTCAGCCTGGACCTGGCCGGGGTGCCGCAGCCCGCCAACGGTGCCGCCGAGGCCCTGATGGAGACCGGCTGGACGTCCTGAGGCACCGTTCGGACCCGACCGGCCGACCGCTGATCGTTTAGACGAAAACCCGCCCGAGCGCAACAACCTCCGCTCGTGATCTGGTGCACAAGCTCGCCCCCGTGTTGAATTGCCGCCACAACGCGGGCCCGGGGGCGTGTCTTGCCACGAGGGGAAGGGTCCGCGTCCTGCTGGATGGCGCGCACAAGGAGGTGGCGTTGTCGGAGCACGGATGGGGCCCGAGCGGCCGGGACGGGCGGGGGCGGGCGACCACAGACACCGTGTGGCGGCTGCGGTCCCGGGCGTGCTGGCGGGAGGCCGCGGAGCTGCTGCGCCCGGCCGCCGAACGAGATCCGACAGCGGCCCTGGTACGGGCCGAACTCCTGATCGAGCAGTGCCTGTTCACCGCCGCGAACTGGGCCCAGGCGGAACAGGCGCTCCGGCTCGCCGAGGCGGGGTCGACCTCCACCGAACAGCGTGCGGCGGCGGCCTGCGCGCGCGGCTTCCTGGCGTACGTGGCCAGCGTGCTGGGCGCGCGCGACCGGCTCGACGAGGCGCAGGCGGCGCTCGGCCGCACCTCGGCGCTGCTGCCGCCGGACGCACCGGGGCGACCGCTACTGGACTTCCGCCGGGGGCTGGTCGCGGAGAACCTGCTGCGCGACCCCACCGCGGCCTGGATCGCCTACCGCCGGGCACACGACGGCGCGGACGAGCGGGGGGACGAGCTGCTGCGCTCCTCCACCTGGCGTCACCTGGCCGCGCTCGCCCTGGCGGCCGGTGACCGCGAGCGGGCCCGCGAGGGGTTCGAGGCCTCGCTGCGGCTGCGCGAGCAGCTGGGCTTCACGGTCGGGGTGGCGCCCGCGCTGGCGGCACTGGCGGAGGTCGCCGAACCGGCCGAGGCCGCCCGGCTTCGGGCCGAGGCGGCGCGGCTGGTGAAGGCGCTCGGAGGCGTCCCGGTCTGGCTCGCGCGCCAGCTGAGCGCGGTGCGCGCGCCGGGCGCTCCCCCGGACGGACGCATCGGGAGGCAGACCCAGGGGCCGATCAGCTAAGGTGACCCTAACTTGGCCGGGTCGAGCAGTGACCCGGCCAAGTTCGCCTTGCCGTTCCCGGGCTCCGCCAGGCCCCCGTCGGCCGGGCCCGGACGTACGGTGCGGCGACGGCGAGGCACACCCCCGGGTGCGCCGGGCGACGGATGCCCCCGGCCGGGCGCGGGGCCGGGCGGTCCGGCACGGGCTCCGGTCGACCCGATGGGGCTCGCACCATGACCGTGAGCAGCACCCGGCCCGGCCCCGCGCCGCACGCCACCGCCGCCGCCACCACCGCCGGAGCGGCACTCGCCCCACCGCCTTCACGGCCCGCCGCCGTCAGCACCGTCAGCACCGCCACCGCCACCGCCGCGCCGGGCGCCGCCGCGTACCGGCGGCTCGGCGAACTCCTGCCCGGCCTCCGGGTGCACTGCGCCCCGCCGCGCACCGGCCGGGGCTGGATCGCCGGGGCCGACCTGCAGACCCGCCCGGAGGCCCTGCGCGAACTGATCTCCCACGACGCCCGGCAGGGCCTGGCCCGCTACGGGCAGCCGCTGCGCCCGGACGTGGCGGCCGGGTTCGGCCTGCACCGGTTCGTCTGGCCGGTCTCGCTGCTGTTCACCCTGCCGTGGTTCCTGGAGCGTCGGGTCCCGCTGCTCACCCCGGCCGACGTCTCGATCCGGCGCCGCACCGGCGAGCTGACGGTCCGCCCGGGTGCCTTCGTCTGCCTGCCGGACGACCCGGCCGCCGCACCGGCGACCACCGCGGCGGCCACCCCGCCGGGCGCACGGCCGGAAGCACGGCCGGAAGCACGGCTGGACGCACGACCGGATGCACGGCCGGAAACACTGCCGGGCGCACCGGCCGCCGCCCGTACGGTGCCCGACGAGCTGGCGCTCGCCCGCGAACTGCGCACCGCGCTGGCCGACTTCCTGACCCCGGTGCTGACCGCCTTCCGACCGGAGGTACGGCGCGGCCCGCGCACGCTCTGGGCGATGGCGACGGACGCGGCGGTCGAGGGCCTCTGGCACGCCGCCGGACTGCTCGGCGAGGAGGAGCGCGCCCGCACGGAGCTGTCCGCGCTGCTCGCGCCGGGCCTGGACGACGCGCGCCCGGCGCCGGATTGCGCGCCCTTCACGCCGGGCGCTGGATTCACCACCCCCGCGTCCGGCTCCCCGTTGCACTCCGACCGCTGCCGGGCCAGCTGCTGCCTCGTGTACACCGTCCAGGCCGAGGCGATGTGTGCGGGCTGTCCCCGCGTCACGCGAGGTTGACGACGGTCCCCCCGGTACGACGCGGGGCGGGCCCGATGTTCCGGGAAATACCCGCCCCAAATTAATAAGACGATGCGACTTATCCCCCGCCAGAAATCCCTCTCGTCAGCGCATTGACAGCGAATCAGCCATTCTCCGGCCGAGCATCAGTCATGATGGTCCCCGCCATCACGACGCAGGAATTGCGACGCAGGAAAGCGAGGCTGGTCCAGGCGATGAAATTGTCCGACATACCGCTTGGTTGGGCCGTCACCGGCGTTGCGGTGCTGCTGGTCAGCGCCCTGCTGGTGGCCCTGGCCCGGAGCCGGGGATCCGCCACCGGATCGGGTGGTCCGGATTCCTGGGAGCGTTCCGAGGAGCGCCGCCGCCGCAAGGAGTCCCTGTACGGCGGGGCCTCGTACACGCTGCTGTTCTGCTGCGCGGCCGTCGCCGCCGCGCTCTCCTTCCACGGGCTGGTCGGTTTCGGGGTGCAGAACCTCAACCTCTCCGGCGGCTGGGAGTACCTCGTCCCGTTCGGCCTCGACGGGGCGGCGATGTTCTGCTCCGTGCTCGCCGTCCGCGAGGCCAGCCACGGCGACGCCGCGCTCGGCTCCCGGCTGCTGGTCTGGCTCTTCGCCGGTGCCTCGGCCTGGTTCAACTGGGTGCACGCCCCGCGCGGCCTCGGCCACGCCGGCGCCCCGCAGTTCTTCGCGGGGATGTCGCTCTCGGCCGCCGTGCTGTTCGACCGGGCACTGAAGCAGACCCGCCGGGCCGCCCTGCGCGAACAGGGGCTGGTCCCCCGCCCGCTGCCGCAGATCCGGATCGTCCGCTGGATGCGCGCCCCGCGCGAGACCTACGCGGCTTGGTCGCTGATGCTGCTGGAGGGCGTGCGCAGCCTGGACGAGGCGGTCGACGAGGTCCGCGAGGACAAGCGCGAGAAGGCCCTGGAGAAGGAGCGGCGCAAGCTGGCCGGGCGCCGCGAGCGGGCCGAGATCCGGGCGATCAACCGCACCCACAGCGTCTGGCGCCAGCGCGGCGGCGGCTCGTCGGGGGGCACCCGGCAGCTGGAGCCCGGCCCGGAGTCCGCCATAGCGGGCGGCCCCGGCGGACCCGGGGCCGTCGACGGCGCACCCGCCGAGGGGGCGGCCGTCGAGGGGGCGGCGATCGAGGGGACGCCGGCGCAGCCGGGCCTGCCGGCCCGCCCGGAGCTGCGCACCATCGACCTCACCGCGGAGGAGGACACCGTGGCGCTGCCCCGGCTGGACTCGCTGGAGCGCAAGCTGAAGGACCTGGAGCAGCAGTTCGGCTGAGGCCGGGCCCGCCGGCCCGGTGCCGGAGCGGGCCCGGGCCGCTCAGCCGGACGACGCGGCCCGGAACCAGGAGCCCGGGGCCTGAGGCGTGAGGCTCCGGCGTCCGAACGGGCCCCGTTCGGACGCCGGGCCGGTCAGCCCTCGGCCGCGGCGGCGGTGGTCGCGGCGGCGGCAGTCGCGGTGATCTCGAACCACATCCGCTTGCCAGAGCCCCGCGGCTCCACGCCCCAGCCGTCGGCCAGCGCCTCGACCAGCATCAGCCCGCGTCCGGAGGAGGCCTGCTCCCCCGGTGTGCGGCGGGTCGGCCAGAGGTCCGACTCGTCCTCCACCTCGACCCGCAGCCGGGCCCGGCCGCCGTCCGCGGCCGGCTCCCGGTAGAGCCGGGCGGTGAACATCGCGTCCCGGTCGGTGTGCCGGATCGCGTTGGTGACCAGCTCCGAGGAGAGCAGTTCGGCCGTGTCGATCAGCTCGGACACCCCCCAGCGGCGCAGCGCGTCGCGCAGCTCGGCGCGGACCTCGGAGATCCGGGCGAGGTCGGCCTGGCCGATCCGGCGGCGCAGCTGCTGGGCGGCCAGACCGCCTTCGGGGCCGTCCCAGCGCAGCAGCAGGAGCGCTATGTCGTCCTCGCGCTCGCTGGAGTCGGCGGCCTGGGAGGCGATCCGGTCGGCCAGCACCTCCAGCGGGTCGCGGCCGGCCCGCACCGGGTCGGCGAGCGGCTCGGCGAGCACCGAGGTGAGCCGGGCCACGCCCTCGTCGAGGTCCATGCCGCGCGACTCGACCAGGCCGTCGGTGCAGAGCACCACCGTCTCGCCCGGGTCGAGGCTGAACCGGGTGACCCGGTACTCCTCGTCCGGGGCGATGCCCAGCGGCAGCCCGCCGGCGACCGGGACGCTGGTCGCGGTGCCGTCCGCGCGCCGGACCACCGGATCGAGGTGGCCGGCCCGGACCGCGTAGACGACGCCGTAGTCGACGTTGACCTCGGCGTAGGTGCAGGTCGCGAAGTGGTCGGTGTCGAGGTCGGCGAGGAACCGGGAGGCCCGGGCCATCACCGCGGCGGGCGGGTGCCCCTCGGCGGCGTAGGCGCGCAGGGCGATCCGCAGCTGGCCCATGATGCCGGCCGCGTGCACGTCGTGGCCCTGGACGTCGCCGATCACCAGGCCGACGTGGCCGCCGGGCAGCGGGACGACGTCGTACCAGTCGCCGCCGATCTGCAGGCCGGAGCCGGCCGCCAGGTACCGGACGGCGGTGGTGACACCGGGCACGGAGGGGACGGTGCGCGGCAGCATGACCCGCTGGAGGCCGGCCGCCAGCTCGTGCTCGGCGTCGTGCAGCCGGGCCCGGGCGAGCGACTGGGCGACCAGCCCGCCGAGGGTGGAGAGCAGGGTGCGCTCGTCGGCGTCCAGCTGGCGGTCGTCGTCGAAGCTGACCACGCAGACGCCGATGGCCCGGCCGCTGGCCACCAGCGGCAGGAACGCCCAGGAGCTGCGGCTGGTCCGGCGGGTCTGCTCCCAGACGTCCGGGTAGCGCTCGCGGTACTCCTCGCGGCTGGCGCAGAAGACCGGCGCACGGTTGCGCAGCGACTCGGCGGCCGGGTGGGTCTGCGGCAGCACCGAGCGGTCGTAGCCGGCCAGCTCCTCGGCGCGGTAGCCGGAGGCGCCGAGGATCTGCACCCGGCCGGCCTCGAAGGAGGCCAGCACCAGGCCGTCGGGCGGCAGGCCGGGCAGCGGCAGTTCGGTGAACACCCGGGCGACGTCACGGACGGTGACGGCCTCGGAGAGGGCGCGGGCGGCCTCCTTGATGAAGCGGGAGCGCTCCTCGCGCAGCAGGGCCATCCGGTCGGCGCGGTCGCGCTTGTGCAGCTCGACGGTGGCGTCCCAGACGAAGCCGACCATCCGGGAGGCGCGGCCGAAGGCGTCGGCGAGGACCCGGCCGCGGAACCGGACGGCCCGCATGGCGCCGTTCGGGCCGACCGTGCGGTAGTAGGCGCCGCACTGGCCCAGCTCGGCGACGGCGCGCTCGACCCGGCGCCGCACCACGGGGGCGTCCTCGGGGTGGAGCAGGGCCAGGAAGGAGGCGGAGGTGCGGTCGAAGCGGTTCTTGTCCGCCGTGTCCAGGCCGACGATGGTGCAGGCCCGCTGGTCGCCCTCCAGCACGTCGCGGCGGATGTCCCAGTCGAAGGAGCCGATGCCGTTGGCGGCCATCGCCGGTTCCAGCCAGTCCGGTGTGGAGTCGCCCTGGGCGACCGGCAGGCCACCGGAGAGCATCGGCGCCAGCCGGCCGGCGGCCAGGCCGGGAGCGGTGCGCAGCGCGTGCCGCCGGGCCGTCTGGGCGGGGGGCCTGGTCCGCCCCGACCCGGTCGTGGACGGGCCGGGCGGGAGGGCTGGCCCCGGTGACTCGGGCTCTGTGGGCATGCTGCTCCTACCGCTGCCGTGGCGGACCGCGCCGACCGTCCGGACGGGCCGCGTGGCGGTGTGATGGGTGGTGCTCGGTGGGTCGGTGCCGACGGACGATGGTCAGTCGAGGTGAGCTTTCCCCGCCGCTTCTCGCACGTGGACACACATTTCCACCATCCTGGCCAATGTTCGGCCCAGCGGCAATGGCAACGGGCCGGAAATCTTGGCTTCGGCCTTCGGTTTCGGGCATCGTTCGACGGCGAACGGTGTTCCGGTGGGTCAGGCCGCGGCCGAGGCCAGCTCGAACCAGGTGACCTTGCCGTCGCCGCGGAGCTGGACGCCCCAGGAGTCGGCCAGTGCCTCGACCAGCATCAGCCCGCGGCCCGAGGTGGCGTACTCGGCGTCGTCGCGCCGGCGCCCGGGCAGCCGGGCGGTGCCGTCCTGGACCTCGATCCGCAACCGCAGGTCGGCGCTGAGCACCGCGTCGAAGACCGCTCCCTGACCAGTGTGCTGCAACGCGTTGGTGACCAGCTCGGAGGAGAGCAGCTCGGCCGTGTCGGCCAGCTCCGGGACGCCCCAGTGGCCGAGGGCCGCCCGCAGCCGCCGGCGGACCGCGGCGACGGCGACCAGGTCGGCCGCCTCCACCGCGAGGTGGAGCCGGCGGTGCAGTGCGCACCCCGGTGCCGGTACGCCCTGACGGGCGGCGCCGGTGGCGCCCGCCGTACCGGTGGTGCCCGTCGTGGCCGCCGTGCCGCCCTGACCCGTGGGCCGGAACACGCCCCCCGAACCCGTCCGCTGCCGCGGGAATCGCGACTGTCCGTCCATCACCCCTGCCCCCGCCCTCGCTCCGGGCCCCCGGGCCGGATCCCCCGCCGGCCGGGTGGCCCCCCTCGTTCTGACCACCCATCCTCATGCCCACCTTTCGGCATTTGGAACAGTGCACGGGCGATCACCTGGGGTGAAAGGGGCACGGGGCCGTTGGCGTGATCCAACTACCGCCGCCGGACAGGTTTGCGAAGCATACGAGCCGTTTTCGAGGCCCGCCCTCCGGCCGCGCCGGCGACACGCCCGGCCCATTGGCGGCTCCCGGCGAGCCGAACGACGCCGGAGCCGCAACGCTGGACAGGGCGGCCGGGTCCGGGTTCAATGGCCGAGGATGTTTGAACGGCGTTCTAACTTGATCCGGACGCCCGCCCCACCGGCACCACCCCACCGGCACCACCCGGAGCACCCCCGGCCACCACCCCCACCTCTCCCCGGCGACCGCGAGCGAGGAACCGTGCGACTGACCCCCACCGAGCGGGACCGGCTGCTGATCTTCACAGCAGCCGAGCTGGCCCGCGCCCGCCGCGCCCGAGGCCTGCGCCTGAACATCCCCGAGGCCACCGCGCTGATCGCGGACACCGTCTGCGAGGCCGCCCGCGACGGCAGGCGGCTGGCCGAGGCCATCGAGGCCGGCCGCTCGGTGCTCGGCGCGGACGACGTGCTGCCCGGCGTGCCCGACGTGGTCACCGTGGTCCAGGTCGAGGCGGTCTTCGACGACGGCACCCGCCTGGCCGTGGTCAACGACCCGTTCCAGGGCGCCGGCTCGCTCGGCGACGAAGCCCCCGGCGGAGCGCTGATCGGCGACGGAGCGGGCTACGACCCCGTCGAGGAGACGGTCGTGCTGCCCGTCCACAACACCTCCGGGGTGCCGATCTCGGTCACCTCGCACTTCCACTTCTTCGAGGCCAACCCCCGGCTGGCCTTCGACCGCGCCGCCGCCTACGGCACCCACCTCGCGGTGCCGGCCGGCTCCTCGGTCCGCTTCGACCCGGGCGCCACCGTCGAGGTCGGCCTCGTCCCGATCGGCGGCGGTCGGGTGGCGATCGGCTTCGCGGGCCTGGTGGACGGCCCGCTGGACGCGCCCGGCGCCAAGGAGGCCGCGCTGGCCAAGGCCCGCGCCACCGGATACCTGACCGGCTTCGACGACGCGGAGGTCGAGTCGTGACCGCCATCACCCCGCACGACTACATCTCGGTGCACGGCCCCCGGGCCGGCGACCGGATCCGGCTCGGCGACTCCGGCCTGATCGTCCGGGTCGAGTCCGACTCGCAGGCGCCGGGCGACGAGTTCCTGGCCGGCTTCGGCAAGACCGCCCGCGACGGCCTGCACCTCAAGCCCGCCGCCGTCCGCGACACCTGCGACGTGGTGATCAGCAACGTCCTGGTGATCGACGCGGTCCTGGGCGTCCGGAAGACCTCGATCGGCCTGATCGACGGCCGGATCGCCTCCATCGGCCGGGCCGGCAACCCGGACACCCTGGACGGCGTGGACGTGGTGGTCGGCACCGGCACGACGATCGTCTCCGGCGAGGGCATGATCGCCACCGCGGGCGCCATCGACACCCACGTGCACCTGCTCTCACCGCGGATCATGGAGGCCTCCCTGGCCTCCGGCGTCACCACGATCATCGGCCAGGAGTTCGGCCCGGTCTGGGGCGTGGGCGTCAACTCGCCCTGGGCGCTGCGGCACGCCTTCAACGCCTTCGACGCCTGGCCGGTCAACATCGGCTTCCTCGGCCGGGGCTCGTCCTCCGACCCGGCCCCGCTGGTCGAGGCCCTCGCCGAGGGCGGCGCCTCCGGTTTCAAGGTGCACGAGGACATGGGCGCGCACACCCGCGCGCTGGACACCGCGCTGCGGGTCGCCGAGGAGTACGACGTCCAGGTCGCCCTGCACACCGACGGCCTCAACGAGTGCCTCTCCGTCGAGGACACCCTCAAGGTGCTGGAAGGCCGCACCATCCACGCCTTCCACATCGAGGGCTGCGGCGGCGGTCACGTCCCCAACGTCCTCAAGATGGCCGGCGTCCCGAACGTCATCGGCTCCTCCACCAACCCGACCCTGCCCTTCGGCCGCGACGCGCTCGGCGAGCACTTCGGCATGATCGTCTCGGCCCACGACCTCAAGGTCGACCTCCCCGGCGACGCCGCCATGGCCCGCGACCGCATCCGCGCCGGCACCATGGGCGCCGAGGACGTCCTGCACGACCTCGGGGTCATCGGCATCACCTCCTCCGACGCCCAGGGCATGGGCCGCGCCGGCGAGACCGTCCGCCGCACCTTCGCCATGGCCGGCAAGATGAAGGCCGAACTCGGCCCCCTCGACGGCGCCGGCTCCTACGGCACCACCGACGGCGGCGACGACAACGAGCGCGTCCTGCGCTACATCGCCAAACTCACCATCAATCCCGCCATCGCCCACGGCCTGGCCCACGAGGTCGGCTCCATCGAGGTCGGCAAGCTCGCCGACATCGTGCTGTGGCGCCCCGACCACTTCGGCGCCAAGCCCCAGCTCGTCCTCAAGTCCGGCTTCCCCGCCTACGGCGTCGTCGGCGACCCCAACGCCTCCACCGACCGCTGCGAACCCCTCGTCCTGGGACCGCAGTTCGGCGCCCACGGCGCCACCGCCGCCGACATCTCGGTCGCCTTCGTCTCGCAGGCCGCCGCCGACGGCGCCTACCTCGACCGGGCCGCCGACGGCCTGCCCACCCGCCGCCGACGCGTCGGCGTCCGGGGCACCCGCGGCATCGGCCCCGCCGACATGGTCCGCAACGCCCGGATCGGCCGCGTCGACGTCACCGAGACCGGCCTGGTCTCGCTGGACGGCTCGCCGCTGCGCTCCGAACCCGCCGACAGCGTGTCGCTCAGCCGCCTCTACTTCCTCTGACCCTCGCCCGCTTTCCTCCCAAGGACACGAAGATGACCACCCCCACCCCCGCCTCCCTCGGCTACCGGATGCCCGCCGAGTGGCACCCGCACGACCGCACCTGGATGGCCTTCCCCACCGACAACCCGACCTTCGACACCCCCGAGCACCTGCACGCGGCGCGCGAGGCCTGGGCCGCGGTCGCCAACACCATCGTGCGGTACGAGCCGGTGACCCTGGTCGTCAACACCGGCGGGACGGCGGAGGCGCGCAAGTACGTCGCCGAGCAGGTCGAGATCGTCGAGCGCCCGCTGGACGACGCCTGGATGCGCGACATCGGCCCGTCCTTCCTGATCGACGGCGAGGGCGGCCTGGCCGCCGCCGACTGGATCTTCAACGGCTGGGGCGCGCAGTCCTGGGCGCGCTGGGAGAACGACCGGCACATCGCCGAGCACGTCAGCGGGCTGACCGGCGTCCGGCGGTTCGCCTCGCGGCTCATCAACGAGGGCGGCGGCATCCACGTCGACGGCGAGGGCACCGTGCTGGTCACCGAGACCGTCCAGCTCGGCGAGGGCCGCAACTCCGACTGGACCAAGGAGGAGGTCGAGGCCGAGCTGCACGCCTTCCTCGGCACCACCAAGGCCGTCTGGCTGCCGCGCGGACTCACCCGCGACTACGACGAGTTCGGCACCCGCGGCCACATCGACATCGTCGCCTCCTTCGTCCGCCCGGGCGTCGTGGTCGCCCACGTCCAGCCGGACCCGGCGCACCCCGACCACGAGGTGTGCAAGGAGCTGGTGGAGATCCTGCGCGCCTCCACGGACGCCCGCGGCCGGCAGCTGGAGGTCATCGAACTCCCCGCCCCCACCGTCCTGCTGGACGAGGACGGCGAGCCGGTCGACTACTCCTACATCAACCACTACGTCGCCAACGGCGCCGTCGTGCTCTGCGCCTTCGACGACCCCCGCGACGAGGAGGCCGCCGCGATCCTCCGCGAGGCCTACCCCGGCCGCACGGTCGAACTGGTCGACGCCCGCGAGATCTTCGCCAACGGCGGCGGCATCCACTGCATCACCCAGCAGCAGCCGAAGGCCTGACCCCGGCACCGGGGTGGCACCCGCCGGGAGCGGCGGGTGCCACCCCGGTGGTGCCTAATGGTGGTACCTCCCCAGGTCGTCGGTGGTGAGGCCGTGCGTGCTGTGCATCGCGATCGAGCTGTAGGAGGAGCGGAGGGCCCGCAGCTGGGCCAGCCGCTCCTGCTCGGCGAGGACGCCGTCGAGGTTCTCGGTGGGGCCACTGCTCCGGCGGTGCAGGTGGACCGCCAGTACGGTCACGATCACCGCGAGCCCCGCGAACAGGGCGATCAGTGCGGCCATGGACACCCCCTCGGGTCGGGGTCGTGCTGTTGATCGGAATGATTGGTACGTACCCGTAGGACCATGTCCCGAACCGGCCGGAGTCCCGCTCCGTGGTTCCTCCGACACAGCCGGTGTCGTCAGGGCCCCGTAGGCTCCCACGGATCCCCCGGGCCCCACGGGTCCCGGAGGTCCCGCGCACACCCCAGAGCTTCCGGAGGAACAGGACAGATGGCGGACGCCCGCCCGCGCCGACCGGCGCGCCCCCGCGAGGAGGTCTTCGCCACCGCGCGGACCGCGATCGCCGAACACGGGCTGGCCAAGCTCACCATGGCCGGCCTCGGCAAGCAGCTCCAGATGAGCGCGGGCCACCTGCTCTACTACTTCGGCAGCAAGGACCAGCTCCTGCTGGAGACCCTCCGCTGGAGCGAGGAGCAACTCGGCGCCCGCCGCCACGAGGTGCTCACCGACGGCGGCCGGGACACCTGGCAGCGGCTCGCCGGGTACGCCGCGCTCTACCTGCCCGAGGGTCCGGGTGACCCGCGCTGGATCCTCTGGGTCGAGGTGTGGGGCCGCTCCCCCGCCAGCGAGGAACTGCGGCAGGGCCAGCTGGAGATCGAGGCCCCCTGGCAGGCCGACCTGGTCGCCCTGATCGAGGAGGGCACCGCAGCCGGCCGCTTCGGCCCCGGTGACGCCACCGAACGCGCCAGCCAGATCCGCGCCCTGCTCGACGGCCTCGCCGTCCCGCTGGCCCTCGGCCTCCCCGGTGCCCGCCGCACCCGCGCCCTCCACCTCGCCGAGTCCGCCTGCGGCACCCTGCTGGGCGCGGCGCCCGCCTGAGCGGGCACGGGCCGGACCCGGCGGCCGGGCCCGGCTACTCCGTCCAGACCGCGGCGGCGGTGCGGTCGTCGGCGTAGCCCTTGGCCCGGACCTGGACCTGGCGCAGGAAGTCCACCGTGCCCGGCGGGTGCGGGTGCGCCCAGTGGGAGGCCAGGAAGTGCGCGACCGCGGGCTCGTCGGCGACCGGACGGGCCAGCCCCGGGGTGCAGAGCAGCAGGATGTCGCCCGGCGTCGCCGGGACCATCCGGAAGCGGAACGGACGCGGACCCGTCGCCTGCCCCTCGGGCACCGGCGGCTGGCCGTCCGGGTGGTGCAGCAGACGGGCCGCGTACGCGTCGATCCAGTGCCCCGAACGCAGCAGGTACAGCCCGCCCGGGCCGACCCCGAACGCCGCGCGGTACCCCGCCGCCGGGTCGAGCGAGAGCAGCATGCAGTGCAGCGAGACGGGGGACGGCTCGGCCTCCGCGTCCGGCCCGGCGCCGGGCTCCTGGGCCGGGACGAGCGCGCGCAGCGGGGCCGCCGCGCTGGTGGCGAGCCGCTGGAGGCCGTAGCGGAGCCGGTCCCGGGCACCGTCGCGCAGGTCGGCGGCGAGGCCCGGCCGGCTGCGGCCGATCGCTCCGGCGAGCTGTCGGCAGGACTCGGCGGCGGCGGTGGCGACCTCCTCCGGGGTGGGTCCGCCGGCCGGGCCGGGCCGGTCGAAGCCGCCGAGAACGGCGAGCAGCAGACCGTCGGCCCCCGTACCGAAACGGGTCACCAGCAGGGCGTCGCTCCGGGGCTCGCCCCGGTAGCGGGCCGAGTCGCCGCGGACGGAGGTGGCGCGCAGGGTGGTGGCGGCGTACTGGGCGCCCTCCAGCACGGTGTCGGCGACGACGGAGCCCAGCGCGCCCGGGTCCGCCTCCGGCACGGCGGTCGGCTCGGGCCCGTAGGTGGGCGGCCGCTCGCCGACGTGCGGGACGGCGGGCGCGGTACCGGCCCGCCCGACGCGGACGGCGGAGCGGGGCGCGGGGGCGGTAGCCGGCGCCGGGGCGGGCTCAGGGGCCGGGGTGGGCTCGGGGGTGGGCTCGGGGGTGGGCTCAGGGGCCGGGGCAGGAGCCGGGCGCTCCGCGACGACCGGCTCGGGCTCGGGCACGGACTCGGGGGCAGGCACGGGGGCCGGCTCGGGCCGCTCGGCAACGGCCGGTGCCGGCTCGGACACCGGCTCCGGTGCCGGTTCCGCAGTCGGTTCCGCAGTCGGTTCTGCGGTCGGCTCCGCCACGGGAACCGGCTCCTCGGCGACCGCCGGTTCGGGCACCGGCTTGGGCCGGGGTTCCGGTACGCGGGCCACCGCAGGGTCCGGCTTCCCCGGACCGCCCCGCTCCGCCGCCGACTCCCGGCCCTCCACCGGCTCCCGCTCCAGCACCCCGGGCCGCTCGGCCGGCGCGTCGTCCGCCCAGGGAGGGGCCGGGAAACGGTGGGTCTCGGCCGGGTCCGACCGCTGCGGGCTGATCACGCCGACGGCCGTGTCGAACCAGTCGTCGATGCTGTCCCGCTCCAGCACCTGGGTGTCGGCCGCCGGATCCGCCGCCGGCTGCGCGCCGGGCTCCGCCCCGACCTCCGGACCGACCTCCCGACCGGCCTCCACCACGGCCTCCGGAGCGACCGCCGGCCCTGCCGGGTCCCCGCTCCGCTGGTGCCCGATCAGTCCGGCCGCCGTCTCGAACCAGTCGTCGACGCTGCCCTCCCCCGGGGTCGCGTCCGGGGTGTCGGGGAGGGTGCCCGCCGGGCCCGCGTAGACCGCGTCCCACCAGCCGTCGTCCGGCCGGGGCTGCTGCGCGGGTGCACCCTGCTTGGTCATCTGGCGGCTCCTGGTCACTCCGTGGTCGCGCCGCCCCCGGCGGGCCGGGCTCGACGTCATTGTCTCCAAGGGCAACGACGCTGTCCGGGTTTCGACGACAACCGCACCCACATCGGCCGATAACGATCACCGGGTTAGCCGTCCGTTTCGTTTCCGTTCCTCCCGTGCTCGCCCGAACCGCCCCGAGCAGGGTGTTTCCGGGGGATTCCGGCCCGTCGACCGCCGAAAGTGAGAGACCAGGAGGGGGCTCGCTTCACTCGTTCGGCTGATTAAATGTGCGCATGACCGCGTCGGCCCCCAGCACCTCCCGACCGGGGAGGGCCGTACTCACGGGCCACCCGGTCGGCGCGCTGTGGGTCCTGCTGCTGGCCGGACTGCTGACGGCGCTCCCGTGCGCGGGCCACGCCAGGGCGGTCGCGACCGAGCGGCCGGGTGCACCGGCGGCCGTCCCGATCGGCCCGCCGACCGGCCTCCTCGACGCACCGGCCACCGCCGCACCGGCGCCCGGCCAGGACCAGGGGACCGGCCACGGGGTAGCCCACCGCACCACCACCGGCCCGGCCGACACTCCGCAGACCGTCGGCGACCGCGTCCGCGCGGAGAGCCACCGGCACTGGACGTGGTGCTCGGTCGACGGCGACCCGCCGCACCGCAACAACGGCTGCTCCGGTCACCCGTACTGCGCCCAGGACGCCCAGCTCCCCAACCCGCCGCCGCACCCGCAACCCGCCGCGGCACCCCTGACGGAAGCCCCCGAGGCGCTGCCCCGGGTGGTGCCCGCCGGGCTGCTGGTCGGCCCGCACCCCGCGCCCGACCTGCACGAACTCCAAGTACACCGGTCCTGAGCGGAACCCGCCGCCGGCCCTCCCCCGCCTCCCGCCCGCGCTCCCGCGCGGTCCGGTGGACGGACGGGACCGACGGATCCGCCCCCTCCCGCCACCTCTTCAGACCGCCGCGCCCGATGCGCGGTGGGGACAAGGACACCACATGGGTTCCGCCTCCAAGCAGTCCGGCAAGGCACAGTCGAGCAAGCCGGGCGGCAAGCAGGGCAACCTCGACCGCCGCGCCCGGATCGCCGAGCTGCGCGCCGCCGAGCAGCGCCGCGACCGCCGCAACAAGGTCGTCGCCGGGTCGATCGCGGGCGTGCTGGTGATCGCCGCGATAGCCACCGGCACCTGGATCGTGGTCGACGCCAACAACGACAAGAAGGCCAAGGAGGCCGCCGCCAGCGCCCCGATCGACGGCGTGCAGACCTTCGGCGAGCTGAGCCGCACCCACGTCAAGGAGAAGGTCACCTACCCGCAGACCCCGCCGGTCGGCGGCGACCACAACGCGATCTGGCTGGACTGCATGGGCACCGTCTACGACCAGCCGGTCGAGAACGAGCGCGCCGTCCACTCGCTGGAGCACGGCGCGGTCTGGGTGACCTACAACGGCAAGGCCACCCCGGAGGACATCAAGGCCCTCTCGGACAAGGTGAAGGCCACCCCGTACTCGCTGATGAGCCCGTACCCGGACGAGCAGGGCACCATCACCCTGAACGCCTGGTCCACCCAGCTGGTCGTGGACAGCGCCTCCGACCCGCGCGTGGAGAAGTTCTTCACCAAGTACGTCCAGGGCAAGCAGACCCAGGAGCCCGGGGCCTCCTGCACCATGGGGGCGATGTGACCGCCCCCGGCGTCACACCCGGCGGGGAGGACACCGAGGACGACGACGTCCCCGCGGCGGCCTCGCGCAAGCGGGTCTGGTGGCCGGCCGCACTGGCCGCCGCCCTCGCGCTCGCGCTCGGCGTGCCGGCCCTGGTGGCCGGCGGGACGTCGGCCTCCGGCTCCTCCTCGCTCTCCGCACCGGCGGACGACTCCCCGGAGGCCGGGTTCGCCCGCGACATGGCGACCCACCACCAGCAGGCGGTGGACCTGTCGTTCATCGTCCGCGACCGGACCTCGGACGAGCACACCCGCACGCTCGCCTTCGACATCATCAACACCCAGGCCAACCAGCGCGGCATGATGATGGGCTGGCTCGACCAGTGGGGGCTCTCGCAGCACTCGCCGGCCAAGCCGATGGCGTGGATGGGCATGAAGCACGGCTACGAGGCGCACGACGGCTCGCTGATGCCCGGCATGGCCACCAACACCCAGCTCGCCAAGCTCCGTTCGCTGAGCGGGCGGGACGCCGAGGTGCTCTTCCTGCAGCTGATGCTGGAGCACCACAAGGGCGGCGTGGAGATGGCCCAGGGCTACGTCGACCTGGCGAAGAACGAGAGCGAGAAGCGGCTCGCCCAGTCGATGGTGGCCGGGCAGACGTCGGAGATCCAGCTGATGACCGACATGCTCCAGGAACGCGGCGCCGCCCCCGGCGTGCCCGCCTCCTGACCGGCGGCACGACGCGGCACGGTACGGCACAGCACGGCACGGCCGGGGCGGTGGACGGGTGATCCGTCCGCCGCCCCGGCCGTTTCCGTGCTCAGCGGCGCACCGGCGACCGGTCGCGCCCGGGCTCGCGTACCGGCTGCTCGCGAGCCCGGACCGGACGGCCCCGCACCGGACGACCCCGCACCGGACGACCCCGGACCGGACGGGAGAGCGCCACCGCGAGGCCGGCCACCGCGGCGAGGACGAGCAGCACCGACCGGCCGCCGAGCACCGGTCCCGCCAGGTGGACGCCGAGCACCGGCAGCGCGGTGCCGAGCGCCGTACCGAGGCTGCGGGCCATGTTGACCATGCCGCCGCCGACCGCCGAGCACTCCGCCGGGATCGCCCGCATCACCAGCGCGTTGTTGGCCGGCAGCAGCACGCCCAGCCCGGAGCCGACGGCCGCCAGCGGCACCGCGAGCAGGTGGACGGGCAGGCCGGCACCCGGGAGCAGCGCGCAGCACAGCAGCCCGGTCCCGGCGAGGGCGGCGCCGAACCGGCAGCGGGCGGCGTCCGACCAGCCGCGCGGCAGCAGCGCGCCGCCGACCGTCGCGGCCACCGCGAACGCGGCCGGGAGCAGGGTGATCACCAGACCGGCCCGGGCGGTCGGCAGGCCGGACTCGGCGAGCAGCACCGGGCCCAGCACCAGCGGGCAGAACAGCAGCAGGTACCCGATCAGCGAGACCGCGAGGCCGGGCCGGACACCGGGGGTGTTGACCAGCCCGGGCGCGAGGATCGGCCGGGTGGCCCGCCGCTCCTGGCGGACCAGGCCGAACGCGAGCAGCACGGCGGCGAGCAGCAGTCCGGCCACCGCCCAGCCGGGCAGCGGCAGGCCGGAGGCGGCGGAGAGGGCGAGCAGCAGTGCGGTGGACGAGCCGGTGAGCAGCAGCAGGCCGGGCAGGTCGAAGCGGCCGCCGTCGCCGTCGCCGTCGGGACGGCGGCCGACGGCCCGGCGCGGGCGCGGGAGCCGGGCCGTGAGCGCGGGCACGGGCGCGGGCCGGGGCGTCACCGAAGGCGCGGGGCGGGCCGTGCGACGGTCGGCGGTCGGGATTCCGACGGGCGGGGCTCCGGCGGGCGGGGCTCCGGCAGGCCCGGTGTCGGGGCGGGTCCGGGGCAGCAGGAACCAGCCGGCCGCGATGCCGACCAGGCCGATCGGCACGTTGACCCAGAACACCCAGCGCCAGGAGGCGTGCTCGACCAGCAGCCCGCCGAGGCTCGGTCCGAGCGCGAGTCCCAGTCCCTGGGCGGCGGCCTGGACGCCGAGCGCCCGCCGCATCGCGTGCTCGGGCACGCCGCGCGCGACCAGGGCGACGCTGTTGGCCTGCATCATCGCGCCGCCGACGGCCTGGACCGCCCGGCACGCGACCAGTGTCCCGAGTCCGCCGGCGAATCCGGCGCCCAGCGAGGCGAGGCCGAAGACGGCGAACCCGCCGAGGTAGACGGTCTTGCGGCCGACCAGGTCGGAGAGGCGCCCGACCGGTGCGAGCAGTGCCACCAGCACCAGTAGGTAGGCGAGGGCGACCCACTCGACGGCGGCGAATCCGGCGTGGAAGTGGCGCTGGAGCTCGGGGTAGACGAGGGCGGTGACGCTGGCGGTCAGCTGACCGAGGAACGCGCCGAGGCAGACGGTGGCGACGGCGAGCCAGTGGGCGTGCCGCCAGCAGGCTATGCCGCGCGGCCGGGGGTGCTCGGTGAGCAGCCGGGTGGCGAGGGTGGACGCGGCGTTCATACGGCGAAATATATCGGATACAGATATGTTCTTTCTACGAGCTGATCGATGTGCGACCTGACCGCCGATGACCGGCATCGATCGCCGCAGACCGGATCCCGGCCGTCAGGGACCGTCCGCACCAAGCGCTACGCTGTCCGCCATGCCGTCGTCACCACCCGTCCCCGAACCCGCCACCGGACCGGCCACCGCCGGACCCCAGGACCCGGAGACCGAGGCGGTCGAACGCGCCCGGCGGCTCACCGACGTGGTCACCCGGCTCCGCCGCACCCTGCGCAGCAGCATCCGGACCGACTACCCCTGGGAGTCCCTGCCGATGGCGCAGGTCGAGCTCCTCCAGACGCTCGCCGCCGCCCCGCTGCGCGTCGGCGAACTGGCCGCCCGCCAGCGGCTCGCGCCGAACACCGTCAGCGGCCTGGTCGGCAAGCTGCTGGAGGCCGGGTTCGTCGACCGCCAGGCCGACCCCGGCGACCGGCGCACCGCCCGGATCGCCCTCACCCCGGCCGGCCGGCGCCAGCTCGACGACTGGCAGCACGCCCACGAGCGCCGCATCGCCACCGCGCTCGACGCCCTCTCCCCCGCCGACCGCGACGCCGTCATGCACGCGCTGCCCGCCCTGGAGAACCTCGCCCGGGCGCTCGCCGAACCGGCCGCCTGAGCAGATCCCCGGCACGAAAACCGGTCGCCGGCACCCGTGCCGCCGACTACCTTCCGGGCATGGACCCCGTGCTGCTCCGTCTCGAACCCTGGACCGACGCCGACCTCGCCCTGCTGCGCAGGATCAACACCCCGGAGATGCGCGCGCACGTCGGCGGCCCGGAGAGCGAGGAGCGGATGCTCGCCCGCCACCGGCGCTACCTGGACTTCGTCCCGTCCGGCACCGGCTGCATGTACCGCGTCGTCCTGGAGCCCGAGGGCGTCGCCGTCGGCAGCGTCGGCTACGCCGAGCGCAGCTGGCAGGGCTCGACCGTCTACGAGATGGGCTGGAACGTCCTCCCGCCCCACCAGGGCCGGGGCATCGCCGCCGCGGCGGCCCGCGCCGCGGTCGAGGCCGCCGCCCGCACCGCCCGCCACCGCTGGCTGCACGCCTTCCCGTCGGTCGACCACCCCGCCTCCAACGCCGTCTGCCGGAAGGCCGGCTTCACGCTCGTCGGCGAGACCGACTTCGAGTTCCCGCCCGGCCGCTGGATGCGCAGCAACGACTGGCGGGTGGAGCCGGCTACGGCTGCCAGATGACGGCTCCGTCCCGCACGACCAGCGGCTCGGTCCGGTCCGACTCGTGGAACCGGATCCACCCGAGGCGCACGAGTCCGTCGCCGCGCCGGTACAGGCCGTCGGCGGCCTTGGTCGCGAGCCAGCCGAGCAGCTGTCCGGTGAGGTCGAAGTCGTCGGGGTGGATCTCCTGCCGACTGGTCAGGGCCCACGTGCCGCACCAGGTGTCCTCCCGGCGGTGGAGGGCGGAGACGAGCGCGCCGCCCGCCCTGCGCGCCTCGCCGTGCACGCCCAGGAGCGGCCGGGGATCGTCGCCGATGACGAGCTCACCGTCGTCGTCCTCGTCCACGTACGGGAAGGCGGGCACGATCCGGAGCACCTCCGGCCTGGGGCCGAGCCCGAGGTGCCACCGGAGCTCGGCGAGCTCCTCCTCGGACACCTCGTCGTGCAGGTCCAGCGTGAGCGTGATTTCGAAGACGTCGGCCACGGTCGCACACGCTAGCGGCCGCCTCCGACATCCCGCACCGGGCCGGCCCGGTGCGGCCCGGTGCGGGATGTCGGAGGCCCCTCCACCCGCCGCCCCGCACGCCCCGCTACTCCCCCGGCCGTCAGAACAGGGCGCCGCTCTCCAGGTCCAGCAGCCAGCGCTTGCGGTCCGTCCCGGCGGCGAAGCCGGTGAGGGCGCCGTTCGCGCCGATGATCCGGTGGCAGGGGCGGACGATGAGCAGCGGATTGGCCCCCACGGCCCCGCCGACCGCGCGGACGGCCCGCGGGGACTCCCCGGCCAGGGCGGCGAGCCGGCCGTAGGTGACGGTCTCGCCGTACGGGATCCGGTCGAGGGCGGCCCAGATCCGGCGGCGGAACTCGGTGCCCACCGGGGCGAGCGGGAGGTCGAAGTGCGTGCGCTCGCCGGCGAAGTAGGCGGTCAGCTGGGCGACCGGCTCGGCCAGCGCGTCCGGGTCGTGGACCCAGTCGTCGGCGGGTTCGGCGAGCGCGTACTTCTGGCCGGGGGCCGTGACGGTGGCCAGCGCGGCCGCACCGCCGTCCGCGGGCCGGACGCCGCTGAGCATCAGACGCCCGAAGGGGCTGTCCATGAAGGTGAAGACGGTGGTGCTCGTCCCGGTGGTGCCGGTCTTCGCGGCTCCGGTCCCGGTGGTGCTCGTGTCGGCGGTGCTCGTGTCGGCGGTGCTCATCGTCAGGTGTTCTCCGTTCCGGTGCTGAGGTCGTCGGCGGGGCCCGCCCAGAGGCGGTGCAGGGCGTAGGAGCGCCAGGGGGCCCAGGCCTCGGCCGTACTGGCTGCGGACTTCGGGTCGCCGGCGGCGCCGAGCCGGAGCAGTCCGTGCTTGACGCCGATGTCGGTCGGCAGGAAGACGTCGGGGTCGGCGAGGGCCCGCATCCGCAGGTAGCCCACGGTCCACGGGCCGATGCCGGGCAGCGCGAGCAGCTGCGCCGCCGCCTCCTCCCGGTCGACGCCGCCGTCGAGCCGGACGACGCCCTCGGCCAGCGCGGCACAGAGGCCGGTGAGCGCCCGGCGGCGGGCGGCCGGCATCGCGAAGTCCTCGGGGTCCGCGACCGCGAGGGCGGCGGCGGTCGGGAAGAGCAGCCGCAGTCCGCCGCTGGGCTCGGGCAGCGCGGTGCCGTACTTCTCGGCGAGCCGGCCGGCCAGGGTCCGGGCGGCGGCGACGGTGACCTGCTGGCCGAGGACGGCCCGGACGGCCAGCTCGTGCCCGTCGACGTGGCCGGGCGAGCGCAGCCCCGGCCGGGCCCGGACCAGCGGACCGAGCAGCGGGTCGGCGCCGAGCTGGTCGTCGACCGCGAGCGGGTCGGCGTCCAGGTCGAACAGGATCCGCATCCGCTGGACGGCGGTCGGCAGGTCGCGCAGGTCGGCGAGGAGCAGCCGGCAGTCCAGCCAGCCGCGGGTGCGCGGCTCGCCGGGGGCGAGGCCGTCCACCTCGGCGATGCCGTGGCCGTACGGGAGCGCCAGGGTGCGGCGGTAGGTGCGGACGCCGGGCCGCGCGCCGGGCACGACCTCCTCCACGCCGGGGACGGCGCGCAGGGCGAGGAAGTCGATCAGGTGGTCGCTGTCGAGGGCGCCCCGGTAGGCGAGCCGCAGCGCGAGGCCTCCGGCCGGGGTGGCGGTCCGCCGGCCGGCCGTGACCTCGGCGCGCAGCCCGCTGGGGGTGCGGTCGTACACCTCGCGCACGGTGTCGTTGAACTGCCGCACGGAGGCGAACCCGGAGGCGAAGGCGATCTCGGTGACCGGCAGCTCGGTGGTCTGGAGCAGCAGCCGTGCGGTCTGGGCGCGGCGGGCCCGGGCCAGTGCGATCGGACCGGCGCCGAGTTCGGCGGTCAGCTGGCGCTGGAGCTGGCGGGAGCTGTAGCCGAGGCGCTGGGCCAGGCCGGCGACGCCCTCGCGGTCCACGATGCCGTCGCCGATCAGCCGCATCGCCCGGCCGACCAGGTCGGCGCGGTGGTTCCACTCCGGCGAGCCGGGGACGGAGTCGGGGCGGCAGCGGCGGCAGGCCCGGAAGCCCGCGCTCTGGGCGGCGGCGGCGCTCGGGTAGAAGGTGCAGTTGACGCGCTTGGGGGTCACGGCGGGGCAGCTCGGCCGGCAGTAGATGCCGGTCGAGGTGACAGCCGTGAAGAAGACGCCGTCGAAGCGGGCGTCCCGGCTGTCCACGGCCCGGTACCGGATGTCGTCGTCGATCACGTTGTCCAGTCTGCGGCACCGGACGGGTCCGGACTGGCGGAAATCGGACGCGACCGTCCGGACGCCGCGGGGCGGACGGAGGAGGCGGTGCCGGTACTGCCGCGGTGCCGGTACTGCTGCGGGCCGGGCGGAAAACCGCGCGCCACCGGCCGGTGGAACGGCTACGCTGCCGCACGATCCCGCCCACGTCCCGAGGAGCCCGAATGCCCGAGCAGCCCTACACCGGCCCGGACGACCCGCGTATCGCCGGCCTGCGGGTGGAGGAGTTCGCCTTCCCCGGCCCGCTCCGGGACAAGCTGGTCGCCGCGGTGCTCTCCGGTGCCAAGACCAGCACCACCGGGCTGCTCACCGAGTACGAGCGCGAGGGCGAGCCGCTGCCCCGGGCCGGTGCCCGGGGTGCGGTGGTCGACTCGGCCGGACAGGTCGTCGCGGTGACCGAGACGACGGACGTCCGGGTCGTCCCGCTCGGCGAGGTCGGTCTGCGGCACGCCCTGGACGAGGGCGAGGGGTACGCGACGGTCGCCGAGTGGCGGGCCGCGCACGAGGGGTTCTGGCACGGTGCCGAGCTGCGCGCCGCGCTCGGGGACCCGGGCTTCACGGTGGACGACGCGACCCCGGTCGTGCTGGAACGGTTCCGCCTGGTGGCCGACCTCCGCTGAGCCCGCGGCCGGGCGCCCGGGCGCGGGCGGCGGCGGGCGGCTGACCGCCACCGCCCGCACGACCCGCCGCCCGCCCGCCCGGCGCGGAGCCTGAGGTCAGCGCTTCACGGGGCCTCCCGCCGCACGCATCGACTTGGTGATGGTCTTCCACTTCTTCAGCCGCGCCGAGGCGAGCCGGGCGTCCGAACGGGAGGCGATCCACTCGCTCTCCCGCTGGAGCTTGCGGTAGCTCTCCAGCCGGCGCTCCGGCAGGCCGCCGGTCTCCAGCGCGGCGAGCACCGCGCAGCCGGGCTCACCCTGGTGGTTGCAGTCGTGGAAGCGGCACTCCTCGGCGAGCTCCTCGACGTCGGCGAAGGCCAGGGCCACGCCCTCGCCGCCGTAGAGGCCGACCTCGCGGAGGCCGGGCGTGTCGATCAGCACCCCGCCGCCGGGCAGCGGGACCAGCTCGCGCGTGGTGGTGGTGTGCCGGCCCTTCTGGTCGACGGCGCGGGCCTGCTGGACGGCCATCACGTCGGCCCCGGCGAGCACGTTGGTCAGGGTCGACTTGCCGACACCGGACTGTCCGATCACGGCGGTGGTGCCGGGCGTGCAGGCGCGCAGCACGTCCACCCCCTCGCCGGTCTCGGCGCTGACCACCAGCACGGTGACGCCGGGCGCCGCGGCCTCGACGTCGGCGCGGATGAAGTCGGCGTCGTCGACCAGGTCGGCCTTGGTGAGCGCGACCAGCGGCTCGGCGCCGGACTCCCAGGCGAGGGCGAGGAAGCGCTCGATCCGGCCCAGGTCGGGCTCGGCGGCGAGCGAGGCGGCGATCACCACGGTGTCGACGTTGGCGGCCAGCACCTGGCCGTCGGACCGCTTGCCCGCCACCTTGCGGATGATCGCGGTGGAGCGCGGCAGCAGCGCCGCGACGGAGGCCATCGGCTGCGCCGCGAGGTCGACGGCGGCCCAGTCCCCGGTGCAGGGGCAGTTGATCATGTCGGCGTCGCCGACCTGCCGGGTGTCGGCCCGGACGGTGCGCAGCTCGCCGGTCTCCGGGTCGGTCAGGACGGCGTCGCACCGGCCGCGGTCGACCCGGACGATCCGGGCGGGCGTCAGCCCGGCCTCGGCGAGCGGCGCGAAGAGCTCGTCGAGCTCGGCCGTCCAGCCGTACCCGGCCAGCGGGGACGCCGCGTCGGAGGACGCGGAGGTCAGGAAGGAAGAAGTGGAGGAAGACGCGGAGGAAGCGGTGGAGAAGGAAGAGGAGACGGAGGCGGCGTTGAACAACGCAGTGGGCCCTTCGGGAGGAAAGTGATCCCGCCGGGCTGCGGCTGCACGCGCGAAGGGCTGCGTCAGCCGGCGGCCGGCAGGGAGAGGTGGATGCGGGCGCTGCCCAGGGCAGCCGTCGTGACAGTCGTGGCCACGGGACTCACCTCCTGCTTTCTCTCCTCGGACCGGCAACGGCACGGTCCGAACCGGACAACTCACACCGTAGCCAAGCCGCTCCCGCCTGCCAACCGGTTTTTCACCTGCGGACCGGCCGGGGCCGGCCCCGGCGCGGGGACGGCCCCGCCTCAGCGCCGGTCCCACGGCGGGCGGGGCGGGTGGCCGGGGACCGGGTACTCCGGCGGCGGGGCGACCGGCCGGTCGCTGTCCGGCGGGGGCGGGGCGGGGCGGTGGTGCGGGCCGCCGCCGCGCGCGGTGATCCGGCCCCGGACGTTGTCGGCCGCCAGCACGTCGGCCCACCGCTCGGGGTACTCCGAGGGGACGTCGCCGTCCTCACCCTCGTCCTCCCAGTGCTCCTCCTCGCCGCCCTCGGCGAGGCCCAGCTCGCGCGCCCGGCGGGCCCGCTCGACGGCGCGGCGGGCGGCCACCTCGCGGACCACGGCCGCCGCGGCCTCCTCGTGGGCGCGCTCGTTCTCGGCGCGGGCGTCGGCGGTCTCCAGGGTGGGCCAGCGGCGGTCTATGGCGGCGTTCATGGCGGCGCCGATGAGCACCGCGAGCGCCACCACGAAGATCCAGAGCAGCACCGCGACCGGCGCGGCCAGCGAGCCGTACACCGAGTGGCCCTCGATGGAGCTGACCAGGTAGAGCCGGAGCGCGACGCTGCAGAAGACCAGCACCACCAGCGCGACCAGCGCGCCGGGGATGTCCTCGCGCCAGGGCGTGGAGACCGGCACGGCGAGGTGGTACAGGGTGGTCAGCGAGACGATCAGCAGCAGGATGGCGAACGGCCAGTAGGCGGCGTTGACCAGCCCGGCGATCTCCGGGACGGCGTTCATCACCAGGCCGGGCCCGGCCATCAGCAGCGGCAGCACCAGCGAGCCGATCGTCAGCGCGCCGAGGTAGAGGCCGAGCGACATCAGGCGGGTCTTGACGATGCCCCGCTTGCCGTCGAGCCCGTACATCACGGTGATGGTGTCGATGAAGATGTAGAGCGCCCGGGATCCGGACCAGAGCGAGAGCAGGAAGCCGATCGAGATCAGGTCGGGCCTGGTCTGGTCGAAGACCTGGCCCAGCAGCGGCTGCACGACCGTGGTGATCGAGGAGTCGGAGAGGACCGTCCCGGCGGCCTTGATGATGTCGGCCTTGAGGTTGTCGATGGTGCCGGCGCCGAGGAAGTCGTCGAGGTAGCCGAGGGTGCCGGCGAGGCAGAGCAGCAGCGGTGGGATGGAGAGGAGGGTGAAGAACGCCGCCTCCGCCGCGAGTCCGGTGACCCGGTACTCGACGCAGGTGTTGGTGGTGTCCTTGACCAGGGCCCAGGCGGTGGTCCGCCAAGTGACCTGCCTGGCCGCCCGCCGGGATCCCTTGCCCCGACGACGGGAGGGCCGCTCGGGGTTCGGTCTGGTCGTTTCGCCTGCTGCTTGCACAGGGCTAACGGTATCGGGCCGTGACCGGTCCGCTGATCTGCCATGGCACGGGGCGACGGTTCGGGCGGTCGTCCGGGTCTCCGCCCGGCCCGGCGGCCACCCGGCTGCCGCGCGGCGGACACCGGCCGGCCACCCGTCGGCGGTCCGCCGACCACATGCCGACCACATGCCGACCATCCGTCGGCGATCCTCCGCGGGGCCCGGAACCGGGGAGCGGCGGGAACGCTCCGACATCTCGGTATTCGAAACCTTCAGGTCCAGAATACGGACGTTAGTGGACCGCGAGTCGTGCTCCGTGCGAATCTCTTGCCATGCCGAGCGCCGGAACCACCCTAGTAGGTCGACTTCACGTCGATCTCCTTCGCGTGTCCAGCGCCATCTGTCCGGTGACCTGAGCCCCACCCCGCCGCCACCCACCGCACCCGGCGCCATCACTTCGCCATCCCCGCCGAAGCGGATGCGCAGGCGCCCGCCCGGTCACCGGTCACTGCTTCGCAGGCCTTGAGAAACCCGCAGGTCACAGCAGCACCGAACCGCCGCGCACGCCCCGCGATCCATCCGGCGTCAGAGCCACCTGCCCCGAAGGACTTCACCATGGCCACCACTCCCGAGACTGCCGAGCCCACGGCCGACGCCGCCCCCGCGCGACGCCCCGCCGCGCCTCGCAAGGTGACCCGTCACCGCGGTGAGGGCCAGTGGGGCATGGGCCACTTCACTCCTCTGAACGCCAACGAGCAGTTCAAGAAGGACGACGACGGTCTCAATGTGCGGACACGTATTGAGACGATCTACGCGCACCGGGGCTTCGACTCGATCGACCCGGCCGACCTCCGCGGCCGGATGCGCTGGTGGGGCCTCTACACCCAGCGCAAGGAGGGCATCGACGGCGGCAAGACCGCGATCCTGGACCCGCACGAGCTCGACGCCGAGTACTTCATGCTCCGCGTCCGCATCGACGGCGGCCGGCTGACCGTCGCCCAGCTCCGCGCCATCGCCGAGGTCTCGCAGGAGTACGGCCGCAACACCGCCGACCTGACCGACCGGCAGAACGTCCAGTACCACTGGATCCGGATCGAGGACGTCCCCTCCATCTGGCAGAAGCTGGAGGCCGTCGGCCTCTCCACCACCGAGGCCTGCGGCGACACCCCGCGCGTCATCCTCGGCTCCCCGGTGGCCGGCATCGCCGAGGACGAGATCATCGACGGCACCCCCGCCATCGACGAGATCCAGCGCCGGTTCATCGGCAACAAGGACTTCTCCAACCTGCCGCGCAAGTTCAAGTCCGCCGTCTCCGGCTCGCCGCTGCTGGACGTCGCGCACGAGATCAACGACATCGCCTTCGTCGGCGTCGTCCACCCCGAGCACGGCCCCGGCTTCGACCTCTGGGTCGGCGGCGGCCTCTCCACCAACCCCAAGCTCGGCGTCCGGCTCGGCGCGTGGGTCCCGCTGGACGAGGTCGCCGACGTCTACGGCGGCGTCATCGGCATCTTCCGCGACTACGGCTACCGCCGGCTGCGCAACCGCGCCCGGCTGAAGTTCCTGGTCGCTGACTGGGGCGTGGAGAAGTTCCGCCGGGTGCTGGAGGACGAGTACCTCAAGTACCAGCTGGTCGACGGCCCCGCGCCGGAGGAGCCCAGCGGCCGCTGGCGCGACCACGTCGGCGTGCACCGGCAGAAGGACGGCCGCTACTACGTCGGCTTCGCGCCGCGCGTCGGCCGGGTCGACGGCAAGCTGCTCGGCGAGATCGCCGACCTCGCCGAGGCCCACGGCAGCGACCGGCTGCGCACCACCGCCGAGCAGAAGATGATCGTCCTCGACATCACCGAGGACCGGGTCGAGTCGCTGGTGGCCGGCCTGGAGGCGCTGGACCTGCGGGTCACCCCCTCCCCGTTCCGCCGCGGCACCATGGCCTGCACCGGCATCGAGTACTGCAAGCTCGCCATCGTCGAGACCAAGGAGCGCGGCCGCACGCTCATCGACGAGCTGGAGAAGCGCCTCCCCGACTTCGAGGAGCCGCTGACCATCAACATCAACGGCTGCCCGAACGCCTGCGCCCGCATCCAGGTCGCCGACATCGGCCTCAAGGGCCAGCTGGTGACGGACGAGCAGGGCAACCAGGTCGAGGGCTACCAGGTCCACCTGGGCGGCGCGCTCGGGCTGGAGGCCGGTTTCGGCCGCAAGGTCCGCGGCCTCAAGGTCACCAAGGAGGGCCTGCCCGACTACGTCGAGCGCGTCCTGACCAGGTACCGGGCCGACCGCGCCGAGGGCGAGCGGTTCGCGCAGTGGGCCGCCCGGGCCGGCGAGGAGCAGCTCTCGTGAGCGAGCGCGCGGCACCGTTCTTCTGCCCGTACTGCGGCGACGAGGACCTGCGGCCCTCCGAGGCCGGGCACGGCGCCTGGGAGTGCCACGGCTGCCGCCGGGCGTTCCAGTTGAAGTTCCTCGGTCTGCTCTCCCCCGCCAACGGGGGCCGGGCCGACGCGGGTCGGACCAGTGGGGGGAGCACGCCGCATGACCACCGCGACCACTGACGACCACCGGGAGCGGGCCGAGAGGGCCGGCCGGGAGCTGGAGGAGGCCACCCCGCAGGAGATCCTGCGCTGGGCGGCCGACACCTTCGGCAAGCGGTTCTGCGTCACGTCCTCCATGGAGGACGCGGTCGTCGCCCACCTCGCCTCCTCGGTCCTCCCCGGCGTGGACGTGGTCTTCCTGGACACCGGCTACCACTTCCCGGAGACCATCGGGACCCGGGACGCGGTGCAGGCGGTGATGCCGGTCAACGTCATCACGCTCACCCCGAAGCTGACCGTGGCCGAGCAGGACGCCGAGTACGGGCCGCGGCTGCACGACCGCGACCCGGACCTGTGCTGCTCGCTGCGGAAGGTCGAGCCGCTCAACCGCGGCCTCGGCGGCTACGACGCCTGGGCCACCGGGCTGCGCCGCGACGAGTCGCCGACCCGGGCCGGCACCCCGGTGGTCTCCTGGGACGCCAAGCGCCGCAAGGTCAAGATCGCCCCGATCGCCCGCTGGACGCAGGACGACGTGGACGCCTACGTGAACGCCAACGGCGTGCTGCTCAACCCGCTGCTGTGGGAGGGCTACACGTCGATCGGCTGTTCGCCGCTCTCCTGCACCCGCAAGCCGGGCGAGGGCGAGGACGCCCGCGCCGGCCGCTGGTCCGGCTCCGGCAAGACCGAGTGCGGCATTCACCTCTGAGCCGTCTAGGGGCTTCCCTGGGGGCTTCCCCAACGCCGCCCCGCAGCACATGATCGACCGTCGACACCCCATCCCGTCTGGAGAAGTCACCGTGAGCACAGTCCACACCCCGGCCGCCGACGGAGCCGCAGAGGCGGCCCGTGCGGCCGCCACCTGCGAGCGCGGCGCCACGGTGTGGCTGACCGGGCTGCCGAGCGCGGGCAAGACCACGCTCGCCTTCGCCCTGGCCGAGCGGCTGCGCGCCGAGGGCCACCGGGTCGAGGTCCTGGACGGCGACGAGATCCGCGAGTTCCTCTCCAAGGGCCTCGGGTTCAGCCGCGAGGACCGGCACACCAACGTCACCCGGATCGGCTTCGTCGCCGAGAAGCTCGCCGCCAACGGCGTCAAGGTGCTCGCCCCGGTGATCGCGCCGTTCGCCGACTCCCGCGCCGCGGTCCGCGAGCGGCACGCCGCGAACGGCACCGCGTTCCTGGAGATCCACGTCGCCACCCCGGTCGAGCTCTGCGCCGAGCGCGACGTCAAGGGGCTGTACGCCAAGCAGGCCGCCGGCGAGATCTCGGGCCTGACAGGGGTTGACGACCCGTACGAGGCCCCGGAACATCCGGAGCTGCGCCTGCAGACGCAGGGCCGCGCGGTGGCGGAGTCCGCTGCCGAGCTGCACGCCTTCCTGACCGAGAGGGGCCTCGCATGACCACCGCGACCGACAGCCCGCTCCGCACCGACGACTCCCCCTTCGCGCTGTCCCACCTGGACGCGCTGGAGGCCGAGTCGGTGCACATCTTCCGCGAGGTCGCGGGGGAGTTCGAACGCCCGGTGATCCTCTTCTCGGGCGGCAAGGACTCCATCGTCATGCTGCACCTGGCGCTCAAGGCCTTCTGGCCGGCCGCCGTCCCGTTCTCACTGCTGCACGTCGACACCGGCCACAACTTCCCCGAGGTCATCGCCTACCGGGACCGCGTGGTGGCCGAGCACAACCTGCGCCTGCACGTCGCCCACGTCCAGGACTTCATCGACGACGGCCGGCTGCGCGAGCGCCCCGACGGCACCCGCAACCCGCTGCAGACCGTCCCGCTGCTGGACGCCATCGAGACCGGCCGCTTCGACGCCGTCTTCGGCGGCGGCCGCCGCGACGAGGAGAAGGCCCGCGCCAAGGAGCGCGTCTTCTCGCTGCGCGACGAGTTCGGCGCCTGGGACCCGCGCCGCCAGCGCCCCGAGCTGTGGTCGCTCTACAACGGCCGGCACGCGGTCGGCGAGCACGTCCGCGTCTTCCCCCTCTCCAACTGGACCGAGCTGGACGTCTGGCAGTACATCGAGCGCGAGTCCATCGAGCTCCCGGAGATCTACTACGCCCACGAGCGCGACGTCTTCGCCCGCAGCGGCATGTGGCTGACCGCCGGCGAGTGGGGCGGCCCCAAGGAGAACGAGCCGGTCGAGCGGCGGCTGATCCGCTACCGGACGGTCGGTGACATGTCCTGCACCGGCGCCGTCGACTCCGACGCCACCGACATCCAGGCCGTCATCGCCGAGATCGCCGCCAGCCGCCTCACCGAGCGCGGCGCCACCCGCGCCGACGACAAGCTCTCCGAGGCCGCGATGGAAGACCGCAAGCGCGAGGGATACTTCTAATGAGCACCACCCAGACCGGCACGACCCGGACCGGCACCGCCACCTCGCTGCTGCGCTTCGCCACCGCCGGCTCCGTCGACGACGGCAAGTCCACCCTGGTGGGCCGTCTGCTGCACGACTCCAAGTCGGTGCTGGCCGACCAGCTGGAGGCCGTCGAGCACGCCTCCCGCAGCCGCGGCCAGGAGGCGCCCGACCTGGCGCTGCTCACCGACGGCCTGCGCGCCGAGCGCGAGCAGGGCATCACCATCGACGTCGCGTACCGCTACTTCGCCACCCCCCGGCGGCGGTTCATCCTCGCCGACACCCCGGGGCACGTGCAGTACACCCGGAACATGGTGACCGGCGCCTCCACCGCGGAGCTCGCCGTCGTCCTGGTCGACGCCCGCAACGGCGTGGTCGAGCAGACCCGCCGGCACGCCGCCGTCGCCGCGCTGCTGCGCGTGCCGCACGTCGTGCTGGCCGTCAACAAGATGGACCTGGTCGACTACGCGGAGCCCGTGTTCGCCGCCATCGCCGAGGAGTTCACCGCGTACGCCGCCTCGCTCGGCGTCAAGGACGTGGTGGCCGTCCCGATCTCCGCCCTGGCCGGGGACAACGTCGTCGAGCCGTCCGCGCACATGGACTGGTACGGCGGCCCGACCCTGCTGGAGCACCTGGAGACCGTCCCGGTCGGCAGCGACCCGAGCGTCGAGCCGGCCCGCTTCCCGGTCCAGTACGTGATCCGCCCGCAGACCGAGGAGCACCCCGACTACCGCGGCTACGCGGGGCAGTTGGCCTCCGGCGTGCTGCGGGTGGGCGACCCGGTGGTGGTGCTGCCCTCGGGCCACACCACCACCGTCGCGGGCATCGACGTGCTCGGCCGCGCGTCCGACCTCGCCTGGGCACCCCAGTCGGTGACCGTCCGGCTCGCCGACGACATCGACATCTCGCGCGGCGACCTGATCGCGGCCGGCCCGGCCCCCGTCCCCACCAAGGACATCGAGGCCACCGTCAGCCACCTCAGCGAGCGCCCGCTGCGGGCCGGCGACAAGGTGCTGCTCAAGCACACCACCCGCACGGTACGCGCGCTGGTCAAGGAGATCTCCTACCGGATCGACATCACCGCGCCGATCCGCGACGGAAAGCTCGGACAGGGCTCCGGCGCCGAGGGGCTGAACGTCAACGACATCGGCCACGTGGTGCTCCGCACCGCCGAGCCGCTGGCCCTCGACGGCTACTCGGACAACCGCCGGACCGGCTCGTTCCTGCTGATCGACCCGTCCGACGGCACCACCCTCACCGCCGGCATGGCGGGCGAGGCCTTCGACACCGTACGCACCACCGACGCTCCCGGCACACCGGACGAGGAGGACTGGGTCTGATGCCCAGCGAGGCGTTCTCGGGCATGGACAAGGAAGGCGGCCGCATCGGCAGCGGCGTCCTCGGCAGCGGCCAGGGCGGCCTGACGCGATGTGTGGGCAGACAGGGCTGACCCCAGCCCTGTCACCGGGCCGGCCGCTGTCCCGCCCCACAGCCGGTACAGCGGAGCCGACCCGGCTTGCCCGGCATCCACGATGCCGCAAGCACGACTCCGACCGATGTCCGCCCCGAGGCCGCCTCCTGACGGTCCGTCCGCGAGAAGGACTTCCACCATGGCACCGAACCAGACCCTCCTGCACGGCGACGAGCCGCATACTCCGGCACATCCCGGCGCCGGCCGGATCAGACGCTCCGCCGCGGCCGCCATAGCCGGCCTGACCGCCGTGGCGCTGCTCTCCGCCTGCGGCTACGGCTCGAAGAGCGACGACAACAAGCCCAACACCGCCCCCGCAGCCGGGAATTCCGCCTCCGGCAGCGCCGCGAAGCTCTCCGCCGACACGGTGAAGATCGGCTACTTCGCCAACCTCACCCACGGCACCCCGCTGGTCGGCCTCCAGGAGGGCATCCTCCAGAAGGAGCTGGGCGCCACCCAGGTCAAGACCCAGGTCTTCAACGCGGGCCCGGCCGAGATCGAGGCGCTCAACGCCGGCTCCATCGACATCGGCTGGATCGGCCCCTCCCCCGCGATCAACGGCTTCACCAAGTCCGAGGGCAAGTCGCTGAAGATCATCGGCGGTTCGGCCTCCGGCGGTGTCAAGCTGGTGGTCAACCCGGACAAGATCGCCACCCTGGACGACCTCAAGGGCAAGAAGATCGCCACCCCGCAGCTGGGCAACACCCAGGACGTGGCGCTCCTCAACTACCTGGCCGGCAAGGGCTACAAGGTCGACGCCCAGTCCGGCGCCGGCGACGTCAGCGTGGTCCGCTCGGACAACAAGGTCACCCCGGACGCCTACAAGCAGGGCTCGATCGACGGCGCCTGGGTGCCCGAGCCGACCGCGTCCAAGCTGGTCACCCTCGGCGCGAAGGTCCTGCTCAACGAGAAGGACATCTGGCCGGACAAGAAGTTCGTGATCACCAACATCATCGTCTCGCAGAAGTTCCTGGCCGAGCACGCCGACGTGGTCGAGGCCGTCCTGCGCGGCTCGGTGGCCACCAACGCGTTCATCAAGGCCAACCCGGACAAGGCCAAGGCCATCGCCAACGAGGCCATCAAGAAGGAGGCCGGCAACGCCCTGGAGCCGGCCATCCTCGACCCGGCCTGGGCCGACATCGAGTTCCTGGACGACCCGCTGGCCTCCACCCTGCAGACCGAGGCCGACAACGCGGTGACCGCCGGGCTGCTCAAGAAGCCGAACCTGAACGGGATCTACGACCTCACGCCGCTCAACAAGGTGCTCAAGGAGAAGGGGCAGAGCCCCGTGGCGGACGCCGGACTCGGCACCAAGTAACACCGCCCCGCGGTACCCGTGGGCGCGCCCGCAGCGCGCCCACGGCGCCAAAAGCCCCGCGGTCCGGTCCCCCGCCCGCCCGGTCGATGCCCGCTCGGTGCCCCGAGCTCGGCCCCGGGCGGGGCCCGGACCCCGGCTCCCTCCGACACCATCCCTCCCGTCCGCCGGCGGACAGGAGGGGCCCATGACCACACCACGCAGGAGGTGCCCGGATGACCCCGGCACTGACCACCTCGGACGACGCCGCAGGCGTCGGCACCCGTGACGGCGCGCCCGCCGTCCGGATCTCGCACGTGCACAAGTCCTTCGGCCGTCCCGGCGCGCAGACGCACGTCCTGGACGACATCACCCTCGACGTCGCGCCGGGCGAGTTCGTCACGCTGCTCGGCGCCTCGGGCTGCGGCAAGTCCACCCTGCTCAACCTGGTCGCCGGTCTCGACGCGCCCTCCGCGGGCACCATCGAGGTACCCGGGGGACGACCCGCGCTGATGTTCCAGGAACACGCGCTCTTCCCCTGGCTCACCGCCGGCAAGAACATCGAACTCGCCCTCAAGCTCGCCGGCGTCCCCCGGGCCGAGCGCCGGGCCGAGGCCGAGCGGCTGCTCGAACTCGTCCGCCTCCAGGGCTCCTACGCCAAGCGCGTGCACGAGCTCTCCGGCGGCATGCGCCAGCGCGTCGCGCTGGCCCGCGCGCTCGCCCAGGGCAGCTCCCTGCTGCTCATGGACGAGCCGTTCGCCGCCCTCGACGCCATCACCCGCGACGTGCTGCACGACGAGATCACCCGGATCTGGGCCGAGCGCAAGCTCTCCGTCCTCTTCGTCACCCACAACGTGCGGGAGGCCGTCCGGCTCGCCCAGCGCGTGGTGCTGCTCTCCTCGCGCCCCGGCCGGGTCGCCCGCGAGTGGCGGATCGACCTGCCGCAGCCGCGCCGGATCGAGTCCTCCGGCGTGGCCGACCTGTCCATCGAGATCACCGAAGAACTGCGTGGGGAGATCCGCCGCCATGGCCAGCACTGACACCACGCCCATCCTGGACAAGGCTCCCGGCGCGGACAGCGCCGACGTGGGCGCCGGCCTCGACGCGCTCGACGCCGTCAGCACCCAGCGCAGCTCCCTCACCGACACGCTGCGGCAGAAGGCGCTGCCGCCGCTGCTCGGCGTGCTCCTGGTGCTCGCCCTGTGGCAGGGCGCGTACAGCCTCGAACTCACCAGCTCCTACAAGCTGCCCAGCCCGGCCGACGTCTGGCGCGCCGCCGAGGACCTGTGGTCCGCCGGCACGCTGTTCTCGATCATCTGGACCAGCGTCTGGCGCGGCCTGTCCGGCTTCCTCGTCGCCGTCGCCATCGGCACCCCGATCGGCCTGGTCGTCGCCCGGGTCAAGCCCGTCCGGGCCGCACTCGGACCGGTCCTCTCCGGCCTCCAGTCGCTCCCCTCGGTCGCCTGGGTGCCGGCCGCCGTCATCTGGCTCGGCATCAACGACTCGATGATGTACGCCGTCATCCTGCTCGGCGCCGTGCCCTCCATCGCCAACGGCCTGGTGGCCGGCATCGACCAGGTGCCGCCGCTGTTCCTGCGGGCCGGCCGCACCCTCGGCGCCACCGGCCTCAACGGCGCCCGCCACATCCTGCTCCCCGCCGCGCTCCCCGGCTACCTGGCCGGCCTCAAGCAGGGCTGGGCGTTCTCCTGGCGCTCGCTGATGGCCGCCGAACTCGTCGCCTCCTCCCCCGACCTGGGCCTCGGCCTCGGCCGGTACCTGGAGAACCAGCGCGAGTTCTCCGACATGGCCGGCGTCCTGCTCGGCATCATCCTCATCCTGTTCGTCGGCATCGCCATCGAACTGCTCGTCTTCACCCCGGTCGAGCGCCGGGTCCTGCGCAACCGCGGCCTGCTGGCCGCCGTCAAGTAAGGCCGCACCGCATGTACGAAGGCCGGCTGTCCGCCGCCCCCGCCACCCCGGTGGCGGCGGGCAGCCCCGCCCTGCTGCTGATCGCCCACGGCAGCCGCGACCCCCGGCACGCCGCCACCGTCGCCGACCTGGTCGCCCGCGTCCGCGCGCTGCGCCTCGGCCTCGACGTCGCCACCGCCTACCTCGACCACTGCGCGCCGCGGATCCCGCAGGTGGTCCCCCGGCTCGGCGCCGCCGCGGTGGCCGTCCCGCTGCTCCTCAACCGGGCCTTCCACGCCAAGCACGACATCCCCGCCGCCCTGCGCGCGGCCGGCGCCGGCCTGCCGACAGCCGACGTCCTCGGCCCGTCCCCGCTGCTGCTCGCCGCCCTCGACCGGCGCCTCGCGGAAGCCGACCCCGAGCTCGCCTCCGCCGCCGTCCGGGCCCGCACGGGTGTCGTCCTCGCCGCCGCCGGCTCCTCCGACCCGGCCGCCGACGCCGCCACCCGCGCCGTCGCCGCCGAATGGCGCCGCACCCGCGGCTGGGCCGCCGTCGAGGTCGCCTACGCCTCCGCCGACGGCCCCCGCGTCCCCGACGCGCTCGCCGCGCTGCGCCGCGCCGGCGCCCGGCGGACCGCCGTCGCCCCCTACCTGCTCGCCCCCGGCCGGCTCCCCGACCGCATCGCCGGAGCCGCCGCCGACGCCGGCGCCGACCTCCTCGCCGACGTCCTCGGCGCCGCCCCCGAGGTCGCCCGCCTCCTGCTCACGCGCTACGACGCGGCCCGCACGGAGCTCCGCACCGCCCCGGCCCTGACCGCCTGAGGCAGCGCCACCCGACGGCGCCGGGGCCGACATCAGGAGTGATCGAGGATGCCGTGCTCGCCGAGTTCCGGAGCGTGCCGGGCCACGGTGCGGTAGTCGGCGTCGGCGTGCAGAACGGTGAGCCCGTGATGCGCCGCCGTCGCCGCGATCATGAGGTCGACGGCCGAGGCACCGCGATGCCGACCGCCGAGGGCCATCCGCCGCTGCACGGTGTCGATGTCGATCTGCGTAACGAACATCCGGCGCCTCCGTCGTATCGATGTCGGTTATGTACATTCGACTATGCGCCACCAACATCGCACCCGGACGGGACCTGCCGCGCCGGGCCCCCGTGAACCCGGCGCGACAGGTCAGTCGGCGGTCCCGAGGTGGACGGTGACCAGGCCCGTGGTGATCAGGGCGAGGCCGGCGAGGGCCACCGGGGACGGCGTCTCGTGGCGCAGCACCACTCCGGTCAGGACGGCGCCGACGGTGCCGATGCCGGTGAACACGGCGTACGCGGTGCCGACCGGGAGGTCCTGGAGGGCGCGCGAGAGCAGGTAGACCGCGCCGCACATCAGGACGAGGCAGAGCAGGGTCTGCGGGAGCCGGGTGAACCCTTCGGTGGGCTTGATGGACTGCGCCCAGGCGATCTCCACCGCTCCCGCCAGCAGCAGCCAGATCCACGGCACGGCGTCAGCCCTCCCTCGGGACGCGGTGGCCGACCAGCTCGGCGCCGAGTTCCCGCGCGCGCCGGAGGGCGTCGGCGGCCGACTCCCGGTGCTGCGCGACCCGGCCGGCCAGGGCGGGGTCGACCAGCGAGTTGACCAGTTCGGCGGCGATGACCTCGGCGTCCTCGACGGCGTAGTGGCCGCGGATGAAGTCGAGCAGGTAGCGGCCGTTGTGGTCGTAGGGCTCACGCGGGGTGCCGGGCCCGTAGGCGCCGCCGCGGGCGGCGACGACCACGAACTTGCGGGGCGCGAGGACCATCTTGGGGAAGGTCACCTGGTCGATCCAGGCCTTGAGCGCGGCGGGTATGCCGAAGTTGTACATCGGCGCGCCGATCAGCACCGCGTCCGCCGCGACCAGTTCGTCGAGCAGCGGCCGGACGACCGCCCAGGCCTCCTGCTCCTGCCCGGTGCGGACGGCCTCGGAGTAGCGGTCGATCTCGGTGATGCCCTCGCGCAGCAGGGTGTCGCAGATCCGGGTCCAGCCCTCGCGGATCGGTGGCAGCGGGTCGGCGGCGAGGTCGCGGTGGACGACCTCGCCGCCGCCCGCCAGCCAGGCCCCGGCGAAGGCCCCGCCGAGGCGGCGGGTGAAGGAGTCGGCGCGCGCGCTGCTGTCGAGGTGCAGGAGTCGGGACATGGTGAACCCCCAGGCGGAGACGGGTGTGGCAGGACCGCGGCGATAAGTGGACACGGCGTCCGCTTACCTCGGCACCCACCGTAGAACGAAGTGGACTCGGTGTCCACTTCGTTCTACGGTGAAGCCATGACGGAACTCCCGATGGCCGACGGCCCCCCGCCGCGCGAGCGGGCCGACGCCGCCCGCAACCGGGCCAAGGTCCTCGCCGCCGCCGAGCGGCTCTTCGCGGCGGGCGACCCGGCCGCCGTCACCATGGACGACATCGCCAGGGCGGCCGGCATCGGCCGCGGCACCCTCTACCGCCGCTACCCGGACCGCGCGTCGATCGCCCGCGCCCTCCTCGACGAGCACGAGCGGGCCCTCCAGGAACAGCTGCTGCGCGGCGCCCCGCCGCTCGGCCCGGGCGGCGGGACGGGCGAACCGCGGCCGGCCCCGGCCGACCGGCTGGCCGCCTTCTACCGGGCGATGGTCGACCTCCTGGAAGCGCACATCCACCTGGTGCTCGGCGCGGAGACCGGCCTCGCCCGCTACCGGACCGGCGCCTACGCGTTCTGGCGGCTGCACGTCACCCACCTCGCCCGGCAGGCCGGCCTGCCGGACCCGGAGACCCTCGCCGACCAGCTCCTCGCGCCGCTCGCCCCCGAACTCTTCCGCCACCAGCGCGACGGCGGGCTCACCCCCGACCGGATCGCCGCCGGTCTGACGGCCCTCGCCCACGGCGTCCTCGGCAAGCCCGCCGCACCCACGCCCTAGGGGTTGTCAGACACCCCCCTGGACACGCACGGAGGCGGCGCGGGCGCCTCCGGTCGGAGGTGCCCGCGCCGCCCCGGTACCGACGGGTGCGGTGCGGATCAGGCGGGGACGTGCCAGACCTGGTTCTCGGCGCCGTTGCAGTCCCAGATGCCGAGCTGGTTGCCGTTGGTGGCGACGAAGCCGAGGTTGTCCAGGCAGCGGCCGGACGCCGGGTTGAGGATCGAGCCGTCGGCCCGGACCTGCCACTGCTGGGCGCCGGTGCCGTTGCAGGTGTACAGCTGGACCTTGGTGCCGTTGGCGGTGCCGGCGCCGGTGACGTCCATGCACTTGTTGAACGCCCGGATGGTGCCGTCCACCGCGACCTTCCACTGCTGGGCGTTGGTGCCGTTGCAGTCGTAGATCTGCACCGGGGTGCGGTCGTTGCTGCTGGCGCCCTTCACGTCCACGCACTTGCCCAGGTAGCCGGTGATCGGGCCGACCGGGCCGGCGGGCTGGGGCGGGAGCTTGCCGCCGAAGGCGACCTGCGGGAAGAGGACGGTGTCGTTGACGCTGCAGGAGGCGACCGCGACGCCGTCGCCGACGACCACGCCGCCGATGGCGGGCCGGGAGAACCGCGCGGTGTGGTCGGCGTTCCACCACTCACAGGTGGCGCTGACCCACCAGGTCTGCAGCGGGTCGATGCCGGAACACTGGCCGTAGGCGTTCCAGCCCGCGACGTAGGCGGAACAGCCCCCGGCGGCCTGGGCGGCGGAGGCCGGTGAGGCGAGCGAGGCGGCCGCGCCGAGGAGGGCGGCGCTGGACAGCAGGGCGGCGGTACGACGCATCGGAAGGTCCTTCCGGAGACGGGTGGGCCGGATCGACACTCCTGCCGCAGCAGTGTTCTGACGGTGCGACAGTTGTGCGGGTTGCGTGAAAGCCTCAGCCGGGTCACGGCGGCCGTCAATGGCCGCCGTCCGGTATCCGCCAACCCTCCGTCCACGGAGCGGTACCGGTCCCGGAGTGGACGAACCACCCGGGACCAGCGTCCGGCCCGGCCCCGGGCTGCGGCCGGACCGGACCCGGCCGCCCGGGCGATCCGTCCGGAAAGCGCTCCCCCCGGGGCGGTGCGGGTACCGTCCATCGCCCCGCCCCGCTCCACCCCCACGGGGTGACGACGAACGGCCCGGCTCCCCCGCGGAGGGGAGCCGGGCCGTTCGTGACCGGGCCGTCGTGCCCGGGCCGTTCGCGACGGGTCGGTCAGTCGGCCTGGCGGCGCTGGCGGCCGGTGCCGTAGTTGGAGCCGGACTTGGCGCCGCTGCCGGGCTTCGCGCGGCCGGAGGAGCGGCCGATGAAGCCGGCGGCCTGGCGGGACCCGCCGCCGCCCTGGCCGCCCTGGCCGCCGCCGGCGCCGCCGAGGCGCTGCTTGGGCCGCGGACGGCGCGGGTTGCCGTTCATGTCGACGTCGGCGGGCAGCGCGGAGCGCTTGCCGGGGCGGCGACGCGGGGCGGAGGAGGACTTGCCCTCGGCCGCGGGCGCGGCCGCCGGGACGGGCACGGCCAGGGTGACCGGGACGCCGCTGGGGGTGCGGGCGCCGGTGATCCGGGTCAGCTCGGCGTCACCGGGGCGGATCTTGGTGGTGGTCGGGCGGATGCCGGCCACCGTCATCAGCCGGTTGACCTCGCGGCGCTGGTCGGGCAGCACCAGGGTGACCACGGTGCCGGACTCGCCGGCCCGGGCGGTGCGGCCGCCGCGGTGCAGGTAGTCCTTGTGGTCGATCGGCGGGTCGATGTTGACGACCAGGTCGAGGCCGTCGATGTGGATGCCGCGGGCGGCGACGTTGGTGGCGATCAGCGCGGTGACGTGGCCGTCGCGGAACTGGTCGAGCACCCGGTTGCGCTGCGGCTGGGACTTGCCGCCGTGCAGGGCGGCGGCCTTCACCCCGGTGGCGAGCAGCTGCTTGGCGAGGCGGTCGGCGCCGTGCTTGGTGTGCACGAACATGATCACGCGCCCGTCGCGGGAGGCGATGTGGGCGGCGGCGGACGCCTTGTCGGCCTGCTCCAGCTGGAGCAGGTGGTGGTCCATGGTGGTCACGGCGCCGGCCGAGGGGTCCACCGAGTGGGTGACCGGGTCGGTCAGGAAGCGCTTGACCAGGCGGTCGACGTTGCGGTCCAGGGTGGCGGAGAACAGCATCCGCTGCCCGCCCTCGGCGACCTGCTCCAGCAGCTTGGTGACCTGCGGCAGGAAGCCCATGTCGGCCATCTGGTCGGCCTCGTCGAGCACGGTGATCGCGACGTCGGAGAGGTTGACGTCACCGCGGCCGATCAGGTCGTCCAGCCGGCCGGGGGTGGCGACCAGCACCTCGGCGCCGCGCCGGACGGCGTTGGCCTGCCGGGTGATCGACATGCCGCCGACGACGGTGGCGATCCGCAGGTTGACGGCGGTGGCGTACGGCGTGAGCGCCTCGGTCACCTGCTGGGCCAGCTCGCGGGTCGGCGTCAGGACGAGCGCCAGCGGGTGGCGGGCGTCGGCGCGCTTGCCGGCGGTGCGGGCGAGCACCGGCAGACCGAACGCGAGGGTCTTGCCGGAGCCGGTGCGGCCGCGGCCGAGCACGTCGCGGCCGGCGATCGAGTCGGGCAGCGTGGCCGCCTGGATCGGGAACGGCTCGGTGACGCCCTCACGGGTGAGCGCGCTCAGGATGCCCTTGGGCAGCTCCAGCTCGGCGAAGCTCGCCGCCGGGGGCCGGGCCGGGGTGCCCTCGACGACGGTGAAGTCGGCGGGCTCGGCGACGCGGGGCGCGTTGCGGCGCGGGGTGCGGGGGGCGCTGCCGCCGCGGGGGCCGCCGCCGCGGGCGCCCTCGGTGCGGGGCGCGCCGGTGCGCGGGGCGCCGCCGGTGCGGCTGCTGCCGCCGGCGTTGCGGGGCTTGCGGGTGCGACCGCCGTCGCGGGGCGGCTGGGCAGGGGTGGTCACGGGTTCTCCGTCCGTCGGTCAACAGCCCCGTTCAAAGGGCTGCCCGGCCGTCGGGAAAGGAGTGCGCCGCCCCGGCCGTTCGGCGGCATGGACGAGGGCCCGCACCGTGCGGTACGGGCCCTCGCTACGCGAGATCGCGAGTCAGCTCGGAAGCTGGACTCAGATGACGCGGATGTTCTCGGCCTGCGGGCCCTTCTGGCCCTGGGTCACGTCGAACTCGACCTTCTGACCCTCGACCAGCTCGCGGAAGCCCTGGGCGACGATGTTCGAGTAGTGGGCGAACACGTCCGGGCCGCCGGTCTCCTGCTCGATGAAGCCGAAGCCCTTCTCGCTGTTGAACCACTTCACGGTGCCGGTAGCCATAACCGTCTCCTCTAACTGGGGCATCGGAGCCCACACCTCGTGGACCCCGTGTAGCCGCGATCCCCATCCGGAGACTGAAACACCGGACAAAACAAATGCGCCTGTTGGTTGGGACCAGCAGGCGCACACAAGCGTTCATGGGAACCAAAACTGCAACTGGTTCGACTGTAGCACGGCCGCACCCCGATTGACCGGGGATTTTCTGCCCGACAGATCACGTTTGCAGCCCCCGGGAAAGGGGCAGCCGACCGCGAACGCCGCACGCGGCGCCCGCCTGAGCGGACGCCGCGCGCGTCGTGCGTGGTGCTTCGTGCGTGTGCGCCGTACGTGCTGCGCCGAACGCACCGGGTGACCGTCCGGTCAGCGCCGTCCGGCCGCCTCCGGCAGGCCGTGGGCACCGTGCGGGCCGCCCACCGGGGTGTGGCCGTCGTGGCCGCCCGGGTCGCCGCCGTGGCCGGGCCACCAGGCCGCCCGGCCGACCAGCGCGGTGAGCGCCGGGGTGAAGAACATCGCCATCACGAAGGCGGCCAGGATGATGCCGAAGGCCATCGCGAAGCCGAACTCCAGCATGAAGATGTTGCCCGCGAGCATGAACGTCCCGAACGACGCCGCCAGGATGAAGCCGGCCGCCGCGACGGTCGGACCGCCGTGGCGCAGCGCCTCCCGGGCCGCCTCGCGCGGGGAGCGGCCCTCGCGGGCCTCCTCGCGCAGGCGGGCGATGATCAGGATGTTGTAGTCCGTCCCGATCGCCACCACGAAGAGGTAGATCAGGATCGGCAGCATGAACATGATGCCGTGCTCGCCCTTGAGGTTCTGGAAGAGCAGGGTGGACGAGCCGAGGGTGGCGGTGAAGCCGAGGCCGACCGAGGCCATCAGGTACCACGGCGCGACCACGCTGCGCAGCTGGAGCCCGAGGATCAGCAGGATCAGCAGACCCGCGATCGGGAACACCAGCTTGTAGTCGTGGCTCATCGCCAGGTTGATGTCCTTGTAGACGGCGGTCAGACCGCCGACCTTGGCCTCGGTGCCGCTCGGCGCCTGCGCGTGGGCGACCTCGCGCAGCTCGGTGAGGGTGTCGATCGCCTCGTTGCTGGACGGCTCGTTCTTGAGCAGGACGGTGAAGTCCGCCGTCGTGCCGTCCTCGCTGACCTGGGGCTTCGACGCGGCGCTGGCCACCCCGGGGACCCCGCCGAGCTTGGTGGCGTAGCCGTCGAACACGGCCTGGTCGAGCTTGCCGCCGCCCTTGGCGGTCAGGTAGACGTGGCTCGGGTCGGCGGCGCCGGCCGAGAAGCCGTTGACCAGCTTGTCCTGGACGACCATCGACTCCTTGTCCTTGGGCATGGAGCTGCCCGCGAGGTCGAAGGTGCCGTTGTAGCCGAGGGCGCCTGCCGAGAGGGCCAGCAGCACGCCGCCGGAGGCCACCGCGACCATGGCCGGGCGCTTCTGCACCATGCGGCCGAGGGCGAGGAAACGGGCGTCCTTCGGCTCGTTCATCCACTTCTTGCCGGGCCAGAAGACCGCGCGCGCCGGGATGACGGCGAGCAGGGCCGGGGCCAGGGTGAGCGAGGCGAGCGCGGTGACGACGACGGCGATGGCCAGGGCCGGGCCGAGCGCCTTGAACATGCCGAGGCTGGAGAGGATCAGCACCGCGAAGGCGACGGTGACCGCGCCGGCCGCGGAGGCGATGGCCTCGCCGACCCGGCCGACCGCGTTGGCGACGGCCTCCTTGCGGTCGTCGCCGGCGCGCAGCCGCTCCCGGTAGCGGAACGCCAGGAAGAGGAAGTAGTCGGTGCCGACACCGAGCACGACGACGATCAGGATCGCCGACAGGACCGGTGTGCTCTCCAGGTTGAACGCCTTGGTGGCGTAGGCGATCAGGCCGTTGGCCGCCGGCATGGCGATGATCAGCGAGACCACGATCGGCAGCAGCCCGGCGAGGACGCTGCGGAAGATGATCCCGACGATGATCACGACCAGCACCAGGGTGGCCATCGCGATCACGGCGTCGGCCGCGCCGGAGGACTCCTTCTGGTCCAGCGCCTGGGCGGCGGCGCCGCCGAGCTGGAACTTGATGTTGGTCCCGGAGGCGAGTGCCTTGCCCTCCTCACGGAGCTTCTTGGCGGTCTCGCCGAAATCGTCGGACTGCTGGACGGACTTGTCGATCGCGATCGGGGCCAGCGCGTACTTGCCGTCCTTGGACGTGCCCTGCTCGCCGGCCGGGATGATCTTCTCGACGTGCTCGATCTTCTTGTCGGTGAGCCCCTGGACGATCTTGGCCATGGCGTCCTTGTCGGACGCGTCCATCGGGGCGCCGTCGTTGCGCTCGAAGAGCGCGAGCGCGGACGGCGTGAAGCTGGCCGGGAACGCCTTCTCCTGGAGCACCGCGGCCTGGATGGACTCGTAGTGCTTGGGGAGGAACGCGGCCTCGTCGGTCTGGGCGGTGATCTTCGGGGCCGACGCGGCGATGGCGATCATCGCGACGACCCAGGCCGCGATCACCCACCAGGCGCGACGGACGACGAAATGTCCTAGTCGGTGGAACATGCTCGTAATGCCTCCTGGGCATGGTTCACCGCAGCCCTTGGGGGACGGGACGCCGGGCGACGGATCGAGACCGGCCCGGGGCCGTGCGGGGGCACAGCACCTAGCCGGTCGGCAGGTAAGTAGTCAGAGGGCATCATCCTACGACCGCTTGCTTGCCGACCGGCAAGCAACCCCCGTAACCCTGTAGCCGATTCCCCCTGAGGCCGCCGTACGGCGACCCTGGCCCATTTTCGCGCGCGCACGATGTGTATGACCTCGTGCTCGGGGTGGAGACCTCTCCCCCTCAGGGTGGACTTTTTACCTGCCCGCAGGGAGGAGAAGTCAGGGTTCCCTGGTAGGGAAAACCCCACCCCTCCCCCGAGGAAGACCACAGGGAAGACTCCCCCGCCAGCCGGATACTCCGTCAACCTCCGGTTCCCTACTGTCGATTGCGACGCCGGATCCGCAGCCGGCACCCGACTTCGGCGGCCGACCACCGCCGTACACCCGGCCGTACCCGCTCATCAGGGCATCGGCCGCTCTCCCAGGGGGACCCCGTGAAGACCAAGCTCGGCATGGCCGCCGCCATGGGCGCCTGGAGCGCCCGGCACAGAAAGACGGCCGTCTTCGGCTGGCTGCTCTTCGTCGTCGCCGCCGCGTTCCTCGGCGGCCTGCACGGAAGCACCCAGGTCAAGGAGTCCGAGGCGATGCCCGGCCAGGTCTCCCGGGCCGCCAAGATCCTCGACGACGCCGGCCTGAAGTCCCCGGCGAGCGAGACCGTGCTGGTCCAGAGCGCCACCCTGACCTCCGACGCCCCCGCGTTCAAGGCCGCCGTCGAGCAGGTGATCAAGGGGGTCGGCGGCACCGGCAAGGCCACCGACATCCGCTCCCCGTACGACACCAAGGCGATATCCGCGGACGGCCGCTCCGTCCTCGTCCAGCTCAACGTCAAGGGCGACCGCGACGAGGCCGCCGAGAACGTCACCGCCGTCATGGACGCCGTCGACGCCGTGCAGAAGCAGCACCCCGAGCTCACGGTGGTCGAACTCGGCGACGCCAGCTCCGGCAAGTGGATCAACGAGCAGTTCACCGACGACTTCGCCCGCGCCGAGTGGACGGCCGTCCCGCTCGCCCTCGGCATCCTGCTGATCGCCTTCGGCGCACTGGTCGCCGCCGTCCTGCCGGTGGTCCTCGCCATCACCGCCTTCGTCGCGGCCGGCGGACTCGTCGCCCTCAGCAGCGGCTTCCTGCACACCAGCAACAACGCCAGCTCCGTGATGCTGCTCGTCGGCCTCGCCGTCGGCGTCGACTACTGCCTCTTCTACCTGCGCCGCGAGCGCGAGGAGCGGGCCGCCGGACGCGACCTGGACACCGCGCTGAAGGTCGCCGCCGCCGCCAGCGGCCGGGCCGTCCTGGTCTCCGGCGTCACCGTGGTGGTCGCCATGGCCGGCATGTTCCTCACCGGCATCGCCGAGTTCCAGGCCATGGCCTACGCCACCATCGTGGTCGTGATCACCGCCGTGCTCGGCTCGCTCACCGTGCTGCCCGCCCTGCTGTCCATGCTCGGCGACAAGGTCGACCGGGGCCGCGTCCCGCTCCTCCGCAAGCTCCGCAGCACCGACGCCGCCACCACCGGCGGCCGGTTCTGGAACGCCGTCCTCACCCCGGTGCTGCGCCGCCCGCTGGCCGCCACCGTCCTCGCCGGCGCCGTCCTGCTCGGCCTGGCCGCACCGATGCTGACCATGCACACCGCCAACCTCACGTTCCAGCAGCAGCTGCCCGAGGGCAACCGGCTGGTCGCCGTCTCGCAGAAGATCGAGGCCGCCTTCCCCGGCAGCCCGGCCCCCGCCTCGGTGGTCATCAAGGCCGCCGACATCGACTCCCCCGCGATGACCGCGGCGATCGCCGACCTCAAGGCGAAGGCCCTGGCCAGCGGCAGGATGCACGGACCGGTGGACGTCACCGTCCACGCCGAGAAGAACGTCGCCACCGTCGACATCCCGCTCAACGGCACCGGCAACGACGACGTCAGCAACGGCGCGCTCAAGACCCTCCGCGAGGAACTGGTGCCCGCCACCGTCCTCAAGGTGCCCGGCACCGAGGCGCCCGTCACCGGCCGCACCGCCGGCTCCTACGACTTCAACGCCAAGATGACCGGCTCGATGCCGCTGGTCTTCGGCTTCGTGGTCGCCTTCGCCTTCGCCCTGATGCTCACCTCGTTCCGCTCGCTGGCCGTCGCCGGCACCGCCGTGCTGCTCAACCTGCTCTCGGTCGGCGCCGCGTACGGCGTGCTCACCCTGGTCTTCCAGCACGGCGTCGGCGCCTCGCTGCTCGGCACCGCCGGGGTCGGCGCGGTCGAGTCCTGGGTGCCGCTCTTCCTCTTCGTGATCCTCTTCGGCCTCTCGATGGACTACCACGTCTTCGTGGTCTCCCGGATCAAGGAGGGCCACGACCGCGGCCTGCCGACCCGCGCCGCCATCGCCCACGGCATCCGCTCCACGGCCGGGGTGGTCACCAGCGCCGCGGTGATCATGGTGGCGGTGTTCGGGGTCTTCGGCACCCTCTCCATGCAGGCGATGAAGCAGATGGGCGTCGGCCTCGCGGTCGCGGTGCTGATCGACGCGACGATCATCCGCGCGGTGCTGCTGCCCTCGGTGATGACCCTGCTCGGCGACCGCAACTGGTACCTGCCCCGCTGGCTCGGCTGGCTGCCGAACCTCTCGCACGGCGAGACCTTCCCTCCGGTCGGCGCCCCCGGCGCCGCGACCGCCCCGCCGGCCCCCGAGCCGGCCGCCCAGGCCCGGCACCGCCGGATCGAGGTCTGACCTTCCCCTCCGACCTCACGACCCGCCGGGCCCCGCGACACTCGGGGCCCGGCGGCCGTTTGCCAGAATGATCGCCGTCTCCCCCACCACGGAACGGACCCCCCATGCTCCCCTTCGACGAGGGCCGGGCCCGGCTGATCCTCGCCGACGCCTGCGCGTCCGCCGGCCTGCCCGCGCCCGACGACGCCCGGCTGATCGCGCTCGGCGAGAACGCCGTCTTCGACCTCGGCAACCCGGCCGTGGTCGCCAAGGTCGGCCGCGGCCCCGAACTCTCCGAGCGCACGCAGCGCGAACTCGCCGTCGCCGACTGGCTGGCCGGCCGGGGCATCCCGGTCGTCCGCCCGTACGACGCCCTGCCCGCCGAACCGCGGTTCACCCACGGGCACCCCGTCACCTTCTGGCACCGGCTCCCGCCCGCCGAACGGCCCGCCCGCCCGGCCGACCTCGCCCCGCTGCTGCGCGCCCTCCACCGGCTGCCCGACCCGCCGTTCCGGCTCGCCGGGCGCGACCTGCTCGCCCCCGTCGAACGCTGGCTCGCCTCCGCCGAGGGCCACGTCGACCCGGCCGACGTCGCCTTCCTGCGGGACCGCCGGGACGCCTTCGCCGCCGCCCTGCCCGGCCTCGCCCCGCACCTGCCGACCGGGGTGATCCACGGCGACGCGCTGCCGCGCAACGTCCACGTCGGCCCGGACGGGCCCGTCCTGCTCGACCTGGAGACCGTCTCGCGCGACCTCCGCGAGCACGACCTGGTGGTCCTGGCGCTCAGCCACGACCGGTACGGCGTCCCCGGCGAGGAGTACCGGGCGTTCACCGACGCGTACGGCTGGGACGTGCGCGAGTGGTCCGGCTTCGCGGTGCTGCGCGGGGCCCGCGAGACGGCCAGCGCCTCCTGGGTCGCCCAGCAGGTGCCGGGCAACCCGGCCGCGCTCGCCGAGTTCCGCCGCCGGGTGGACTCGCTGCGGGCGGGTGCCACGGAGGTGCGCTGGTACCCGTTCTGACGCGGCGACGGGCGGGCGGGGCGGCGGACGTTGAGGGTGTGCCGGGTGCGCCGGGTGTGCCGGGCCGGGCCCGGCGGCGGTCCTGAACGGCCGTCGGGGCAGCGGGCGGTGCAACCGGGCCCGGGGCCGTCGACGTCCTACCGGACAGTCATCCTGACCGAGGATCGGCATCAGCCTCTGCACCTCAGGAGCCGCCGCCATGCCGGAGCACGCCGCCCCGCCGCGCCCCTCGTCCTCCGTCCGCCGCCGGCTCGTCGCGGGCTGCGCCGCGCTCGCCGCCTCGCTGGCCCTGGCCGCCTGCGGGACCGCCAGCGGCGCGCTCCAGCCCCAGCCGGGTACGACCACCGACGCGCCCTCGACGCCCTCGGCGCCGTCCACTCCCCCGTCCACTCCCCCGTCGACCGCCTCGGCTTCCGCCCCGGCGTCGGGTCCGGTGCCGACGACCCCCGCGGCGTCGCCCGGCACCCCGTCGACCGCCGTGCCGCCGACCGGCCCCGCCACGCCGACCACCCCGGCCACCCGCACGCCCGCCCCGAGGCCCACCACACCCGGGCCCACCACACCCGGGCCCTCGACGCCCGGACCGGGCAAGCCGTCCACCACGCCCACCGCCAAGCCGTCGACGCCCCCCGCGCCGACGCCGTCCGCCACCACCGAAACGCCCCGGCCCCCGGCACCCCCCGCCCCCTCCACCGGGGTGCCCACCTCGATCGTCCGCGCCACCGCGTCCGGCGGCCGGACCGTCGCGCTCACCTTCGACGACGGCCCCGGCCCGGCCACCGGCCAGGTCCTGGACCTGCTCGCCCAGTACCACGCCAAGGCGACGTTCTGCCTGGTCGGCAAGCAGGCCGCCGCCGCTCCGGCCGCCGTCCGGCGGATCGTGGCGGCCGGCCACCGGCTCTGCGACCACAGCGTCGACCACCCCCAGCCCTTCGCCGCCCTCCCGCACGACCAGGCCGTCCACCAGATCGCCGACGCCGAGAAGATGATCGTCCAGGCCGGCGGCCCGGGCACCGCGGTCGGCTGGTTCCGCGCCCCCGGCGGCGCGTTCACCGAGGACAACCAGCGGATATCCGCCGACAACGGGCTGCGCCCGCTCGGCTGGTCGGTCGACCCCCGCGACTGGTCCCGCCCCGGCACGGCCGCGATCGTCTCCGCCGTGCAGGCGCAACTCAGGCCCGGCGGTGTCGTGCTGCTCCACGACGGCGGCGGCGACCGCAGCCAGACCGTCGCCGCGCTCCGGCAACTGCTGCCCTGGCTCGTCGCCCAGGGCTACCGCTTCGACTTCCCGGCGGGCTGACCCGGCCGCCGGCCGCGGCCCGGACCGGCGCCGGCGTCATACCGGGTGGACGAGGCGGCTCTCGTGGGCGAAGACCACCGCCTGTATCCGGTCGCGGAGTTCGAGCTTCTGCAGGATCCGCCCCAGGTGGGACTTCACGGTCGCCTCCGCGAGGTACAGGGTGGCCGCGATCTCGGCGTTGGACAGGCCCCGGCCCACCTGGACGAGCACCTCGCGTTCACGGGCGCTGAGCCGGCCCAGCCGCTCGTCGCGCTCCGGGCCGCCGCGGTCGGCGATGTGCGGGCGGAGCTTCTCCAGCAGGCGCCGGGTGATCCGCGGGGACACCACCGCGTCGCCCGCGGCGACACTGCGTATCGCGGCGAGGAACTCCTCGGGCCTGGTGTTCTTCAGCAGGAACCCCGAGGCTCCGGCGTCGAGTCCGGCGAAGGCGTACTCGTCCAGGTCGAAGGTGGTGAGGATCAGCACCCGCGTCCGCGGGGAGACCCCGATGACCTGGCGGGTCGCCTCGATCCCGTCCGTCCCGGGCATCCGGACGTCCATGAGGACGACGTCGGGGCGCAGTTCCCGGGCGAGGCGCACGGCCTCGGCGCCGTCCCCGGCCTCGCCGACCGGTGCCATGTCGGGCTGGGCCTCCAGGACCGTGCCGAAGGCCATCCGGAGCAGCGCCTCGTCGTCGGCGATCAGGACGCGGATCGTCATGCGGACACCGCTCCGCCGCTGCCCAGGAGGAGGCGGGTGCTGACGCCCCAGCCGCCGCCCGGGAGGGGTCCGGCCCGCAGCGTCCCCCCGTAGGCGGCCGAGCGCTCGCGCATGCCGTGGATGCCGTGGCCGGACGGTGCGGCGGCGGGGAGCGGCCGGCGGGGGCCGTTGTCGGTGACGTCCACGGTGACGGTCCCGGTCGTACACCGGATCCGGACCTCCGCGCGTGTGCCGGCGGGCGTGTGTTTGAGGGTGTTGGTCAAGGCTTCCTGTACCAGGCGGTAGACGGTGAGTTGTGCGGTGGCGGGTACGTGGCTGTGGCCGCCGCGGACGTCGAGGCGGGTCGGCAGCCCGGCGGCGCACATCTGGTCGGCGAGGGCCTCCAGTTGGGCGATGCCGGGCAGCGGGTGGCGCTCCGCGTCCGGTTCGTCGGTCCGCAGGACGCCCAAGGAGCGCCGCATGTCGGTCAGGGCCTGGCGGCCCGTCTCGGCGACCTGGAGCATCGCGGCGGTGGTCCGGTCGGGCGACCGGTGCTGCGCGTAGACGGCGGCGTCGGTGAGCGCGACCATGACGGACAGGTTGTGGGTGACGATGTCGTGCATCTCGCGGGTGATGCGCGTCCTCTCCTCGGCGACGGCCAGTCGCGCCTGCTGCTCCCGGTCCTGCTCCAGGCGGGCGGCCCGTTCCTCCAGGGCCGCGAGGTAGGCGCGCGTGGTCCGCACGTTCACCCCGAGGACGGCGGCGGCGACGGCCATCGCCGTGACCGCGACGAAGGGCGTCAGGAACGCGCCTTCCGGCGCCCAGCGCAGGCAGGCCAGCAGGACCCCTGCCTCCACGACGGCACCGGCGACGAGCGTGCCGAGCCGGCCCGAGTTCGCGGCCGCCGTGTAGAGGGCCACCAGCAGGGCGACGTCCGCCGGCAGTTGGACGTCCACCAGCCACTGGACGAGGGCCGCGGCCGCCACCGCGCCGAACACCGCGAGCGGGGCCCGGCGCCGCCACACCAGGGGCAGCGCGAGGGCGGCGGTGAGGGCCGCGGCCACCGGCAGCTCCTCCGGCGCGTGCGTGGTCACGACGTTGAGGAGGAGGAGCGCGGGCAGCAGCGAGTCCCACACCACGGGCGGCAACCGGGAGCCCCGGCGCACGGCGGCCGCCACCGCTCGCGCCGGTCGCGCCGGTCGCGCCGCCCGTGCGGAGGCCGGGTCGGCGTGCCCCGTCGGCCGGGAGGCTGCCCCGGCCCACCGCACCCGCGCCCGCACCCGCGCCCGTACCCGGTCCCGCACCCGCTGGGCATCGCCGGGTACCGCGGCCGCCTCGGTCATCACACGTCCCTGTCGATTCGGCACCGTGCCGGCCCCGGCCGGGGCCGGCACCGCGTTCGGCCGGTTCCGGGTGGCGTTCGGGGAACGTACGCCGCGCGCTTCCCGGCACGCACCGCGGCCCTGTCACGGTAGGCCGCGGGCCCGCGAAGCACATGAGTCCACCGGCGGACGGCACCGCGCCGGGGTACGACCGCAGGAGGAGTCCCGCCACCTCCCGTGGTCGCAGGGCGGCCGCCGGTCCGGCGTGCTCGACTGCCACCCCGGTCGCACGGCGAACCGCCACGGACTGCGACCCCGGTGGCCCACGGCGGCGACCCGGGATCGATGTGGCGGCGCGTACCCGGCGCCGAGCATGGCCTGGTGACCGAGATCATCACGGGACCGCACATGTCCCCCCTGGAAATCCTCGCCCTGCTGGGCGCCGTCGCCCTGGTGGTGGCGCGCTGGCTTCCCCCCGCCGCCCGCCCACGCGCCACGATCGCGGCGGGGGCGGTTCTCGTGCTGTCCGCGCTCGTGCTGTGCGTGGCGGGGATCCGCTGGCAGCTGCTGCCGGTGCTGGCGGGCGCCGCCCTCGCCGCGCCGTTCGCCTTCTCCCCCCTGCTGCGACGCCGTGCCGGCCGGCCGGCACGGCCGGCACGGCGGGCCCGCCGGTGGCTGGCGCTGCCGGGATCGGCGGCCTGCGCCGGCCTGATCGCCACGGGCCCGGTGGCCGCCTGGGCCTTTCCGGTACCCGTGTTCCCCGAACCGTCGGGCGGCTTCGCGGTCGGCACCCGCGTGGTGCAGTGGACCGACCCGGACCGCGCCGAGACCTTCACCGCCGACCCCGACGACCGGCGCACCGTCGTGGTCCAGCTCTGGTACCCGGCGCAGCAGAGCCCCGCGGGCACGCAGCGGGCCCAGTACCTCGGACGCACGGAGGACGAGGCGCGCACCGTCTCCGAGGCCCTCGCCCGCGGGGTCGGCCTGCCGGGCTTCCTGATCGACGGCGTGCCGCGTGCCCGAAGCCGTTCGGTCTTCGACGCCCCGGTGGACGGCGGGGGAGGACGCTTCCCCGTCGTACTGTTCTCGCCCGGGTCGGGCGGAGTGCGCACCCAGAACACCGCCTGGGCGGAGGAACTGGCCAGCCACGGCTACGTGGTCGCCGCCCTCGACCACCCGTACGACTCCGCCTCCGTCCTCCTGGCCGACGGCCGGACGGTCACCACCGAGACCTCCTCCTCCGGCGACCCGGACGAGGACGAGAAACTGGCGGCCGAGTGGACGGCGGTCCGCGCCGCCGACCTCGGCTTCGTCCTCACCCGGCTGGACGGTCTGGACCGGGGCGGGAGCGCCGACCCGCTGAGCGGACGCCTGGACACCGGCCGGGTCGCGGTGACCGGCCACTCCATGGGAGGCGCTGCCGCCCTGCAGGCGGCCCGGCACGACCGCCGGTTCGACGCCGTCATCGATCTGGACGGCTACCCCCACGGCCCCACCACGCCCGCCCTCGACCAGCCGACGCTCGCACTCACCCAGGCCCTCACCCCGGGAACCGACTCGCGCTACCTGCCCCGCCTCACCGAGGTGCTCGACTCCGGCACCGCGACGACTTACCGGCTCACCGTCCCCGGCTCCGCGCATCTCACGTTCATGGACGGCCCCCTGTACCTGCCGCCCGTGCCCGCGATCGTCGGCTCCCTGGGCCGCACCAGGAGCCCGCGCGTCGTCGCCGCCACCACCCTCGCCTTCCTGGACGCCGTTCTGCGGGGCAAGCCCGGCGACCCGGCCGGCGTCCTGCGGACCTACGGCGACCTCACCGTCCACCGCCCGGACGGCAGCCGCTGATCGGCTGCCCCGGGCACCCGCGACCGCCGGACGAGGACGACGGGCGCCGCCGTCCACCGGGTACTGCGACGGTGCTCACCGTCGCAGTACCCGGGCACGCCCGACAGGATCCGTAGCAGAGGACCTAGACTCCGGCCCATGTCCCTCGATCAACACCCGTACCTCGGAGGGCGCTTGAGTACCGGCCGGGTCCTCGGACTGGTCGTGCTCGCCGTCGGCACCGTGGCGGCCGGCTGGATCACCGGCACCGGATTCGTCCGGGCCTTCGTCGAGGACGCCTGCGGACCCGAGCGGTCCTGCGGCGGGCTCGGCGTCGCCGTCCACATCGCCGGCGGCGTCCTGGGCTGGCTGGTCGCCCTGGTGGCCGCCGCCACCACCGCGCACGGCGACGGCCCGCTGGACGGCGAATCGGCCACCTCCGACCGCGGGGTCCTGCTGGGCTGCACCGCCCTCGGGCTGACCGGCGCCGCCTTCTCCGACAGCACCTTCCACCCGTGGCTGCTCGCCCCGGTCGCCCCGCTCGTCCTGGCCGTCGTCGGGCTCGACCGCTTCGGCGCCCGGCGCTGGCGCACCGCACGGCTGGAGCAGCACCGAAAGGCCGAACAGGACCGCCGGCTGGCCGAGTTCGGGGTCACCGTCACCGGCACGGTCGTCGCGGTCGCCGGCGACGGCACCACCCGCGACGGCGGCCCCGAACTGCTGCTGACCGTCGGGTTCACCACCACCGCCGGCACCGTCCGCACCACGACCGTGACCGGTGTCTTCCCCGCCCTCGGCGCCTCGGTCCGCGGCAGTCTCGCCGAGGTCCGCTACGACCCGGACGATCCGGCGGTGGCCCGGGCCACCGTCACCGGCCCCGCCCCCGCCGATGCCGTCCCGGCACTCGCCCCGACGCTCGTCCCGGCCTCCGGGCCCGCCCCCGAGATCGTCGACGGCCTGGAGCGCCTCGCCGTGCTGCACCGTGAAGGCTCCCTGAACGGCGGCGAGTTCACCCTCGCCAAAGCCCGGCTGCTCGGCCGCGCCCCGGAGGACCACCGCTGACCGCCGGCCCCCTGCGGGGCGCCACCCCGGCAACACCTCCGGTTCACCCATTCCTTCCCCCGCAGAATGAAGTCGTTCACTCGGAGGTGACCGCGCGGCACTAGCCTGCCCGCATGACGATCGAGCGTCGGATCACCGGACCCCGTCTGATCGCTGCGGTCCTCATGTGCTGCTTCGCCGTGGGGTCCGGCTGGCTCGGCACGACCGGCCTGCTGCGGGTGGCCGCCGCGGACCCGTGCGGTCGGGAGACGGGCTGCAACCCCGACACCATGGCCCTCCAGCTCGTCGGCGGCGTGGTGCTCTGGCTGGCCGCCATGCTGTGCGTGGCCGGCCTGGCCAACAACGCCGACGAGGACGACCGCTGCCGTCGCATGTCGGGCGGCCTGATCATCCCGCTCTGGTTCCTGCTGACCCTGGCCGGCGCCTATCCCGCCGACGGGACCACGCACCCCTGGCTGCTGGTCCCGATCGCCGTACTGGCGCTGATCGTCCTCCTCGTGGGCATCCCCGCGGAACGGCAGGTGGCGCGCGAGACCGCGGTGCACCGCCGGGCCCGGGTCCTCGCCCGGCGGCTGGCCGAGCACGGTGCCTCCGTCCCCGGTACCGTCACCGCGCTCGCGGGAGCGCCCGCCACCACCGCCCACCGGACCGGCCTGCAGCTCACCGTGGGGTACCGGACCCTCAAGGGCGAGGACCACGAGACCACCCGGGCGGGCGAGTTCCCGGCCTACGCGCTGCCGCGGGTCGGCGACCGGGTGACCGTCCGCTACGACCCGCTGGCCCCCGGCGACGCCGAGTTCGCCGTCCGCCCGCCCGACGAGCAGCCCCGGGACGCCGCGCCCGTCCTCGCCCGGGAGCTGGAGCGCCTCGCCGTGCTGCACCGTGAAGGCTCCCTGAACACCGAGGAGTTCGCCCTCGCCAAGGACCGCCTCCTCGGGCGCGCCGCGGAGAACGGCCGTTCCGGTCACCCGGTCACCAGCGTGTAGACCTGCCGCGAGCCGCCCTCCGGGCCCGGCTCGGCGGGCCCGCCCGGGGCGAAGCCGAGCCGTTCGTAGAAGACCCGGGCACCACTGGCCACCGCTCCCGGGTGGTCCGCCCCGAAGGTGACCACCTCCAGCACGGCGGGCCCGCGGACGTACCGCCGCAGCGCCTCGTCCAGCAGTGCCCGCCCGACGCCCGTCCCCCGGGCCCGGGCCGCCACCACCAGCCAGTGCAGGTGGTACCGGCCGTCCGCCCCGGTCCCGAACAGCAGCCCGCCGAGCGGACCGCCCGCGTCGTCCTCGGCGCCCGGGCCGTCCGCCGCGCCCGCGCTGCCCGCCGTACCCGCGACGTCCGCGAGGAAGCCGCCGTCGCCGGCGATCCCCCAGAAGGCGCCCATCGGTGCGCGCGCCAGACCGTGACGCACCGCCCTGGCGGCCGCCAGGGCGGTCTCCCGGTGGTCGCGCCGTCCGGTCCGCTCGCCGAGCCGCAGCAGGAAGGAGCCGACGCCCGCCGGGCCGGCCCACCAGCCCTGCCGCCGGGGCCCGCCCCCGGGGCCCTCCGGCCACCAGGCGGCCGTCCGGGCGACCGGGCCGTACAGCTCCCCTTCCAGCCTGCCCGCGAGCTCCGGCGCCATCCGGGGGAGGGAGTCCACCGCCTGGAGGAGCACCCCGGACACCCCGGCCGCACCGGACGGCCGCGCCCCCGGGCCGGGCCTCAGCGCAGGGGCCACCGGGGGTCGACGACGGCCTGCGGGTCCTTGCCACGGCGGAGCCAGGCCTGGAGGTCCTCGGCCCAGGCGTGGTGCCAGGCGATCTGACGGGTGTGGAGTTCGGCGGGCGGGACGGCACCGGCCTCGGCGGGGTAGCGCTCGCCGATGGCGACGGCCACCCGGACGGCGGCGAGCGCGTCGCTGCCGGCCTCGTGGGCGTCGGTCAGCTCGACCCCGTACACCTCGCAGACCCGCTGGAGCGTCCGGGAGCCCTTGCGGTACTTGTCCACCGCCCGGTCGATGACCAGCGCGTCGAGGACGGGCCCGACCGGGCCGCCCAGGCGCTCGGCGAGCACCGGCAGGCCGTGCCGGCGCAGCTCCGCGTCGAGCAGCGAGAGGTCGAAGGGGGCGTTGAAGGCGACCACCGGCCGGCCGGCGGCGAGCCGCTCGCAGAGGGCGGCGGCTATCTCGTCCACCGCCTCCTTGGCCGGGCGGCCCTTGGTGCGGGCGAGGTCGTCGCCGATGCCGTGGATCGCCTCGGCCTCGGCGGGGATCGGGACGCCCGGGTCGACCAGCCAGCCGGTGGCGCTCAGCCGGCGGGCCCCGACGGTGTCCACGAGGGCGGCCGTGACGATGCGGTCCACGGCCGGGTCGGTGCCCGTGGTCTCCAGGTCGAAGCCGACCAGTGGCTGCTGCCACCAGCTCATAGGGGTGTGTCCTTCCGTCCTGCTGGTCGAAACAGCCCCTATCATCGCCCGCCCCTCCGACAATCCGGCCGGTGGGGCGGGCGGCAGCGGTGGTCAGGCCGCGCCGAGCAGGGTCCGGCCGAGCCAGTCGGAGGCGTCCGCGACGCCTGGCAGGACGTAGAAGTAGCCGCCCCCGGTGGGGCGGAGGAAGCGGGCCAGGGGCTCGTCGGCGAGCCGGGTCTGGACCGCCTCGAACTGGCGGACCACGTCCTGCTGGTAGCAGCAGAACACCAGGCCGAGCTCGGGGACGCCGTCCGCGTCGAGGCCCCGGTCGTAGTTGAACGCCCGGCGCAGGATGCGGCTGTCGCGGCTCGCGTCGGTGCGCGGGTTGGCGAGCCGGATGTGCGCGTCGAGGGCGATCGCGGCGCCCTTCGGGTCCTGCGCGTAGTCCGGCTTGTCGCTCTCCTTGGTACGGCCGAGCGGGGCGCCGTCGGACTTCCGGCGGCCGATCATCCGCTCCTGGTCCTTCAGCGGCACCTCGTCCCAGGGCCCGGTCAGGGTGCGGACGGCCCGGACCACCTGGTAGCTGCCGCCGGCCGCCCACGCGGGCTCGCCGCCGCCCACGCCGACCCAGACCAGCCCGTCCATGTCCCGGGCGGACTGGGTGTCGGGGTTCTCGATGCCGTCCTTGAAGCCGAGCGAGTTGCGGGCGGCGCCGGTGGGGCGGGCGCGGTTCTGGAAGCCGTCCAGCTGCCAGCGCGGCCGGACCGCGCCCCGGGCCGCCCGCAGCAGGTCGCGCACGGCGTGCTCGACGGTGTCCCGGCTCGTGGCGCAGACCTGGAACGAGAGGTCGCCGTGGCACTCGGCGGGGCGCAGCGCGTCGTTGGGGAAGGTCCGCATCGCGCTGAGCTTCCGGGGGCGGGCGTCGGCGAGGCCGTAGCGGGCGTCGAAGAGGGAGGCGCCGACGGCGACGGTGACGGTGAGGTCGTCGGTGGGCAGGGCGGCGGGCCCGAGGGTGCCGCTGTCGGCGGGCGGGGCGTCGGCGCCGGAGTCGGGCGGGGTTCCCCCGTCGGTGAGGAAGCGGATCCGGTCGGTGAGGGTGCGCAGCAGCGCCTCCAGGGCCTTGCGGTCGGCGACGTTCACGTCGAGGGCGAGGAAGGTGCCGTAGCCGGGCGGCGGGTTGAGGATGCCGGCCTGGTGGACGCCGTGGAACGGGATCTTGCCGGCGGTCGCCCGCGGCCCGGTGGCGGGGGCGGAGGCGGGGCTGGTGGCGAGGCTGGTGGCGGCTGCGGGGCCGGAGGCGGTGGCGGTGGCGGCCCGGGCGGGGGCACCGGCCCCGAGGGTGAGCGCCCCGGCGGCGCCCGCGCCGAGGGCGGTGCGGACGAAGCTGCGCCGCGAGGCGGCGGGGGCGCCCGGGTCGGTCGTGGGCTGACTGGTCAACGGCGGGCCTTCCGGATCGTCGGCAGGAGGCTGCGGGCGTGCCGAAGGTGGCCTCGCGGCTGCCGGGGGGACGTGCGGCAGGCCCGGAACCGGCCTGCTGATCATGGAATCGACGCTAGCAAGCCCCGGCCCGGCCCGCCCCCGCTCGGGCACCCCGGCTGACCGTCCATCGGCCGATTACCGGCCGGTCGCCATCCGTCCGGCCTACGGGCCACCCCTGGCGGGCTCCCGGACGAGGCGGGCTTCCTCGGTGGGCGGGCTCCCGGGCCGGCCGCGCCCCGTCGTCCCCGGCGGCGCCCAGCGGCGTCCGGGACGTCTTTGCAAAGTCCCGCCGGATCCGAAGAGGCTTTGCAAAGACGTCCCGGACTTTGCAAAGCCATCCTGGGACGTGCCTCGTGGATCAGGCCGGACGGCGCCGCGGCCCGGTCCGGCCTGATCCACAGGACATGCCCCGGCTAGCGCCTCAGGGTGAAGCCGCCCCGGACGACGTAGAGGTCGGAGCCGCGGCCTGCCGGGGCCTGGCAGCGGGTGGCGGCGGGCTGCGCGTCCGGGCCCTCCGGGATGCCCGTCCAGGCGACCCGGCGGTGGCCATCGGCGTCGTCGTGGAAGCCGAGGGCCACCTCCGGGTGCCAGTCGCTCGGCAGCGGGGGCTGCGCGGGGGCGCCGGGGGGCAGGGTGAAGGTCACCGAGTCCGTGGTGCCGGTGACGACGGTGGTCGCACCGACCCGGGTGAGGCAGTCGACGCTGACCTCGGCCCGCACCGTGGCCTCCTTGGCGGTGCCCCTGTCGAACACGTGCTGGACGGTGACGTGACCGCGGCCCCCGGCGGCGCCCGGTCCGCCGCCGGGCCGGGAGACGGCGTGGGCGTCGACGCGCAGGGTGATCAGCTGGCTCGGATCGGGCGTGGGGCCGAACAGGTCGAGCCGGGCCCAGCCGTGCAGGCCGGCGCCCGCCCGCAGGCCGCCACCGGGCGCCGACACGGCGGCGGGAGTGGCGGCGGGAGTGGCGCTGTGAGTGGCGGTGGCGGCCGACGCGGCCGTCGGGACGGCCACCGCCACGGCGCTCGCGACGGCGACGAGCGGTGCGACGCCCAGCAGGTACCCACGCATGATCAGACCTCGTTCCTCGGCGGCCGGGCCGACCGTGGCCCGGTTCCTCCACGATCCCGCCCGGCCCGCTCCCCGGACGTCCACCGCGAGGAGGGACCGCCTCCCCCGCCCGGGGGAGGGTGCGTCAGGAGACCGGCCGGGAGTCCGCCCAGATGCCCTCGAACTCCTCGCGGTAGACCTCCAGCAGTCCGGCGTCCGTGCCGCCCGGCTGCTGGCCGGCGCCGCCGCGCAGCACCAGCGCGGGCGACTCCATGCCGCGGGCCCGGCGCAGGTAGGGCTGGACGACGCCGAGGTCCCGGCTCTGCCGGCGGCCGCCGGCGCCGAGCCGGCCGTCCCCCGAGGCTCCCTCGACCAGGTACGCGGTGAACCGGGGGGTCTCGTCGAAGACCCGGATCTCGAAGCCGCCCTGGTCGCGCAGCCGGGCGCGGACCCGGCGGACGTGCAGGATGTTCATCTGGATGGAGCGGGCGAGCTCGCCCCGCCCGAGGCCGAGTTCGCGTTCGCGGCGGCGGACGGCGCTGCTGGCCGGGTTGAGGAAGAGCAGCCGGACCCGGCAACCGTCGGTGGCGAGCCGGACGAGCCGCTTGCCGGTGTAGTTCTGGCAGAGCATGCCGAGGCCGATGCCGAGTGCGTCGAGCCGCCGGGCGCCGTCGAGCAGGTCCTCGACGGGCAGGTCGCGCTGGAGCCGGACCCGGTCGGGGTGGACGGCGACGACGTCCGCGTACCGGCCGGCGACCAGGGATTCGACGACGTCGGCGGGGACGCCGCCGGACCCGCCGTCGAGCAGGGCGAGCAGCCGGGCGGCGGCGCGTTCGGTCTGGGCGAGGACGGTGCCGGTGAGGACCCGGTTGCGGGAGACGACGTGCCGGGCGACCTCCAGCTCGTCCAGGGCCAGCTCTATCTCCCGACGGTCGGCCAGGTAGGGCTCGAAGCAGGGCCAGTGCTGGACCATCAGCTCGCGCAGCTGCGGCAGGGTGAGGAAGACCAGCGGGTCGTCGTCGGCCGGGTCGAGGAGGTAGCCCTTGCGGCGGCTGACCTCGCGGACGGCGCCGGCCCGGTGCGCCCACTCCTCGCCGGCCGGTCCGGCGGCGGCGGTGACCCAGTCCTCGCCGTGGGCGGGCGCGTAGATCGGGTGGAGCACCTCGTCGACGAGCGAGCGGAGCCGCTGCTCGACCAGGTTGAGCCAGACGTAGGCACGGCCGGAGAGCCGGACCCGCTGGTAGGCGTCGTCCCACTCGGCGCCGGACCAGGCGAGCGCGGGGACCTCGACCGGCCCGCCCTGGGCGGGCACGACCGCCCGGCCGGTCAGGGCGGGGCGCATGACGACCGTCGGCGCCTCGCTGCGGGCGCCGCCCCGGTCGGGGCCGCCGGGCCCACCGCCACGTCCGCCGGCGGGGAACACCATGCGCCACCTCACCTGGTTCCTGCTCGGAGCTGCCTGCTTGCCGTACCGCTTGCCGTACGGCCGGCTGCGCTGCTGTCTGGGTGCTGTCCGGGTACCGCCCGCCCGTCTCGTCCGGAACGGCTCACCGCCGGGCCTTCTGATGCTTCGCCACGAGTGCGGGGCGGCCGGACGATCAAGGGTACTGCCCGCCGCGAACCGCCCGCAGCCGGTTCGCCACGGCGGCCGCCGGCCCCCTCCCGCCCCAACCGTCTCACCTGCCCCGCCCACCCGGAAGCCCCCCGACGGCGCCGGGACGCCCCGCGGACGGCACCGCGACGCACCCGCGACGCCCGGGGCACAGCCCGGGGAGCAGCCCGGGGGGCGGCCCTGGGTCCGCGCAGGAACCACACCGGGGCCGCGCCGGAGGGGCCCCTGACACCCGGGCGGACACCCGTTCGGGCGAATACGGCACAAATGGCCCCGCCGTCGGGGGGCGGGTCGGGGAGTATGCGGACTGTGCCGTACGTCACGGCACGCGACCGTCGCACATGCCCGGCCGCCCGACCGGGAAGAGAGCGTCGGGGTCCGGCCCGACCATCGGACTATCTGTCAGTTCTCCTTCTACGCAAGGAAGTTGAGGAGCCATGCAGGTCTGGCCAGGGAAGCCATACCCCCTCGGTGCCACCTACGACGGGGCCGGCACCAACTTCGCGGTGTTCTCGGAGAGCGCCGACCGGATCGAGCTCTGCCTGCTCGGCGAGGACGGTTCGGAGACCTCCGTCGAACTGCGCGAGACCGACGCCTTCGTCCGGCACGCCTACCTCCCGGGCGTCCAGCCCGGCCAGCGGTACGGCTTCCGCGTCCACGGCCCGTACAACCCCGGACTCGGCCAGCGGCACAACAGCGCGAAGCTGCTGCTGGACCCGTACGCCAAGGCGATGAGCGGACACATCGACTGGGACGAGTCCGTCTACGGCTACCACTTCGGCGCCCCCGAGCGCCGCAACGACCTCGACTCGGCCCCGCACACCATGCACTCGGTGGTGATCAACCCGTACTTCGACTGGGGCACCGACCGGCCGCCGCGCACCGACTACCACCGCACCGTGCTGTACGAGGCCCACGTGAAGGGCCTCACCCGGCTCCACCCGGGCATCCCGGAGGAGATCCGCGGCACGTACGCGGGCGTCGCCCACCCCGCGGTGATCGAGCACCTGGCCAAGCTGGGCGTCACCGCGATCGAGCTGATGCCGGTGCACCAGTTCGTCCGCGACCACCGGCTACGCGACCTCGGCCTCGCCAACTACTGGGGCTACAACACCGTCGGCTTCTTCGCCCCGCACTCCTCCTACTCCTCCACCGGCGACCGGGGCCAGCAGGTGCAGGAGTTCAAGTCGATGGTGAAGGCCCTGCACGCGGCCGGCATCGAGGTCATCCTCGACGTGGTCTACAACCACACCGCCGAGGGCAACCACCTCGGCCCGACGCTGTCGATGCGCGGCCTGGACAACGCCTCCTACTACCGGCTGGCCCGCGACCAGCGGTTCTACGAGGACACCACCGGCACCGGCAACAGCCTGCTGATGCGCAGCCCGCACGTGCTCCAGCTGATCATGGACTCGCTGCGCTACTGGGTCACCGAGATGCACGTCGACGGCTTCCGCTTCGACCTCGCCGCCACCCTGGCCCGGCAGTTCCACGAGGTCGACCGGCTCTCCTCGTTCTTCGACCTCGTCCAGCAGGACCCGGTGGTCTCCCAGGCCAAACTGATCGCCGAGCCCTGGGACCTCGGCGAGGGCGGCTACCAGGTCGGCAACTTCCCGCCGCTGTGGACCGAGTGGAACGGCATGTACCGGGACACCGTCCGCGACCTGTGGCGCGGCGAGAACGCCACCCTCGCCGAGTTCGGCTCCCGGCTCACCGGCTCCTCCGACCTCTACCAGGACGACGGCCGCCGCCCGATCGCCTCGATCAACTTCGTCACCTGCCACGACGGCTTCACCCTGCGGGACCTGGTCTCGTACAACGAGAAGCGCAACGAGGCCAACGGCGAGGGCAACCGGGACGGCGAGTCCTTCAACCGCTCCTGGAACTGCGGCGCCGAGGGCCCCACCGACGACCCGGCGGTCGAGGAGCTGCGGGCCCGCCAGCAGCGCAACTTCCTCGCCACCCTGATGCTCTCCCAGGGCGTGCCGATGCTCTCGCACGGGGACGAGTTCGGCCGCACCCAGCAGGGCAACAACAACGCCTACTGCCAGGACAACGAGCTGACCTGGGTGCACTGGCCGTCGGGGGACGGGCCGAACGCCCGGCTGCTGGAGTTCACCCAGGGCATGGTCTGGCTCCGCCGCGACCACCCGGTCTTCCGGCGGCGCCGCTTCTTCCACGGCCGCCCCGTCTCCGGCCCCTCCGTCTCCGGGCGCACCACCGGGGAGGGCTCCGGCGGCTACGAGGACCTCACCGACATCGCCTGGTTCACGCCCAGCGGGGAGGAGATGACCAAGCGCAACTGGGGCGCCAGTTACGCCAAGTCGCTCACCGTGTTCCTCAACGGCTACGCCATCTCGGAGCCGGACCGGCGCGGCGGTCGGATCGTCGACGACTCCTTCCTGCTGCTGTTCAACGCGCACTTCGAGCCGCTGGAGTTCACCGTGCCCGCCGGGCACGGGCAGGCCTGGCAGGTGGTGGTGGACACCGCGCAGCCCCGGCTTCCCGCCCCGGGGACCGGGGCGCGGGTCAAGGCCGGGGACGTCCTCTGGCTCACCGACCGCTCGCTGATGGTGCTCCAGCGGCCCGCCTGAGGTCCCCGGGGTCTCGCGCACCACGGCCCGAGCGGGTCACGGCGGGTCACGGCGGTGCCCGGTACGGGCCGGGGTGCGCGCCGCCGGGGCCGGGCCGGGGACGGCGCGGTGCCCGCGGGCGGTGCCCCGGCGGCGCCGGCCGGGGCACCGTCCACCGTGCCGTCCACGGTACCGCTCGCCGCGCCACCCGCCGCGCCGCCCGGGGCGCCACTCGCCGCACCGCTCACCTGTTCGGATCAGCAACGGGTCTTGCACACCGGCCCGGCCGGGTAGGCATGGACACATGACCAACGCCGCCGAGCCCGCGCAGCCCCGCCCGGCCGTCGTCCCGTCGTCACCCGTCCCGGCGTCGGTGCCCTCCGCCAGCTACCGCCTCCAGCTCCAGCCCGGCTTCACCCTGCACGACGCCACCGCCGCCGTCCCCTACCTGGCCGCCCTCGGCGTCTCCCACCTGCACCTCTCCCCCCTGCTGGAGGCCGTGCCCGGCTCCACCCACGGCTACGACACCGTCGACCACGGCCGGGTCAGCGAGCAGCTCGGCGGCGAGCCCGCGCTCCGTGCCCTGGCCGCCGAGGCGCACCGGCACGGCCTGCGGCTGATCGCCGACGTGGTGCCCAACCACATGGCCGTCCCCGCCCCGGAGCAGCTCAACCGGCCGCTCTGGCACGTCCTGCGGGACGGCCCGGACTCGCCGTACGCGCGCTGGTTCGACATCGACTGGACCGCCCAGCCCGGCCCCCCGGACGCCCCCGGGCGCGGACGGGTGCTGCTGCCGCTGCTCGGCGACCGGCTCGGCGCCGTCCTCGACCACCTCGCCGTCGACGGCGACACCCTCCGCTACCACGACCACGCCCTGCCGCTGCGCCCCGGCACCGAGCGGCTGCCGCTGCCCGAGCTGCTCGCCCGGCAGTGGTACCGGCTCGCCTGGTGGCGGCTGGCCCGCACCGAGCTCAACTACCGGCGGTTCTTCACCGTCAACGAGCTGATCGCCGTCCGGGTCGAGGACCCCGAGGTGTTCGAGGCCACGCACGCCGTGCTGCTGCGGCTGCACCGCGAGGGCCTGCTGGACGGCTTCCGGATCGACCACCCGGACGGCCTCGCCGACCCGCGCGGCTACCTGCACCGCCTCGCCGGGGCCACGGGCGGCGCGTACACCGTCGTCGAGAAGATCCTCACCGGTGACGAGCGGCTGCCCGACGACTGGGCCTGCGCCGGCACCACCGGGTACGACGCGCTGCGCCGGATCGACGGGGTGCTCACCGACCACGCGGGCGCCTGCCGGCTGGCCGGGGCGTACGAGACGTTCCTCCGCAGCGCGGCACCGACGGGCGGCGCGGCACCGACGGGCGGTGCGACAGCGGTGGGCGGTGCCGCGCCCGCCGACGGCGCGCCCCCGGCCGGCGAGCCGTGCGCCGACCCGCACCCGGCGCTCGCCGCCGCCCGGCGCGGCCGGGCCGACATGACCGCGCCGCAGGGCGAGCTGGCCGCCGAGGTCGAACGGCTGGTCCGGCTCGCCGTCCGGCTCGGCGCCGCCGACCCCGCGTACGCGGACCACCCGCCCTGGCGGCTGCGGGCCGCACTGCAGCGGCTGCTCACCGGATTCCCCGCCTACCGCCCGTACGTCCGCCCCGGCGAGCCGCTGCCCGCCGTGTCGGCGGAGCAGCTGGACGAGGCGCTCGACGGATCGGCGGACCCCACCGACCGGCTGGTCGCCGACCTCGCGGCGGGCCGGCTCGCACGCGGTCCCGAGCAGGACGAGTTCGCCGTCCGGTTCGCGCAGACCGCGGCCGCCGTGGCCGCGAAGGGCGTCGAGGACACCGCCTTCTACCGGTGGAACGCGCTGCTCAGCCTCAACGAGGTCGGCGGCGAGCCCGCCCGGCCGGGCCTGCGGCCGGAGGACTTCCACGCCTGGTGCCACTACGTCGAACGGCACTGGCCGCACACCATGACCGTGCTCTCCACGCACGACACCAAGCGCAGCGCCGACGCCCGCGCCCGGCTCGCCGTCCTCGCCGAACAGCCGGAGGCCTGGGCCGCCGAGGCCGCCGCCTGGTCCACGGCGGCCGGCCCCTGGCCGCCCGCGGTCGCCGGCGGTGGCGGGGACGGTGGCGGTGGCGCCGGTGGAGGTGGACGTGGCGCCGGCGACCGGGACGGCGACTGGCTGCTCTGGCAGACCCTCGTCGGCGCCTGGCCGGTCACCCCGGAACGGCTGGTCACCGCCGTCCTCAAGGCCGCCCGGGAGGCCAAGGTCCACACCTCCTGGACCACGCCCGACGTCCGCTTCGAACGCGCCCTCGCCGACCGCGCCCGCGCCGTCTTCGGCCACCCCGGGCTGCTGCCCAGGATCGAGGGGTACGTGCGCGGCCTCGCGCCGTACGCGCGCTCCAACACGCTCTCCGCCGCACTCCTGCACCTCACCGTGCCCGGCGTGCCCGACCTCTACCAGGGCAGCGAGGAACCGCTCTACACCCTGGTCGACCCGGACAACCGGGGCGTCGTCGACCTCGGCCGGCTCGCCGTCCGGCTCACCGACTCGCCCACCGCACGCCCGGGCGACCTCGCCCGGGAGAAGCTGCACCTGACCACGACCGCCCTGCACCTGCGGAAGACCCGGCCGTTCGGCGCCCACCGGCCGCTGACCGCGGTCGGTCCCGCCGCCGGCCACCTGCTCGCCTTCGCGCGCGGCGCGGAGGTGGTCACCGCGGTCACCCGGCTGCCGTACGGCCTCGACCGGGCCGGCGGCTGGCGCACCACCGAGCTGCACCTGCCGGACGGCGGCCGCTGGACGGACGAGTTGACCGAACGCCACTTCCCGCCCGGCCCCGTCCCGGTCGCCGACCTGCTGGCGGCGTACCCCGTGGCCCTGCTGACCAGGAGGAACGAGGCATGAGCCCGGACGTGCCCGCCACCGGCCCCCGGGAGGCGCCGTGACCCGCTACGAGGTCTGGGCCCCGGCCGCCACCGAACTGGTCGAGGTGGCGGTCGACGGCGCCCGCCACCCGCTGGCCCGCGACGCCGCCCGCGACGGCTGGTGGCACGGCGACGCCCCCGCCGGGGACTACGCGTTCGTGCTCGACGGCGGCCGCCCGCTGCCCGACCCGCGCTCGCCCCACCAGCCGCACGGCCCGGACGGCCCCAGCCGGGCCGTCGACCACGCCGGGTTCCGCTGGTCGCGGACCGGCTGGTGCGGCCGCCCGCTGCCCGGCGCCGTCCTGTACGAGCTGCACGTCGGCACCTTCACCGCCGCCGGCACCTTCGACGCCGCCGCCCGGCACCTCGACCACCTGGTCGAGCTGGGCGTCGACTTCGTCGAGCTGATGCCGGTCTGCCCCTTCCCCGGCAAGCACGGCTGGGGGTACGACGGCGTCTCGCTCTGGGCCGTCCACGAGCCCTACGGCGGCCCCGAGGGCCTGAAGCGGTTCGTCGACGCCGCCCACCGCAAGGGCCTCGGCGTCGTCCTCGACGTGGTGCACAACCACCTCGGCCCGTCCGGCAACTACCTTCCGGCGTACGGCCCGTACTTCACCGACCGGCACCACACGCCGTGGGGCGTGGCGGTCAACCTGGACGCGCCCGGCTCGGACGAGGTGCGCGCCTACCTGATCGGCAGCGCGCTCGCCTGGCTGCGCGACTACCGGATCGACGGCCTGCGGCTGGACGCCGTGCACGCCCTCGCCGACGACCGCGCCGTCCACTTCCTGGAGGAACTCGCCACCGAGGTCGACAAGTTGGCGGTGGCCACGAACCGGCCCCTGTTCCTGATCGCCGAGTCCGACCTCAACGACCCGCGCACCACCACCCCGCGCGAGGCCGGCGGCCAGGGCCTCGCCGCCCAGTGGAGCGACGACTTCCACCACGCCCTGCACTGCGCCCTGACCGGCGAATCCCAGGGCTACTACGGCGACTTCGCCGCCTCCCCGCTGTCGGCGGTCGCCCGGACCCTCACCCGCGGGTACTTCCACGACGGCACCCGCTCCTCGTTCCGCGGCCGCCACCACGGCCGGCCGTTCCCGCCCGCCCACGGCCACCGCCTGCTCGGCTACCTCCAGACCCACGACCAGATCGGCAACCGGGCGCTCGGCGACCGGATCTCCGCCGCCCTCTCCCCCGGCCGGCTCGCCTGCGGCGCCGCGCTGGTCCTCACCTCGCCGTTCACCCCGATGCTGTTCATGGGCGAGGAGTGGGGCGCCACCACCCCGTGGCAGTACTTCACCGACCACACCGACCCGAACCTCGCCGAGGCCGTCCGCCGGGGCCGGCGGCGGGAGTTCGCCGAGCACGGCTGGGCGGCGGACGCCGTACCGGACCCCCAGGAGCCGGCCACCGTGCTGCGCTCCGTCCTCGACTGGACCGAGCCGCGGCGCGCGCCGCACGCCGAACTGCTCGCCTGGTACCGGACGCTGATCCGGCTGCGCCGGGAGGCTCCGGAGCTGTCCGACCCCGATCTGGCCGCCGTCCGCGCCGAGTTCGACGCGGCGGCCGGGTGGCTGCTGGTGCACCGGGGGCCGTACCGGACGGCGGTCAACCTCGGCGCGGCGCCCGTCACGGTGCCGCTCGGCCCCGGCGAGGGAACGGACCGCGAGGGGACGGCGGGCGGTGCGACGGCGGGCGGTGCGACGGCGGGCGGTGCCGGGGCAGCGGCCACGGCCGAGGTGGTGGCCGGCTTCGGGGGGTACGTGCTGACGGACGGCGAACTGACCCTGGAACCGGACTCGGTGGCGATCGTCCGCACCTGACCCCGGTGGGGCGGCTGCCTCAGGGCCCGGCCTCCACGCGTCGAAGGCCCTTGCGATCGCGGGCCCGGGCGTGTGGACTGCCCGGGTGACGACACCCCGGACGCTCTACCTGGTCGCCTGCGCGGCCCCGCCCGCCCACCGGTTGAAGACCCCGGTCCGGGAGGCCCTGCGGATCGGCTGGCAGGTGTGCGTGGTCCTCACCCCGACCGCCCACCGCTGGGCGCTCGCGGACCTCGGCGGCCCGTCCGGGCTCCCCCTCCTGGAACGGATGACCGGACACCCGGTCCGGTGGGAGTACGGGCTCCCCGGTGCGCCGGACGTGCTGCCCCCGCCCGACGCCCTCCTGGTCGCCCCGCTGACCTGCAACACGCTGAACAAGTGGGCCGCCGGGATCAGCGACACCCTCGCGCTCGGCCTGATCACCGAGGCCGTCGGCCTGGAGATCCCGGTCGTGGCGCTGCCGCACTTCAACACGGCCCAGGCCGCCCACCCGGCCGTACCGCGCAGCGTGCGGACCCTGCGCGAGGCCGGGGTCACCGTACTCCTCGGCGAGAGCGGGTTCACCCCGCACCCGCCGGGCAGCTCCCACCTGCACGCCTTCCCGTGGCAGGCCGCCCTGGACGCCCTCCCGCCCGCCCGCTGACGCCGTCGGCGGCCGGTCCCGGTGGCCCGGCGCCCCGGCGGCGGGTCACCAGAGGAAGGTGCCGATCCGATCCCGCAGCGAGGTCGCGTCCAGGCCGTAGGCCGCCAGGTGCTCGGGGACCGAACCGTACTGCCGGTGCTCCTCGCGCGGGACGCCGAGGGCCAGCACCCGGTGCGCGCGGTCGGCCAGCGCGTCGTGCGCGGCGTTGGCGGAGGTCCCGGCCAGGTAGGGCTCGACCAGCACCACGTCCGCGTGCTGGTCGGTGGCGGCCCGCAGCCCGGCCGCGTCGAACGGCCGCACGGTGGCCGCGTACAGCACGGTGACGTCCAGGCCCGCGGTGGCCGCCAGCACCCCGTCCAGCATCGGGCCGACCGCGACCACCACGCCCTTGGCGCCCCGGCGCACGGTGGTGAAGCGGCCCGGCTCGACCTGCACGGCGTGCTCGTTGCGGTGCTCCGACAGCCGGACGTAGACGTTGCGGTCGCCGTCCGCCACTGCGTGCCGCAGCAGCTGCTCCGCCTCGTCCGGGTGGCCGGGCACGTGGACCGTCCAGTCCGGCAGGGTGTCCAGCAACGCGACGTCGCCCGGCGACATGTGGGTCCGCCCGCCGGCCGGCCAGTCGTAGGAGCCGGCCGCGCTCACCAGCACGGCGCCGACGCCCTGGTGCACCAGGTCCAGCTTCACCTGCTCGAAGGGGCGCTCCACCAGGAAGCTGGCGAAGGTGTGGGCGATCGGCCGCATCCCGGCGAGCGCCAGGCCGCCGGCCGCGCCGATCAGCAGCTGTTCCCGGATGCCGACGTTGATCACCCGGTCGGGGTGGCGCTCGGCGGCGCGGGCGAAGCCGGCGGCGCTGATGTCGGCCAGCACGACGGCCAGTCGCGGGTCGTCCTCCAGCAGGCGGGTGGTGAGGTCGATGAAGCGGTCGCGCATGGTGTCCATCGGGCGGGATTCCTTACGGTTCGGGGCGGTCGGTATCGGGGCGGTGCTGTGCGGGGCCGGGGCGGTGCAGTGCGGGGCGGTGCAGTGCGGTGGCGGGGCGCCGAGGTGATGCGGCGTCAGGCGTTCTTCGGCTCCACCCGGGCCACCACGACCCGCGGCCGGCCCGGGTGTTCGGCGGTGTACGCCGCGTACAGCGCCTCGTGGTCCCGGCCGTCCACCGTCTCGGCCGACCAGCCCTCGGCGGCGAACCGGGCCGCGATGCCGCCCTTCCAGCCGTGCGTGGCCGAGGAGTTGTCGATCACCACGACGTTCAGCCGGTCCAGCCCGTACGCGCCGGCGAAGGCCACCGCCTCGTGGTTCGACCCCTCGTCGAACTCGGCGTCCCCGATCAGCACCCACACCGCCGGGTCGGTGAGCCCCTGGGCGCGCAGCCCGAGAGCCGTGCCGACCCCCAGCGGCAGCCCGTGCCCGAGCGACCCGGAGCTGATCTCCACCCCGGGGACCAGCGTCCGGTCCGGGTGGTGGCCGAGCGGCGAGTCGTAGGCGCCGAAGCTCGACAGCAGCTCCGGGGCGATGAACCCCTTGGCGGCGAGCACCGCGTAGTACGCCATCGGGCCGTGGCCCTTGGAGAGCAGGAAGCGGTCACGGTCCTGGTCCTCGGCCGTGGCCGGGGAGACCCGCAGCACCCGGTCGTAGAGCACCCAGAGGGCGTCCAGCGTGGAGGTGGCGGCCGGGCCGTGCTTCTCGGCGCCGGTCATCAGGGCCATCAGGCCCGGCAGATCCGCGAAACCGGCGGGGGCCGGGGCGGGAGCGGTGCCGGTAGCGGTGGCGGTGGCGGTGGCGGTGAGGGTGCTGGTCGGGGTGCTCGTCGTCATGTCCACGATGCTGCAACTTGAAGTCGACTTGAAGTCAAGCCGCTACAGTGGCGCCCATGACCGCGAACCCCCCGAGCCGCCACGACCTCCTCACCATCGGCCAGCTCTCCGAACGCAGCGGCCTCGCCACCTCCGCCCTGCGCTACTACGAGCGGATGGGGCTGATCCACGCCACCCGCACCACCGGCAACCAGCGCCGCTACGCCCGCGGCACCCTGCGCCGGGTCGCCTTCGTCCGCGCCGCCCAGCGGGTCGGCCTCTCCCTCGACGAGGCCAAGGTCGCCCTCGACCGCCTCCCCGAACGCCGCGCCCCCAGCGGCGCCGAGTGGGACGGCGTCGCCCAGTCCTGGCAGAGCCGGATCGACGAGCAGATCGCCGAACTCGAACGCCTGAAGGCCAAGCTCACCGGCTGCATCGGCTGCGGCTGCCTCTCGCTCACCCGCTGCTCCCTCTACAACGCCGGCGACCGCGCGGGCGCCGCCGGCCCCGGCGCCCGCTACCTCCTCACCCGCGACCCCGCCACCGGCCCCGAACCGGCCGACAACGACTTCACGAACTGAGCCCGCCCCGAGACGGCCCGCCCGCGCCCCCGCCCCGCCCGCGCCCCCGCCCCGCCCACACCCGAGGAAGCCACCCCGCCCATGACCGCCCCCGACGGGCCCACGACCCTCTTCCTCGCCGACGGCCTCGACCCGGCCGTCGCGGCCGCCGTGCACCGCGAGGCCCTGCGCGCCCTGCGGCCCGCCGTCGACCGGGCCTGGGTGGACGCGTACAGCGACGACCCCTGGCCGGACGAGGTGCGGCCCGCCCACGAGCAGGCCCTGGCCCTCGCCCGCGCCGCGCTCGCCGGCGGCACCCGGACCCGGCGCTCCGACCCGGGCATGGGCATCGAGATCGACCTCCGCGACGACGCGCAGTTCGCGGTGCTGCTGGCGCTCGTCCCGTACACGATCGGCGCGGAGGGGTGGCGGGGCGGTGTCCAGATCTACGGTGCGGGTGACACCGGGCGGGCCTTCCACGTGACCGTCACGGCCGGGCAGGAGGCCGCGCTCCGTGCCCACCTCGCGGCGGTCGGGCTGCCCGCGGAGGCGCTGCGGGACCGGCCCGTCCGGCGGTCCACCCGTTCGGGTGACGGTGGTGCAATTCGCCGTCGGCTCAGGGCAGTCGGGGCCAGGATGAACCCGCGCCGCCCCGCGCGGTCCGCGGACTCCGCACCGCCCGCGTAGTCCGTCCCGCTCCTGCTTCCCGGAGGCATCATGAGCGACACCACCGGAGAGACCACCGGCGAGACCTTGCGCATCCGCTCGCGCGGCTCGTTCGTGGGCGTGATCGAGGGCAGGCTCTTCGCACTCCCCACCCCGGCCCACCCGGCCGCGCGGTTCACCGTCGAGCCGGCCGGCGACGGCAAGGTCCGGGTGGTCGAGCGGGAGTCCGGACTCGCCCTCGCCGTCGGCCCCGAGGGCGAACGCCTCACCCAGGCCGTCCTCGCCCCCGTCGACGCGCCGGACTCCCGCTGGACGCTGCTCCGGGTCGGCGAGGACGGCGACCCGGTCTCCGTCGACGGCCTCCACGGCCCCGGCCACCACCTGCTCCAACTCCCCGGCACCGGCCGCTTCATCGGCCGCGCACCGTACGAGCCGCTCGCCCTGCGGCCGAAGCCGATCACGGTCGGCGGCGAGGGGCGGCTGGAACCGCTGTACTTCCAGCTCACCTGACGCCGCCCGGGTCGGCCGAGGCCACCCGGGTCCGCCGAGGCCGCCGAGGCCGCCCGGTCCGCGCCTCCCGTCAGCCCTGGCCCGAGCGGGCGACGCGGAACCCGACGTCGTCGAGCCGCAGCGTCGGGTGGCTGCGCCGCCGCACCGACGCCCGGCAGCTCCAGTGCTCGTCGAACCATCCCCCACCGCGCAGCACCCGGTAACTCCCGTAGACCGCCGGGTCGTACTGGTCCCAGCACCACTCCCACACGTTGCCGAGCAGGTCGTGGAACCCCCACGGGTTGGGTCGCCGACCGCCCACCTCGTGGGCCCGCTCCTCCGAGTTGCCCCGGTGCCAGGCGATCTCGTCCAGCAGCCCGTACCTCGGCCCGGTCGTGCCGGCGCGGCAGGCGTGCTCCCACTCGGCCTCGGTCGGCAGCCGGTACCCGTCGGCGGCGGTGTCCCACCCGATCGCGGGCCCCTCGCCGCCGCGCTCGCCTTCCGCCGGACCGCCGTCGATCCGGTACGCGGGCGCCAGCCCCTCCAGCGCCGACCGCGCGTTGCAGTACCGGACGGCGTCCCACCAGGACACCTCGACAGCGGGCAGTCGGCCCCCGTCGACCTCCTGACCGCCGTCGGCCTCCTGGCCCCTGTCGGCGTCCTGGCCCCCGTCCGTCGCGCCGGTCACCCGGGCGTACTCGGCACGGGTGACCGGCACCGCCGCCAGCCGGTACGGCGCGAGGCGCACCGGCCAACTGCGCAGCGTCCTACGGTCCGACAGGGTCACCTCCCCCGCCGGAACGGTGATCAGCCCGGTCCCCCCGTGTGCGTCCATGGGCACAGGAGCCTAGCGGCGCGCCGCGCTGCCGGGCGGCGAAAATCCGGCGGGGTTCCGGGGCCGCAGCGTCGATGATGTGCCGGTGACCCACGTACTCGAAGCCGCCCGCGCCGACGACGCCACAGCGCTCGGCCCCCTGCAGTTGAGGGTCTGGCTGCAGACCTATCCGGACGAGGGGGCGGGGATCGACGAGGCCTGGATCCGCGAGCACCGCGGCTCCTCCGCCACCGCCGAGGGGATCGCGCAGTGGCGCGAGTTCATCGAGGCGGCGGCGCGACGGCCGGACCTGCTCTTCTGCCGGGTCGCCCGCCCCGCGGCGGAGGCCGGGGCGGAGGCCGGGGCGGAGGCCTCGGCTGCGGCCGGGATCGTCGGCTTCCTCTGCGGCCGCCGCGACGAGGTGGTCACCCTGGGGCCGATGTACCTGCTGGACGAGGCACAGGGGCAGGGCCTCGGCGACCGGCTGATGGACGAGTTCCTCGCGTGGGCCGGGGGCTCGCCGGTGCACCTGTGGGTGACCGACTACAACCGGCGCGCGATCCGCTTCTACCGGCGCCACGGGTTCCGGACCACCGGGGAGCGGGAGCTGTGGCGGGGGCGGCTGCCGAACGTGCGGATGGCCCGTGACGCCGCCCTGCCGGGCAGCGGCCCGAGCCCGCTTGTCGTACCCGTCTCCTAGGCTCGGACGTACGGCTGCCGAGCTTCCGACGGCGGCCGCGCACCGCCAGGAGGGCCCTCGTGATCGTCGACCGGATACGCGTCCACCCGCAGCTGCTCAGCGCGGACGACCAGGACGAATGGCCGTGGACGGTCCCGTGCGTCCGCGCCCTGGTCGGATCGGGGATCGCCCTGCCGGCGCCGGTGACGTTCCTGGTCGGCGAGAACGGCAGCGGCAAGTCGACCGTCGTCGAGGCGGTGGCCGAGGCGTTCGGCCTGGACTCGTACGGCGGGCGCGGCGGCTCCCGGTACGCCTCGCCGCGTGAGAAGAGCGTCCTGGGCGAGTGCCTGCGCCTGGAGTACACCCCGCGCGGGCTCGCCATGGCCTCCGGGCGGCGCTCCGGGCGGCGCGGCTTCTTCCTGCGGGCCGAGTCGGCGATGCGGATGATGGCCGAGAAGCAGGGCTGGCCCGGCTACTGGGAGGAGCGCACCGACCTGATGAGCCACGGCGAGGGGTTCCTCACCGTGTTCGAGTCGATGTTCCGCGGGCCCGGCCTCTACGTGCTGGACGAGCCGGAGGCCGCGCTGTCGTTCACCTCCAGCCTGCGGCTGGTCGCCCTGCTCCAGGAGCTGGGCCGGTCCGGCGCGCAGGTCGTGTGCGCGACCCACTCCCCGATCCTGGCCGCCACCCCGGACGCCGCGGTCCTGGAGGTCGGCGAGCACGGCATCCGGCCCACCCGGTGGCAGGACCTCGCCATCGTCGACCACTGGCGCCGCTACCTCGAACGCCCGGAGGCCTACCTGCGGCACCTCACCTGACGCCCTGCTCCCCCTGCGCTCCGGCCCGCTCACACCTCAGCTCGTCCAGGCCCGCTCAGGCCCGCAGCTCGGCCAGGTCCTCCGTGCCGAGCACGAGGTCCCCCGCCGCGAGGTTCTCCTCCAGGTGGTCGAGCGAGCCGGTGCCCGGAATCGCGAGCACCGACGGCGAGGCGGCCAGCAGCGCGCCGAGCACGACCTGCGTCACGGTCGCCCCCAGCCGGGCCGCCACCCGCTCGTGCCGTTCGAGGTCGAGCGGGACCCAGCCCCCGCCGATCGGGAAGTACGGCACGTACGCGATGCCCTCCGCCTCGCACACGGCCAGCAGGTCGGCGGCGCGCTCGTGCGAGTTCTGCACCGCCGCGACGGGCGCGACCGCCCGGGCCTCGGCGAGTTGCGCGGCGTCGACGTTGCTGACGCCCAGGTGCCGGATCAGCCCCTGCTCCCGGAGCTCGGCGAGCACGGCGAACCGTTCGGCGACCGACTCGCCGCCCGGCCCGGTCAACCCGCCCACCCGCAGGTAGACGAGGTCCAGCCGGTCCAGCCCGAGGGCCCGCAGGTCCGCCTCCACCAGGCCGCGCAGCTGCCCGGGGCCCGCGTGCCCGGTCGGCACGCCGTCGGGGCCGGGCAGCGGACCGACCTTCGTCGCGATCACCAGGTCGTCCCGGTAGGGGGTCAGTGCCGTGCGGATCAGTTCGTTGGCGCGCACCGCTCCGCGGTTGTAGAAGCCGGCCGTGTCGATGTGGTTCACACCCAGCTCCACGGCGCGCCGGAGCACCGCGATGCCGGTCCGGGGGTCGCGCGGCGGGCCGTCGAAGGTGCCTGCGGCCAGGCGCATCGCGCCGAAGCCGAGCCGGTTGACAGTGAGGTCCCCGCCGAGCGGGAAGGTCTTGGTCGTCATGGGCCCATGCTGTCCGCCGCCGCGAACTGCCACGAGACCGTGGCCAGTTGCTGCCAGACTGGGCGGATGCGCAACGAGCAGGTGTTCTCGGTCCACGGCGACGCGGAGCTGACCGCGCGCGCCGGCCATCTCTTCGGGTCCGCGCGGACCGAGTTCCTGTGCGCGGCGCGGGACCTCCGCACCTGGTCCCGGCCGGAGGCGAGAGCCGCGATCGGCAGCCGGGTGCGGGCCGCGGCCGCGGCCGGCTTCACCGCCCGCAAGCTGCTCAGCCCGGTCGCGCTCGCCGACGAGGAGGCCCGCGCGCACCTGCGGGCGGTGCGGGGCGAGGGCGCCCTCGTCCGGATCAGCGGCTCGCCGCTGCCGCACGAGACCATCCTGATCGACCGGCGGGTGATGATCCTGGCCGGCCGGGAGGCCCCCGCCGGCCGCGAGTACACCGTGACCACGTCGCAGACCCTGATCGACGGCGTGCACTCGCTGTTCGAGGCGCTCTGGGCCCGCTCCGTCGACCTCGACGCGTACCTGTCCGCCGACGTCCCGCACCTCGACGCCGACGGCCGCACGATCCTCCAAGCCCTGGGCTCGGGGCTCACCGACCAGGCGGCGGCCCAGCGGCTCGGCGTCTCGCTGCGCACGTACCGGCGGCGGGTGGCCGAGCTGATGACCCGGCTGGAGGCGGACTCGCGCTTCCAGGCCGGGCTGCGCGCGGGTGAACTGGGGCTGCGCCGGGCGTAGTCGGCGGCCCTCGGCACGCCCCGGGGCCTGCCCGCCCCCTCGGCCGTCCGTACACGGCGGGCGTCCGGGTCGGCGGGCGTCCGTGCACGGCGAGCGTCCGTACACGGTCCGGGTACGGTGATCATGCGGGCGTGCGGCCGTCCGCGCCGATCACCCGACCTGCCGCCGGGGGGCTGCCGATGCTGATGACCGTCTGGAAACGACACGGGCTGCTCTTCGGCGCCGGCACGGTCTGCGTCCTGGCGAACGGGGCCGGCATCGGCCCGCTGTGGATCGCCGGCGTCGCGCTGCTGGCGCTCGGCGGGCTGCTGCACTGGCTGCTGATCCGTCGGCAACGACCTTGCACGACAAGGGAACCGGTGCCGGTGGCCGTGCCGGTGACCGGCCACTGGACGGCGCTGAACGGGCCTGCGACAAAGGTGCCCAGCCACACGCACAGCCACGCGCAGACGTACGCCATCGACCTCACGTACGCGCCGGGCGACGGCGAGGCCCAGGGGCCGCCGTTCGCCACCGCCTGGCCGTTCAGGCGGCGCCCGGAGCTGTTCCCCACCTTCGGCCGCCCCGTGCTGGCGCCCGCCGACGGGGTGGTGGTGGCGATGGAGGGCCGGATGCGCGACCACTGGTCGCGGACCTCGCTGCCCGGCTACGGGTTCCTCTTCCTGGAGGGCTTCCTCCGGGGGCTGGGCCGGCCGCGCCACCTGTGGGGCAACCACGTGCTGCTGAACCTGGGGGACGGCGTGGTGGCCGGGTTCGCCCACCTGCGGCGCGGGTCCCTCGCGGTCGCCGTCGGGGACCGGGTGCGGGCGGGGCAGCAGCTCGGCGAGTGCGGGAACTCGGGCAACTCCTCCGAACCGCACCTGCACTTCCAACTGATGGACGGTCCGGACCCGTTGACCGCGCGCGGGGTGCCGTTCCGCTGGTCGTACCGCGACGAGGCCTCCGGCACCGAGCGCTCAGGGGTGCCGGAGGACACGGCGGTGTTCAGCGGCGTCGGCGCCTGAAGCCCCCTCGGGGGAGCATCAGCCGAGGACGGCGTCGACCTCCACCTCGACGAGCCACTCAGGGTCGATGAACCGCGAGACCTCGACGAAGGTGCACACCGGGCGGACCTCGGCGAACCGCTCGCCGTGCGCCTGGGCAGCCTCCTCCCAGCGGGTCACGTCGGTGAGCATGACGCGGGTCCGCACGACGTCGTCCAGTGCGGCGCCCGCCGCCTTGAGTGCGGCCTCGGCGATGTCCAGGCAGCGCACGGTCTGCGCGCGGACGTCGCCGGGGCCGACGGTCGCCCCGTCGTCCCCGATGGGGGCGGTACCGGCGACGGCGACGTACGCGCCCTTGCGGACGGCACGGGAGAAGCCGATGCGGGGTTCGAGCGGGGAGCCGGAACTGACGTTCTGCCGTGAGCTGTTGATCTCCATCGGCCCATGGTCGCAGGGCAGGGGCGCAGCTCCGGTGGGGGCGGGGCCTATTGACGGTTCGTCGAAGCGTCGCCCTCGGCCCAGCGCAGGCGCAGGTGGTGCACGCCCTCCGGGAGCGTGACCGGGAGCGACAACGGGCCGGTGACGGTGAGGTGTTCGGAGATGAAGCGGTCGGCGCCCGGGCCGGTGAGGTAGCGCTCGAACCGCTCCCACTGCGGTCTGCCGAGCGGCCGGAACTGGAGGGCGAACCAGAGCGCGGCGAGGGCCTTGGGGAGGAGGAGGTAGGTGATCGGGGGCAGGATGCCGCCGGTGATCTCGGCCGTGACCGAGCGGTCCTCCGTCACGCGGCACGCTCCCCGGGGCCGGCGGGGCCGGGGGCGGGGCCGGGGGCGGGGTCGGGGGCGGGGTCGGGGGCGGGGTCGGCGCCGGACTCGGCGGGCGCGGGAGCGCACTCGGCCCAGACGATCTTCCCGACGCCGTCACGCGGGCAGCAACCCCACTGCCGGGACAGCAACTTGACCAGCAGGATGCCACGCCCCGACTCGTCCTCCCCACTGGCGGCCCGGAAGACGGGACCGCGCTCCCCGCGCGCGTCGTGCACCTCGATCCGGAGCCGCCGCCGGTCGACGTGGAGCACGAGGCGGATGCGGCGGCCGATCGGCGTGCCGTGGACGACGGCGTTGGTCACGAGCTCGGTGACCAACAGCCGCCCGGTGTCGAGGAAGCACTCACCGCCGGGGGCGTCGGCGAGGAGCCTTTCGAGGACCCGGCGCGCTTCGCCCGGGGAGCGCCGGCTGCGCGGCAGCCAGCAGGCGAGGGAGCGGGGGGAGTGGGGGATGGAGGGGGTTTCGGACATGGCGGATTCACCGTCCAGGTACAGGGAGTTGAAGGCGAGGTGCAGCCACGGGGGCGGCCGCGAGGAGGCATGGGAATGCCCGGCGACCAGCCGTCTTGATCACTCAGACGAACCGTCGAGTTACTCCATGTAGCATGCACCCCAGAGCGGATTGCCTGCAAGCGCATGTCGCCAGCAATTGCAGCTTCGGCCATCATGGTTGAGGCTCTGGAAGGGGTGGCAGACTATGCAAGGAACCGAACGGCCAGGGAGTGTGACGAGTGAGCAGTCCGACCGTGCTGCGACGTAGGCTCGGCGGTGAGCTTGGCAAGTTGCGCGCATCACGCGAGATGAGCGCCAAGGACGTGGCCGCAGCCCTGGGTTGGTCCGCCTCCAAGCTGAGTCGCATCGAGAGTGGACTGGTCTCACTACAAGAGCGCGACGCGGCAAAGCTCCTGGCCCACTACGGAATCAGTTCACCCGAAGAGGTGAAACAGTTCCTCAGGCTCACCAGGCAGAGCCGCCAGCAAGGTTGGTGGCACGCCTACGGCGACGCACTGCCGGATTGGTTCAGGGCGTACGTCGGGTTCGAGTCGGACGCCACGAAAATCGTGACGTACCAGTGCGAGCTCGTACCGGGGCTACTCCAGACCGAGAAGTACGCCAGGGCCGTCATTCGGGCGATGAATCCCACGGAGTCCGCTGAGGAAGTGGAACGCCGCGTGGCGCTCCGAATGGACCGCCAGCACATTCTCGATCGCCAGGATCCCCCGCAGTTCTGGGCCATCATCGGCGAAGCGGTCATACGGCGACCTGTGGGTGACGGGCCGGCCATGACAGCGCAGCTGAGACATCTCGCAACCATGGCCGACGAGAGGCCCAATATCACCATCCAGGTCCTACCGTTCTCGGCCGGAGCGCACGCGGCCATGGGAGCGTCGTTCTCGGTGCTGTCGTTCAGCGACATCCCTGGCAGCGTGGCCTATTCCGAGGCGACGACCAGCAGCACCTACACGGAACGGCCGTCCGAAGTTGCACGCCACGAAGACACGTTCCTTCGCCTCATGGCTTCATCGGTCCAGCCCGAGAAATCCATCGCATGGTTGAGGAAAGTCGCAGAGGAGTACAGCCAATGAAGAACACCAACGAAACCGCCCGCTGGCGCAAGAGCACCTACAGCAACGGCCAGGGCGACTGCATCGAGATAGCCGACAGCTTCACCGACACCATCCCCGTTCGCGACAGCAAGGACCCTGACGGGCCCACCCTCGCCTTCACCACCACCGCCTGGCAGGCCTTCATCACCGCCATCCACACCGGCGAACTCCCCACCCACCCCTGACCAACCCGACAGGCCCGGCGCCCGGTCCGGCGCCGGGCCTGCACAGCGGCAACAGGAAGGCAGTCACCATGCGTATCGATCCGACGTGGCGCAAGAGCAGTTACAGCGGCGGCGAGGGCGGCAACTGCATCGAGGTCGCCGACAGCTTCACCGACACCATCCCCGTCCGTGACAGCAAGGACCCCGACGGGCCCACCCTCGCCTTCACCACCACCGCCTGGCAGGCCTTCATCACCGCCATCCACACCGGCGAACTCCCCACCCACCCCTGACCGGCCGCCGGTTCAGAACTCGCGCATGCACAGCACCGAGCCGCTCACGGGCAGCGCGACGTCCTTGCCCTCGACCCAGTCCTTGACCGCCGCCGGGCAGTTGCCGGCCGGATCGCGGTACAGCAGCTCGTAGTAGTGGGCCCAGTCGTTGGGCTCCTCGGTCTCGAACATTCCGCGCACCCTCATGAGCGCGCACGGCAGGGTGAACCAGTTCCCGTGCTCGGCGTCCAGGCTCCCCCCGGGCTTGACCGGAAGCTCCAGGGCCACGCAGTCCCCGGCCTTCGCCTCCAGAAGGCCCCCTCTGAACAGAGGAGTCGCCACCCCCACGATCCCCAGCACCAACGAGGCGAAGAGGAGCCAGGCGAACGTCGAGATCGCCATCCGCGTGCCCCGACGCATCGGCGGCCTCGGGATCTTCGCGTCGGGCCTGCCGACGCCCGCGACCGGCGAATCCTTGCGGGCGGTCTGCCCGGCCCGGCGGTAGACCTGGTACAGGATGCCTTCGACCGGCGAGGTGACGACGATGTTGCCCCGGCCGGAGGTGACCTCCAGCAGCGGATCGTCCGCGGCGACCGTGTCCCCCACCTGCTTGTGCCAGCGGACGACGGTCGTCTTCCCCAGTCCGGAGGTCTCGCCCGGAAGCCACGGCAGGGCCAGCCGCATGAACCCCTGGCCGACGGTCGACACCTTCGCCGGGAGGGGCCGGAAGCCCGTCGGCGGTTCGGGGAGCGTCAGCGTCGTCAGCCGGCTGGTCCGCAGGACCTGTGTGGTGATCAGCTCGCTGACCTCGGGCGGCAGGTGCAGTCCGGTGGTACCGGACGGCGCCACGCACCGTTCCAGGACCTCGGGGACGCCCGGCCGGTCGGCCGGGTCCTTGGCCAGGCCCTCCGTGATCAGCGGCAGCAGGGCGGCCGGAACACCGGCGAGGTCGGGTTCCCCGTGGACCACCCGGTACAGGACCGTCTCCGTCGGGCCGTCCCCGAACGGCCCCCGCCCGGTGGCCGCGTACGCCAGGACCGCCGCGAGGGAGAACACGTCACTGCGCTGGTCGGCCTCGCGCCCCTGGATCTGCTCGGGGGACATGAAGGCGGGCGTGCCGATCACGCGCGTGCGGGTCAGTCCTGAGGCGGCGTCCAGCGCACGGGCGATGCCGAAGTCGATGACGCGCGGCCCGTCCTCGGCGAGCATCACGTTGCCGGGCTTGAGGTCGCGGTGCACCACCCCGCAGGCGTGGATGGCGGCCAGCCCCTCGGCCAGGCCCGCCCCCAGCGCCGCGACCGTGTCGGCGGGCAGCGGGCCGTACGCCGTGACCGCGTCCTGGAGGGTCGGCCCGGGAATGTAGGACGTGACCAGCCAGGGCGGGTTCGCCTCCGTGTCCGCGTCCACGACCTGCGCGGTGTAGAACCCGCCGACGCGCCGCGCCGCGTCCACCTCCCGGGCGAACCTCAGGCGGAACTCGGCGTCCTCGGCCAGCTCCGGCCGCACCACCTTCACTGCGACCGTCCGCCCGGCCCGGGAACGGCCCAGGAAGACCTGCCCCATCCCCCCGGAGCCCAGGCGTGCCAGCAGCCGGTACGGTCCGACCTCCTGTGGATCGGTCTGCAGTAGCTGCTCCATCGAACCATTCCCCCGTCCACGACAAGCGCTGCTCCACCCCGGATGCTTGCAGCAACCTACCGGCCGTGAAACACGTGTGACGGGTCGTCGGGTGATTTCTCCCGCACGCCCGGAGCGGCCGTCGGGGCCCGTCCCCGCCTGCCGCCCCCGCCCACCCACCGTTCCCCGCTACTCCCCGCTACTCCCGCCGGCCGCGTCCGCCCGGCGGGTGAAGTGCATGTGCCAGTTGGTGATCCAGGTCTCGCCGCCGTCGAGCGAGAACGCCTGCTCCCAGTGGGCCGAGTCGGCCGTGATCTCCGACCAGACGGAGCGGGCCCTGACCTTCCGGCCGTCGTGCTCGTCGTCGCCGTAGAAGACTCCCGTGCCGTCCTCGCCGAAGCGGCCGACGACCGGCGGGAACAGCACGCCGGTCCGCTTGGCGGCCCAGTACAGCGACCACTGCTCCGCGACCGGGTCGAACAGGTGCAGCGTGAGCCCGGCGAGGCCCTTGGTCGGGAACTCGATCTCGTCGAAGCACGCGGCGCCGTCGAAGTGGCCGGTGCAGCGGGTGACGCCGGGGAACTCCTCCCAGCGGTCCTCCCCCTCGGCGGGGTCCAGGAAGTCCTTGCGCCAGCGGTTGGCCACGTCGAAGGTGCCGGTGAGGAAAGCGAAGTCGTGGTTCGTCATGCGGAGCACGCTAGGGCCCGTTCCCTGACAGCTTCTGTCAGCGGATGCCGTACGTTTGCGGCCATGCGCGCCGGCCGTCTCCTCTCCCTCCTGCTCCTGCTCCAAAACCGGGGCCGGCTGACGGCCGCCGAGCTCGCCGCCGAGCTGGAGGTGTCGGTGCGCACGGTCTACCGGGACGTCGAGGCGTTGAGCGCCGCGGGCGTACCGGTCTACGGGGAGGCCGGGCACGACGGCGGCTACGCCCTGGTCGACGGCTACCGCACCCGGCTGACCGGGCTGACCGGCCCCGAGGCGGAGGCCCTGTTCCTCGCGGGCCTGCCGGGGCCCGCCGCCGAACTCGGGCTGGGCTCGGTGCTCGCCGCCGCCGAGCTGAAGATCCAGGCGGCCCTCCCGTCCGAGCTCCAGGAGCAGAGCCGGCGGGTCCGCGAGCGCTTCCACCTGGACGCCCCCGGCTGGTACCGGAAGGCGGACGAGGCGCCCCACCTGCCGGCGGTGGCCGCGGCGGTGTGGCAGCGGCGGGCCGTGCTGGTCCGCTACCGCCGCTGGTACGCGCCGGAGATCGTGGAGCGGCGGCTGGAGCCGTACGGGATCGTGCTGAAGGCCGGGCGCTGGTACACCGTCGCGGGCGTCGACGGCGGCTCCGGGCCGCGCACCTACCGGATCGGCCAGATCCTCGACCTGGAGCAGCTGGACGAGCCGTTCACGCCGCCCGCCGGCTTCGACCTGGCCCGGCACTGGCAGGCCCACACCGAGCGGCTGCAGGAGCGGCTGTGGCAGGGCGAGGCCGAGGTCCTCGTCTCCCCGGCCGGTATCGGCCGGTTCCGGGACTTCGCGGTGCAGGCCGTCCTCGACGCGCTGGACCGGGGCGTTCCGCAGCCGGACGGCCGGGTCCGGGCGGTCCTCCCGATCGAGAGTCTCACCCACGCGGAGTCCGAACTTCTGCGCCTCGGCCGGGAGGTGGAGGTGCTCGCACCGCCGGAGCTGCGGGAGCGGCTCGCCGCGACGGCGCGGGACCTGGCGGCGCTCTACGCCTGATCCGGGCCGGTCCCGTCGGCCGGGCCTCTCCCAGGCCGGGGGCCCGCTCCCAGGCCGAGCCGGTCCTAGACCGGGCCTCCCGGATCGGCCGGGCCGGGCACCGTCGGCAGGCCCAGCAGCTCGGCCACCCTCGCGGCGGCGCCGGGGCCGTCCGCGTGCACGGTGGCGATGCCCAACTCCCCTGCCGGGACGAGGTTCGCGGGGTAGTCGTCGACGAAGACGCAGTCCTCCCCCGCCAGGCCCATCCGCTCCAGCGTGAGCCGGAAGATCTCCGGGTCGGGCTTGGCGAGGCCCACCTCGCCGCTGATCACCCGCACGTCGAACAGGTCCCACACGCCCGTCGCCACATAGGGGTTGTAGGGATCCACCCCGTACGAGTTCGACAGCAGCGCCACCGCCAGCCCCGCCCGCCGGGCCGCCTCCACCAGCGCCACCATCTCCGGCACGGCCCGCACCTCCGCGTGGGCCCGGCCCATCAGGTCCTCGTGCTCGATGCCGCCGAGCAGTTCCGCCGTCCGCCGGTTCCACTCCTCCTGGGAGATCCGGCCCAGCTCCAGCTCCACGTACAGCGCCCGGCCGGCCGGGTCCTCCACGAGCGCGCGCCGCCACGCGTCCGCGGGCAGCCCCTGCCGCTCGCACCACGCGCGCACGGACAGCCCGAGCGGGGTGCTCAGCACGCCCGCGAAGTCGACGATCAAGCCGCGATAGGCCAACACGCTCTCCCTGGTGAGTCGTTCCCGGGTACCCGGCACCCGGCACCCGGTAGCAGGTACCAGCTACCCGGTACCCGGCTATGCGAGCGCGGACGCCCGGACCGCGTCCGCCACCTCGGCGACCGACCGGCCGCCGCCCGTGTCGATGCGCTCCAGGCCCAGCGCGTCGACCTCGGCCACCGTCAGCTCCTGGAAGCGCACCGCCCGCGCCAGGAACTTGTCCACCAGGTGCCGGCCGTCCGCCGTGGCCTCGGCGTAGCGGCAGGCCGCGTGCATCCGGCTGCGGAGCACGTCCTCGTCCGAGGTGAGCCACACCGCCGCCATGTGCGGGGCGGCGAGCCGCGCGACCTCGGCCGGTCGCAGCGCCGATCCCTCCAGCACGAGGCCCGGTCCGCCGTCCTCCGCCGCCCGCGCCGTGACCAGTTCCTCGATCCGGGGCCACAGCCGCCCGTAGTGGTCGAGGACGGAGGCGGTCAACTCCTCCACCGTGAGCGAGCGGTAGTGCTCGGCGACGTGCACCGGCACCTCCCACGTCGGCGTCGGCCAGGGCCGCCCCGGGTGCCGCGCCAGCTCGTCCGTCGACCGGCACTCGAACCCGAACCGGTCCGCGACCAGCCGGGCGACGGTCGACTTCCCGGTGTTCGACGTCCCCCCGATCAGCACCACCCGCACGTTCTCCATGCGCCCGACCCTACTGACCGTCACCCACCACCCGGGGCCCTGCGCAGGAAGTCGGACCGGCCGACTTCCTGCGCACGCCGACGCTGATGTGAGCTCGCCCTTCAACCCTTCCGCCCTCGGTGTTCGGCCACGGTGCTCCGAGGTCGTCCCCTTGTCCGGCGAGGTGCGATAGGCGGCGGCAACCCGCCCCGGCCCTCTTGGACGTGATCGATAAGTTGTCCGGTGCGGCCGGGTCGGAGCCGTGGAACTCGATATCCGGAGGGGCACCATGGGGGAGCACGTACGTTCGCGCGTGTCGGCGTATGCGATCGCTACTGCGCAGGACCAGCTGCTGTTGACTCAACTCTCGGACGCCTCGCCGGTCTTCACTCCGGGGCTGTGGCACCTGCCCGGCGGAGGAATCGACCCGGGCGAGCAGCCACGGGAGACCCTGGAACGCGAGCTGCACGAGGAGACCGGCCTCGAACTCCTCGACGCCCACCTGGTGGACGCGCGGACGTACACAGCCCACCGGCTCGGGATCAGCTGGAATCTGGTGGGGCTCTTCTACATCGTCGATCTCAAGCCCGGCCCGCTCGTGGTCACCAAGGCCGACGACTCCACGTCCGCCGTCACCTGGATGCCCTTGTCCGGACTGGAGGAGTCGATGTTGTCCCCGGCCGCGATCGACGCTCTGGGAATGATCGGTGCGCGAGGGGTGCGGACCGCGGCCGCTCCCTGAACCGAACAGCCGGCTCGACCGTGTCGCCAGCCGTCCGGCCCGCGGCCGGAGGTCGAAGAACAAGCTGATGGCCGGGCCGGTCCGGCAACCTGCGGCGAGCGGCAGCGGTGGCCCGCACAGGAAGTCGGACCGGCCGACTTCCTGTGCAGGGACGACCGGGAGCGCACGCCGCACGGGCCCCAGGCCGACGGGCTCACCGACCTGCCCGCGTGACGTCGGCGTCGCGACCGCTTCCGGCCTCTTGCGCCTCACCAGCCGTACGGGCGAGGGGTTCATGGTGCGCGGCGGGCTGCACGTCCACCGGTGCCGATCCCGTCCGGAGCCGTGCCCGTGCCCTGGCCCTGGTCCTGGCCCTGGCCCGCAGCAAGGCCGCGCCGACGGCGACGCCGACCATGGCGAGGCCGGCGCCCACCAGGACCGGGCGCGGGCCGAGGGCGGCGGTCAGCGGACCGCCCAGCGCGGTGCCCGTCGGACCCGCCGTCAGCAGGACGGAGGCGCGCAGGGCGAGGACGGCGGTCAGGGCGGTCGGCGGGGTCCGGTCCTGGAACAGGCTGAGCGCCAGGGCGCTGTACGGGCCGTAGACCGTCCCCGCCAGGGCGAAGCCGGCGATCGAGGGCCAACTCGGCCCGTGCGCGGCGAACGGCAGCATGGCAAGACCGTGGCTCGCGACGATGCCCAGCAGCACCGGCCACACCGGCAGCCGCCGCAGCGCGCCGACGGCCAGGGTGCCGAGGGCCGCCCCGAGGCCGAAGGCCGTCCAGTACAGGCCGAGGAGCCCCGGGCCGGCGTGCAGGTCCTGCCCGACGAACAGCGGCAGGGCGACCTCGACGGGCCCGTAGAACAGGTTGAACAGCCAGGTCACCGCCAGCAGCCCGAGCAGGTCCGGCCGGGCCCGCAGGACACGCAGGCCCTCGCCGGAGCGACGGGGTTCGGGCGCGGGCACCGGTTCCGGTTCCGGTGCCGGTTCCGGTGCCGATCCCGGCGCCGCCGGTACGCTGCCCGGCCCGGCGTCCGCGCCTCCGTCCGGGCCGACGCCCGACCTGACGGCCGCCCCGGACACCGGGGAGCCGCCCGAACCGCCGACCCGCCTGGCGGCAGAACCCCCACCCGGCCCGGCACCTGCCCCCGCGGACACGCCCGCGCCCACATCCAGCGAACCGGCCGGAGAACCACCCGGTCCGACGGCAGAGCCCCCGTCCGAAAGCCCGTCCGGGGAGCCGCCCGAACCGCCGACCGGCTCGACCGGCCCGGCCGCGGAGCCCCCACCCGGCCGGGAACCCGCCCCCGCACCGGCGCCCAGGTCACCGTCCCGCCCGGCGACGGAACCCCCTCCCGGCCCGGTCGCCGGGGAACCGCCCCGGCCACCGGCCCGGCCACCGGCCCGCCCGCCGTCCGGGCTGCCCGCGCGGACGGCCAGGACGGCGAAGGTGAGCGCGTCCAGCCCGATCAGCCAGGCCGGGGCGACGGCCACCGCAAGGGCCCCGGCGAGCGCCGGTCCGGCGATGACGGCGACCCAGGCGCTCGTGCTCAGCAGCGCGTTCGCGGCCAGCCGCTGCCCGGCCGGTACGGCCTCGGCCACCAGCGCGTACTTGGCGCTGCTGCCCCACGCGTGCAGCAGCGAGGAGCCGGCCAGCAGCACCAGGTAGGGCACCGGGCCGAGCACGCCGAGCGCCCACGCGACCGGCACGCAGCCGAGGAGGACGGCGCGGGTCCAGGCGTCGGCGCGGATCAGCCGCCGCGCGGGCAGGCCGCGCAGCCAACGTCCCAGCAGCAGCCCGCCGGCGGCGCCCGGCAGGACGTAGGCGGCGACGGCGGCGCCGACCAGCAGCCCGGGCGCGCCGGGCGGGGCGAGCTGCAGCGCGAGCCACGCCACCGCGACCATGCTCATCCCGTCGCCGAGGTCGGACAGCGCGAACGCGGGCAGCAGGCGGCGGAACGGGCCGTGCGCGAACAGTGGCCGGTACTCCCGGGGCAGCCGGGAGAGCAGTCGGGCAGATGAGATCATGCGGGCCAGGCAAGCGGTTCACGCGCGCTTGAAGTCAACTCATGGGAAGTCCGGGCACGGGGGGATGCGGTGCGCTACGTGGCCATCGGGGAGCTGGCTCGCCAGGCGGGCCTGCGGCCGTCCGCCCTGCGCTACTACGAGAGCCTCGGGCTGCTGCCCGCCGCCCGGCGCGAGGGCGGCCGCCGGGTCTGGCCGGCCCCCACGCTGCGGCGCATCGCGCTGATCCGGATGTCCCAGCGCGCGGGCTTCACGCTCGCCGAGATCCGCCGTCTCCTGGACGACTCCCCCGGCCAGGGTTCGACCCGCCACTGGCGCGAGCTGGCCGAACGCAAGCTGCCCGAGCTCGACCGGGTGGTCCGCGAGACCCTGCGGCTGCGGGCGGCCGTCGCCGCCTGCCTCGCCTGCGGCTGCATGAACTTCGCCGACTGCGAACTCCTGTCCGCCGCGCCCGCCGAATCCACCCCACCGGCCACACCAGCCGCACCAGCCGTCGGCGCACCCACCACACCGGTCGGATCCACGGCATCCGCCACGGCGTCCGGCTAGGGTCCTGACGTATGAGCGCCGAGATCGAGGTCGTCCGCGAGGCGGACGAGGAGCTGGTGCGGGCGCTGGCCACCCTGCTCCCCCAACTGTCCACCACGGCACAGCCGCTGAGCCACGAATCGGTCGCCCGGCTGGCAGCCTTCGAGTCGAACAGACTGCTGGTCGCCCGGCTCGACGGCGTGGTGGTCGGCATGCTGACGCTGGTCCTGTTCCCGCTCCCGTCCGGCTTGCGGGCACGCGTCGAGGACGTCGTCGTCGGCGCCGCCGCGCCCGGGCACGGGGTGGGCGCGGCCCTGATCGACGAGGCCGTCCGACTGGCGAAGGACGCGGGCGCCCGGACCGTCGACCCGACGTCGCGCCCCTCCCGGGAGGCGGCGAACCGCCTCTACGAGCGGGCCGGGTTCCGGGCCCGGGAGTCGACGGTCTACCGGTACGCGGTCGCCGACTGAACTAGCCGGGGCCCGGCCGGGAGCCCGGCCGGCCCGACCTCCCGGCCCCGACCTCCCGGCCCCCGGCAATCGGGGCCGAGCCGGGCACCGGCAGCACACCGGCAGCGCACCGGCAGGGCACCGGCAGGGCACCGGCAGGGCCCTGAAAACGAGACCGAACGTTTATCCGGACACCCCGCCCCCGCCACCCGGCCGCGCCCGTGGAAGGCCCCTTCCCGGCCTTCGGCACCGGCCCGCCCGGCCGGCCGCCCCCACCCGCGGACCCGTCGTCGACCTGCCCGCCGACCCGCCCGGAAGGTGCCTCACAGGCCGTTCGGAGCAGCCGAATCGGGGGTGATCGGACGCCCTCGAACTCCTAGGCTCGTCTTTCGGGAACCCCCTCCGAAAGGCAGCCTTTGAACCGCGACATCCGCACCGCCGAAGACGTCCTCACCCTCCTCGACCGGCTCTTCCTCCCGGAGGCCGACCGCTGGACCGACGAGGCCTCGGAGTGGTGGGACGACTTCTACGCCGACCGCTCCTCCGGCCGCCCGTTCTTCGTCCCCAAGCCCGACGAGAACCTCGTCTCCTACCTCGACCGGGGCCTCCTCACGCCCGGCGGCCGGGCGCTCGACCTCGGGTGCGGGGCCGGGCGGAACGCGATCCACCTGGCGTCGCGGGGCTTCGAGGTGGACGCCGTCGACCTCTCGGCGACCGCCGTCGCCTGGGCGCGGGAGCGGGCGGACGAGGCGGGCGCGGCGGTCCGGTTCCACTGCGGCAACATCTTCGGCACCGAACTCCCGCTCGCCCGCTACGACCTGGTGTACGACTCCGGGTGCCTGCACCACCTCCCGCCGCACCGCCGGGTCAGCTACCTCGCGCTCCTCGACCGCGTCCTCGCGCCCGGCGGGTACTTCGCCGTCAACTGCTTCGCGGCCGGGGCGATGGGGTCGGAGCTGCCCGACGCCGAGCTGTACCGCAACGGTCGGCTGGACGGCGGGCTCGCCTTCACGGCCGACGAACTGCGCTGGATCTTCTCGGACTTCACCGAGGCCGAGATCCGCCCGATGGTCCCGCAGGACCCCGAGTCGGAGCTCTTCGGCATCCCCGTCCTGCTGACCGCCCTCTTCCGGCGCCCGCCGCAGGACTGACCCGCCCCGGGGCGCCCCCGCCGCACCGACCCGGCCTCGGGGGTGCCCCGGCGCGGGGCGCCCCGGGCGCGTGCGGGCGGGGCGTGCGACGCGCGACGACTACCCCCGCCCCACCGCCTCCGGGACCGGCCGGCTCACGGCCCCGGCGAGGCGGCTCCGCCGTCGCAGAGGCGGCGGAGCAGGTCGTCCAGGTCGAGGTGGGTGGGCTCACGGCCGGACGGGACGAGGCTCTCCGTCCGGGCGAGGAAGGTCCTGACCCGCTCGGCCGGGGCGCGCAGGACGACGCTGCTGCCCTCACCGGTGAGGGTGATGAAGACGACGCCCGAGCGCCTGCCCGCGCCGGGGTGGACGGAGACGCTGCCGATGCCGGCCCGGCCGTACAGGCCGGCGGCGAGCAGTTCGCGGGCGAAGACCCAGGTGATCGGCGCGTCCAGGTCGGTGTGGTTGTCCAGGAAGACGGCGTACGGGTCGGCGGTGCGGTAGCGCAGCCGCGCGGGCACGGAGACGGTCAGGCCGGGGCAGACGACCACGCGGAGGTCGAGGGCCATCGCGCAGCCCTCCTCGGCGGCGCGCTGCGCGGGGACGCGCGGGGTCTCGTGCGTCATGACCGCCCCCGGGGGAGGAACCGGGGGCCGGTGGGACGGGCGCCGACGGCAAGCCGGGCGCGCAGAATCGTTTCTTCACGGAAGCCGCCGCGGGCGGAGAAGTCAGGGCTCACGGCAGGAACAACGAGCCACCCCGGCTTCGGCAACCCATCCCGCACGCCCCGAACGGTGGATCATCCCCGCCGCCCGGCGGGCGGCGCCCCGGCCCCGTCCCTAGGCTGGCGCCACGGCCCAGACGCCCCGGCCCGGCCGCGCCCGAGGAACGGAACCCCCATGCACTCTGTCGTACGCGGTGCCGGCGCCCTGGGCCTGGCCGCGGCGCTGCTCGCCACGGTGGCCTCCTGCGGGAGCGACTCCTCGGACCCCGGCCCGTCCGGCTCCCCGTCCCCCTCCTCCTCCACGAGCGCCACGAGCGCCACGGGCACCACGGCCGCCACCACCACCGCCACCGCCACCGCCACGACGGCCCCGGCCACCGTCCCGCCCCTGCCCGCCGCGCTCACCGGCCAGCAACTCGCCTGGCAGACCTGCCCGGCCCCGTCCGTCGCCGAGGGCAGCGGCCCCGCCCCGGGCACGCCCTGGGAGTGCGCCACCCTCAAGGCGCCGCTGGACTACGCCGCGCCGGACGGCCGGACCGTCGACCTCGCGCTGATCCGCGCCAAGGCCACCGGCCCCGAGCCCCGGATCGGCTCCCTGATCTACAACTTCGGCGGCCCCGGCGGCTCCGGCATCACCACCCTGCCCGGCCTCGCCGAGGACTACGCCGACCTCAACACCCGCTACGACCTGGTGAGTTTCGACCCGCGCGGAGTCGGCAACAGCGTCGGCGTGCGGTGCCTCGACGACCGGGCCACGGACGCGTCCGCCGCCGTCGACGGCACCCCCGACACCGACGCCGAGGTCACGGCCCTGGACGCCGCCAACGCCCGGTACACCGACGCCTGCGAGCAGAACTCCGGGCCCGTCCTGCCGTTCGTCGACACCGTCTCCACCGCCCGCGACCTGGACCTCATGCGCCAGGTGCTCGGCGACCCGAAGCTGCACTACTTCGGCCTCAGCTACGGCACCGAACTGGGCGGCGTCTACGCGCACTTGTACCCGCAGAACGTCGGGCACCTGGTGATGGACGCCGTGGTCGACCCGACCAAGGATCCGGTCCAGTCCTCGCTCGGCCAGGCCAAGGGCTTCCAACTCGCCCTGGAGAACTTCATGAAGGCCTGCGCCGCCCAGGCCGGCCCGGTCTGCCCGACCGGCCAGGGCGGCGCCGAGGGGACCGAGCGGATCACCGCGCTCCTCCGCGACCTCGACGGCAAGCCGCTGCCCACCGACAGCGGCCGGCAGCTCACCCAGGACCTCGCCGTCACCGGGATCGCCGCCTCCCTGTACAGCCGGCAGACCTGGAACGCCCTCGCCGTCGGGCTCCAGGAGGCGATGAAGGCGGGCACCGGCACCACCCTCCTCGCGCTCGCCGACGCCTACCTCGGCCGCGACGAACAGGGCCGCTACAACAACTCCGCCCCCGCCAACCGGGCCATCACCTGCGTCGACGACAAGCAGCGCTACACCGACGCCGACGTCCGGGCGCAGCTGCCGGCGTTCCGCCAGGCCTCGCCGGTGTTCGGCGAGTTCACCGCCTGGGGCCTGACCGGCTGCACCGACTGGCCGGTGCCCGGCCGGGGCGACCACCCGGAGGTGTCCGCCCCGGGTTCGGCCCCGATCCTGGTCGTCGGCAACACCGGCGACCCGGCCACCCCGTACGAGGGCGCCCAGGCGATGGCGGAACAGCTCGGCGAAGGCGTCGGCGTCGGCATCACCCTGGAGGGCCAGGGCCACGGCGGCTACGACACCGGCAACCCGTGCCTGAAGCAGGCGGTCGACGGGTACCTGCTCGCCGACCAGGTCCCGGCCGCGGGCACCGTCTGCCGGTGACCCCGCTCCGGACGGCCCGCCCCGGGCATCCCCTGCCCGAAGGCCCCTCCCCCGGCAACCCGCCGCCGAAGAGCCTTCCCTGACGCCCCGTCCGAACCTCCCGCCCGACGGACCCGCACGGCAACCCGCACGGACGGGCAACCGCACCCCGGCAGCCGCACCCCAGCAGCCCCGCCCCGGCAGCCCCGCCCCAGCGGCCCCGCCCCGGCAGCCCCCACCCCGGTGGCCGGCCGCGGCCCGGCACGCCCTACCGTGGGCCCCGGAAAGGGGTACCGCCATGAGCGCCAACTCGCTGCCACCGCAAGGAAACCTGGCCCTTCTCGACCCTTCCCGGCCGTTCGCCGACCGGGTCGCGGGGCTGGTCCGCGCCTGGGAGGACGACGGCCGGGCGGCCTACCGCCTGGTGGACGGGCGGGCCCTGCTCGCCCTGTACTGCTGGCACCTGGGCGCCACCCGCCACGGCGGCGGCCCGGACACACCGGACAGCCCGGCCACGGACGCGTACGTCACCGCCGCCTTCGCGGCGAACGGCGGCACCGCCGGCTGGGACGCGCTGCTCCGCGAACGGGCCGTCTGCTCCTGCCACGGCCAGAGTTGGCGGCTGGAGAACATCTCCGTCTGCCTCGGCTGCCTGGGGTACGTCTGCTACGAGAACGCCGGACCGTGCTGCCCCGGAGCCGCCGTCGTGGGGTGAGGCTGCGGCATCCACTGCATCACCCCGCCGCTCCCTCTCCCGCCTCACCCCGCCTCAGCCCGCCTCGCCGCGCCCCACTCCTCCGCGCCGCGCCGCGGTGCCGAGCAGCCGGGCCAGCTCCGCCGCCGGTCCGTCCGGCAGGCTCCCGTGGACCAGCTCCGTCCGGTGCACCAGCCGCGGCGCGCGGACGGGGACGGCCACCACGCCCGGGGCGCCGTCGAGGACCGGCGCGGGGAGGACGGCGAGGCCGTGGCCGGCGGCGACCAGGGCGAGCAGGCCGCGCACGTCGGTGCCGAGGTAGCGGGCGGCGGGGCGGAAGCCGTCGACGGCGGTGGCGGCCCGCAGCCGGGCCGCGGTCGGCGCCAGGCCGGGGGCGTCCAGCCAGCGGGCGGCGGACAGGTCGGCCAGCGCGAGGCCGGGGCGGCCGGCCAGCGGGTGGCCGCCGGGCAGGGCGACGGCGAGCGGCTGTTCGGCGACCGCGACGGTGCCGAGCGGGCCGACGTCGGGCAGCGGGAGCGGATCGCTGGGCGCGGCGAGGCCGTCGACCAGGGCGAGGTCCACGGCGCCGGTGGCGACCTCGGCGGGCAGCTCGTCCTGGGCGACCACCCGGACGGTCAGGTCGGTCCGCGGGTACGCCCGGCGCACCTCCGCGAGCGCGCTCCCCAGGATCGCACCGACCGCCAGCGGGGTGGCGCCGACCACCAGGCGGGCACTCGGGGCACCGACCAGGCGTGCGACGTCGGCGCGCGCCGCGTCGAGGCGCAGCAGCAGCGAGGCGGCGTGCTCCAGCAGCCGCGCGCCGGCCTCGGTGGGGCCGACCGGGCGCCGGCTGAGCACGGCGGCCCCGAGGTCCGCCTCCAGCGCGGCGATCTGCTGGGAGACCGCGGACTGCGTGTAGCCGAGTTCGCGGGCGGCCTCGGAGAACGAGCCCAGCCGGACCACCGTGACGAAGGTGCGCAGCTGCTGTGGATCCACTGGGCATCAGACTCTCTGATCGAAAGGTAAGAAATCATCGTTGGCGCTGATGTCGCAACGAGGGTCAGGATAGCTGCATGACCTACCGGACCCCGCGCCTCGCCCTGGTCGGCGACCGCTCCCCCGCCGTCCGCTCGCACGCCCGCGTCCCCGGCCTGCTCGACGTGCTCGCCACCCGCGAACAGCTCGTCCTGGACGCCTACTGGATCCCCACCGAGGACGCCGACGGCCCCGGGGCCCTCGACGGCTTCGACGCGATCTGGCTGCTGCCCGGCAGCCCGTACCGGAGCGAGGCGGGCGCCGTGGCCGCCGTCCGCACCGCCCGTGAGCAGCGCATCCCCTTCCTCGGCACCTGCGCCGGCTTCCAGCACGCCGTGCTGGAGTACGCGCGGGACGTCTGCGGCATCGGCGCCGCCGCGCACGGCGAGAGCCACCCCGACGAGGAGGAGCGGGTGATCGTGCCGCTCACCTGCTCGCTGGTCGGGCACGAGGGCACGGTGCACATCACGCCCGGCTCGCTCGCCGAGCGGGTCCTCGGCACGACGCGCACCCTGGAGCGGTACCACTGCGCGTACGGGCTGAACGACGCCTACCTGGAGCGGCTGCGCGCACACGGCCTGCGGTTCAGCGGCACGGACGACTCCGGGGAGCTGCGGATCCTCGAACTCCCGGACCACCCGTTCTTCCTCGCCTCGCTGTTCCAGCCCGAGCTCGCCGGGGACGGTACCCAGGTCCACCCGATGATCCGGGCCCTGGCCACCGCCGCCACCGGACACGCCACCACCGGACACGCCATCACCGGGCTCACCACCGCCGGACACGTCACCACCGGACACGTCACCGCCGGGCTCACCACCGCCACCGCCACCCGCACCGAAGGAGCGACCGCATGACCGCCGACCGCACCGGCACCGCCGCCGGCACCCGCAGCACCGCCGGCACCGCCAACACCCACGGCGCCCAGAGCGCCGCGATCGCCGGCGTGGCCGTCCCGGACAGCCGGCTCGCCACCGAGGCCACCGAGCTGGTCCGGGACACCTCCACCGAGCTGCTCTACCACCACTCACGGCGGGTCTACCTGTTCGGCGCCCTCCAGGGACAGCGCCGCGGGCTCGCCTTCGACGCCGAGCTGCTCTACCTCGCCGCGATGTTCCACGACGTCGGCCTCGCCCCCGAGCACCGTTCGTCCGGCCGCCGGTTCGAGGTCGACGGCGCCGAGGCGGCCGCCGCGTTCCTCCGCGCCCACCAGGTGCCGGAGCAGCGGGTCCGGCTGGTCTGGGAGGCGATCGCCCTGCACACCACCCCCGGCATCCCCGAGTACCTGGAGCCGGAGATCGCCCTCACCACGGCGGGCGTGGAGCTGGACGTGCTCGGCATCGGCTACCACGACCTGCCCGCCGGGGCGCGGGACGCGGTGGTCGCCGCCCACCCCCGGCCCGACTTCAAGCGCGGCATCCTCCGCGCGTTCCACGAGGGCATCGCGCCCAAGCCGGAGACGGCGTTCGGGAACGTCAAGGCCGACGTGCTGGCCCGGTTCAGCCCGGGCTTCGAGCGGACCGACTTCGTCGACGTGATCGAGGGCTCCGACTGGCCCGAGTGAACCGCCGGCCCGGGGCGGAGCGTGCCGCCCGCCCGGCCCGCTACATCGGCAGCGAGCGCAGCCGGACCGGCCCCTCGGGCCACTGCGCGCCCACGGCCAGCGGCGTCCACATGGTGCGCAGCGGCATCAGCACGACCCGCCCCTCCGGCTGCTCCACGTGGACGTCCTCCAGCAGCTCCCGCCAGCCGAGCCGCCGGTAGAACGGGACCAGCGGGGGGCGACAGAACAGCAGCGCGTGGCGGGGCCCCAGCGTCCGCGCGTGGTCCAGGGCCGTCTCGACCACCGAACGCGCCAGGCCCCGCCCCCGCTGCTCGGCGGCGACGGCGACGCCGCCGACGCCCATCACGTCCAGGTCGACGCCGCCCACCGTCAGCGGCAGCCGCAGCAGTCCGGTGTGGGCGACCAGGCGGCCGTCCTCCACCGCCCGCGCGCCGAAGTGGATCTCCTTGGAGAGCCAGGTCAGCCCGACGTCCGCGACCCCGTACGGGTCGGGGCCGTCGCCGAGGATCTCGGCCTGCTCGGCCGGGCCGTACTGGTCGAGGGGGACGATCGCCGGAGCTATGTGATCAGCCATTACTCCATGATCGCCGTCGCAGCGACGGTCTGGCCAGATCGGATTCGATCAGATCCAGTCAGATCCGGTCAGACTTGACGCGACTTCAGGTCCGACCAGACGTCAGCGACCCGCGGGGCCAAGGCCTCCAGCGGGCCGCTGTTGTCGATCACGACGTCGGCGATCGCCAGCCGGTCGTCCCGGCTCGCCTGGGCCGCCATCCTGGCCCGCGCCTCCTCCGCCGCCATCCCGCGCAGGCGGACCAGGCGCTCGATCCGGACGTCGTCCGCCGCGTCCACCACGATCACCAGGTCGTAGAGCGGGGCGAGCCCGTTCTCGGCGAGCAGCGGGACGTCGTGCACCACCACCGCGTCCGGGGCGGCGGCCGCCTCCAGCTCCGCGGAACGGGCCCGCACCAGCGGGTGGACGATCGCGTTCAGCGCCTGCAGCCGCGCCGCGTCGGCGAAGACGACCGCACCGAGCGCCGGCCGGTCCAGCGAACCGTCCGCCGCGAGCACGCCCTCCCCGAACTCGGCCACCACGGCCCTGAGCCCGTCCGTCCCGGGGGCGACCACCTCACGGGCGATCACGTCGGAGTCCACGATCACCGCGCCGTGAGCGGCGAGCAGCCGCGACACCTCGCTCTTGCCGGCACCGATGCCACCGGTCAGTCCGATCTTCAGCATGGCGCCAGGCTACCGGCGCGTACGTGCCACCTGACAAGTACGGGCCGGGGTACGTGTCAGCGACACGTACCCCGGCCCAGCCCTCAGCCCAGGTCCGGGTCCAGGTCCAGGCTCTCCCCCTCGCCCAGCGTCCGCAGCTCCGCCCCCGTCCCCGGGCCGCCCGCCCCCAGCAGCCGGGTGTGCACCGCCAGCCCCACCGGGCTGAGCAGCGCGTCGTGCACCGGCACCGCCCGCGCGGCCCCCGTCTCCCGGACGTAGTCGACCAGCTCGCCGACCTTGGTCCACGGCGCGGCGAACGGCAGCAGCAGCGTCTCCACCGGGTGCGGCGGCACGGTCAACGCGTCCCCGGGGTGGAACAGCCGGCCGTCGAAGAGGAAACCGACGTTCCCGATCCGGGGGATGTCCGGGTGGATCACCGCGTGCCACTCCCCGTGCACGCTCACCCCGATCCCGCCGACCTCGAAGGCGTCCCCCTCCCCCACCACGGCGATCCTCGACGCCACCCCGTCCAGCTGCGCGGCCACCGCGGCGTTGGTCCAGACCCGCAGCCCCGGATCCACCTCCAGCGCCGCGCGCAGCCGGGACTCCTCGAAGTGGTCCACGTGCTCGTGGGTGATCAGCACCGCGTCCGCCCCGGCCAGCGCGGCCGGATCGGTGAACGCCCCCGGGTCGACGACGACGGTCGCCCCCTCGTGCTCCAGCCGTACACAGGCATGCCCGAACTTGGTCAGTCGCATGGGCAGAACAGTACGACCTGACCGACCCTGGAAGGGTGCGTGCCGTCGACGGGCGCACACCTGCGAGGCAGGAGGTCCGGGCATGACCGACGCAATCCAGGCCGAGGGCCTGGTCAAACGGTTCAAGGAGACCCAGGCGCTGGCGGGCGTCGACCTGGTCGCCGGATCCGGCACCGTCCTCGGCCTGCTCGGCCCCAACGGCGCCGGCAAGACCACCGCCGTCCGGATCTTCGCCACCCTGCTGCGCCCCGACGGCGGACGCGCCCTCGTCGGCGGCCACGACGTGGTCCGCGAGGCCGGCAAGGTGCGCGCCCTGATCGGCCTCACCGGCCAGTACGCCGCCGTGGACGAGAACCTCAGCGGCACCGAGAACCTGCTGATGATCGGCCGCCTGCTCGGCCTGCCCCGCCCCGAGGCCCGCGCCCGGGCGGCCGAACTGCTGGACCGGTTCCGGCTCACCGACGCGGCCGGCCGCGCCGCCAAGGGCTACTCCGGGGGCATGCGCCGCCGTCTCGACCTCGCCGCCAGCCTGGTCGGCCGGCCCCGCATCCTCTTCCTCGACGAACCGACCACCGGCCTCGACCCGCACAGCCGCGGCGAGGTGTGGGAGTTGCTGCGCGGCCTGGTCGCGGAGGGCGTCACCGCGCTGCTCACCACCCAGTACCTCGACGAGGCGGACCGGCTCGCCGACGACATCGTCGTCATCGGCAAGGGCCGGGTGATCGCCGGCGGCACCCCGGACGAGCTGAAGGACCGCACCGGCGGCCAGGTGCTGGAGCTGCGCCCGGTCCGCCCGGCCGACCTCGACCGGGCGCACGCCCTGATCGGCGAGGCGGCCGGCCCGCAGACCCGGATCGAGGGCGGGGCCGTCACCGCGCCCGTCAACGACCCGGAGCTGATGCCCGCCGTGGTCCGCCGGCTGGACGCCGCCGGGATCGCCGTCGGTGAGCTGGCGCTGCGCCGCTCCAGCCTGGACGAGGTCTTCCTCGCCCTCACCGGGCACCGCGCCGAACCGGCGGCCCCGCCCGCCGAGGACCCCGGACAGCCCGCCGGACGCGAACCCGGACGCGAACCCGGACGCGAAGCCGGGCCCGGCACCGGACGCGACTCCGGGCCCGGCACCGGCCCGGAGGACGCCTACGAGCAGGCCGGGAGGCCGTCATGACCGCCGTCCTCACCGGCCGCGCCCCCGCCCCCGGCGCCGGCTCCGGCCGGGTCCGGCCGTTCGCCCCGCTCCAGCAGACCGCCACCATGGCCTGGCGCAGCCTGGTCTCCGTCAAGCACAACCCACTGGAGCTGGTGGACTTCAGCGTCACGCCGATCATGTTCGTGCTGCTGTTCACCTACGTCCTGGGCGGCCAGATGGCCGGCTCCCCGCAGGCGTACCTGCAGTACGCGCTGGCCGGGATCATCTGCCAGAACGCCCTCTTCACCACCATGTACACGGCCATGTCGCTCAACGCGGACCTGACCAAGGGGGTCTTCGACCGGCTGCGCAGCCTGCCGATCGCCCGCTCGGCGCCGCTGCTCGGGCGGATCGCCGCCGACCTGTGCAAGCAGCTCTGGGCGATGCTGCTGATGATCGGCCTGGGCATGCTGATGGGGTTCGAGCTGACCCAGGGGATCCCCGGGCTGGTCGCGGCGGCGGCCCTGCTGCTGGTCTTCACCGGCGCGGTCTCCTGGGGCGCGGTGCTGATCGGCATGCTGGCGGGCGACGCGGAGAAGGTCCAGGTCTTCGCGTTCGTGCTGATCTTCCCGCTCACCTTCACCAGCAGCGCCTTCGTCCAGGTCGACACCATGCCGGGCTGGCTCCAGGCCTGGGTGGACGTGAACCCGGTCACCCATCTGGCGGATGCCTTCCGCGGGCTGCTCACCGGCGGGCCGGTGGCCGGGCCGGTGCTCTGGTCGCTGGTGTGGGCGGCCGGCATCGCGGCGGTGTTCGTCCCGCTGGCGATGCGCGCCTACCGCGCGCGCAGCTGAGTCCGCGCCGGGCCCGGGAGCCGGGGGCGCTCGCCCCTGGGTCCCGCCCCCGCCGGCCCGCCCTACGGGGCGACGCCCGCCAGATCGGCCTCGGACACGGACACGGACACGGCCTCGGACACGGCCTCGAACTCGGCCTCGGCCTTGCCGCGCGGCGCCGGCAGGACGGCGGGCTCGATGGTGGGCAGGTCGACGTGCTCGCTCAGCCCGAACCGGTCGTGCAGGCGGCGCAGCGGAGCCGGCGCCCACCAGTTGAACTCGCCGAAGAAACTCATCGTGGCGGGGACGAGCAGGCAGCGGACCAGGGTGGCATCCACCGCCACGGCGACGGCCAGCGCGATGCCCATCTGCTTGACCATCAACATGTCGCCGAGGGCGAAACCGGCGAAGACGATCACCATCAGCAGTGCCGCCGAGGTGATGATCCGACCGCTGCGCTGGACGCCGAGCTCCACCGCCCGGGTGCAGCTGTGTCCCTTGTCACGCAGTTCCTTGATCCGGGCCAGCAGGAAGACCTCGTAGTCCATCGAGAGCCCGAACGCGAAGGCGAAGACCAGCACCGGGATGAAGGTCTCCAGGCCCCCGGTGGGGCTGAAGCCGAGCAGTCCGCTGAACCAGCCGTCCTGGAAGACCAGCGTGAGGGCGCCGAGCGAGGCGCCCAGCGAGAGCAGGTTCATCAGCAGGGCCTTGACCGGCATCACCACCGAGCCGGTCATCAGGAAGAGCAGGATCAGCGTGCCCAGCGCGACCAGACCGAGGGCGATCGGACCCCGGGTGAGCAGCTCGTGCCGGAAGTCGACCACCGAGGCCGCGCCGCCGGTGACGTGGGTGGTGAGCCCGCCGCGGTCGGCGCGCAGCTCCTCGACCACGTGCTTGGCCTGCTCGCCCTGGGGGTCGCCGTGCACCAGCACGTCGATGGTGGAGACCTTGTCGCCGACCGGGTTCACCGCCCGTACGCCGCTCACGCCGGGGATCTGCGCCACCACGTCGTCCGCGTAGGCCTGGGCGACCGGTGCGCCGCCCTCGACGACGACGGTGATCGGGGCGGCCGAGGCCTGCGGGAAGCGCTGGTCGACGGTGTCGGCGACCTGGCGGCCGGCGGAGGAGGGCGGCAACACGGCGGCGCCGGAGTTGCGCATCTCGGCGTGCAGGAAGGGGGCCCCGGCGGCCACCAGCAGCGCGGTGCAGGCGAGGGCGACGGGCACGGCCCGCTTGCGGACCCGGCGGACGGTGCGGCTGAAGAAGCCCTCGTCGGGGACGGGCGCGGCGGGTGTCCGGATCCGGCCGCCGGCGAAGCCGAGCAGGGCGGGGATCAGGGTGAGGGCGGCGGCGACGGCGATCACCACCACGCTCACTCCGGCGGCGGCGACGGCGCCGAGCACCGGGCTGGTGAAGACGAAGAGGCCGGCGAGGGCGACGGCGACGGTCAGTCCGGAGAAGGCGACGGTCCGGCCGGCGGTGGCGGCGGTCCGTTCGACGGCGGCGGCGATCGACGCTCCGTGTCCGCGTTCCTCGCGGAAACGATTCACCATGAGCAGCGCGTAGTCGATGGAGAGGCCGAGGCCCAGCACGGTGGCGATCGGCAGCACGCTGGTGTCGATGTCCATGATCTTGCTGAAGCCGAACATGGCCAGCAGGGCGCCGCCCACCGAGGCGACCGCGCCGATCACCGGGAGGCTGGCGGCGGCCAGGCCGCCGAAGACCAGCACCATGACGACCAGGGTGACCGGCAGGGTGACGATCTCGCCGAAGCGGGTGTCCTTCTCGGTCTGCTTCTTGACCTCGTCCTGGAGCACCAGGTCCCCGCCGACGGTCACCCGGGCGCCGTCGGCCCGGATGTCCGCGAGGCGCTGGGTGACGGCGGTGGTCTGCGCGGCGGTGCTGGAGTCGGCCATCCGCACCGAGACCAGGCTCGCCGTGCCGTCGGCCGACCGCAGCGCGGCGGCGCCCGGGCCGGGGCCGTAGGCGTCGACGGCCGAGGAGACCCCGGGGAGGGCGGCGATCTCGGCGGTGGCGCGGGTGACGGCGTCCCGGACGGCCCGGTCGTCCACCGGCTTGCCGTCCACCACGGCGGTGACGGTGCCCCGGGCCGGGTCGGCGGCGGTGACCACCGCGCTGCCCCGGTCGGCCTCCGAACTCGCCGAGGAGGCGCCGGCCACCGAGCCCTCGAAGACCCGGCCGCCGATCAGCACGCCTATGACCAGGACCACCGCCCAGAAACCGAGCACCCAGCGCCGCTGCCGGTAGCAGAACCGGCCGAGGGCGGCGAGGCGTCCGTCGACCCTGGAGTCGGCGGACGGGCGGGAGGCGGGGGGTGCGGGCGTCACTGCGGTGCTACGGCGCATGTGCGGGGGGTGCCTAGCGTGCGGGGCCGGTTGAGCGACCCATCGGGCAACTCACCCCAAGGTAGGTCCTAGGTCCCGAATCGCCCATAGCGATCTGATGAGCCCCTAATCACAAAATTCCTTCACATAAGGAACAAATAAACGCGGGGGAGAACATGCGGGGAAAGAACGATGGACCCCACCCGGAAACCGGGTGGGGTCCGTCGGTGACGCTATGCGCTAACGAGCACCAGCGGCGGGGTCAGAGCTTCAGCTCTGGCCACCGGCCAGCTTCTCGCGCAGGGCGGCCAGGGCCTCGTCCGAGGCCAGGGCGCCGGAGCCCTCGTCGCTGCTGGACGAGTAGGAGCCACCGGCCGCAGCGGCGACGGCGTCGCCACCCTCGGCAGCGGCCTCCGCGTCGGCCTCGCGGCTCTTGATGACCTGGGCCTGGTGCTGCTCGAAGCGGGTCTGGGCCTCGGCGTACTGCCGCTCCCACTCCTCGCGCTGCTTCTCGAAGCCGGGCAGCCAGTCGTTCGCCTCGGGGTCGAAGCCCTCCGGGTAGATGTAGTTGCCCTGGTCGTCGTACGAGGCGGCCATGCCGTACAGGGTCGGGTCGAACTCGACCTCGGCCGGGTTGGCACCCAGGGCCTCGTTGGCCTGCTTGAGCGACAGGCTGATGCGACGACGCTCCAGGTCGATGTCGATGACCTTGACGAAGATCTCGTCGCCGACCTGGACGACCTGCTCCGGGATCTCGACGTGGCGCTCGGCCAGCTCGGAGATGTGGACCAGACCCTCGATGCCCTCGTCCACGCGGACGAACGCACCGAACGGAACCAGCTTGGTGACCTTACCCGGAACGACCTGGCCGATCTGGTGGGTACGGGCGAACTGCTGCCACGGGTCCTCCTGGGTCGCCTTCAGCGACAGGGAGACGCGCTCGCGGTCCATGTCCACGTCGAGAACCTCGACGGTGACCTCCTGGCCGACCTCGACAACCTCGGACGGGTGGTCGATGTGCTTCCAGGACAGCTCGGAGACGTGAACCAGACCGTCGACGCCACCCAGGTCCACGAAGGCACCGAAGTTGACGATCGAGGAGACGACGCCGGAGCGCACCTGGCCCTTCTGCAGGGTGGTGAGGAAGGTCTGGCGGACCTCGCTCTGGGTCTGCTCCAGCCAGGCACGGCGGGACAGGACCACGTTGTTGCGGTTCTTGTCCAGCTCGATGATCTTGGCCTCGAGCTCCTTGCCCACGTAGGGCTGGAGGTCGCGGACGCGGCGCATCTCGACGAGCGAGGCGGGGAGGAAGCCGCGGAGGCCGATGTCGAGGATGAGACCACCCTTGACGACCTCGATGACGGTACCGGTGACGATGCCGTCCTCTTCCTTGATCTTCTCGATCGTGCCCCAGGCACGCTCGTACTGAGCGCGCTTCTTGGACAGGATGAGACGACCCTCCTTGTCCTCCTTCTGGAGAACCAGGGCCTCGATGTTGTCGCCGACGGCGACGACCTCGTGCGGGTCGACGTCGTGCTTGATCGACAGCTCGCGGGACGGGATGACGCCCTCGGTCTTGTAACCGATGTCGAGGAGGACCTCGTCACGGTCGACCTTCACGATGACGCCCTCGACGATGTCGCCATCGTTGAAGTACTTGATGGTCTCGTCGATCGCGGCCAGGAACGCCTCGGCGTCGCCGATGTCGTTGAGCGCGACCTGCGGGGTGGTGCTGAGGGAGGAGTCGGTGGGGCTCGTCATTAGGAAAAGGGCTCCGGTGCGGACATGAAAGTCGTAGGTAATGCCACGCGGAGGGCCCGTATCGCTCCCACCGAAAGCCGGACAGCCAAGAACACGGCGCACCGGAAAACCCGAGAAACGGGAGATCGGTGTCCGTCTTGCGACCGTGGGGTCTTCGACAGATGCGAGCGCGACCTGCTCCGTCTGAGGCGCGCAGGCCCGCAGCGCAACTTGTAGCATACGGGGACGGCCAGGCACGGTCAACGCCAAGGGCGGCAAGACGGTGGAGCCCGGCATGGAACAGGCCATATCCTCCGATTGCGCACCTCATGGGTGGCGGCCGCAGGGAGTCCTTCCCCGGATGCCACCGCCGGGACCCAGGCCCTCACGGGCCGACTCGCGGCAGCGGCGCTTCCGCAGAACCACACCCTACGCGATGGGCCTTGTCACCGTGACCGCCACCCCCCGCCACTCCGACCCCGACGAGCTCGGCGGCCCCGGCCCCGACGGCCTCGACGGCCCCGACGACCTCGCCGGCCCCGAGGTCCTCTACGGACCCGAGGGCCTCGACGACGATCTCGACGGCGACGGCGACGACGCGGTACGGCGCGCCGCCGGCACCGGCGAGAGCAGCCGGGCCAGCCGGCACTGGTGGGACCGCAACGCCGACGAGTACCAGGACGAGCACGGCGAGTTCCTCGGCGACGCCCGCTTCACCTGGTGCCCCGAGGGCCTGGACGAGGCCGACGCCCGCCTGCTCGGCGACGTCGCCGGCCGCACCGTGCTGGAGCTCGGCGCCGGCGCCGCCCAGTGCTCGCGCTGGCTGGCCGGCCGCGGCGCCCGCCCGGTCGCCCTCGACATCTCGCACCGCCAGCTCCAGCACTCCCTGCGGATCGACCTCACCCGCGGCAGCGCGCCGGTCCCCGTCGTGCAGGCCGACGCCGCCGTCCTGCCGTTCGCCGACGGATCCTTCGACCTCGCCTGCTCCGCCTACGGCGCCGTCCCGTTCAGCGCCGACACCGCCGCGCTGATGCGCGAGGTCCACCGGGTGCTCCGGCCCGGCGGCCGCTGGGTCTTCTCGGTGACCCACCCGATCCGCTGGGCCTTCCCCGACGAGCCCGGCGTCGAGGGCCTCACCGCCGTCTCCCCGTACTTCGACCGCACCCCGTACGTCGAACAGGACGAGCAGGGCCACGCCACCTACGTCGAGCACCACCGCACCGTCGGCGACCGGGTCCGCGAACTGGTCGCCGCCGGCTTCCGGCTGCTCGACCTCGTCGAGCCGGAGTGGCCGGACGGGCACGAGCAGGAGTGGGGCGGCTGGTCGCCGCTGCGCGGGCGGCTCATCCCCGGGACCGCGATCTTCGTCACCGAGCGGGGCTGACACCTTGCCACTCGACCGATCGGCGGGGGCGGCCTGGCGCGACCTGCCCGTCCGCACCGCCCTGCCCGCGCTGCACGAGGCGCTGGACGGACCCGGCACCGCCGTCCTCGCCGCGCCGCCCGGCACCGGCAAGACCACCCTGGTGCCGCTCGCCCTGGCCGGGCTGCTCGCCGACGGCCGACCCGTGCGCCGGGTACTGGTCGCCGAACCGCGCCGGCTCGCCGTCCGGGCCGCCGCCCGGCGGATGGCCTGGCTGCTCGGCTCGTCCGTGGGCCGCGAGGTCGGGTACACCGTGCGCGGCGAGCGCCGGGTCGGGCCGGACACCGTCGTCGAGGTGGTCACCACCGGCGTGCTGCTGCAACGCCTCCAGCGCGACCAGGAGTTGTCCGGCGTCGACGTCGTCGTCCTCGACGAGTGCCACGAACGCCACCTGGACGCCGACACCGCGCTCGCCTTCCTGCTCGACGTCCGCGCGGCCCTGCGGCCCGACCTGCGGATCGTCTGCGCCTCCGCCACCTCCGACACCGCGGCCTGGGCCGAACTCCTGGACGACGCGCCGGTGGTCGAGGCGCACGGCGTCTCGCACCCGGTCGAGGTGGTGTGGGCGCCGCCGCCGCGCGCCGTCCGGCCCGCGCACGGCACCCGGGTGGACTTCGCGCTGCTCGACCACGTCGCGGCCGTCGTGCGGCGGGCCCTGAGCGAGCGGGACGGCGACGTGCTCTGCTTCCTGCCCGGCGTCGGCGAGATCGCCCGGGTCGCCGGACTGCTCGACGGTGCGCCCGCCGAGGTGCTCCAACTGCACGGCCGCGCCCCGCAGTCCGTCCAGGACGCGGCCCTCGCCCCCGGCGACCGGCGGCGCGTGGTGCTGGCCACCGCCGTCGCCGAGTCCTCGCTCACCGTGCCCGGCGTCCGGGTCGTGGTCGACGCCGGGCTCGCCCGGGAGCCGCGCACCGACCACGCGCGCGGGCTCGCCGCCCTGGTCACCGTCCGGGCCTCGCTCGCCGCCGCCCGCCAGCGCGCCGGCCGGGCCGGCCGCGAGGCGCCCGGCGCCGTCTACCGCTGCTGGCACGAGGCCGAGGACGCCCGCGCCGCCCGGTTCCCCACCCCCGAGATCGCGCTCGCCGACCTCACCTCCTTCGCCCTCCAGGCCGCGTGCTGGGGCGACCCCGACGCCACCGGCCTCGCCCTGCCCGACCGGCCCCCGGCGGGCGCGATGGCCGCCGCCCGGGACACCCTGCTCGCCCTCGGGGCGGTCTCCTCCGACGGTCGGGCGACCGAGCGCGGGGGGCGCCTCGCCCGCACCGGGCTGCACCCCCGACTCGGGCGGGCGCTGGTCGACGGCGCTCCCGCCGTGGGCGCCCGCCGGGCCGCCGAGGTGGTCGCGCTGCTCTCCGAGGAGCCGCCGCGCGCCCTGGGTGACGACCTCGCCGCGGTGTGGCGGACGGTTCGGTCCTCCAAGGACCCCTACGCCGGGCGCTGGCGCGACGAAGTCCGCCGCCTGCAGCGCGCCACCTCCGACGAACCCGCCACCGCGCTGCCCGACGCCACCGCCGTCGGCCTCGTCGTCGCCCTCGCCTTCCCCGAACGCATCGCCCGCGCCCGGGTCGAGCGGCCCGCCCCGGGCGAGCGCAGCCCGTACCTGATGGCCTCGGGCACCGCGGCCGAACTCGCCCCGGGCACCTCGCTCGGCGCGCTGCCCTGGCTCGCCGTCGCGGCGGCCGACCGCCCGGCGGGGGCGCACTCGGCGCGGGTGCTGCACGCCGCGGCACTCGATGAGGACACCGCCCTGCTCGCGGGCGCGTCCCTGCTGACCGCGCGCGAAGAGGTCCACTGGGACACCCGGCGGGGCGAGGTCGTCTCACGACAGGTGGAGTCCCTCGGCGCGATCGAACTCGCCGAGAAGCCGCTGGCCCGCCCTGACCGGGCCCTCGTCCGGGCCGCCGTCCTGGAGGGCCTGGCCCGCGAAGGCGTCAGCTCCCTCCTGACCTTCCCGTCCAACCTGCGCGAACGCCTCGCCTTCCTCCACGCGGCGATCGGCGACCCCTGGCCGGACGTCTCCGACGAGGCGCTGCTCGGCCGCGCCGAGGACTGGTTGGAACCCGAGCTGTCCCGCGCCCGCCGCCGCGCCGACCTCGCACGGATCAACACGACCGACGCCCTGCAGCGCCTGCTCCCCTGGGCGAGCGGACAGGCCGGCCGCCTCGACGAGCTGGCCCCCGAACGCATCACCGTGCCGTCCGGTTCGAGGATACGGGTGGACTACAGCACCGAACGCCCGGTGCTGGCCGTCAAGTTGCAGGAGCTCTTCGGCTGGGGAGCCGCCCCCGCCCTGGCCGGCGGCCGAGTACCGCTCACCGTGCAGTTGCTGTCCCCCGCCGGCCGCCCCGCCGCCGTCACCGGCGACCTGGAGGGCTTCTGGAAGAACGGCTACCACGCCGTCCGCGCAGATCTGAGAGGCCGCTACCCCCGCCACCCCTGGCCCGAGGACCCGACGACGGCAGAGCCCACCAAGCGCACCAACGCCCGGAAGTGACAGGGAGCCGACCAGCGGACGGCGGCCGGCGCACCACGGGGACCGCCCCCGAGCGCCGGTCGGCCGGCCGCTTGCGAACGGGCCGGCGATCTCGACTTCGATGCCCGCCTCCCCCTGCGGGCGGTGAAACACCGTACGGCTCACACGGCGCGTCAGACATCACCGAACTCGCCGGAGCGCACGGCCGTCACGAACCACAGCGACTCCTCGCCCACCCCGCCCCGGCGCCGACACGGGCGCACTCCTCCTCACCACCCGTCCGCGGCCACCAGCACGGCGCAGGAAGTCGATCCCCCCCGACTTCCTGCGCAGCCGAGGCAACGCAGGTGGGCTCGCAGGGCGTAGCGGATCACTCGGCCTGGTGAGGACGTCCCGGAGCGGCGTCCTACCCGGTGCAGTCCGCCAGGCGCCGCCGGCACTCGGCGAGCGCCTGCGCCACCGTGCCGCGCTCATCGCCGTCGGCCGGGTCGAGGAGCTCACCGGCGGCGACCAGGGCCGCCCAGAACTCCGCGGGCCGCCCACGGCCGACCCGCGGACCGAACCGCGTCAGCGCCCGGAAGTTGCGCGCCGACTCGCCCCTGACGAAGCCGCGCCGGAGGCTCAGGACATAGCCGCTCCCGAGGCCTCCCTGGGCGCGCAGCGCCGCCCGCAGGTGCTCCTCGACCTCCTGCTCGCGCTCGTCGAGGCGCTTCGGGACGTCGAACACACCGCACATCTCCAGGACCTCGCCGTACAGGTCCTCCTCACCGGGCTCGAACGAGGACCAGAGGTCCGGCTCGATGCTCAGCCGCCGCCTCAGTTCCCCCGCATCGATCCCGAGCGCCAGCCCGACGGCCCGGGCGGCGTCCTCCCACCCCGCCGTCCCCGCGGCCAGCTCGCCGCAGACGGTGCCCGGCGCCACCCCCGGGCGCAACCGCTCCCGGGCTTCCTCCACGAGAGCCGAACCACTCTCCATCACGCACCCCACCCCTTCTCTGTCCCGTCCGGAGCAGCCTCGCATCCCGAACGGCGACGCCTCGGGGCACCCCGCGAACGCTCGCCCCCCGCCACCCGCGCCCGGGAGGTCGGCCCCACCGACTTCCCGGGCAGCGCCGGCACCGCGGCCCGCGCACCACGGCGATGCGGGCGGGCCGGCGGGCTCCGTCGCTACGCCGTCCCGGACGGCGAGGCCCACCAGGTCGAGGGGGCCGCGACCGCGTACCCCAGCGACTCGTACAGCGGCCTGCCCAGCTTCGAGGCGGTGAGGGTGGCCGGGAGGTCCGCCAGGTGGGCGAGTGCGCCGAGCATGACGGCCCGGCCCACGCCGCGCGACCGGAAGGCCGAGGAGGTGGCGATCCAGTAGTGACTGGCGACGCCGTCGGCCAGGACGCTCACGCCGGCTCCCGCGACCGCGCCGTCGACGGAGGCGACGAACACGTCCACGCCCGGCTGTTCGATCAGCGTCGTCGGGAAGAGCTCGCCGGGGCGGTAGGGCTCGAATCCGTCCAGTTCGAAGCCCTCGATCACGACCCGCTCGGCCGCCCGGAGGTCCTCGGGCCGCCGTACCCGGGTCACGTCCAGTGCCGGGTCGTCGACCGGCCCGGGCAGGCGCAGCATGATCGGCATCTGCCAGGTGCGCATGCCCAGGTGGCTCAGGTCGGTCGCGCCGAACGGGTCCTCGACGGTCACCGGGCCGGCCGCCCGGCGGGTCAGCTCGCTCAACTCGGCCACTTCGCCCGGGTCGAGGTCGGGCTCCTGGACCAGGATCCGCAGGCCCGCGCGCTCGTCGCCGTCGGCGGCGACGAATCCGCGGCGCCGGACCACCTCATGCCCCCGGCTCCGGGCGGTCGCGGTCCAGAAGGCGGCGGAGTTGCGGGCCTGGAGCGTCGGCGCCTCGGCCAGGGAGGTGGGCCGACCGGTCGACGTGGATTCCGTTGTCATCGGGCCTACGGTAGTACGAAATTGCGCTCGTCACACGGGTTGATCAACTGCGCCCCGACCGGGCCGGGCCGGGCCGACGGAGCGCGGCGCCGCCCCGGCCCGGCCCGGTGGGGACGGTCAGAGCTGGCTGACCCAGTACGGCTCGACCGTCATCCAGCCGTTGCCGCGGGCGCCGTTGAGGCGGCCGGTGCTGGTGCGGGCGAGGGTGTACCAGGACTCCACGTAGTCCGGGTCGTCGATCCACCAGGAGGCGGGCAGAGCGGCCAGGACGGCGTTGACCAGCGGGATGTAGGCGCCCTGGTCGGCGATGGTGAGCAGGACGGCGGCGACGGCCTGGGCGAGGGCCAGGTAGTTGGTGTCGCCGTCGTCCTCCATCAGGACCACGTCGGCCAGGTTGTACTTGTAGTTCGACCAGTTCACCAGGATCTGGTTCGGGTAGTACACCGTGCCGTCGTACTGGAGGTACGGCATGGCGACGGAGTCGACCCGGACCTTGCCGTCCTGGCCGAAGCCGGAGACCAGGCTGAACATCTCGGCGGCGCCCTTGAACCAGGGCTCCTCGTCGTCGTTCACCCGGACCGAGGTGATCTTGGTGCCCCACCAGCCGGCCGCGGCCTGGGCGGTGGGTGCCTGGGCCGCGGGAGCCTCGGCGGCGGGGGCCTGGGCGGCGGAGGCGGCCGGAGCGATCCCGCGGGCCGCCAACTCCCGCTGGAGCAGGTCGATCCCGGCGGTCAGCGCCTTGGCCGTGTCGATGTCGACCAGGTAGACCGGGCGGGTGGGCAGGGTGGCGGCGTCGAGGGCGCGGGCCCGGCCGGCGGTGTCGTAGGCGCGGACGGTGCGGGCGTGCTCGTCGGTTCCGGCGGTCGCCACCAGCGGCGCGGCGCCCGCGTCCAGGGCGGCCCGCATCGACGGGTCGGCGAGCTGGACCCGCAACAGCGGGCCGAGGTCGGCGCCGAGACCCTTGGCGGCGGCGATGCCGAGGTCCGCGCGGGTGGTGGTGGCGGCGAGTCCGCGGGCGGTGGCGCCGGACAGACCGGCGGCCAGCGGGGCGAGTTCGGCGCCGGCGGGCGCGGCGGCGGTCGCCGAGCGCAGCCGCTCGCGCAGGGCGGGGTCGGCGAGGGAGGCGGCCAGGGTGCGGGCGACCTCGTCCTCGATCGCGGTCACCTTGGACGCGGGGGCGGGGGCGGGGGCCGGGGTCGGGGCGGCCACGGCCTGGCCCGCGCCGAGTGCCAGCAGTGACAGGGCCGCGAGCGCCACGGTGGCGCGCCGCAGGCGGGACTGGGACATGAGGGGATCTCCAGACTCGTCGGGTGAGGCGTCGGAGCTGCGGAGCATCGGAGCGGGTGGAACGGCGCTGGACCGCGATCAAGCGCGTCGGCGCCATGACAAGTGAAGAGGTTCCCTGACGCGGTATCAAGCCCCGGGATGCACAGCGGTCGCCCGGCCGGTCCCGGCAGTTCCCGACAGACATCCGGGACAGGCGCACAGGTCGGACCGCCACCGCCCGTCCCGAGCGCGCCAGGCATGCCGTCCGGCGCCCCGCCCCCGGCCGCGCAGAACACCGCCGCTCCTCGGGCCGCGGCCACGGCCCGACGAACACCGGAACCCCACCCGGTGCCTCCCGACCCGGCCCGACGACGCCGGGCACGCCACCCGCCGGACCCTTCCCCTCTCCCCTTCCGACCCGCCCTCCCAAGACGCAGCCGCCCTCTCCGGTACGCTCCCCGCCCAGGCCCGGCCCGGCGAACCCCAGGAACGCCCACCCGGCAGCCCCGGCCCCGCCCCCACCCGGCCCCCGCGGCCTCGCCCCGGCCACGGCCCCGGCCCTGGCTCAGCCGAGGCAGGCCCGGCGGACGGGACTTCCTCCGAAGCCGTACGGTCACCGTCAGCGGCCCCGCCACCCAGGACTCGACCGCCGGGTGGCACCACCCACCCGGTGCGCGACCGCGCGGCCGCCCGCCCCTCCGCCCGTCGGGCGGCCGACAGGCCGCGGGTCAGGCCGCCGAGGGCCCGGGCTCGGCATCCGCGCCGCCGAGCAGGGCGACGGCCTCCGCCAGGAGTTCGAACTGCGGCCGCCAATCGGGCTCGTAGACGCTGCACACGATCCGGTCCGCACCGGCGGCGGCGAACTCCGCGATCCGCTCGGCCACGGCCGCCGGCGTTCCGCCGATCGTCACCGCGGCGCCCCGCTCCGCGGTGAGGCCGTAGAGCTCGGTCAGCACGGCGGGGGACACCGGCCCGGCAGGGGTCCGCGCGCCGGCGGGCACGAGGCCGACCGGCTGGGCGACGGTGACGCCCGGCGTCGGCCGTCCCTCGGCGTCGGCCAGTTCGGCGAGCCGGGCGCGCGCCTCGGCGAGCCACGCGGGCGAGGCGAGGGCGGGGAACCAGTGGGCGCCGTGGCGGACGGCGCGTCGCAGCGCGGCAGGCGACTCACCGCCGACCAGCACCGGCGGCACGCCCGCCGGGATGCCGAGCGTGACCTCGGGCTGAACCGGGTCCAGGCGGCCGGGCTCGCCGCGCAGCAGCGCGGGGAGGGCTTCGAGTGCCGCGTCGAGCCGGGCGTCGGCCTCCTCCCGGGGGATGTCGAGCATCCGCCAGGCCGCGCCGTCGCGCAGGCCGCCGCGCCAGCGCGCCCAGGGGCTGTCCCCGGCGTCGACGCCCAGCAGCAGGCGGTCCGCGCTCAGGTACTGGAGGGTGGCGAGCTGCTGGGCGAGCAGCGGCAGCGGGTACAGGCCGGGCACCAGGGTGGCGGTGCCGACGGCGAGCCGGGTGGTCGCGGCCGCGGCGGCGGCGAGCAGCAGCAGCGGGTCGGGCATGGCGCAGCGGCCGGTGAGGTGGCCGCTCACCCAGAGCGACTCGAAGCCGAGCTGTTCGGCGAACCGGGCGACCTCGGCGGTCTCCCCGGGCGGGGCCACGGGGTCGAAGGTGAGGGCGGGCGCGAAGACGCCGATCTTGATCTGAGGCATGGTCAGGACGCTATGCGGGTCCGGTGACGGAGGGATCGGTCCGCCGGATCACCCTCACTCGGCCGGTGGGCCGAGGACCGGAGACCGAGGGCCTGGGGCGGGGCCGGAAGCGGGGGCCGACGGCGCGGATGGCGGGCGGAAGGCGGAGGCCGGCGGGGCCGGTGCCTGCGCCCGGTGAGCACTCAGGACCGCTGTTCCGGCGCGGCGTCCGCAGGCGGGGTGTCGGCAGGCGGGGCACCGACAGGCCGGGCGTCAGCGGGCCAAGCGCCAGCAGGCCGGACATCGGCAGGCACGGCCTCGGCGGGCCGGGCACCGCCGGGTGGGCGGGCCGCTGTCGCGGGCAGGTGCCGCGCCGTTCGCCGGACGGTGGTGGTGAACTCCACCGGAACTCCGGCGGGCTCCAGCACCCGGGCGAGCGCCTCCGCCACGGCCCGGGGGTCGCCGTCGCCGCAGCAGTACGCCGACCGGGGGCCGCGCACCCGCACCGACACCTTCCACCCGTCGCCCTCCGGCGCCGGCCGGCCGTCCGCCGGCACGGTGACCAGGTGCAGGATCTGCACGCCCAGGAGGTCCGCCGCCGGCCGCCACCGGCCGCCCGGCGCGGCCCCGACGATCCGGAACCGGTCGGGGGCGTCGGGCGGGCCGAACTCCAGCCGGTGGAACACCCGGAGCGCGTCCCGCATCTCCCCGATCCCCCACAGCACGGAGCACAGGAGGTAGGCGCCGCCGACGATCGCCAGATTGGTACGGGGGGCGAGCTCCACCAGGTACCGGAGCACCAGGATCAGCGGGATGTAGGCGGGGATCCACCACACCTGCCGGGCGACCCCGAGGACCGTGCGGGAGAGGACGATCCACCCGGCGGACAGCCACCGTCCGCCGCCCGGGCGGACGGTCAGCACCGTGGAGCGCCCGGTGCTCTGCAGGCTCGGCCCCTGCCGCTTCACGGCCTTCACCGGCATCACCACCCCCACCGCCTCAGCGTAGGAGCGGGCGGCGCGTCCGGGAAGACCGCCGGCACACCCGGGAGGACGTCTCCGGGCGGCGGCCGTCGGCGGCCGCCGGCACGGCGGTGGACGGAGCACCGATGGGCGGCCCCCGGCTCACCCGCCGCCGGCTCACCCGCCCCGACTCACCCGCCGCCGGAGAAGCCCCCACCGGAATTGGCCGAGCCCGAGCCGCCGTAGACCCAGCCGCCGCCGGAGGACGGCGGGGGCTTGGGGCGGAGGCGACGTTCGGTGCGGCGCAGGACGGGGACGCCGGCCGGGCCGAACAGGTCCTCCAGGGAGCGCTGGAGCGCGTCGGCGTCGGTACCGGCCGGCGCCCGGTGCGGGCGGCCGTCGTCGCCGGTCAGGGTCACCAGCGTGATGTCGAGGGTGCGGCCGGCCGGCGCGGGGTCGCCCTCGTAGGGCTCCTCCACCGCCTCGTCCAGCTGGATGCGCCGCAGGCCGGAGATCGGGGCCCAGGCGTCGGCGCGGGCGCCCCGGACGAAACGCAGTTCGGTCGGAGCCTGGGCCGGGGCGAACTCCACCCGGCGGACCGACCCCAGTTCGGCGACCGCGAAGAACGGCCACAGGAGCAGCGCGGCGAACGCCCACAGCGCCCCGCAGACGGTCACCGCGCCCACGAAGGTGGCGCCGACGATCACCGCGACGAACACGATCACGGCGCCGACCGGGAAGAAGAGCAGGCACGGGGCGAGCAGGACGGCGAGCGTGCGCAGCGCCAGGAGCGCGGCGGCGGGCCAGGAGCCCCCGCCCGGCTCGAACACGAGGTGGACGGTGGTGCCGTCACGGCTGCGGCGGAGCACCTCATCGGCAGGCATACCCGCCAGGGTAGGACCGCTCCCCGCTGCCGGAAAGGCCCCGGGCGTCGCCTCGACGAAGCCGCGCCCGGGGCCTGTTGACGGCGCGTCAGTGCGCGGCGGCCTCCCAGTCGGCGCCGACGCCGACCGAGACGTCGAGCGGGGCGCGCAGCGGGTAGGCGCCGGCCATCTGCTCGCGGACGATCGCCTCGACCTGCTCGCGCTCGCCGGGGGCGAGCTCCAGCACGATTTCGTCGTGCACCTGGAGCAGCATCCGGGATTCCAGGGCGGCGGAGGTCAGCGCCTCGTCGACCCGGAGCATGGCGATCTTGACGATGTCGGCGGCCGAGCCCTGGATCGGGGCGTTGAGGGCCATCCGCTCGGCCATCTCGCGGCGCTGGCGGTTGTCGCTGTTGAGGTCCGGCAGGTAGCGGCGGCGGCCGAGCAGGGTCTCGGTGTAGCCGGTGGCGCGGGCCTCGTCGACGACCCGGCGCAGGTAGTCGCGCACGCCGCCGAACCGCTCGAAGTAGGTGTCCATCAGGCCCTGCGCCTCGGCGGGCTTGATGCCGAGCTGCTGGGAGAGCCCGTACGCGGAGAGCCCGTAGGCGAGGCCGTAGGACATCGCCTTGATCTTCCGGCGCATCTCGGCGTCGACGGCGCTGCCCGGCACCTCGAAGACCTGGGAGGCGACGGTGGTGTGCAGGTCCTCGCCGGTCGCGAAGGCCTCGATCAGCGCCTCGTCCTCGGAGAGGTGGGCCATGATCCGCAGTTCGATCTGCGAGTAGTCGGCGGTGAGCAGCGACTCGTAGCCCTCGCCGACGACGAAGGCGCGGCGGATCATCCGGCCCTCCTCGGTGCGGACCGGGATGTTCTGCAGGTTCGGGTCCTGCGAGGAGAGCCGGCCGGTGGCGGCGACCATCTGGTTGAAGGTGGTGTGGATGCGGCCGGCCGGGGAGACCGTCTTGAGCAGGCCCTCGACGGTGGTGCGCAGCTTGGCCTGGTCGCGGTGGCGGAGCAGGATGACCGGCAGCTCGTTGTCGGTCTGGGTGGCGAGCCAGGTGAGCGCGTCGGCGTCGGTGGTGTAGCCGGTCTTGATCTTCTTGGTCTTGGGCAGGGCGAGTTCGCCGAAGAGGATCTCCTGGAGCTGCTTGGGCGAGCCGAGGTTGAACTCGTGGCCGGCGGCGGCGTGCGCCTCCTCGACGACGCGCTGGATCTCGGCGGCGAACTGCGCCTCCAGGCCGGTGAGCCAGTCGCGGTCGGCGGCGATGCCGGTGCGCTCCATGCGGGCGAGCAGGGCGGCGATCGGCAGCTCCATGTCGCGCAGCAGCCCGGTGGCGCCGACCTCGGCGAGGCGGGTGTCGAAGAGCGCGGCGAGGTCGAGGACGGCGCGGGCCTGGAGCATCAGCGCCTGGGCGCCCGCGGTCGGGTCCTCCTCGGGGGCGTCGAAGGCGAGCTGGCCGGACTCCGCGGCGGGGGCCGGGGCGAGCGAGCGGGCCAGGTACTCCTCGGCGAGCACGTCGAGGGTGAAGGTGCGGCGGCCGGGCTTCTCCAGGTAGGCGGCGAGGGCGGTGTCGGCGACGACGCCCCCGATCCGCCAGCCGCGCTCGGCGAAGGCGCGCATGACCTGCTTGGCGATGTGCAGCGCCTTGGGGGCGGCCGGGTCGGCCAGCCAGGCGGTGAAGGCGCGCTCGTCCTCCTCGGCGAGCAGCGCCGGGTCGAACCAGGCGGCCGTCTCGCCGGCGGCGAGGGCGATCTCGGTGACCTCGCCGCTGCCGAGCGCCCACTGGTAGACGGCGGCGAGCGCGACCGGGGTCTTGCCGGCGGCGTGCTCCGCGAGCCAGGCGGCGAGCGTGCCGGCGTCGGTGAGCAGTTCGCCGTCGACCTCGACGCCGGGGGCGAGCTCGGCCTCGGCCTCCGCCTCGGCGCCGGCCGGGTCGATGCCGAGGACGCGGTCGCGGAAGTTGGCGTTGCGGAACTCCAGCGACTCCATCAGAGTCGTGACGGCCGCCTTGTCGAACGGCGTCCGCTCCAGGTCGGTGACGCCGAGCGGGAGTTCGACGTCGCGGACCAGCTCGGTGAGGACGCGGTTGCGCTTGACCGAGTCGAGGTGCTCGCGCAGCTTCTCGCCGATCTTGCCCTTCACCTCGTCGGCGCGGGAGACCAGTTCGTCGAAGGAGCCGAACTGGTTGACCCACTTGGCGGCGGTCTTCTCGCCGACGCCGGGGATGCCGGGCAGGTTGTCGGACGGGTCGCCGCGCAGGGCGGCGAGGTCCGGGTACTGGCGGGGGGTGACGCCGTACTTCTCGGCGACCTTCTCCGGGGTGTACCGGGTGAGTTCGGAGACGCCCTTGGTCGGGTAGAGGACGGTGACGTGCTCGGTGACCAGCTGGAGGGAGTCGCGGTCGCCGGTGACGATGTCGACGTCGAAGCCGGCCGCCTCGGCGGCGGTGGCCAGGGTGGCGATGATGTCGTCGGCCTCGAAGCCCTCGACGGTCATCCGCGGGACGTGCATGGCGTCGAGCAGCTCGCCGATCAGGCCGATCTGGCTGCGGAACTCGTCCGGGGTCTTGGCCCGGTTGGCCTTGTAGTCGGGGAACTCGGCCGAACGGAAGGTCTGGCGGGAGAGGTCGAAGGCCACCGCGAGGTGGGTCGGCCGCTCGTCGCGGACGGTGTTGGCGAGCATCGAGGCGAAGCCGTACACCGCGTTGGTGGGCTGGCCGGTGGAGGTGTTGAAGTTCTCCACGGGCAGCGCGTAGAACGCCCGGTAGGCCATGGAGTGCCCGTCGAGCAGCATGAGGCGGGGCCGCGATCCGGCTCCGCCGCCACCCGCCGCGCCCTTGTCCGTACTCTGCGTAGCCACGTCAACGTCCGTTCCTGCCGATTCCACTACCGGCCACCGATCCTATGGCCCGCCACTGACAAAAGGGGCACGCCCGCGACGGACGCCCCCGCGGCCCCGCACGCCACGCCCGCCTCCCCCGCCACCGCCACTACCGCCGAGTAGGACGGTCGTACGATCACAGGCAGCACGACGACGCGACCCCCGAGCGGCAGGAGCTCCCCCATGACCGACGCGGCCCCCGACGCGGCCAACGACGCGTCCCCCGTCCTCAACATCCCGCAGGAGATGCTGGACCACTTCGCCAAGCTCGGCGTGGACCCGGCCACCTTCTCCGGCGGCAGCCTCGGCGAGAAGCTGGGCATCCGGATCGTCGAGGCCTCGGGCGACCGGGTGGTCGGCACGATGCCGGTCGACGGCAACCAGCAGCCGTACGGGCTGCTGCACGGCGGCGCCTCGGCGGCGCTCGCCGAGACCCTCGGCTCGGTCGGCGCGATGCTGCACGCCGGCCCGGGCCGGTACGCGGTGGGCGTGGACCTGAACGCCACCCACCACCGCTCGGCCACCTCCGGACTGGTCACCGGGGTGGCGACGGCGGTCTTCAAGGGCCGCACCGCGGCCACCTACGAGATCGCGATCACCGACGACACCGGCAAGCGGGTCACCAGCTGCCGCCTGACCTGCATGCTCCGCGACCTCTGACGCACGCTCACTCCGGCGGCCCCTTCGACGAGGGGCCGACGGAGCGGACTGATCATCAAATCCCTTGCCCGCCCCCTTGTTTGACCTTCGACAGCCCTGGGCAGTCGTTGGTCCAGACAAGGGGGCGGTGGCATGTCCACGGACTTTTTCACAGACTTTCAACGATGTAACACTGCGTAACAGCTAGGAAATCCGAGTATTCGCGGGTGCCCGGGGGTCGGATCCACCCGAAAACACCTCGTCAAGCAGCCCGACGTCCGTTATTCGGACGTGCACGCCCGACTCCAGTAGCGCGGACACCTATGTCCGATTATCGGAGAGTCCAGGAGTCACCTGCACTTCTGCGCCTTACATAGGGCCACTTGAGGCCCGAGCCCCCGAAAGGGCCGGGTCGGTCGAGCCGAAACGACCACATGCTGAGACGGCTTCTCCGTGTGCTCATAACAAGAGAATCACAGCCTCGCCGCACCACTGCCCGAGCCGCCCAACGGCATCTAGAGTCACGGCCAGTCACCGCGCCACCGGATTGGGCCAGGCCCATCGCGCATCCAGGCTCCCGCCACTCAGGCGCGGCGCCCTCCTGAACCGAAGGGGACCCCCGTGCGTCATCGTTCAGCAGTTGTCGTGAGCATTGCCGTGATCGGCGCCCTGAGCCTCACCGCGTGCGGCTCCCGCGACGACAAGAAGTCCGGCGACAGCGGCAACGCCGGGGGCGGCACCACCGTCACCATCGGCATCGACGCCCCGCTCACCGGCGACCTCTCCGCCCTCGGCCTCGGCATCCGCAACTCCGTCGAGCTCGCCGTCAAGCAGGCCAACGAGAAGAACGAGGTCCCCGGCGTCAAGTTCCAGATCAAGGCCCTGGACGACACCGGCAAGCCCGCCCCCGGCCAGCAGAACGCCACCCAGCTGGTCGCCGACAAGGACGTCCTCGGCGTCGTCGGCCCGCTCAACTCCAGCGTCGCCCAGTCCATGCAGCAGATCTTCAACGACGCCAACCTCGTCCAGATCTCCCCCGCCAACACCGGCGTCGCCCTCAGCCAGGGCGAGAAGTGGGCCAGCGGCACCAAGGCCCGCCCCTTCAAGTCCTACTTCCGCACCGCCACCACCGACGCCGTCCAGGGCCCCTTCGCCGCCGACTTCCTCGCCAAGGACGCCAAGAAGACCAAGGTCTTCCTCATCGACGACCAGAAGACCTACGGCGCCGGCCTCGCCGCCACCTTCAAGGCCCAGTTCATCAAGAACGGCGGCACCATCGTCAACGAGGAGCACGTCAACCCCGACGACCGCGACTTCGCCGCCGTCGTCACCAAGGTCAAGTCCTCCGGCGCCGAAGCCGTCTACTACGGCGGCGAGTACCCCGCCGCCGGCCCGCTCTCCCTCCAGCTCAAGGACGCCGGCGTCAACATCCCCCTGATGGGCGGCGACGGCATCCAGAGCGGCGACTTCATCAAGCTCAACCCCAAGAGCCAGGGCGACTACGCCACCGCCGTCGGCCTGCCCGTCGAGTCGCTCCCCACCGCCGCCAAGTTCATCGCCGACTACAAGACCGCCGGCTACAAGGACGCCTACGAGACCTACGGCGGCTACTCCTACGACAGCGCCTGGGCCATCATCCAGGGCGTCAAGGCCGTCGCCGCCGCCAACAACGGCAAGCTCCCCGACGGCGCCCGCGCCAAGGTCGTCGAAGCCGTCCAGAAGGTCTCCTTCGAAGGCGTCACCGGCAAGGTCTCCTTCGACGAGTACGGCGACACCACCAACAAGCAGCTCACCGTCTACACCGTCAAGGACGGCAAGTGGGCCGTGGAGAAGTCCGGCACCTTCAACGGCTGAACCGCCCCGCTGACCTGACGTCAGCAGCACCACAGCACGCCGGAGTTACCCCGCGCGGGGGCGCCACCAGTGCCCCCGCGCGCACCCACATCCACCACCCACGCGGACACCCCACACGCACAACGGAGGCCCAGCGGTGCACGACCTACCGCAGCAGCTGGCCAACGGCCTGATCCTCGGAGCCCTCTACGGGCTCGTCGCGATCGGCTACACGATGGTCTACGGCATCGTCCAGCTCATCAACTTCGCCCACGGCGAGATCGTCATGGTCGGCGGCTTCGGCGCCCTGACCGCCTACCTCGCCCTCCCCGGCGGCACCACCCTGTGGCTGGCCCTACCGCTGATGCTGATCGCCGGCATCCTGGTCTCCACCCTCACCGCCGTCGCCGCCGAGCGCTTCGCCTACCGGCCGCTGCGCTCCGCGCCCAGGCTCGCCCCGCTCATCACGGCGATCGGGCTCTCCATCCTCCTCCAGCAGCTGGTCTTCTCCTTCTACCCCGACGCCAAGAAGGCCCGCGTCTTCCCGAAGATCCCCGGCGACCCCTTCGAGATCGGCTCCGTCGCCATCCAGCGCAGCGACCTCTTCCTGATCATCGCCGCGCCGCTCTGCATGCTCGCCCTCGGCTGGTTCGTCACCCGCACCCGCTCCGGCCGCGCCATGCAGGCCACCAGCCAGGACCCCGACACCGCCAAGCTCATGGGCATCGACACCGACCGGATCATCGTCCTCGCCTTCGCCATCGGCGCCGCCTTCGCCGCCGTCGCCGCCGTCGCCTACGGCCTGCGCAGCGGCCAGGTCGACTTCCGGATGGGCTTCATCCTCGGCCTCAAGGCCTTCACCGCCGCCGTCCTCGGCGGCATCGGCAACATCTACGGCGCCATGCTCGGCGGCGTCGCCCTCGGCCTCGCCGAAGCCCTCGCCACCGGCTACATCCAGCACCTCCCCGGCATGGACCTCTTCGGAGGCGGCGCCTGGAAGGACGTCTGGGCCTTCGTACTCCTCATCGTCGTCCTGCTCGTGCGGCCCCAGGGCCTGCTCGGCCAGCGCGTCGCGGACAGGGCGTGAGCACCATGACCACCACCACCGAAACCACCCCGGTCATCAGCCTCCCCGGCCGCACCGCCGCCCTGCTCACCGGCATCGGCGCCACCGCCACCGCCGCCTCCGCCCTGATGTCCTGGACCTGGACCTCCGACTTCCCCGGCGACCTCACCTACTACGGCTCCCCCGCCGGCCTCCAGTGGCTCGCCCTCATCGCCGGCCTGCTCACCCTCACCCTGCTGCTCGCCACCCAAGGCACCCCCGGCCTGCGCTGGGCCGCCCCCACCCGCAGCAACAACGCCGTCCTCTTCGCCGCCACCGGCGCCCTCGCCGTCAGCTGGTTCTCGGTCATCGCGATCGCCACCGACCTCGGCGGCCTCGCCAACCTCGAACCCGGCGGCTGGACCGCGGCCATCGGCTCCCTGCTCGCCCTCGCCGGCAGCCTCGGCCTGCCCCTCGACCGGCGCACCCGCGTCCCGCTGCGCATCCTCGACCGGCGGCTCTTCCTGCTCGTCCCGATCGCCCCGGTCCTCTGGTTCGCCACCCACGCCGTGCCCGAGGACAAGCCCGTCGCCCCGGTCCTCACCGCCGTCGCGGGCGCCGTCGCCATCGCCACCGGCGCCGTCCTCCTCGTCCAGCTCGGCCACCTCGCCAACTCCTGGCTGCGGATCGGCACCGTCCACCGCCCGCTCCCCGCCGCCCGCACCCTGCCCTCCTGGGCCGAGGTCGCGCTCATCGTCGTCGCCTTCGCCATCGGCCTGTTCGCCATCACCTTCGGCATCGACACCGAGTACGGCGAACTCTTCACCGCCTACCTGCTGCTCGCGGCCTCCGTCGCCGCCGCCCTCGGCAGGTCCGGCCTGCTCCCCCGGCTGCGCAGCCTCACCGTCAAGTACCGGACCGTGACCACCGGCGCCGCCTTCGCCGCCGCCGCCAGCTTCCCGTTCACCCAGAGCAGCGACCAGTACACCTCCGTCGCCACCAACATCCTGATCTTCGCCACCGTCGCCCTCGGCCTCAACATCGTCGTCGGCCTCGCCGGCCTGCTCGACCTCGGGTACGTCGCCTTCCTCGGCGTCGGCGCCTACGCCGCCGCCCTGGTCTCCGGCTCCCCCGCCTCGCCGATCCACGTCCAGTTCCCGTTCTGGGCCGCGATGCTCACCGGCGCCGTCGTCTCCATGGTCTTCGGCGTCATCATCGGCGCCCCCACCCTGCGACTGCGCGGCGACTACCTCGCCATCGTCACCCTCGGCTTCGGCGAGATCTTCCGCATCACCATGCTCAACCTGAACGGCACCACCGGCCCCAAGGTCACCAACGGCTCCAACGGCATCCCCCGGATCCCCGACCTGGAGATCCTCGGCTGGAACCTCGGCAAGCCCACCACCGTCTTCGGCATCGAGCTCGGCCGGTTCTCCAACTACTACCTGCTGATGCTCCTCGTCACCGCCGTCGTCGTCCTCGTCTTCGCCCGCGTCGGCAACTCCCGCATCGGACGCGCCTGGGTCGCCATCCGCGAGGACGAGACCGCCGCCGAGGCCATGGGCATCAACGGCTTCCGCCTCAAGCTCCTCGCCTTCGCCCTCGGCGCCTGCCTCGCCGGCCTCGCCGGCACCGTCCAGGCCCACGTCAGCTACACCGTCACCCCCGACCAGTACACCTTCGCCGAGGCCCTGCCCCCCAACTCCGCCTTCCTGCTCGCCGCCGTCATCCTCGGCGGCATGGGCACCATCAGCGGACCCCTCGCCGGCGCCACCCTCCTCTTCCTCATCCCCAAGAAGCTCGAATTCCTCGCCGACTACCAGCTGCTGGCCTTCGGCATCGCCCTCATCGTCCTGATGCGCGTCCGCCCCGAAGGCCTCATCCCCAACCGGCGCCGCCAGCTGGAGTTCCACGAGGCCGCCATCCCGGCGCAGCCCACCGGCGACAGCGTCGCCCTCACCAAGGCAGGGGCGTGACCCCCCAGATGACCACCACCGACGCCCCCGCACCCGCCGGCACCGCACCCGCCCCGGCCCAGCCCCTGCTCGAAGTCACCGGCGTCACCATGCGCTTCGGCGGCCTCACCGCCGTCAACGACGTCTCCCTCACCGTCGGCCGCGGCGAGATCATCGGACTCATCGGCCCCAACGGCGCCGGCAAGACCACCTTCTTCAACTGCCTCACCGGCCTCTACGTCCCCACCGAGGGCCGCGTCGCCTACCAGGGCACCGTCCTGCCGCCCAAGCCCCACCTCGTCACCCAGGCCGGCATCGCCCGCACCTTCCAGAACATCCGGCTCTTCGCCAACATGACCGTCCTGGAGAACGTCCAGGTCGGCCGGCACAGCCGCATGCACCAGGGCCTCTTCTCCGCCATCCTCCGCGGCCCCGGCTACAAGCGCTCCGAAGCCGAGAGCCGCGACAAGGCCATGGAACTCCTGGCGTTCACCGGCCTCGCCGACAAGGCCGACCACCTCGCCCGCAACCTCCCCTACGGCGAGCAGCGGAAGCTGGAGATCGCCCGCGCCCTCGCCTCCGACCCCGGCCTCCTGCTCCTCGACGAGCCCACCGCCGGCATGAACCCCCAGGAGACCCGCGCCGCCGAGGAACTCGTCTTCGCCATCCGCGACCGGGGCGTCTCCGTCCTCGTCATCGAGCACGACATGCGCTTCATCTTCAACCTCTGCGACCGCACCGCCGTGCTCGTCCAGGGCCAGAAGATCGTCGAGGGCGACCGCGAAACCGTCCAGAACGACGAACGCGTCATCACCGCCTACCTCGGCGCCCCGCTCGAAGGCACCGCCCCCGTTACGGAGACCGACCAGTGACCGCACTCCTCGAGGTCAACGACCTCCGCGTCGCCTACGGCAAGATCGAAGCCGTCAAGGGCATCAGCTTCACCGTCAACCAGGGCGAGGTCACCACCCTGATCGGCACCAACGGCGCCGGCAAGACCACCACCCTGCGCACCCTCTCCGGCCTCCTCAAGCCGGCCTCCGGGACCGTCACCTTCGACGGCCAGGCCCTCGACACCGTCCCCGCGCACAAGATCGTCGCCCTCGGCCTCGCCCACTCCCCCGAAGGCCGGCACATCTTCCCCCGCATGACCATCGAGGAAAACCTCCTCCTCGGCGCCTTCCTGCGCAACGACGCCGACGGCATCACCAAGGACGTCGAACGGGCCTACGGCCTCTTCCCCATCCTCGGCGAACGCCGCAAGCAGGCCGCCGGCACCCTCTCCGGCGGCGAACAGCAGATGCTCGCCATGGGCCGCGCCCTGATGTCCCGGCCCAAGCTGCTCATGCTCGACGAGCCCTCCATGGGCCTCTCGCCGCTGATGATGCAGAAGATCATGGCCACCATCGTCGAGCTCAAGGCCGACGGCACCACCATCCTGCTCGTCGAGCAGAACGCCCAGGCCGCGCTCTCCCTCTCCGACCGCGGCTACGTCATGGAGACCGGCCGCATCGTCCTCCAGGGCACCGGCGCCGACCTCCTGCACGACGAGTCCGTGCGGAAGGCCTACCTCGGCGAGGACTGACCCCCGCCCCGCGCACGACCCCGCGCACGACGGAGGGCCCGGCAGCGATGCCGGGCCCTCCGTCGTGCCTCACGCCTGCCGGGCCTACTCGGCCTTGGCCTCGTCGGCCTTCTTCTTGTCCTGGGCCTCGCCCTCTTCGATCACGGCCTCCGCGACCGCCGCCATCGTCATCCGGCGGTCCATCGAGGTCTTCTGGATCCACCGGAACGCGGCCGGCTCGTTCAGCCCGAACTTCGTCTGCAGCACACTCTTCGCCCGGTCCACCAGCTTGCGGGTCTCCAGCCGCTGGGTGAGATCCGCGATCTCCTCCTCCAGCGTCCGCATCTCCGTGTACCGCGACACCGCCATCTCGATCGCGGGCACCAGGTCGCTCTTGGAGAACGGCTTCACGATGTACGCCATCGCGCCCGCGTCCCGCGCCCGGTCCACCAGCTCCCGCTGCGAGAACGCCGTCAGCATCAGCACCGGCGCCAGGTGCGCCTCGTGGATCTGCTCCGCCGCGGACAGTCCGTCCAGCACCGGCATCTTCACGTCGAGGATCGCCAGATCCGGCTTCAGCTCCTGGACCAGCCGGACGGCCGTCTCCCCGTCCCCGGCCTCGCCGACGACGGTGTACCCCTCCTCTTCCAGCATCTCCTTGAGGTCGAGGCGGATCAGCGCCTCGTCCTCGGCGATCACAATGCGGGTGATCTGGGGCGAATCGGTCTCAAGCGGCTCTGCCTGCTCGTCGGCGGTGCTCACGGGGCTCCTCGTTCCGGCGGGGTACTGCATGCACGAGGGTACCTAGCTGCGCCGGACAACGTGCGCAGGGTATCCTTCACGGGCGCGAACTTGCCGGGTTGGTGGAAGGGCAGACACGATCGCCTCAAAAGCGATTGCCTGAAAGGGCGTGTGGGTTCGAATCCCACACTCGGCACCAGAATTTCCCTCGAATTCCCAGGCCATGGGAAGTTCATCACATCGAGTGGCCCCCAAGAGAAGGCCACGCCGGGCCACCCGCCGCGGCGGATGCTGTCGCACATGACGAACATCTCCGTGCGCGAACAAGCCGTCCACCTCTTGCGCCGCGGCACCCGCAACACCGAGGTCGGCCGACGCCTCGGCGTCCCGCCCGGCACGGTTTCCTGGTGGAAGCACGAGGACCTCGCCAAGCACGGCACGCTCCCCGGCCGCAAGCGGTCGACCTGTACGCACTGCTATGGCGACGCCCTGGATCAGCCCGCCTACTCCTACCTGCTCGGCCTCTACCTCGGCGACGGCCACATCACCTGGCCCGAACAGCACCGCAGCGCAAGCCTGTTCATCACCTGCGACAACAAGTGGCCCGGGATCATCGACGCGGTCGACCAGGCCATGCGCCGGGTCATGCCGCGCAACAAGCCCTGCCGCGTCCGTCGAACCGGCTGCCAGGTGGTCAAGCTCTACTCCCAGCACCTGTACTGCTACTTCCCCCAGCACGGCCCGGGAAAGAAGCACGAGCGCACCATAGCCCTCGAACCCTGGCAGCAGGAGATCGTCGACGCCCATCCCTGGGAGTTCCTCCGCGGTCTGATCCACTCCGACGGCTGCCGAATCACCAATTGGGCCACCCGCACCGTCGGCGGGGTCCCGAAGCGCTACGAGTACCCGCGCTACTTCTTCACCAACACGTCGACCGACATCATCCGCCTCTTCACGGACACCCTCGACGCCGTCGGCGTCCGCTGGAAGGCCTCGATCCCCCGCCCCACCGGCCAGGTCAACGTCTCCGTCGCCCGCAAGGCCTGCGTCGCCCTGATGGACACCCGCATCGGCCCGAAGTACTGACGCCGGTGCGGCTCCGCCGGGGCGGAGCCGCACCGGGCCGGTCAGTTGTCGAGGGTGCCCACGTGGTGGACGCGGACGAGGTTGGTGGAGCCGGCGAGGCCGGGCGGGGAGCCGGCGGTGATGACGACGATGTCGCCCTTCTCGCAGCGGCCGAGGGAGAGCAGGGCGGCGTCGACCTGCTCGACCATCTGGTCGGTGGTGGGGGCGAACGGGCCGAGGAAGGTCTCCACGCCCCAGGTGAGGGCGAGTTGGCTGCGGACGGCGGGTTCGTAGGTGAAGGCGAGGACGGGGATCGGCGAGCGGTAGCGGGTCAGCCGGCGGGCGGTGTCGCCGGACTGGGTGAAGGCGATCAGGTACTTGGCGTGCAGGAAGTCGCCGATCTCGGCGGCGGCCCGGGCGACCGCGCCGCCCTGGGTGCGGGGCTTGCTGCCGGCGGTGAGCGGGGGCAGGCCGGCGGCGAGGACGTCCTCCTCGGCGGCCTGGATGATGCGGCCCATGGTGCGGACGGTCTCGACCGGGAACTTCCCGACCGAGGTCTCGCCGGAGAGCATCACCGCGTCGGTGCCGTCGAGGACGGCGTTGGCGACGTCGGAGGCCTCGGCGCGGGTGGGCCGGGAGGTGTTGATCATCGAGTCGAGCATCTGGGTGGCGACGATGACCGGCTTGGCGTTGCGCTTGGCCAGCTTGACGGCACGCTTCTGGACCATCGGGACCTGTTCGAGGGGCATCTCGACGCCCAGGTCGCCGCGGGCGACCATGACGCCGTCGAAGCGGTCGACGATGGAGTCGAGGTTCTGCACCGCCTGCGGCTTCTCGATCTTGGCGATGACGGGGACGAAGCGCCCCTCCTCCTCCATCACGCGGTGCACGTCCTCGACGTCCTTGCCGCTGCGGACGAAGGAGAGCGCGATCAGGTCGGCGCCGGTCCGCAGGGCCCACCGCAGGTCGTCGATGTCCTTCTCGCTGAGCGCGGGGACGGACACGGCGACGCCGGGGAGGTTGAGGCCCTTGTGGTCGGAGACCAGGCCGCCCTCGATGACGAGGCAGCGGACCCGCGGCCCGTCGACCTCGACGACCTCCAGGGTGACGCGTCCGTCGTCGACGAGGATCCGCTCGCCGGGGGTGACGTCGCCGGCGAGGCCGGGGTAGGTGGTGCCGCAGCCGTTCTGGTCTCCCTCGACGCCGTTGTCGGTGGAGATGGTGAACTCGTCGCCGCGTTCGAGAAGTACGGGGCCTTCGGTGAAGGTGCCCAGCCGGATCTTCGGGCCTTGAAGGTCGGCGAGCACGCCGACGCTGCGGCCGGTCTCGTCCGCGGCCTTGCGGACCCGGCGGTAGCGCTCCTCGTGCTCGATGTGGGAGCCGTGGCTCAGGTTGAAGCGGGCGATGTCCATCCCGGCGTCGACCAGGGACTTGATCTGGTCGTACGAGTCGGTGGCGGGCCCGAGGGTACAGACGATTTTTGCTCGGCGCATACAGCTGAGCGTAGGCATTACCGGCGCGTAACGTCGACGCGGGTCCGGACCTCGGGATGACCGTTGCCGTAAGGAGAGTTGAACATATCTGACACGGCGTCGGACCGGTGTGCGAGAGGTCCCCGCCGACGGCCGCGGATCGACCTCCGATGCGATTCCGTGAAGGGGTGTTCACCCCTGGTTCACCGTGGCTTCGGCCGTCGCTCGCGGCCCGGCGGGACGCTCGTCACCCGGGTGGGGATCGCCCGGGGCCCGTGAGGGATCCGACGAGGGGGAAGCGTCCGGCATGAAGCGTGCGTTCGGGGTGCTGGCGGCACTGCTGCTGCTCGGCGGGGTGGCGTTCGCACTCCTGAAACCGGTGGGTGGGGACGATCCGAAGGACCCCCAGCCCGTCAACGTCACCGGGCTCATCGGATCGGAGAAGCGCGAGTTCTTCGACGATGCCGAGGTCAGGAAGGAACTGGCCGCGCAGCACCTCGCGGTGAAGGTGCAGAGCGCCGGGTCCTGGCAGATGGCCGACAACCTGGACGGCATGGACTTCGCCTTCCCGGCCAGCCAGCCGCCGGCCGACGCGATCCGTGCCAACAGGAAGATCACCGAGACGGCGATCCGCCCGTTCTACTCGCCCCTGGTGATCATGGCGCACGAGGGGACGGCCAAGGTGCTGGCCGCCAACGGGCTGGCGAGCCAGGATCCGGTGTCGAAGGTCTGGACGTTCAAGATGGACCCGTACCTGGACACCGTCCGGTCGGGCCGGAAGTGGGACCAGCTCACCGGCGACAAGCCCGGTGAGCTGGCCGGGGACATCTACCTCACCACCACCGACCCGACCACGTCCTCCTCCGGCGCGATGTACGTCGCGCTGCTCTCCTTCCTGGAGAACGGCCACCAGCCGGTCGCGGACGTCGCGGGCGTGGAGAAGACCAAGGGCCTCCTGCACACGGCGATCACCAAGCAGGGCGCCCTGAAGAAGTCCACCGACGAGCCGTTCGCGGACTTCCTCTCGAACGGCGGCGGTGCGCTGGTGCTCGCGTACGAGTCCCAGGCGGCCGAGCTGGTCGTGAAGAAGAAGGCGCCCGAGGACCTGGTGGTGCTGTACCCGGACACCACGGTCTACTCCGACCACACCGTCGTCGGGCTCACCGAGAACGGCCGGAAGCTGGCGGAGCAGCTCAACAGCAACCCGAAGCTCCGCGAGCTGGCGGCCCAGTACGGCTTCCGTCCGCAGGGGGACACCAACGCGTTCGGGCAGCAGCTGAAGAGCGCGAGCGGTTCGTTCAACCTCGCCCCCAACCTGAGCGCGGCGAAGGTGAAGCAGGCGCCGATTCCGGTGGCCGACATGCTGCAGAAGTTGATCGACGGCGCGACGAAGGGCTGACCGGGGGACATGACGAGCGGGACGGCGAAGATGCGGAAGAGCGGTGCGCGGGGTCTGGCGGTGGGGCTGGCGCTGCTGGTGGCGACGGTGACGGCGTGCTCGTCCTCGCCGAAGGCGGATCCGGCCCCGAAGCCGAGCGAGCCTCCGGCGCCGACCGCGCAGGCGGGTGTGCTGCGGGTGCTGGCGGGCAGTGAACTGCAGGACATGGCGCCGGTGCTGGAGGAGGCGCAGAAGGCGACCGGGGTGACGGTGCAGTTCGCCTGGACGGGGTCGCTGGACGGTGCGGACGCCGTCTCCTCGGGCAAGGCGGACGGCAAGTACGACGCGATCTGGTTCCCGTCGAACCAGTACCTGCACCTGGACGACAAGAGCAAGTCGAAGCTGCTGTCCGAGACGCCGGTGATGACCTCGCCGGTGGCCTTCGGCATCCGGCCGTCGGTGCTGGGCGACCTGGCCTGGGGCGACGGTTCGAAGGTGACGTGGGGGAACCTGGCGGAGGCGGCCGCGGCCGGCAAGCTGGCGTACGGGATGGCGGATCCGTCCCGGTCGAACTCGGGGTTCTCGGCGCTGGTGGCGGTGGCGTCGGCGTTCTCGGGGGCGAGTGCGGCGCTGACCGACGCGGACGTGCAGAAGGCGACGCCGTCGCTGAAGCAGTTCTTCGCCGGGCAGAAGCTGACGTCCGGTTCTTCGGGCTGGCTGACGCAGGCGTACTCCCGGGCCGAGCAGGGTTCGGTGGGGGCGCTGGTGAACTACGAGTCGGTGCTGCTGTCGCTCAACAAGACGCTGCCGGCGGACCAGCAGCTCACCGTGGTCCGCCCGACCGACGGTGTGGTGACGGCCAACTATCCTCTGACGCTGCTGAGTTCGTCGGTGCAGCGGGAGCGTGAGGCGTTCCAGCGGCTGACCGCGTACCTGCTCAAGGAGGACGTGCAGAAGCGGATCTCGGAGTTGACGCTGCGTCGTCCGGTGACGGCCGGGGTGGCGCCGGCGGCCGGTCTGCCGACGGACCGGAAGCACGAGTTGCCGTTCCCGGGGACCTTGGCGGTGGCGAACGGTCTGTTGTCCTCGTACCAGAACGAGCTGCGGCGGCCGTCGCGGACGGTGTACGTGCTGGACACGTCGGGGTCGATGGCGGGGCAGCGGCTGGCGTCGCTGAAGTCGGCGATGGGCCGGTTGACGGGGGCGGACGACACCCGGGGGGTGCGGCGGTTCCGGGACCGGGAGGAGGTCACGTTGATCTCGTTCGCGTCGAAGGTGAAGTCGACGAAGACGCACGCGGTGCCGTCGGGGGGCGCGGCGCAGCAGGAGTTGGCGTCGATCAACGCGGATGTGCAGGCGTTGTCGTCGGACGGCGGTACGGCGGTGTACTCGTCGTTGCAGGAGGCGTACCGGGTGATCCAGCGGCAGCAGGTCGCGACGGGGGACGACCGGTTCACGTCGATCGTGTTGATGACGGACGGGGAGAGCAACGAGGGGGCGACGGACAAGGACTTCCGGTCGTTCTACGGGGGGTTGGCGCCGGCGCAGAAGTCGGTGCCGGTGTTCCCGATCCTGTTCGGTGATGCGGCGAAGGGGCAGTTGCAGGGGATCGCGGATCTGACGGGCGGCAAGTTGTTCGACGGGACGGGTTCGCTGGACGGGGCGTTCGAGGAGATCCGTGGCTACCAGTAGTGGTGGTGGCGAGGGTGGCGGGCGGGTCCTGCGGTATCTGGGGTCGGTCCGCAACATCGCCGGCTGTGCGGCCGGTGCGGGTGGGCTGGGGCTGCATTTCGCGGGGTACGGCGGGGATTGGTGGCCGGGGATCGTGGCCGGGTTGTACGGCGCGGTGGCGCTGTTGGTGCCGGGGGGGCCGAAGGAGCCGCGGGGGGCGCAGGGGTCTCGGGGGGCTCGGGGGTCTCAGGGGTCTCGGGAGGCGGTGACGGCGGGGGGTTCGTCGGGGCCCCTGTCGGGGTCTCCGTCGGTGGCTTCGCTGTTGGAGGAGACGTCGGTCCCGGTGTCGGTGCCGCCGGTCGCCGCGGTTTCGGCGGCTCCGCCGGTCGGGTCGCGGCCGCCGGACCCGTCCCGGCCGTCTCAGCCGCCCCGGCCCCCTGCGGCCTGGCCGGAGTTGGATGCGCTGGCGGCGTTCGTGCGGTCGGCGCCGCTGCCCGCGTCGGCGCGGGTGCCGGTGCTGCTGGACCGGTTGCGCGGTGCGGGGCCGGGGCCGACCACCGAGCCGATCGTGGTGCGCCGGCTGCCGTTGGCGGTGGACGGCTACCTGCGGGCGCGGACCTGGCAGCCGTGGACGCCGAACGGGGCTGATCCGGCGGCGGAGCTGGCGCGTGTGGTGGACGAGATGGCGGCGTTGGTCCCGGCGTAGCCGCGGGTGGGCCGGAGGGGTGGGCGGGGGTCTTCCGCCCACCCCTCCGGCACGCCCGCGCGCTTGTGCGCACGGCACCCGTCCGGTGTGCCCGGCAGCTGTCCGGTACGCCCGGCAGCCGTCCGGCGCGCCCGTCACCCGTCCAGGACGCCCGCCAGTTCCAGCCTCCGCCGTACCCCGAGCTTGCGGAAGCTGTTGGTCAGGTGGGTCTCGACCGTGCGGACGGCGAGGTGCAGCATGGCGGCTATCTCGGCGTTGGAGTGGCCGGCGGCGGCGAGCCGGCAGATCCGCAGTTCGCTGTCGGTGAGTGCTTCGGCGCCGGCGTGTTCGCCGCGGCCGATCCGGGCGCCGGAGGCGCGGAGTGCTTCGAGGGCGGCGGCGCGCTGGCGGACGGCGCCGAGGCGTTCGGCCCGGCCGGCGGCCTCGCGCAGGGCGCGGCGGGCGGCGCCGCGGCGGCCGCCGTCGGCGAGGAGGCGGCCGTAGGTGATCAGGGCGGGGATGAGTTCGGTGTCGAGTTCGGCGCCGCGCAGCAGTTGGACGGCCTCGGCGACGAGGTCGAGGCCGTGGCGTCCGCCGGTGGCGGCGGCGAGGGTGCGCAGGGCCCGGCCGACGGTGCGGGGGGTGCCCCAGACGCGGGCGAGGCGCAGTTCCTCCTCGGCGAGGGCGACGGCGGGGCCGGGTTCGCCGAGTTGGAGGTGGCAGTCGGCGGCGGCGGAGCGCCAGGGGGTGACGATGGGGCTGCGGACCTGTCGTTCGCCTTGGCGTCGTCCGCATTCGAGGAGGTCGGCGAGGGCTTCGGCGGGTTCGCCGGAGGCGAGCCGGAGGAGGCCGCGGGCGTAGAGGTACTCGTTCCATTCCCAGGAGTCCTGGGCGCGGTCGGCGGCGACGGCGCGGGCGAGTCCGTGGGCCTGCCAGAGGCGTCCGGTCTCGACGAGGGCGAGGACGGCCTGGGCGACGAGGTGGGCGTTCTGCTGGCCGAGGAGTTCGGCGTACCGGCCGGGTGAGGTGTCCTCGCCGCCGCGCGGGGTGGTCGTGGTCCGTGCGGTGCCGGTCCTGGGGTGCGGGCCCGTGGTGGTGCCGGTGTCGGGCCAGGCGCCGCTCCACCAGGAGCGGTCGGTGGCGTCGGTGCCGCCCCAGGTGTGGAGCCGGGGCAGTCCGGGCGGTCCCCACGGGGTGGTCCGGGGGACGGGCGGGGCGGGGGGCGCCGGGCGGGGGGCGGGTGGTGTGCGGGGGCCGGGGGCGGTGAGCGCGTAGTCGTCGAGGAGGGCCTGGTACTCGCCGCGCATGATCCTGGTCTCGGCCCGGACGGAGAGCAGGCACTGGTAGCCGGGGTCGAGTGGTCCGCCGCGGTAGGCGGCGAGGCCGCGGACGACGTATTCGTCGGCCTGGTCGAGCTCGTCGCTCCACTGGGCGAGGGTGGCGAGGGAGACCAGGAGGTAGGGGCGGCAGAGCGGGTCGACGTGGGATCCGTCGAGTTCGCCGATCCGTTCGGCGACTTCGACGGCGGAGAGGAGTCCGCTGGTGGCGTCGAACTCGGTGAGCAGTGCGTAGGCGGGCGGGGCGAGCCGGTTGGGGGTGCGGGCGGCGAAGCGCTGGACGCCTTCGACGACCTGGAGCCAGCTGCGGCCGTCGTGGGCGGCGATCTGTGCGGTGGCGGCCTGGACGGCGTGGACGAGGTCCTCGTTGTCGGCGAAGCGGTCGGCGAGTTCTTCCATGAGTTCGAGTGCGGCGGCGGTGTCGCCGCGGGTGGCGAGGACGGCGCCGAGGGTGCCGGCGGCGTGGAAGACGCCTTCGTCGGACTGCTGGAGGTGGACGGCTTCGGCGAGGTGGCGCAGGCCGACGGTGCGTTCGGCGGGGCCGAGGGTGACTTCGAGGCTGCCGAGTTCGGTGAGGAGGAGGCCGCGTTGGCGGTCGCTGAGGGGTTCGGCGAGGACGCGGCGCAGCAGGGTGGCGGCGTCGGCGGGGCGGTCGGCGGCGGCGGCCTTGCGGGCGGCGCGGCGGAGGGTCTCGGTGGCCCAGCGGGGGGTGGGGGCGGTGGCGAGCAGGAGGTGGCCGGCGATGCGTTCGTCGGGGGCGCCGGTGCGGTGGAGGTGTTCGGCGGCGGCGCGGTGGACGTCGGCGCGGTGGCCGGGGCCGTGGCCGGCGAGGACGGCGTCGGCGAGCAGGGGGTGGGCGAACTGGGGCCAGCTGCCGGGGGCGGGGGTGTCGAGGTGTCCGTGGGCGGTGAGGTCGGTGAGCCAGCCGGTGAGCCGGCCGGGGTCGGCGGTGGTGAGGTCGGCGAGGAGGGGGACGAGGTCGGCGTGGGCGGTGCCGGGGGCGGGGGTGGTCGCCGCGGGGTGTTCGCGCATCCGGGCGAGGACGCGGGCGGCGGTGACGGCTTGCTTGCCGCCGCCGTGCAGCCAGGTGTCGACGGCTTCGGCGAAGGCGCTGCCGGGCAGGGCGGCGCAGGTCTCGGGCAGGGTGGTGCGGGTGTTCCGGGGGACGGGGCGGGTGTCGGCCAGGGCGGGGAGCGCGGCGGCGAAGGCTGCGGGCTCGCCTCGGCCGGGGTCGGGGCCGAGGGCGGGGTCCGGTCCGAGGGCGGGGCCGGGAGCCGGCTGCGGGTCCGGCTCCGGCTCCGCGTCCGGCAGCGCGCCCGGCAACGGCACGGGCAGCGGTACCGGCCCCGGTGCCGGCGCCGGCACCGGTATCGCTACCGGGCCGGTTGCGGGCTCGTGCGCGCCGGTGCCGGCGTCGCGGCGCCCCGGCCCCAGCTCGCGCTGCCCCGCAACCGGTTCGTACCGGCCCGGCCCGCGCTCGTACCTGCCGGGGCTCAGCTCGAACCGCCCCGCGCCGGGTTCGTACCGGTCCGCGCCGGGTTCGTACCGGTCCGCGTCCGTCTCGTACCGGTCCGCCCCGGGCCCGTACCGGTCCGGGCCGGGCCCGCGCCACCCGGGCCCGAGGTCGGTGAGGAGGGCGGTGAGGAGCAGCGGGTTGCCGCCGGTGGCGCGGGCGCAGTCGGCGGCGAGGGCGGGGGGTGTGCCGGGGCCGAGGTGTTCCTCGGCGAGCCGGACGGCGGCGGGGGTGCTGAGCGGGCCGAGACGGAGGGTGGCGGCGAGTTCGGCGGGCAGGTCCCGGCCGAACCGGTCGGGCGGGGTGTCGAGGGTGCTCTGGCGACGCTCGGTGACGAGGAGCACGACGGGCAGCCGGTCGATCCGGCGGGCGACCTGGCGCAGCCAGCGGCGGGAGGGTTCGTCGGCGAGGTGGACGTCGTCGACGGCGAGCAGCACGGGGTGGTGGTGGGCGTGCAGGCGGAGCAGGGACCAGAGGGTGGCCTCGGCGGTGTCGGGGTCGGTTCCGCTGCCGGCGCCCTGGGGGTGCGGCGGGCTGCTGTACGGGAAGTGGCCGTAGGGGACGTGGCCGTAGGGGCCGACCGGGGCGGGGCCGGTGTCGAAGAGCTGGCGGGCGGCGGCGTAGGGGGTGGCGGCTTCGTCGGCCGAGCAGCGGGAGCGGAGCACGGTGGTGCCGGCCGCGGCGGCGTGGCGGGCGGCCTCGGCGAGGAGGGCGCTGCGGCCCGTCCCGGCGGCGCCGGTGAGCAGCAGGACGCTGCCGGTGCCGGCGCGGGCGGCCTCGGTGTGGTCGGTGATCCGCCGCAGCTGCGGTTCGCGTTCGGCGAGGCGGGTGGACGTGGCGGTACTCATCCGTGCTCCTCTGCTCTCCCCTCTGCCCTCTCCGGGCGCCCGTCGCTGTCCGAACGGGCAGTCTCTGCCGTTGTATCGGGTAAACAGCTTGACCTCCTATTCACGCGTTCTTCGTGGGGTGCGGTTCTCGCCTCGGCGGACGGGTCCGTCCGGGGCCGTCGGCGCTCGCCCCCGGGTGGTCGGCGGGGCGTGCTCGGGTCCGGCCGGGGGCGCGGGCAGCGGGGCGGGCGCGCGAAAGCGGCTGTGACCGCGGCTGTGACCGTGGGCCCGGGGACGGCTGTGGCCGTGGGCCCGGTCGGAGCCCCCGGGGTGACCTGGGGCCCGGTCGCGGGTGGGACCGTGGCCCCGGTCGGCGGCCCGATCTCGTGGTGGACCACGATGGCCGGGAGCGGTCCCCGGCGGGAAGCATGGAGCCTGTTCCGGGGCACGGGCAGCGCTCCCGGTACGCCGTCGAACGGTTCACCACCCCGCCGAGGGGACGCGGCGCCCGTACGGTTCGGCGTCCCCCCGGCGGGGTGGCCGGACCGGTTTCTCCAGGAGGGGGCCAGATTTGACTGTCCTGCACACCGAGTACGACCGCCGGGTTCCGGCGGGGCGGGCGTCGGCGCCGGTCGCGCGCACCGTTCCGCCGCAACGGCCGGTGGCGTCCCGTTCCGTCGCCGCGGGCCCGGGCCCTCTCGTGGTCCCCGGTGCCGCTTCGGCCGCCCACTCCCAGGTGGCCGCCCCGGCGCCGGTCCGTCCTTCCGGTGGCACCGCGGGTGCCGCCGCGCGGGCGGCCACCGTCCCGGTCGCCGTCCAGGCGGCCGATCCGCTGTCCCGGGCGGGAGCGGAGGCTCAGCTGCGCCGGTTCCCGGGGGTGGCGGTGGTGGATCCGACCGGCACGTCCGCGCCGGGTACGGTCACCGTGCTGGTCACCGAGTCCGCCGACGCCGCCGCCACGGCCGCCCTGCGCCGGCTGGTGCGCGGTGCCGGGCAGCGGGTGGTGCTGGTGGTCGAGCGGATGCGTGAGACCGAGTTGCTGGAGGCCGTGGAGTGCGGCGTGGCCGCGATCCTGTGGCGCCGGGAGGCGACGCCGGAGCGGCTGGGCCGCGCGGTGCTGGCCGCGGCGCGGGGCGACGGGGACCTTCCGGCCGATCTGCAGGGGCGGCTGATCGCCCAGGTGGGCCGGTTGCAGCGGTCCGTCCAGGGGATGCCGGGCCATGCGCCGGCGGGCCTGTCGGAGCGTGAGTCGGACGTGCTGCGGCTGGTCGCGGAGGGGTGGGACACCGGGGAGATAGCGGCCCGGCTGTCGTACTCCGAGCGGACCGTCAAGAACGTGCTGCACGGTCTGACCACGCGTCTGCAGTTGCGCAACCGGGCGCACGCGGTGGCCCACGCGGTCCGCGAGGGCTACATCTAGGGGTTGTCCGACAATTCGCGGTCGGAGACGGTCCGGCCGTGGTTCGGGGGCGCGGGCGGGCGGGTGCAGTACCCGCCCGCCCGCGTCACGAACGAGTCGCCAAGATCTCACCTGTTGGAAAGCTCCGGGGGCTACCCATCGCCGGGGGCGCACGGCACACTTCTACGCGCGTACCTCTACGCGCGTCACCGAGCCTGTGCGCCGTTACCGTCGGCCGTCGTCGGTCGTTGACGATCCGTTTCGCAGTCCCCACCCGGGAGAGTCGTCCATGCCCCTGAACCGCCGTGACTTCGTCGCCCGGTCCGCCGCCACCGCCGCCGGCGCCGCCCTGGCCGGCAGCGCCACCCTCGCCGCCGCCTCCCCGGCCGCGGCCGCCGGCCCGGCGGACACCCGCGCGAAGGGCCGGAACAAGCGGCAGGCCTTCACCGTCATGGGCACCACCGACCTGCACGGCCGGGTGCTCAACTGGGACTACTTCACCGACGCGGTCTACGCCGACAAGGCGCACAACGAGGTCGGCCTCGCCAAGATCTCCACGCTGGCCAAGCAGGTCCGCGAGGAGAAGGGCTGGGACCGCACCCTGCTGATCGACGCCGGTGACACCATCCAGGGCACCCAGCTGACGTACTACTACGCCCGGGTCGAGCCGATCGCCACCGAGGCCGACACCGCGCCCGAGCACCCGATGGCGCTCGCCATGAACACCATGGAGTACACCGCCGCCGCGCTCGGCAACCACGAGTTCAACTACGGCATCGACACCCTGCGCGCCTTCGAGGAGCAGCTCGACTTCCCGCTGCTCGGAGCCAACGCGCTCAACGCCCGCAACGACAAGCCGGCCTTCCCGCCGTACGTGGTCCGCAAGCTGAAGCTGGGCAGCGGCCCGGCGATCAAGGTCGGCATCCTCGGCCTCACCAACCCGGGCATCGCGATCTGGGACAAGGCGAACGTCGCCGGCAAGATGACCTTCCCGGGCATCGTCGAGACGGCGAAGGTCTGGGTGCCCAGGCTGAAGGCGGCCGGCGCGGACGTCGTCGTGGTCGCCTGCCACTCCGGCGTCGACGAGGCCACCTCCTACGGCGACCAGCTGCCGTGGGCCGAGAACGCCTCCGGCGCGCTGGCCGAGCAGGTGCCCGGCATCGACGCGATCCTGGTCGGCCACGCCCACAAGGAGATCCCGCAGCGGCTGATCACCAACAAGGAGACCGGCAAGGCCGTCGTGCTCTCCGAGCCGCTCTGCTGGGGCCAGCGGCTGACCTGCTTCGACTTCGAGGCCGAGCTGGTCGACGGCGCCTGGAAGGTCGTCTCGCTCTCCGCCCGGGTGCTGAACTCCAACACCGTCCCGGAGGACCCGGAGATCGTCGGCCTGATGACCGACCAGCACAAGAAGGTCGTCGAGTACGTCAACCAGGTCATCGGCACGTCGCGAATCGAGCTCTCCATCGCCGAGGCGCCGTTCCGGGACACCCCGATCATCGACCTGATCGGCCGGGTCCAGGCGGACGTGGTCCGCGCCGCGCTGGCCGGCGGCCAGTACGCCAAGCTGCCGGTCCTGGCCCAGGCGGCGCCGTTCAACCGCTCCGCCGTCATCCCGGCCGGCCAGGTCAAGCTGCGCGACGCGGCCGGCCTGTACATCTACGAGAACACCCTGGAGGCCCGCGTCCTGACGGGCGCCCAGGTCAAGGACTACCTGGAGTACTCGGCGAAGTACTACGCCCAGCTCGCCCCGGGTGCGGCGGTCGACAAGGCCACCCTGACCAACGCGCAGAACACCCCCGACTACAACTACGACGCGGTGTACGGCGTCTCGTACGACATCGACATCGCCCAGCCGGTCGGCTCCCGGATCGTCAACCTCAGCTTCGAGGGCAAGCCGATCGACCCGCAGGCCCAGTTCGTCCTCGCGGTCAACAACTACCGTGCCAACGGCGGCGGCAACTTCCCGCACGTCGCGGCCGCCCAGAAGCTGTGGGCCAACTCGGACGAGATCCGCAACGCGATGATCGGCTGGGTGAAGGACAAGGGCGTCATCGACCCGGCCGACTTCCACACCGAGTCGTGGCGCCTGGTCCGCGCGGGGCAGCCGGTCTTCTGACCGTCGCGCGACTCCGGACCGGACAGCCCCGGGGCCCGCACCCCGGGGCTGTTCCCGTCCGCGCCGCACGCGGTTACCGTGTCGGCATGCGCACCCTCGCCACCTGGCCGCTGGACGGCGAACCGCCGGACGTCGTACCGGCCGAGTTCCGGGAGCCCTGCGCGCTGGTCGGGCGGGACCTGCTCCCGGCCGCCGCCGCCGCGCCGCTGCCGCACGGCCTGCACTGGGACCTCTCGGAGGAGTACTACTCGGGCTTCCTGCTGGGGCTGGGCAGCGCGCGGAGCCTGCTGTTCACCTACGAGACGGACCCCTACCTCCCGCCCGGCCGGCTCACCGCCCTGGTGGCGGAGCAGGTCCAGGACCACCTGGCCGGCTACGAGTTCGTCCAGTGGCCGCCCTGCCCGGGCCACTCCCACCTGCTGGCGCCGGCCGCGGACGGGCCGGACGGGGCGGCCTGGTGGCGCTGCCGGACGTCCCGCTCCGGCGTCGCCCGGGTCGGCGAACTGGGTTCCGGCGCAGGGGCGTTCGGGCGGGCGCGGCGGCCATGAGGGCGGCCGCGGTCACGGCGTGACGCTCACCGGACGGGCCCTTCGCCCCCCGGGGGGCACCGGTGCACCGGGTCCCTCACTTCCCCAGCAGGATCAACTCCCCCATCGCCGCCCGCTCCAGGTCCGCCAGCCCGCGCAGCAGCCCGCCCGCCTCGGCCAGTGGCGCCGCCTCCCCGGAGACGCCCGCGGCGGCCACCAGGCGGGCCACCTCCGTCCAACCCCGCGCCGCCTCGGTGTACTTCGCGTGCGCGGTCCGCAGGCGCGGGTCGTCCAGCCGGTCCGCGCACTCACCGAGGAAGTCCCGGTAGAGGTTGCGGAACAGCGCGCCGCCGGTCCCGGCCAGCTCCATCATCCGTGCGGCCTGCGGCAACCGGACGTCCGGCCGGTCGGCGCGGGACAGCCAGCCCGGTACCAGCTTCGCCGCCTTGTCGATGCCCCGGTGCCCGAGGTTGGCGATCGGCGGGTGGAGGAACGCCTCGGCGCAGGCGGTGAGCGCGGGCACCAGCAGCTCGGGCGACAGCTCGGGCAGCAGCGGCGGTTCGCCCCGCAGGGCGAGCGTGAACGAGCGGTTCCGCGCCGTCATCGGACCGCGTTCGGCGCGCGCCGCCGCCAGCGAGGCCAGGCTGGTGGTGACGGCGCCGCCCTGCTGCCCGGTGTCGACGAGGTGCGCGCTGCGCCCGTCGTGGCCGGTCATCGCGACGACGTGCCCGCCGAAGTGGACCTTCGAGGTGAAGTACTCCAGGTGGTAGCTGTCCAGTTGGAGTCCGACCGGCCGGCCGGCGTCGAGTTCGGCGGCGACGTTCTCCCAGGCCCGGCGGGCGGAGCCGGTCTCCTTGACCACCAGCTCCAGCCCGAGCCGGTCGGCGAGGTTCCGGGTCAGCTCGAACGGCTTGACCCGGCCGCCGAGGAACGGGAAGTCCAGGCCCTTGCCGTCCCAGTAGACGAACGACAGTCCGGCCCCGAGCCCGAACAGCATCGGTTCGGACAGGTCCAGTCCCTCGTGGCGCAGCAGCACCCCCAGGGCGGTCGTCTCGCAGTGCTGCGTTCCGCGCTGTTCCGTCATCTCGCGTCCTCCTCGACTCGTACGATCAAGCGGGTCATCCATTCGCCTACCGGCGCCTCCCCGGGCCCGACCAGGTACGCCTCCCGGACCGGCGCCACCGGGCGCAGCCCGCGTTCGTGCACGGCGGAGAGCAAGGCGTGGTAGGCGAGCGGGAGTTGGGTGTACGGGCCGTGGTGCACGGTCTCGACGACCGGCCCGCCGGGCAGGAGCTCGTACGCGGGGCCCGCCCGTCCGCCCGCCGTCTCCCCCGCTTCCGCCGTCGCCCCTGCCGCCGTCGTCTCCTCCGCTTCCGCCGGCTCCCCCGCTTGAGCCGACTCTCCCTCCTCCGCCGTCTCGGCTCCGACGGCGATCCGCATCCCGTCCGCCAGGTCCAGCGGGAACAGCCCCCAGAGCGGCGGCCGCCAGCGGGTGCCGTCCAGCCGGGCCAGCAGCCGCCCGACGCACTCGCCGACCCGCTCCCCCAGGTCGGCGGGCCCGGCCGTCGCCCGGACCACGGCCAGCCGCCGGTCCGGCTCCCGACCGGGGACGACCTCGTAGCCGGGCAGGCCGCCGCCGTCCGCGAGGCGTTGCAGCAGGTCCAGCCGGGCCCGGTCGCGGGTGATCCGCTCGGCGACGCGGTCGCGTTCGGCGCGCAGCAGGCGGGCGCGGTCCGGTGCGGTGGCGGACAGGGTGGCCGCGATCACCGCCAGCGGGAGGTCGAGTTCGCGCAGCAGGGCGATGGTGAGGGCGTCGCGGGCCTGGTCGGGCGCGTAGTAGCGGTAGCCGGTGGCGGTGTCGACCCGGGTGGGGGCGAGCAGGCCGGTCTCGTCGTAGTGGCGCAGCTGTTTGACGCTCAGTCGGCAGAGGCGGGCGAAGCGCCCGATGGTGAGGAGTTCGTCTCGGTCCGGCACCCCTTCATCGTGGACCCTCCCCCCGTGGGAGGGTCCACCGCGGTGGGGCCCGCCACGCCGCCGGCCGGCCGAGGCTGCCGGGCGGCGAGACGCCGGGACATCTTCCGGAGACAGCAGGATATTCATCCGCGCTTCCGGTCTTCCTACTGTTGGACCCGTCACCGACGGATCGCTCCGAGCGGATCCCGGCAGAGCCCGGCGGATCCCGGCGGAGCCCCACAGAGCCCCACAGAGAAGGAAGAGTCCCATGCGCGCAGTCATCCAGAAGTCCTTCGGCGGTCCCGAGGTCCTGGAGGTCGTCGAGACCGACCGGCCCGCGCCGCTCGGCGCCGAGGTCCTCGTCCGGGTCCACGCCAGCGGCGTCAACCCGGTGGACGCGGCGGTCCGTTCGGGCGTGTACCCGCTGCTCGGCGAGCCGCCGTTCGGGGTCGGCTGGGACATCTCGGGCGTCGTCGAGGAGGTCGGCCCGGGCGCCCGGTTCAAGCCGGGCGACGAGGTGTTCGGGCTGCCGTTCTTCCCGCGGGCCGCCACCGGCTACGCCGAGTACGTGGCCGTGCCGTCCCGCCAGGTGGCCCGCAAGCCGGCCTCGCTGGACCACGTGCAGGCGGCGGCCCTGCCGCTGGCCGCGCTGACCGCCTGGCAGGGCCTGGTGGACGCGGCGCAGCTCTCCGAGGGGCAGCGGGTGCTGATCCACCGCGCGGCGGGCGGCGTGGGCCACCTCGCCGTCCAGATCGCCAAGGCCCGGGGCGCGTACGTGATCGCGCTGGCGAGCGAGCCGAAGCACGGGTTCGTGCGCGGGCTCGGCGCCGACGAGGTGATCGACTACCGGGCCGACGACCACCTCAAGGCGGTCGGCGAGGTGGACGTGGTGTTCGACTCCTCCTCGCAGGGCACCGCCTCGCTGGAGGTGCTGCGGCCGGGCGGCGTGCTCGTCTCGATCATGGAGCACTGGAACACCGCGCTCGCCGCCGAGGTCGAGGCCGCCGGGCGGCGGTTCGCGGGCATCTCGGTGGAGCCGGACTACGCCTCGCTGGAGGCGATCGCCGCGCTGGTCGACGAGGGCCTGATCCGCCCGCACGTCGCCGACACCTTCCCGCTGGAGGAGGCCGGCAAGGCGCACGAGCTGATCGGCTCGGGCCGGACCCAGGGCAAGATCGTCCTGACCGTCGCCTGAGCCTAGGCTGGCGGGCGTGACGGGAGTGCCGTACGAGACCGGAGGGAAGACGTGGACATCCTGACCGAGGCGTTGGGCTCGATGCGGACGGGGCAGCCGACGTCCGTCCGTACCGAGGGGCGGGCGCCCTGGGGGCTGCAGCTGCCTCCGGTCGCCGGCGCGGGGTTCCACGTGGTGCTGTACGGGACGTGCTGGCTGGTCCCGCTGGAGGACGCGCCCGGGCTGGCGCCGATCGCGCTCAGCCCGGGGGACGTGGTCTTCCTGCGGGACGGCCGCGGCCACGTCCTGGCCGACCACCCGTCCACCCCGGCCGTCCCCGAGCGGCCGGACCAGTTCCGGCCGAGCCTGCCGATCGGCACGGTCTCCATCGGCGGCGACGGGCCGCGCACCAGCCTGCTGTGCGGCAACTACCACCTGGACCAGGGACGCCCGCACCCGCTGGTGCGCCAGCTGCCGGAGATCATCCACCTGCCGACCCGGCACGGTCGGCACCCCGAACTGAGCGCGGCCGTCCAGCTGTTGGGCGCCGAGCTGGAGAACCCCCGGATCGGCTCGACCGGCATCGTGCCCGCGCTGATCGACTCGCTGCTGCTCTACATCCTGCGCGCGTGGTTCGAGGACCAGCCGCCCGCCACCGCCGCCGGCTGGGCGGCGGCCCTCGGGGACGCGGCCGTCGCCCCGGCGCTCACCGCCATCCACGAGGCACCGTCCACCGCGTGGACGGTGGAGTCCCTGGCCTCCCGCGTGGGACTGTCCCGGGCGGCCTTCGCCCGCCGCTTCACCAACCTCGTCGGCGAGCCCCCGATGGCCTACCTCACCCGCTGGCGGATGACCACGGCCGCGCGTCTCCTGCGCGAGTCGGAGGCCCCGCTCACCACCGTCGCCGCGCAGACCGGCTACGGCTCGGAGTACGCGTTCGCCAAGGCGTTCAAGCGCGAGTACGGCCAGGCCCCGGGCGGCTACCGGCGCGAGGCCCGCGCAGCCTGACCCGGCCCGCCCGGTCCCGGCCCGGACCCGGCCGGGCGCCCGACCGGGCAGCCGTGCAGCCGTGCAGGCACGCACGGACTCCCGGTTGCACGGGCTCGCCGACACCCGGACGCCCGGCCGCCCGGCCCCAGGCCCAGGCGGAAAACCGTTGGCCGCCCGCGCGCCCGGCGGTGCACAATCCGCCTGTCGAGCGCGGCGCGGCGGGGGGAGTGTGCGTGGCCGATGTGTTCGCCTGCGCGGGGTGCGACGCCCCGCTGACGGTGCCCGTGTCGCGGATCGCGTGGCCCGCGCACGCCCGCTGCCCGCACGGGGACAGGTCACTGCGGCCGCTGATGGAACCGGGGACGTACACCGTGGACCCCGAGCCCTTCGGGCCACCGTGGCGGCCGTGGAGCGAGGTCGGCCCGGACGAGGCGGAGGCACTCGGCATCCACGCGCCCGTCCACCGCCTCTCCTTCGGGCCGCGGGGCGCAATCGGCGTCGCACCGGGCGACACCCGCGGCACCGCGCTGATCCCGGAGCGGGACGAGGGCCACTGCTGCGGGCTCACCGGGACGGGCGGCCCGAACCTCGCCTGCACCCGCTGCGGGCTGGCGGTGGGGAGCCTCGTCGACGACTGCTACCTCTGGCAGGCGGTGTGGCTCGCCCCCGGCGCCGTACGCCGCCTCCCCTCCACCGCTCCCGGCCGCCCGGCCGTCGGCTGGGCGGACCTCGCGCACGAGCATCCGGCCGTTCCGCCGCTCGATCAGTGCGGCTGGTGGAGCCCCGAGTGGGAAGCCGCGGTCGCCGTGGCGCTGGCCCACCTGCTGGTGGCCTCGGCGGGCGAGCCCGTGGCCGTCCCCGCCGGGCTCCTCTCCCGCACCTTCGGTCGCGCCCTCGGCCGGCTCCTGCCGTCCGGGCCGCCCACGCGGCGGCTGGCCCTGGCGGGCCCCGGCCTGCCCGACCCCGGTCCCGGGTCCGACCCCGCACGCCCCGACATCGTGCTCGTCCCGCGGCATCCGCAGACCGGGCACGTCTGGCAGCCGCCCGGCACGGCCGCCGCCGTGCCGCTGGCCGCCGAGGTGTGGCTGCACCTGGCCTTCCACAACGAGCGGCCGATGGCCCCGGCGACCGGCGGGCTGCCCTCCGGCGTGCTCCGCGACGATCCACCGCCGCCACCCCCGGCGTGGCTGTTCCGGCCCGCTCCCCAGGCCTTCCTCGGCACGCTCGCGCGCCTGCCCGCCGTCCGGCTCCCGTGGCTGCGCGCGGTCTACGACGGCCTGAACACCGCCCCGCACGCGCGGCCGCTCTGAGGTGCGCCGTCCCGTCCGACCCCCTTCGGGCCCGGCCCCCGGAGCAGGAAGTCGGACCGGCCGACTTCCTGCTCCGCCTCCCCGGCCGGGCATACGCCGCCTCCCCGGCGGAGGTCCCGCCACGACCGCCTCCCCGGGCACCCCGCTTACCGGCACGCCGAGGCGCCGGAGGAGGCGCTGACGCTGCGGGACCTGAGCTTCGGCGTCGCGGCCGGAAAGCCCACCGCCGTGGTCGGGCCGTCGGGCGCGGGCAAGACCACCATCACCCAGCCGGCGCCCCGGCCGTACGACCCCACCCACGACCCGGGGCCCACGCCGTCCGGCGAGCCGCGGTCCGGACGGAGCGGGCGAACCTCCCGCCCGGGAGGCCCGCCTCAGGCCCGGCCGAAGCCCCGCTCAGGCCCCGCCTCAGGCCCGGCCGAACAGTTCGGCGAAGCGCCCGGTGAACAGGTCGGCGCCCTTGTACTCCGCGACCGTGGCCGCCGGGACGGCGGACGGCCCGTCGGGGCCAGGCAGTTGGCCGACGCCGCCGCGCGGGCCGAGCGGCAGCAGGATCGCCGGGTCGGCCGAGGGCTGGTAGACCGCCTCGGCGGGCTCACCCTTCAGCTGGGCGAGGATGTTCTGCGCGACGACCTCGGCGTGCCGGATCGCGTGCCCAGCCATCTTGGCCTCGGCGACGTCGGTGAGGTCGCCGACGGCGTACACGTGCGGGTGGCCGTCGACGGCGAGGGTCTCACCGACCCGGACCTGCCCCTGTTCGGTGCGCTCCACCAGCCGGCCGTCGGCGAGGTAGTCGCTGTTGATCCGCACGCCGTACGCGCGGAACCAGATGTCGGCGGTGAGTTCCTCCCCGTCCGTGGTGGCGACGGTGAACTCCCCGGCCCGGCCGTGCCCGGTGGCGGGCTCCCCGGCGAGACCGGTGCCCAGCCGCAGCCGTACGCCCAACTCGTCCAGCTGCCGGTGCAGTTCCTCGCGCACCTCGGACCGGAAGGCCGGCAGCAGCCGGTCGGTCGGGTCGACGACGGTGACGTCCTTCTCCGGCCAGACCTCCTTGATCTCCCCGGCGAGCTCCAGCCCGACCGGGCCGGCGCCGACGATCAGGACCCGGGCGGCGGAGGCCAGTTCCTTGTGGGTCCCGCGGAGCTGCTCCAGCGCCTCGCCGGTGGATTCGGCGGCCGGCTTGGCCGGGTAGGCGTAGCTGGAGCCGGTGGCCAGCACGAGGTAGTCGGCCTCGACGCGCCGCCCGGAGGCCAGGGTGACGCCGCCCGGGTCCACCGAGGCGGCGCGGTCGCGGATCACCTCGCCCCGGGCGAGCAGCGTGTCGAACGGGAAGAAGATGTTTCCGGCCCAGTCGGGCTGGGCCAGGGCCCGAAGCGATCCGGCCGCGTTGACGAAGGCGTCGCGCGGGTCGATCAGGACGACGTCGGCCTCGGCGTCGAGGGCCTTGGCCACCGCGGATCCCCCGTAGCCCCCGCCGATCACCACAACGGTACGACTCATGTTCCCTTGCCCCCAAAGCAGAATAGAGCTGCAGTTCGCACTACGAACCTATTAGTTCGTTTCGCGAACTGCAACCCCTATCCGCTAGAACCGCGCGGAGTCGAACCTCAGCAGGAACGCCCGGCGCAGCTCCCCTCGTCCGGCTCGCCGAAGACCTCGGGCACCTTGTTGTCCAGCACGACCCGGCCGAGCAGCTCGGTCAGCGCCTCCCGCTCGTCGGGGGCCAGCCCGTCCGGCAGCGCCTCGATCCGCCGGCAGGTCTCGGCGTGGAACTCCTCGGCCAGCGCCGCCCCCTCGGGCGTCAGCCCGACCAGCACCGCCCGCGCGTCCCCCGCGCAACTCTCCCGCTGCACCAGCCCGTTGCGCTCGGTGCGGTCCACCAGCCCGGTGAGGCTCGACTTGGCCAGCCGCAGGATCGAGCCCAACTCGCCCATCACGTACGACCGCCCCATCAGCACGCAGAGCAGTTGCCCCTGCTGCGGCGTGAGCCCGTGGTCCCGCGCCGACTCCACGTACACGGCGTCCACCAGGAACGCCGCCCGCACCAGCGCCCCCACGATCCCGATCCGGCCGTCCCCACTGTTGTCCACCCACCCAGACTAACAGCCGCGCATCGTACAATTCGTGACACGAACTACTTTCCGCCCGGGACGTCGCCGGAACGGGAGAATGCCCGCATGCCCGAACCGCACCCCCACGACCGGCAGGCCCGGCTGCTGGCCTACGCCCGGAGCCTGACCCCGCCGCCGGGCTGGAAGACCGAAGTGTCCGGCGACCAGATCGTCATCACCGCCGGCCCCTCGGTGATCCACCAGCGGAACCTGCTCCTCGTCCGCCGCCGGTTCGACGCCCACTGCCCCGCCGACCTGATGCCCAGCGAGAACACCGACCTCGCCTCGCCCCGCACCGGCAGGCTCCGCAACCCGGACCTCACCTACATCCCGGTCGCCGCCGTCGAGTTGGGCGGCAACCAGGTCCCCGCCGAACTGGCCGCGATCGCCGTGGAGGTCGTCTCCCCTTCCAACCCGGAGAACGACCTGGTCGGCAAGGTCCGCGACTACCCGCTGATGCACATCCCGCTGTACCTCGTGATCGACCCGCGCGAGGGCACGCTCACCCTCCACTCCGAGCCCGACGGCAACGGCTACCACCGGCAGTGGACCGGCAGGTTCGGCGACGGCGTCCCCGTCCCGGCGCCGTTCTCCTTCGAGCTGACCACCGCCGAACTGCTCCGCTACCCGTCTGCCTGAACGGCGCCGGGCCCCGGGACGCCCGGGGCCGCCGCGCCGCTCCCCCCTCCTACCGCTTCTCGCCGACGCCCGCCCAGATGCCCACCTGGGAGTCGGTGGGCTGCTCGGGCCGGTCGGGGCGCCAGAGCGGGGCGGTGACCAGGCCCGGCTCGGCCAGCTCCAAGCCGTCGAAGAAGCGCAGCACCTGCGCGCGGCTGCGCATGGTCAGTTGGGCGGAGGCGCTGCGGTAGACGGCCGGGCCTCGGGAGGCGTCGGCGTCGGGGGTGAAGTCGAGGGTGCCGTGCGACAGGACGAGGCGGCTGCCGGCCGGCAGCGCGTCCACCAGGGTGCGGACGATGCCGTACGGGTCGTCCTGCTCGTCGACGAAGTGCAGTACGGCGACCAGCAGCAGGCCCACCGGCTCCCCCGAGTCCAGGGCCTGGCGCACCTCGGGGGTCGCCAGGATCGCCTCGGGGTCGCGCAGGTCGGCCTGGACGACGGAGGTGCTCCCGGGGGCGGCCCCGCTGAGCAGGGCGCGGCCGTGGACGAGCACGATCGGGTCGTTGTCCAGGTAGACCACGCGCGCGTCGGGGTGCACCTGCTGGGCGATCTCGTGGGTGTTGCCGGCGCTCGGGATGCCGGTGCCGATGTCGACGAACCGCCGGATGCCCTCGCTGGCGAGCTGCCGCACGGCGCGGCCGAGGAAGGAGCGGTTGGCGACCGCGCTGATCCGCACCAGCGGGCTGATCGCCAGGACCTTCTCCGCCGCCTCGCGGTCGGCGGGGAAGTTGTCCTTGCCGCCGAGGTAGTAGTCGTACATCCGGGCGGGGTGCGGGACCTCCGGGCGGAGGTCGGCGGGCGGTCGCGCCTCGTCGCCGTCACCGCCGACGAACCAGTCCCGGCCGATCTCCTGAAACTCGGTCATTCCCGATACCCCCTGGGTCCGTTCCGGTCATATGCCGGGCAGCATAGGCCATCCGCCGTACACCCACGGAAACAAGGTGGAACCCGGCCTTCCTCCTCCACAGCGGAGGCCGACCGGGTCCACGTCGTCGCACCGGCGCCGGGCCGGCACCGGCCCACCGGAGCCGTCACGCCGGCGGCGGCTCGGAACGGGAATCAGAACGGGAAGCGGCTGCGCCCGTGCTGGATCGAGATCCACTTCACCGTGGTGAACGCGTCCACCGTGGACTCGCCGTTCAGCCGGCCGACACCCGAGTTCTTCTCGCCGCCGAACGGCACGATCGCCTCGTCCGCGATCGTCCCGTCGTTGACGTGGATCATCCCGGTCTCGATCCGCTGCGCCACCCGCACGCCGCGCTCGACGTCGGCGGTGTGCACCGCGCCGCTGAGCCCGAACGGGGTGTCGTTGGCGATCCGCACCGCCTCGTCCTCGCCGTCGAACGGCACCACCAGCACCACCGGCCCGAACAGCTCGCGCCGCAGGATCGGCGCGTCGGCCGGCAGGCCGCCGAGGACGACCGGGTCCATCAGGCTGCCGCTGGTCTCGCCGCGCAGCAGCGCGGTCGCGCCGGCGGCGAGCGCCTGGTCGACCTCGGCGCCGATGGCGGCGGCCTGGACGGGGTTGATCAGCGGGCCGATCTGGGTGGCCGGGTCCTTCGGGTCGCCGACCTTCAGGGTGGCGGTCTTGGCGACGAACTTGGCGGTGAACTCCTCGGCCACGCTGCGGTCGACGAGGATGCGGTTGGCGGCCATGCAGACCTGGCCCTGGTGGGCGAAGCGGCTGAACACGGCCGCGTCGACCGCGTAGTCGAGGTCGGCGTCGTCGAGCACGATGAGCGCGCTGTTGCCGCCCAGCTCCAGCACGGTCCGCTTGAAGTGCGAGGCGGCGACCGTGGCGACGTGCCGGCCGACCTTGTCCGAGCCGGTGAAGGAGATCACCTTCGGGACGGGGTGCTCGATGAACGCGTCGCCGATCTCCGCGATGTCCGTGACCACCACGTTGAACAGGCCGGCGGGCAGGCCCGCCTCCTCGAAGATCCTGGCGAGCAGGGTGCCGCCGACGACCGGGGTCTCCTGGTGCGGCTTGAGCACCACGCCGTTGCCCAGCGCGAGGGCGGGCGCCACGGCCTTGACCGAGAGGAACAGCGGGAAGTTGAACGGGCTGATCACGCCGACCACGCCCACCGGCAGGCGGTAGAGCCGGTTCTCCTTGCCGTCCACCGGCGAGGGCAGCAGCCGGCCCTCGGAGCGCAGCGCCAGCTGCATCGACTCGCGCAGCATGTCCTTGGTGAGGGCGAGTTCGAACCCGGCCTTGAGCGCGGTGCCGCCGAGCTCGGTCATGATGGCCTCGGTGATCTCCTGCTCGCGCTCCTCGACGATCCGCAGCGCACGCTCGAAGACCAGCCGGCGGGCGTACGGGTTGGTGGCCGCCCACTCCTTCTGCGCCCGCTCGGCGGCCCGGTACGCCTGGTCGACCTCGTCGACGGTGGCGACGGTGATGGTGGCGATCTTGTCACCGGTGAACGGGTCGACGTCGACGATGTCCCAGGAGCCGCTGCCAGTGCGCCACTCGCCGTCGATGTACTGCAGCGCCAACTCGGAAAGGTACGACATCTGAGTCCCTCTCGTGCCGATTCGGGAACGCTCGCAAGAGGTTCGCGATCAGATCTGATCGAGGCTCATCGTACTTACCGTCTACAGCTCTTGGCGTACGGAGCGAAGAAGTTCTCGTGTCAGCTCCGGGGAGAGGCTGTCGGCCAGCAGGCCGTCCATCGCACCGGCGTACTCGGCCACCTCGGCGGGCTTGTCCAGGTACAGCGCGGTGGTGAACTGCTCCAGGTAGACGATGTCCGGCAGGTCCTGCTCGTCGAAGGTCAGCACCGAGAACGCGCCGCCCTCCGCGCGCAGCCCGCCGAAGCCCAGCGGCATCACCTGGAGCACCACGTTGGGCAGTTCGGTCAGCTCCAGCAGCCGGTCGACCTGCGCCCGCATCAGCTCCGGTCCGCCCCAGGGGCGGCGCAGCACGGCCTCGTCCAGCACGGCGAGCAGCCGGGGCGCCCGCTCGGCGGTCAGCACCGCCTGCCGCTTGAGCCGCACTTCGACCCGGCGCTCGATCTCCTCGGCCTCGGTGACGTGCCCGCCGTGGGTGATCACGGCGCGTGCGTAGTCGGCGGTCTGCAGCAGCCCGTGCACGAACTGCACCTCGTAGCTGCGGATCAGGGTGGCCGCCTCCTCCAGCCCCAGGTAGTTCTGGAACCAGCCCGGCAGCACGTCCCCGTAGCCCTGCCACCAGGAGGTGGCGTTGGCGGCCCGGACCAGCCCCAGCACCGAGTCCCGTTCCTGCTCCGCCTCGACCCCGTACAGCGTCAGCAGGTCGGCGACGTCGCGTTCCTTGAAGCCGACCCGGCCGAGTTCCATCCGGCTGATCTTCGACTCGGAGGCCCGGATCGAGTACCCGGCCTCCTCGCGGCTGACTCCCCTCGCCTCCCGGAGCCGGCGCAGCTGTGACCCCAGCAGCAGACGCCGCACCGTGGCACCGCCACCCGCTTGAGTCGCACTCATCGCCTCAACCTCCGCACCTCGCGCAGCCCCCCGGCCGTGGGCCGCAGTCTTCCATCAGGGACCGACAAACAACAGTCCTCGGTACGCCCCCGCGGACAGCCTGCCCGGCGCGGTCTCCAGCGGCCCGGCCGCCGCCGGCTCCGTGCCCCGGACCGACCCGGAACCCGGACACGCGCGGTAGTTGCACCGTAGCTGCTCGGATTGCACTCTAGCCGCCGGACGGCCCGCTGGACATCCCCGGACCCCGGTCAGCGCAGGCGTTCCAGCCGCAGCAGGGCCGGGACCGCGGCGAGGCTCAGGACGATCAGGAGGACCCAGGGCAGCGCGGCGCCGTGGCCGAGGAGGAGGGTGAGGAGTCCGGGGGCGACGGCCTGGCCGATGTTCCAGGAGAGCTGGTAGACGGCGAGGTAGCGGCCGCGGCGGGCCGGGTCGGCGAGCGAGACGGAGAGCTCCTCGGCGTAGGGGGTGGAGACGGTCTCGGCGAGGTTGTAGACGGTCATCGCCAGGTAGAGGCCGGCCAGGACGGCCCAACCCGGGGCGGCGGCCACGGCGGCGAAGAGGGTGAAGGCGAGGGCGTTGAGCAGGGCGCCGGCGGCGACCACCCGGGTCGGCCGGAACCGTTCCAGCCGGCGGGCGACGGCGCTCTGGGTGAGCACCACCTGGACGCCGTTGAGGACGAGCAGCGACCCGGCCACCCAGGCCTCGCGGTGCAGGCCCTCGACCAGGTAGACGGCCAGCAGCATGCTGATGATCATCGAGCCGAAGACGAAGGTGAGGTTGATCCCCACCAGCAGCAGGTAGCGCCGGTCCCGGAGCACCGCCCGGTAGCCGCCGCGCTCGCGGGCGGCGGGGGCCCCGGCCGCCGCATCAACACCCGCACCCGCGTCCGCACCCGGGGCGGCCGCCGGCCGCCAGGAGGCCAGCATGGCCGCCGCCAGGCCGAAACTGACGGCGTTGAGGACCACCAGCGCCCGCAGCCCGCCCGTCCCGCCGCCGGCCACCAGGACGGCGCCCAGCGCCCCGCCGAGCCCCATGCCGGTGTTGCGCAGCGTCTGGACCAGGGCGAACCACCGGGTCCGCTCGCCCTCGGCCGAGGCGAGCACCACCAGGCCGCTGCTGGAGGTCCAGTAGCCGACGTGCCCGATCTGGGCCAGCAGGCAGACCAGCACGATCTGCCACAGCTGCCCGGCGAACAGGTAGCCCGTGAACGCGACGGCGGAGAGCGCGTTGCCGGCGGACGCCGTGGCCCGGGCGCCGTAGCGGTCGATCAGCGGCCCGACGACGATCGCGGTGGGCAGCGCCAGCAGCCGGGCGGCGGAGACGGCGGCGCCGATCGCCGCCACCGTCAGGGAGGTGGTGCGGGCGAAGTAGACGAGGGTGAAGGCGAGGATCAGGCCGGTGCCGAGGCTGTCCACGAGGTGGGCGGCGATCAGCCGGTGGCGGCCGGTGGTGGCGGGGAGCCCGAGGCGGTCCCGGAGTGCGGCAGGCGCAACGGTGGTGGTCATGGGAGGAGCCTTTCGGCGATGATCGTCGACGCCCAGAGATTCCATCCCCGTCGAATCCTCGCCTCCCGACCCCGCCCGACCCCGCCGACCCCGCCGACCCCGCCGACCCCGCCGACCCCGCCGACCCCGCCGGAGGCCCTCGTGCTCACCCTGGACTTCTCCGCCCAGGACGTCGCCGCCACCCGGTTCACCTGCTCCCGACTCCTGGAGGTGGTGACCAGCGTCCAGGTCCTCAAGGACCCGGGCGCCAAGGCCGTCCACCTGCCGTGGGTGCGCCGTACCCGGGAGCGGCTGGCCGCCGCCGGCGTCCGCTACGAGCTGCTCTCCCAGCTGGTCCCGATGCCGGCCTGGCACCTGCCGGAGTTCCTCGTCCGGATGCCGGCCGCCACCGCGCCCGACCTGGAGGCCGAGCTGGCCGTCCTGGCCGCCACCACGCCCGCCGTCGTCCGCGCCGACCTGGCTCCGCTCGCCGAGCCGCTGCCCCCGCTGGTCGCCGCGCTGCGGGCCGACCCGGAGGCCGGCATCGCCCGGCTGGTGGCCGAGGTCCGGGCGTACTGGGCGGTGGCCGTCGAGCCGTACTGGCCCCGGATCGAGCGGCTGGCGGAGGGCGAGATCCTGTACCGGGCGCGGCGGATGGCGGCGGCCGGGCCGGCGGCGCTGTTCGAGGGCCTGCACCACAAGGTGAGCTGGCAGGACGGCCGGCTGACGGTGGCCCAGCGCCGGTACGACATCGAGCGGCGGCTGGACGCCGGGCGCGGGCTGGTGCTGGTGCCGTGCGCGTTCGTCTGGCCCGGCATGGTCTGGCAGGCCGGGGACACCGGCCAGCCCGGCCTGGTCTACCCGCCCCGGGGCGTGGCCACGCTCTGGGAGACCGTGGGCGCCGCCGTCCCCGACGGCCTGGCCCGGGTGATCGGCGGCACCCGCGCCCGGCTGCTGGCCGAGCTCTCCGCCCCCGCCTCCACCACCGAGCTGGCCGCCCGCACCGGCCTCTCCCCCGCCAACGTCTCGCACCACCTCACGGCGCTGCGCGGGGCCGGCCTCACCGCCCGCCACCGCACCGGCCGGACCGTCCTGTACGCCCGCACGGAGGCGGCCGAACTGCTCCTGGACGTGCGGTAGGGCGTGTCTGACAATCCGCGTCGCATCAGCGCGCGGCGGGAATTGTCAGACACGCCCTAGCCGGTCCCGGCCGGCCGAGGACGCACAGCGGCGCCTGCCCTCAAACTGGTCGGGGAGAGGGCAGGCGCCAGGGACCGCGGTGGCCCGGCGACTCTGGCGGGATGCGGCTCGGTGCAACCCGGCGATGCGGCGCCGGGCGGTTCAGGGGTGCGTCAGACCACCAGGGGGCGGTCGGTCGGCCGGATCGGGGCGGGCAGCGCGGTCCTGCCGCCCAGGTACGTGTCCACGGCCGCGGCGGCCGAACGGCCCTCCGCGATGGCCCAGACGATCAGGGACTGGCCACGCCCGGCGTCGCCGCAGACGTACACGCCATCGACATTGGTGGCGAAACGACCGTCACGGGCAACATTACCCCGTGCGTCGAGGTCGACGCCCAGCTGCTCGACCAGGCCGTTCTTCACGTCGGTGCCGGTGAAGCCCATGGCCAGGGTGACCAGCTGCGCCGGGACGGCCCGCTCGCTGCCCGGCACCTGCTCGAACTTCCCGTCCTTGAACTCCACCTCGACGAGGTGCAGCTGCTGCACGTTGCCGTCCTCGTCGCCGCTGAAGTGGGTGGTGGAGACGGAGTAGATCCGCTCGCCGCCCTCCTCGTGCGCGGAGGTGACCTTGTAGGTCATCGGCATGGTCGGCCAGGGCTGGTTGGCCGGGCGGTCGTCGCCGGGCCGCGGCATGATCTCCAGCTGGGTGACGGAGGCCGCGCCCTGCCGGTGGGCGGTGCCGACGCAGTCGGCGCCGGTGTCGCCGCCGCCGATGACGACGACGTGCTTGCCCTTGGCGCTGATCGGGGCCTCGACGAAGTCGCCCTCCTGCACCTTGTTGGCCAGCGGCAGGTACTCCATGGCCTGGTGGATGCCCTTGAGCTCGCGCCCGGGCACCGGCAGGTCACGGGCGGTGGTGGCGCCGGCGGCGATCACGACGGCGTCGAACCGCTCGCGCAGCTGCTGCCCGGTGATGTCCTCGCCCACGTGCACGCCGGTGCGGAACCGGGTGCCCTCCGCCCGCATCTGCTCGATGCGGCGGTTGATGTGGCGCTTCTCCATCTTGAACTCGGGGATGCCGTAGCGCAGCAGGCCGCCGATCCGGTCGGCCCGCTCGTACACCACGACGGTGTGCCCGGCCCGGGTGAGCTGCTGGGCGACGGCCAGGCCGGCCGGCCCGGAGCCGACCACGGCGACCGTCTTGCCGGAGAGCCGCTCGGGGACCTGCGGGGTGACGCCGCCCCGGTCCCAGGCCTTGTCGATGATGGTGACCTCGACGTTCTTGATGGTCACCGCGTCCTGGTTGATGCCGAGCACGCACGCCGACTCGCACGGGGCCGGGCAGAGGCGGCCGGTGAACTCCGGGAAGTTGTTGGTCGCGTGCAGGCGCTCGATGGCACCGGTCCAGTCGTCCCGGTAGGCGAGGTCGTTCCACTCGGGGATGAGGTTCCCGAGCGGGCAGCCGTTGTGGCAGAACGGGATGCCGCAGTCCATGCAGCGGCCGGCCTGCTTGGTGATGATCGGCAGCAGACTGCGCTCGACGTAGACCTCGTTCCAGTCCCGCAGACGGACGTCCACGGGACGGCGCTCGGCCAGCTGCTTGGGCGTGGTCAGGAAGCCCTTGGGGTCAGCCATGTGCCGCCTCCATCATCTTGCGAGTGGTCTCGGCCTCGGAGAGGCCATCGCGCTCAGCGGCGTCCTTGGCGGCGAGCACTGCCTTGTAGTCGGTCGGCATGATCTTGGAGAAGCGGGAGACGCCGCTGCCCCAGTCCGCCAGGAGCTCGGCGGCGACGGTGGAGCCGGTCTCCTCGTAGTGCTGCTGCACGGTCTCGCGCAGCCAGTCCCGGTCGGCGGCGGTCGGGGCCTCGATGCCCACCATGCCGTCGTTGACGTTGGCCGGCCGCAGGTCGAGCACGTAGGCGATGCCGCCGGACATGCCGGCCGCGAGGTTGCGCCCGGTCTCGCCGAGGACGACGACCCGGCCGCCGGTCATGTACTCCAGGCCGTGGTCGCCCACGCCCTCGACGACCAGGGTGGCGCCCGAGTTGCGGACGGCGAACCGCTCGCCGGCCTTGCCGCGCAGGTGGATCCGGCCGCTGGTGGCGCCGTACCCGATGGTGTTGCCGGCGATGACGTGGTTCTGCGCGTCGTTGCCGATGGCGGCGGCGTCGCGGGCCGGGCGGACCACGATCACACCGCCGGACAGGCCCTTGCCGACGTAGTCGTTGGCGTCGCCCTCCAGCCGGAGCGTGATGCCGCGCGGCACGAAGGCGCCGAACGACTGGCCGGCCGAGCCGGTGAAGGTGACGTCGATGGTCCCCTCCGGCAGGCCCTCGCCGCGGTACCGCTTGGTCACCTGGTGGCCGAGCATGGTGCCGACGGTCCGGTTGACGTTGCGGATCGGCAGCTGGATGCGGACGGCCTCACCGCGCTCCAGGGCGTCCTGCGCCAGGTCGATCAGCTGGTTGTCGAGCGCCTTGTCGAGCGCGTGGTCCTGCGTGGTGGTGCGGTGCAGCGAGGCGCCCTCGGGCAGCGCGGGGACGTGGAAGAGCGGGGCCAGGTCGAGCCCGGCGGCCTTCCAGTGGTCGATCGCGGACTGCGCGTCGATGTGCTCGGCGTGGCCGACGGCCTCCTCGATCGAGCGGAAGCCCAGCTCGGCCAGGATCTCCCGGACCTCCTCGGCGATGAACTCGAAGAAGTTGACCACGAACTCGGGCTTGCCGGAGAACCGCTCGCGCAGCACCGGGTTCTGGGTGGCGACGCCGACCGGGCAGGTGTCCAGGTGGCAGACGCGCATCATGATGCAGCCGGAGACGACCAGCGGGGCGGTCGCGAAGCCGAACTCCTCGGCACCGAGCAGCGCGGCGATGACCACGTCACGGCCGGTCTTCAGCTGGCCGTCGGTCTGGACGACGATGCGGTCGCGCAGGCCGTTGAGCAGCAGGGTCTGCTGGGTCTCGGCGAGGCCGAGCTCCCAGGGGCCGCCGGCGTGCTTCAGCGAGGTGAGCGGCGAGGCGCCGGTGCCGCCGTCGTGCCCGGAGACCAGGACGACGTCGGCGTGCGCCTTGGACACGCCGGCCGCGACCGTGCCGACGCCGACCTCGGAGACCAGCTTCACGTGGACGCGGGCCGCCGGGTTGGCGTTCTTGAGGTCGTGGATCAGCTGCGCCAGGTCCTCGATCGAGTAGATGTCGTGGTGCGGCGGCGGCGAGATCAGACCGACACCCGGGGTGGAGTGCCGGGTCTTGGCGACCCAGGGGTAGACCTTGTGGCCGGGCAGCTGGCCGCCCTCGCCGGGCTTGGCGCCCTGGGCCATCTTGATCTGGATGTCGTCCGCGTTGACCAGGTACTCGGAGGTGACGCCGAACCGGCCGGAGGCGACCTGCTTGATCGCCGAGCGGCGCTCCGGGTCGTACAGGCGGTCCGGGTCCTCGCCGCCCTCACCGGTGTTGGACTTGGCGCCGAGGCGGTTCATCGCGATGGCCAGGGTCTCGTGCGCCTCGCGGGAGATCGAGCCGTACGACATGGCGCCGGTGGAGAACCGCTTGACGATCTCGGAGACCGGCTCGACCTCGTCGACGGGGATCGGGGTGCGGTCGAGGCCGTCCAGCCGGAACAGGCCGCGCAGCGTCATCAGCCGCTCGGACTGCTCGTTCACGCGGTCCGTGTACTGCTTGAAGATGTCGTACCGGCGGTTGCGGGTGGCGTGCTGGAGCCGGAAGACGGTGTCCGGGTCGAACAGGTGCGGCTCGCCCTCGCGGCGCCACTGGTACTCGCCGCCGATGTCCAGCGCGCGGTGCGCGGCGGCGATGCCGGAGGCCGGGTACGCCTTGGCGTGCCGGGCGGCCACCTCCTTGGCGATCTCGTCCAGGCCGATGCCGCCGAGCTTGGTGGTGGTGCCGGCGAAGTAGCCGTCCACCAGCTGCTGGGAGAGGCCGATCGCCTCGAAGACCTGCGCGCCGCGGTAGGAGGCGACGGTGGAGATGCCCATCTTGGACATCACCTTCAGCACGCCCTTGCCGAGCGCCTTGATCAGGTTCTTGATGGCCCTCTCGGGCTCGACGCCCTCGATGAAGACGCCCTGGGCGACGAGGTCCTCGACGGACTCCATCGCCAGGTACGGGTTGACCGCGCCGGCGCCGTAGCCGACCAGCAGCGCGACGTGGTGCACCTCGCGGACGTCACCGGCCTCGACCAGCAGCGACACCTGGGTGCGCTGCTTGGTGCGGATCAGGTGGTGGTGGACGGCCGAGGTGAGCAGCAGCGAGGGGATCGGGGCGTGCTCGGCGTCCGAGTGCCGGTCGGAGAGCACGATGATCCGGGCGCCGTCGGCGATCGCGGCGTCGGCCTCGGCGGCGATCGCGGCGAGCCGGGCGGCGAGGCCCTCGCCGCCGCTGGAGACCTTGTACAGGCCGGACAGCGTGACGGCCTTCAGGCCGGGCTGGTCGCCGTCGGCGTTGATGTGGACCAGCTTCGCCAGCTCGTCGTTGTCGATCACCGGGAAGGTGATGCCGACGGACCGGCAGGCGGCTGCCTCGGCGGCCAGCAGGTTGCCCTCGGGGCCGAGGTTGGAGAGCAGGGAGGTGACCAGTTCCTCGCGGATGGCGTCCAGCGGCGGGTTGGTGACCTGCGCGAAGAGCTGCACGAAGTAGTCGAACAGCAGGCGCGGCTTCTCGCTGAGTGCGGCGATCGGCGAGTCGGTGCCCATCGAGCCGAGCGCCTCGCCGCCGGTCCTGGCCATCGGCGCGAGGATGACGCGCAGCTCCTCCTCGGTGTAGCCGAAGGTCTGCTGGCGGCGGGTGACGGAGGCGTGGGTGTGCGCGATGTGCTCGCGCTCCGGGAGCTTGGCGAGCTGGATCTGGCCGGCCGCGACCCACTCCGCGTAGGGGTGCTCGGCGGCCAGCGCCGACTTGATCTCCTCGTCCTCGACGATGCGGTGCTCGGCGGTGTCGACGAGGAACATCTTGCCGGGCTGCAGGCGGCCCTTCTTGGCGACCTTCTCCTGGTCGATGTCGAGCACGCCGACCTCGGAGGAGAGGACGACGAGGCCGTCCTCGGTGATCCAGTACCGGGCCGGGCGCAGGCCGTTGCGGTCCAGCACGGCGCCGATCTGGGTGCCGTCGGTGAAGGTGACGCAGGCCGGGCCGTCCCAGGGCTCCATCAGGTTGGAGTGGTACTGGTAGAACGCGCGGCGGGCCGGCTCCATGGTGGCGTGGTTCTCCCACGCCTCCGGGATCATCATCAGCACCGAGTGCGGCAGCGAGCGGCCGCCGAGGTGGAGCAGCTCCAGGACCTCGTCGAAGGAGGCCGAGTCGGAGTGGTCCGGGGTGCAGATCGGGAAGATCCGGCTCAGGCCCTGGCCCTTGCTGTTGGCCGGGATGAGGTCGGTGGCGAGCTGGGACTCGCGGGCGGTCATCCAGTTCCGGTTGCCCTTGACCGTGTTGATCTCGCCGTTGTGCGCGACGAACCGGTACGGGTGGGCGAGCGGCCAGCTCGGGAAGGTGTTGGTCGAGAAGCGGGAGTGCACCAGGCCGAGCGCGGAGGCGTAGAGCCGGTCCGACAGGTCGGGGAAGAAGGGCTCCAGCTGGCCGGTGGTCAGCATGCCCTTGTAGACGATGGTGCGGGCGGAGAGCGACGGGAGGTAGACACCGGCCTCCCGCTCGGAGCGCTTGCGGACGACGAAGGCGAGCCGGTCCAGCGCGATGCCCTCGGCACCGCCCTCGCCCGCCGCGGCGAGGAACACCTGCCGGAAGCGCGGCATCACGCTGCGGGCGGTGGCGCCCAGCAGGTCCGGGGTGACCGGGACGTCGCGCCAGCCGAGGACGGTCAGGCCCTCCTCGGCCGCGATGGCCTCGATCTGCGCGACGGCGCCCGCGTCGGCGGCGTCCTCGTCGGGCAGGAAGGCGATGCCGACCGCGTAGGAGCCGGCCGCCGGGAGCTCGAAGGGGACCCTGGCGCGCAGGAAGGCGTCCGGGACCTGGGTGAGGATGCCCGCGCCGTCGCCGGAGTCCGGCTCGGCGCCGGTGGCGCCGCGGTGCTCCAGGTTGCGCAGGACGGTCAGCGCCTGCTCGACGACGGTGTGGTCGGCGATGCCGGTCAGCGTGGCGACGAAACCGACGCCACAGGCGTCGTGCTCGTTTCGCGGGTCGTACAGGCCCTGAGCAGCAGGTCGCGCATCCGGAACGAGCGCGTACGGCGGGCGCGCGGCGCCGGCCTGGGGCTCGTTGGCGGAGTGCATGGATGCAGACAGCATCGGCTCTCCCGTCGTCGTCTTTCGAAGCTGGTGCAGTAGGGACGACGTTGGCCCTGATGCGATTTCATGCAAGTTACATGATGCCCAAGAACCCGGGAAGCGGGATATCGCGTCCACATCGCGGACGGATCCGCAGGTCAAGGGTGCAATGAGAGGACATGCAGCAGTGCACGTCCCGACGATTGTGCCCGGCGTTCGGCGGCCCGAAACAGGGGCGAAACCCGTACGCCACAGAAGCCGATCATGGACACCTGCGAATCCATTCCCGGAGCCGACCCCCGGATGCGAATCCGCGGCTCCGGAGCCCGAATGGTGAGACTAGGCAAGGTGACGCCGAGTCCCCATGTGCGGAACGTCACGCGGTCGGACGCATAATCATGCAGACTTCCGCACCATCCTACGGCGCCCCGTCCGCCCCCGCCCCCGTTCCCCCGCTTCCCCTTCTGAGCGCCCTAGCCGACCTGGCCGCCGATCAGCCACCCCAGCAGGTACGTCACCCCGGCCGCCGCGCCGCCCAGCACCAGCTGCCGCAGCCCGCTGAACCACCAGCTGCGCGCCGTCACCCGCGCCACCACCGCGCCGCAGGCGAACAGCCCGGCCGTCGAGAGCAGCAGGGCCGGCAGCAGCGAGGTCGCGCCCAGCAGGTAGGGCAGCAGCGGCAGCAGCGCGCCGACCGCGAAGCAGACGAACGAGGACCCGGCCGCCACCCACGGCGAGGGCAGGTCGTCGGGGTCGACGCCCAGCTCCTCCCGGGCGTGTATCTCCAGCGTCCGGTCCGGGTCGACGGAGAGCTGCCGGGCCACCTCGCGGGCCAGCGCCGGGTCGACCCCGCGCTCGACGTACAGCTGCGCCAGCTCGGCCAGCTCGCCCTGCGGGTTGCGGCGCAGCTCCAGCCGCTCCGCCTCGATCTCGGCCTGCACCAGCTCGCGCTGGGAGGCGACCGAGGTGTACTCCCCCGCCGCCATCGAGCAGGCGCCGGCGGCCAGGCCGGCCAGGCCGGTGAGCACCACCGCGCCGCTGGAGACGGCGCCGCCGACGACGCCGGTCATCAGGGCGAAGTTGGAGACCAGCCCGTCCATCGCGCCGAACACGGCGGGCCGCAGCCAGCCGCCGTTCACGTCGCGGTGGTGCCCGGCGGCGGGGATTCGGGGGTGGTGCCCGGCCTCGGGGTCGAGGGTGGTCGCGTTCACGGTCGTCCGGCCTCCATTCGTACCTGCGATCGTCAGATCGCCTTACGAATCGACCGTAGCCCTCCTGAGCTGCGCACTTCCAGCAAAGTAAGGCTGTCCGAACAACGCTCCGGCCGCCCTCCGCGAGGGGTGCGGAGGGCGGCCGGAGTCGACGGGAGTCGCAGGTCAGGCGGGGTTCTTGGCGTCCTTCTCCAGCTTGTCGAGCTTCGCGGCGAGCTTCGCGGCCGAGCTCGTGGCGGGCCCGGGATCCGACGTGGTGTCAGCCTTTCCGCCCGGCCCGGCGCCCTTGCCGCCGGACGCCGCTCCCGGTCCCCCGACCGCGTCCGCGGTCGTCGCCGAGGCCGTCGCGGCCGCCGAGTCGGGCGCCGTCGGGTCGATGCTCGCCGGGTCCTCCCGGCCGGGCCGGGTCCTCCCGACGATCACGAGGTAGGCGACGGCGCCCAGGAAGACCGCGATCGCCACCCAGTCGTTGAGCCGCAGGCCCAGGATCACGTGCGCGTCGTCGATCCGCAGCCACTCGGTCCAGAACCGGCCCACCGTGTACGCGGCCACGTACAGCGCGAAGGCCCGGCCGTGGCCGAGGGTGAACCGGCGGTCCGCCCAGATCACCAGCGCCGCGACGCCCACGCACCAGAGCGACTCGTAGAGGAAGGTCGGGTGGTAGATCCCGGTGACGGTCTCACCGCTGGGCAGCGTCTTCTTGATCTCCAGGCCCCACGGCAGCGTGGTCTCCCGGCCGTACAGCTCCTGGTTGAACCAGTTGCCCCAGCGGCCGAGCGCCTGGGCCAGCGCGATGCCGGGGGCGATCGCGTCGGCGTAGGCGGGCAGCGGCACGCCCCGGCGGCGGGCCCCGATCCAGGCGCCGACCGCGCCGAGCGCGATCGCGCCCCAGATCCCGAGGCCGCCCTCCCAGATCTTGAAGGCGTTCCAGGGGTTCTTCCCCTCGCCGAAGTACAGCTGGTGGTCGGTGATCACGTGGTAGAGCCGGCCGCCGACCAGGCCGAACGGCACAGCCCAGACGGCGATGTCGCCGACCGTGTGCTTGCCACCGCCGCGGGCGACCCAGCGCTTGCTGCCGAGCCAGACGGCCACGACGACACCGAGGATGATGCAGAAGGCGTACGCGCGCAGCGGGAGGGGTCCGATGTTCAGGACGCCCCGCGACGGGCTGGGAATGTAGGCGATATCCATGGCAGCTCCGACGCTACAGGGTCCGCGGCCTCCGCCGGACACCCCGAGGGTCACAGATCGGCGCACAGCACGCCGCCGCCCCCTCCGGACGGGGAGGAGGCGGCGGGATCCGCGCGGTGGGGGTCAGCCCGCGGTCGGGGTGGCAGTGGGGGTGGCGGTGGCGGCCGGCGCGCTCGCGGTGCCCGGCTGCTTGCCCTGGTTGGCGGCGTCCACCCACTTGGCCAGGTTGGCCGGGGTGATCTCCTCGTTGTTGAACTTGGGGTAGATCGGCTGCCCGTTGAGGAGCACCGTCGGCGTGGACTTGTAGCTGGACTTGTCGAAGTCCTGCTGCACCGCGGACACCCATCCGCCGTACTTGTTGTCGTTGACGCACGCCTCGAACTCCGGCGTGTCCAGCCCCGGCACCTGCTTGGCCAGCTCGATCAGCGTGGAGTTCTTGCCGAAGGCGTCGTCGGTCTCCTGCGGCTGGTTGCGGTAGAGCACGTCGTGGTAGGCGCGGAACTTCCCGGCGTCCTGGGCGCAGCCCAGCGCGTTGGCCCCGTACTTGGAGCCCTTGCCGCCCACCGCCCGGTCGATGAACGAGACGATGTGGTAGTTCCCGACGATCTTGCCCTGGTCCTCCAGCTGGTCGATGGTCTCGGCGAACTCCTTCTCGAAGATCGCGCAGGCCGGGCAGCGCGGGTCCTCGTAGACGGTGAGCGTGGACGGGGCGTCGGGCGCACCGACCGGGATGACCAGGTTCTTGTCACCGATGGTGCCGGCCGGGGCCGCGGTCGGGGTCTCGGGCTTGGACCGCTCGTTCTGCACCACCACGCCGGTGACCACGGCGGCGGCGATCACCGCGAGTGCCACTCCGCCGACGATCAGCTTCTTCTTGCGCCGGCCGCGGGCCTCCTCCTCGGCCCGTTCCGCCAGCATCCGCTCGCGGGCGGTGCGCTTGCCTTCTCGGTTCTTCTCGCTCATCAGCCTTGGACATTCCAGGTTCGGGGGTGGGGGTGCGGTGGGACGGGCCTGCCCGGCGCGCTGCTCAGCTCGCCAGCCAGCCGTCCACCGAGAACTTGGTGCGGGGGCGCCAGATCAGCCACCCGGCCAGCAGCAGGAATCCGGTGTCGCGCAGGATCTCCTGCAGGTACTCGGTCTGTGAGGCGTCCACCGCCCCGCCGCCGCCGAAGCAGCCGCAGTCGATCGAGATGCCGCGCGCCCAGGCGGAGGCGATCCCGCCGATGAAGGCGAGCAGCAGCAGCGCGGAGACCACCGCGACCAGCCGGGTGGCGAGGCCGATCACCAGGAGCAGCGCGAGCGCCAGCTCCAGGAAGGGCAGCGCGTGGCCGACCGGCTTGACCAGGGCCTCGGGCAGGATCTCGTACGCGCGCACCGCCTGCGCGGCCTCGGCCGGGTCGGCGACCTTGGCCAGCCCGGCCCAGCCCCACACCACGGCGAGGCCCAGTCGGGCGGCCGTGCCGATCCACTCCGTCACCGGCCCGGCCATCCGGACAACCCCCTCGGGAAACACCGTCACGTCCTGGTGAACCGTATCCAGTGACGCCGGGTTCCTCCATATTCAGGAGTTAAGCCGAAAGAGTGAAGGTTGATGACGCTCTGTCCGATTCCGCCTAGCGTGTGTTCGGATCGCAGCCCGGCGGCCGGCCGAGGTCGTAGCGGCCCGCGTCGAAGAGGTCCCGCCGCCCCTCCCGGTCCGAGCGGGTGGCCCGTACCGCCGCCTCCATCCGGGCCGCCTCCGCGCAGACGTAGGCGTCCCGCTCGGCCCGCTCCACACCCCGCTTGGCCAGCGCCGGACCGACCACGCCCTGGGCGCCGAGGGCGGCGCCCAGCACCAGGGCGGCCGCGGCCGCCCGCAGCAGTACGGCTCGCTGGAGACCTGGCACCGGCCGACCCCTTCCGCTCGCTCCGCACCACCGGGGCACGTCGTTCGTGCACTCGTCCCTCCACTCAACGCCGGTCAACCCCCGTTGATGCGTGCACCCGCCACTGTTCACCCGTTCGGGTCGTCTCCGGCGCGCCGGGGAACGCGGGGAGCACCGGCGAGCACCGGCGAGCACCGGGGAACGCCGACGGCCCGCCACCCCCCGGTGAGCGGGGGGCGGCGGGCCGTCGGTCCCACGGGTCAGCGCCGGCGGACGCCCTCCGCCAGCTCGCCGGCCAGGGCGCGCACGGCGGCCAGTCCGGCCCGCTCGTCCCCGTCGGCGTCCAGGATCCGCTGCACGAAGGCCGAGCCGACGATCACGCCGTCCGCGAACCCGGCCACCTGCGCGGCCTGCGCACCGGTCGACACGCCGAGGCCGACGCAGACCGGCAGCTCGGTGGTGGCCCTGGTCCGGGCGACCAGGTCCTCGGCCAGGTCGCCGACCTGCGCCCGGCTGCCGGTCACGCCCATCACCGCGGCCGCGTACACGAAGCCGCTGCCGACCGCCGTGACCTCGGCCAGCCGCTTGTCCTTGCTGCTCGGCGCGACCACGAACACGGTGTCCAGACCGTGCTCCCCGGCCGCCTTGCGCCACTCCTCGGACTCCTCCACCGGCAGGTCCGGCAGGATGCAGCCCACGCCGCCGGCCGCGGCCAGGTCGGCGGCGAACCGCGCCGTCCCGTACCGCTCCACCGGGTTCCAGTAGGTCATGACCAGCACCGCGGCCTCCGGGTGCGCGGAGGCCACCTCCTGCACGGTCCGCAGCACGTCCTTGATCCGGACGCCGGCGCGCAGCGCGATGTCGTCGGCGGTCTGGATGGTCGGGCCGTCCAGCACCGGGTCGGAGTGCGGCAGGCCGATCTCGACGACGTCGCAGCCGCCCTCGATCAGCGCCCTGGCCGCGAGCACGCCGCCGTCCACGGTCGGGAAGCCGGCCGGCAGGTAGCCGATCAGCGCCGCGCGGCCCTCCGCCTTGGCGGCGGCCAGGATGCCACTGAGCTTCGAAGCCATGGTCACTTACCCCCGTGGGCGGAGCCGGCGCCCGGCTCGTCGTACAGGCCGAAGTACTCGGCCGCGGTGTGCATGTCCTTGTCGCCCCGCCCGGAGAGCGAGACCAGGATGGTGGCCTCGGGCCCGAGCTCGCGGCCCAGCTCCAGGGCGCCGGCCAGCGCGTGCGCGCTCTCGATGGCCGGGATGATGCCCTCGGTGCGGGACAGCAGCCGCAGTGCCTGCATGGCGGCGTCGTCGGTGACGGGCCGGTACTCGGCCCGGCCGGTGTCCTTCAGCCAGGCGTGCTCCGGGCCGACACCCGGGTAGTCGAGGCCGGCCGAGATCGAGTGCGACTCGATGGTCTGGCCGTCCTCGTCCTGGAGGACGTAGGTGCGGGAGCCGTGCAGCACGCCCGGGTCGCCCTTGGTGAGGGTGGCGGCGTGCTTCGGGGTCTCGGCGCCCTCGCCGGCCGCCTCGCAGCCGATCAGGCGGACGCCGGCGTCCGGGATGAACTCGTGGAAGATGCCCATCGCGTTGGAGCCGCCGCCGACGCAGGCGACCACGGCGTCGGGCAGCCGCCCGGTCCGGTCCAGGACCTGCTGCCGCGCCTCGACGCCGATCACCCGGTGGAAGTCCCGGACCATCATCGGGAAGGGGTGCGGCCCGGCCACGGTGCCGAACAGGTAGTGGGTGTAGTCGACGTTGGCGACCCAGTCGCGGAACGCCTCGTTGATGGCGTCCTTGAGGGTGCGGCTGCCGGAGGTGACGGCCACCACCTCGGCGCCGAGCATCCGCATCCGGGCGACGTTCAGCGCCTGGCGCTGCGTGTCGACCTCGCCCATGTAGATGGTGCAGTCGAAGCCGAACAGCGCGCAGGCGGTGGCGGTGGCCACGCCGTGCTGGCCGGCGCCGGTCTCGGCGATGATCCGGGTCTTGCCCATCCGTCGGGTGAGCAGCGCCTGGCCGAGCACGTTGTTGATCTTGTGCGAGCCGGTGTGGTTGAGGTCCTCGCGCTTGAGCAGGACGCGCGCGCCCCCCGCCTCGGCGGAGAACCGGTGCACGTCGGTCAGCGGGCTCGGGCGGCCGGTGTAGTCCTTGAGCAGCGCGTCGAGCTCGGCGGCGAAGGCCGGGTCGGCCTTGGCCTTCTCGTACTCCTCGGCGACCTGCTCCACGGCGGCGACCAGGGCCTCCGGGATGAAGCGGCCTCCGTACGCGCCGAAGTAGCCGCGTGCGTCCGGCACCTCGGCGCCGGGCAGGTAGTCCTTGGCGGACTTGTCGGACATGGTGAAGTCCTTCGGGAACTCGGGAAGATGACGACAGGAACGTCGGAACGGCCGGTCAGCCGTGCGTCCCGCGCCATCGCCGCCCCGGCACCTGCCCGGGCTCGCAGCCGATGACGTACCGCACCCGCCTGCCCAGCACCCGGCGTGCGGGCGCGCGGCAGCCGCGCGGGCGGCAGCCGGGGGCGAGACGGGTGGCGATCTTCATGGCGTCGGGGTCAGTCCTTGTGCCGGATCGCGGGGTGGGCACCGGCCGCGACCAGGTCGGCCACCGCGGCGCGCGGGTCCTTGCCGGTCACCAGGGACTCGCCGACCAGCACCGCGTCGGCGCCCAGGTTGGCGTAGGAGATCACGTCCAGCGGGCCGCGCACACCGGACTCGGCGATCTTGACGATGCCGTCCGGGATGGCGTGGACGACGTTGCCGAAGGTGTTGCGGTCCACCTCAAGGGTCTTGAGGTTGCGGGCGTTGACGCCGATGATCCGCGCGCCGGCGTCCACCGCGCGGGCGATCTCCTCCTCGTCGTGCACCTCGACCAGCGGGGTGAGGCCGATCGACTCGGCGCGCTCGATCAGCGACACCAGGGCCGGCTGGTCGAGGGCCGCGACGATCAGCAGCGCGAGGTCGGCGCCGTGGGCACGGGCCTCCCACAGCTGGTACGCGGTGACGATGAAGTCCTTGCGGAGCAGCGGGGTGTCCACCGAGGCGCGGACGGCGTCCAGGTCGGCCAGCGAGCCGCCGAAGCGGCGCTGCTCGGTCAGCACGCTGATCGCGGCGGCGCCGCCGGCGGCGTAGTCGGCGGCCAGGGCGGCCGGGTCGGCGATCGCGGCCAGGGCACCCTTGGACGGGCTGGAGCGCTTGACCTCGCAGATCACCCGTACGCCGTCGCCCTTGAGCGCGGCCACGCCGTCCTTGGCGTCCGGGGCCTTGGCGGCGAGCTCCTTGAGCTCGTCCAGCGACACTCGGGCCTGCCGCTCGGCGAGGTCCTCGCGGACCCCTTCGATGATCGAGTCGAGCACACTCACGCAAGCGCCCCCATCATGTCTGCTAGTTCTGCTAGCGAGGAGCCGGACGGCCAGTGGGCCTCCGGCCCTTCGATGGTATCGGCAAGGGGGGGCGCCCAGCGCATCCGCCCGGCGCGCGTCTCGCGGAGCGGACGCCCCCGGGGCCGCTCCGAGCTGCGGTTTCACGCCTCCTCCACCCCACCCGGAACCCGCCCGGGAGATCACCCGGGACCCCGTCCGGGAGATCACCGCAGAGATCACCGCAGACCCGCCCGAGGCCTCGCCGAGGCCCCGCCGGCGCCCCCTCCGGAGTCTCAGACCAGCGGAGGGGCCAGCCCCGCACCGATCGGCAGGTTGCGCACCACCGTGAAGACCAGCACCAGCAGCCCCACCAGCACCCAGCGCCGCGCCCCGAGCGTGAGCCGGGGCACCGGCGCACCCCGCACCGCCGACCAGAGCCACCGCAGCCAGAGCACCGCCAGCACGGCGAAGAGCAGCACCGCCACCGCGTTGTCGTGCAGCGCGCCGTTCAGGTCCCCGTGGGTCAGCGCGTGGACGCAGCGCAGCCCGCCGCAGCCGGGGCACCACCAGCCGGTGGCCGCCAGGAACGGGCAGTCCGGGTAGTGCCCGGGGGCGTTCGGGTCCACCGCGGCGACGTACCCGGTGGGGACGGCCACCGCGACGAGCGCGGTCAGCGGCGGCAGCAGCCGGCGCGGCCCGGACGACCGGGCGGCGGCTGCGGAAGCGGTGGGAGCGGCGTTCACGCCCATGATTGTGCCCGCCCGGGCGGCTCGCCGGGAGAAACGAAACGGCGGGCTTGCGCCCGCCGTTCACGCAGTACCGGGAGAACCTCAGGCAGTGGCCAGCGCGGCCTGCTCCTCGGGGGTGTACACGTAGGTGCTGGGCTGCTTGCCCATGCCCGCCATCGACATGGCCTTGCCGACCACGCCGCCGAGCAGGACGACCGCCAGGCCGGCCCAGACCAGCAGCACCGACGGCAGGATCATGGCGACGCCCGCGATCCCGAAACCGATGAAGGTGATGGTCACGCCGGTCCAGGCGGCGGGGTTGTGGCCGTGTGCTGCTGCTGCCATCTGATGGTGCTCCTAGGCTCTCGGGGCCCGGCCGGGCCTGCGGGCCCCTGGCGGGTTGACGGGTTCCATTGTGCCGGGCCACACACGGGTGCCCCAAAGGGGGTGGAGGGTCTATCGCGTCACAGCGTGCGCGCCGCGCGGGCCGGTCAGCCGGCGGTCGGATCCTCGCCGCGGTCCAGGGCCTTCCACAGGTCGGCCGGGCTCTCGGCGGCCGCGGTCCTCGGCTTCGCCGGCGCCTTGCCGGTCGGCGCCTCGTACCGGCTGCCCATGGCCGGCCAGCCGCGCCCGAACCGGACGGTGAGCAGCCCGGCCAGCGCGAGCAGCAGCCCGCCCGCCAGGGCCACCCACGGCCAGCCGGTGTGCCCGACACCGGTCGCGGTGGAGCCGGTCAGCGCGAGCTTGCGGGCCGCCTCGCCGTCCAGCGCGGCGGTGTCCCCGGCGCCCGCCACGGCGGCGGCGGCCGCGCCGAGCCCGGCGAGCAGGGTCAGCGCCCCCACCGCGAGCCGCCCGGCACCGCGGACCGCGAACACCGCGACGGCCGCCGCCAGGGCCACCAGCGCGAGTCCGGAGGGCAGTTCGGAGATCTTCCCGCCGGTGACGGAGACCTCCAGGGTGCCGGCCAGGCCCTCGGCCCAGACCCGGCCGGCGGCGGTCAGCACGAGGACCGCGCCCAGCGCGGTCAGCAGCAGCATCAGCCCGAGCGTCCGCCGGGAGGGCGCGCCCTTCACGGGGACGGTCTCGGTCTCGGTACGGGACTGGCTCGGAACGCTCACCCGTCCACTATCCCCGACGCTCCGCGCGATCCCTACGCCGGGTCGGTGGGGAACCCGTCGGTGGAGACCACCAGGGTCCGGTCCGCCAGGGGCAGGAACAGGTCGTTGCCGAACGGCACCCGCTCCGCCTCCCGGTAGCCGCCGGTGCGCTGCGGGGTGCTGTGCACCGTGCAGACCGCCTCGCCCTGGTCCACCACGACGTACAGCGGGATCCCGCACTCGGCGTAGGTCCGCACCTTCCCGGCGTGGTCGTCGTCCCGCCCGGACGCCGGCACCACCTCGATCACGGCTTCGAGGTCGTGCCACCCGAACCGCCCGCGGTCGTCGCGCGCGGCCCCCGGGGCGACGACCGCCAGGTCGGGGGCGTAGCCGTGGAGGGCGGGCGGGAAGTCGACCACGGCGTCCCGGAGGACGCGGCCGCGGCCCCCGAGCTGCTGCTCGATCTGGGCCGCCGCGCCGAGGACTACGTCCCGCCTGCCCGCTCCGCCCGGCGTCATGGTGTTCCTCCCGTCGGTGGTCCCCCGTCCGGCGCCCGTGCGGGCGCCTCACGCCCTCCGGTGCGTCCCGGGGCGGCCCGGCGGCCCGCCCGTCCGGCGCCCCGGCTGCTCGCGGCGGCTCACACCGCCGGCGTGCGCAGCGTATTCGCCGTGGCCACCGCGCGCAGGACGGCGGCGGCCTTGTTGCGGCATTCGGTGTCCTCGCCGTGCGGGTCGGAGTCGGCCACCACACCGGCGCCGGCCTGGACGAACGCGGTGCCGTCGCGCAGGACCGCCGTCCGGATGGCGATCGCGGTGTCGGAGTCCCCGGCGAAGTCCAGGTAGCCGACGCAGCCGCCGTACAGGCCGCGGCGGGTGGGCTCCAGCTCCTCGATGATCCGCATCGCGCGCGGTTTGGGCGCCCCGGAGAGGGTGCCGGCCGGGAAGCAGGCGGTGAGCACGTCGAACGCGGTCCGCCCCTCGGCGACCCTGCCGGTCACCGTGGAGACGATGTGCATGACGTGGCTGTACCGCTCGATCTGCATGAAGTCGACCACCTCCACGCTGCCCGGCTCGCAGACCCGCCCGAGGTCGTTGCGGCCGAGGTCTACCAGCATCAGGTGCTCGGCCCGCTCCTTGGGGTCGGCGAGCAGTTCGGCGGCCAGTTCGCTGTCCTCGTGCGGGGTGGCGCCGCGGTGCCGGGTGCCCGCGATCGGGTGCAGCATCGCCTCGCCGTCGGTGACCTTGACCAGCGCCTCCGGGCTGGAGCCGACCACGTCGAAGCCGCCCTCGGCGCCGCCGTCCGGGCCGGGGAACCGGAACAGGTACATGTACGGGCTGGGGTTGGTGGTGCGCAGGACCCGGTAGACGTCGAGCGCGGAGGCCGGGCAGGGCGCCTCGAACCGCTGCGAGGGCACCACCTGGAAGGCCTCGCCGGCCCGGATCCGCTCCTTGATCTCCTCCACCGCTGCCCGGTACGGCTCGCCGCCGAACGGCGAGCGGACCTCCCCGGGGCCGGTCGGTGTGAACGTGGCGAGGCCCGGGTCGACCGGCTTCAGCAGGTCGGTCTCCATGGCGTCCAGCCGGGCCACCGCGTCCGCGTAGGCCTCGTCGACGCCACTGGCCAGGTCGTTGTGGTTGACGGCGTTGGCGATCAGCAGCACCGTGCCGTCGGCGTGGTCGAGCACGGCGAGGTCGGTGGCGAGCAGCATGGTCAGCTCGGGGAGCTTCAGGTCGTCCGGGTTGAGGTCCGGGAGCTTCTCCAGCCGGCGGACGACGTCGTAGCCGAGGTAGCCGACCAGGCCGCCGGTGAGCGGCGGGAGGCCGTCGTCGGCGTGCCGCGGGGTGTGCAGGGCCTCCAGCGCGGCGCGCAGCACCTGCAGCGGGTCGCCGGTGGTGGGGATGCCGACCGGCGGGGCGCCGTGCCAGCGCGCGTTGCCGTCCGCGTCGGCGGTCAGGGCGGCGGCGCTGCGGACGCCCACGAAGGAGTAGCGGGACCAGCTGCGGCCCTGCTCCGCGGACTCCAGGAGGAAGGTGCCGGCCCGCTCGGCGGCCAGGCTGCGGTAGAGGCCGATCGGGGTGAGGCCGTCCGCGAGGAGCCTGCGGGTGACCGGGATGACCCGGGTGTCGACGGCGAGCTTGCGGAAGGCTTCGAGGTCCATGGCGGGCGGCACCTTACGGAAGTGGGAGGGAGTCGGTCAGCCGAGCGGGAGCACGTCGGCGTCGAAGCAGGTGCGGTCGCCGGTGTGGCAGGCCGCGCCGGTCTGGTCGACCTTGACCAGCAGGGTGTCGCCGTCGCAGTCCAGCGCGACCGACTTCACCTCCTGGACGTGGCCGGAGGTGTCGCCCTTCACCCAGTACTCGCGGCGGCTGCGGCTCCAGTAGGTGCAGCGGCCGGTGGTGAGGGTGCGGTGCAGCGCCTCGTCGTCCATCCAGCCGAGCATCAGCACCTCGCCCGTGTCGTACTGCTGCGCGACGGCCGGGAGCAGGCCGTCCCCGGTGCGCTTGAGGCGCGCGGCGATCTCGGGCGCGAGGGCGGTGGAACCGGGGGCGGCGGGTGTGGTGGACATGGGGCCATTGTGTCAGTCCGGCCCGGCCGGCCGGGCCCCTGTCCGGATCCCGGCCGCCGCCGTGAGCTGCGGGAGGCGGTCCTCACGGGCACTCTCCCGGGGGACGGATCGGACGAGTTGTGCCAACCGCCTGCCGACCGGCCACGCTCTGGGCCATCCTCGTGCCCATGACCTCCGAGCCGCCCGCCGCCGAGCCGCCGAGCCCCGACCGCCCGCGCACCGGCTCCGCCGCCGGACCGTCACGGGGCCTGCTCCTCGCCGTCGTGGCGGTGCTGGCCGTCCTGCTCGCGGTGGTGGCCACCGTGCTGCTCCGGCCGGAGGACGAGCCGGCCGCGCAGCCGCCCCCGCCCTCCCCCACCACGGCCCCGCCGACCCCGACACCGACCCCCACGCCCACCCCCACGCCGACACCCACCCCGACGCCGACACCGACCAAGACGGTCCCGTACGCCTTCTTCCCGGTCGGCGACTGCTTCGACCACCCGCAGTTGAGCAAGACCGTCACCAGGCCGGAGCCGCGCCCCTGCGACGGCCCGCACGACGGTGAGTCGATCACCAACCTGCTGCTGCCGGAGGGCCTGGTCGGCGACTACCGGATCGCCACCGCGATGCGGGAGGGCTGCAAGGAGGCGCAGGCCGCCGCCGAGGCGCGCCAGGGCGGCGGCGGGCCGTACTACGGCTACCCCATGGGCCCGACCAGGATCTTCTACGACCAGGGCTGGCGCGACTACACCTGCACCCTGACGGCGAGCAACCGCGCCGACTCCACCAAGCTCACCGGCCACCTGCGGTAGGGCCCTTGGATCCACAGGACACGCCCTAGGCTGTGCGGCATGTCGAACCACGCCCTCGCCGAGCGCCACCGCCTCGCCGAACTGCTGGCCGCCGCCGGCCCGGACGCCCCGACCCTCTGCGCCGGGTGGTCCACCCGGGACCTCGCCGCCCACCTGGTGATCCGGGAGCGCCGGCCGGACGCGGCGGCGGGCATCCGGATCGGCCCGCTGGCCGGCTGGACCCACCGCGTGCAGGCCTCCTACGCCGACCGTCCGTACGAGGAACTGGTCCGGCTGTTCCGCTCCGGCCCGCCGGTGCTCTCGCTGTTCTCGCTGCCCGGCGCGGACGAGGCGGCGAACACCGTCGAGTACTTCGTGCACGCCGAGGACGTCGCGCGGGCCGGCGCCGACCCGAAGCCGCGCCCGGTGCCGCCCGGCCGCACGGAGGCGCTCTGGCGCCGGCTGCCGCTGATCGCCCGGCTGGAGGCGGGCCGCCGCTCCCCGGTGCGGCTGGAGCTGCACCGCCCGGACGGTGCGGGCCCGACGGTCGGCCCGGCCGGCTCGCCGACCGTGCGGATCACCGGCGAGCCGGGCGAGCTGCTGCTCTTCGCGTTCGGCCGGGGCGCCCGCGCCGAGCTGACCGTGGACGGCCCGCAGGACGCCGTCGAGGCCCTCCGGCACGTCCTGCCGCTCCCCTAGGGCGTGTGCCGCGGGGGCCGGGCCCGCCCCGGCTGCGGATGTCAGTGGCGGGGTGCAGACTCGCAGATGGCCGGGGAGGGGCGTCTGCGCGCCCCCGCGGAGGGCTGCCCGGCCCCGTCCCGTCGAAGGAGCGCCACACCATGCTCACCACCGACTTCCCCACCGGTTCCCCCTGCTGGATCGACCTCGGCAGTCCCGATCCGGCCGCCGCCGCCGCGTTCTACGGCGCGGTGTTCGGCTGGACCTTCCGGTCGGCCGGCCCGGAGGCCGGCGGCTACGGCTTCCTCCAACTGGACGGCCGGACGGTCGCGGCCGTCGGCCCGCTCACCGAGGAGGGTGCGCAGTCCGCCTGGACGACGTACCTCCGCACGCCGGACGCCGACGCCGTCACCAAGGCCGTCGAGCAGGCCGGCGGCGCCGTCCGGGTCCCGCCCTTCGACGTGATGGACGCCGGGCGGATGGCCCAGCTGACCGACCCGCAGGGTGCCCGGTTCGCGGTCTGGCAGCCCGGCACGGTCGCCGGTCTGGACGTCGTGTCCGAGGACGGCGCGCTGATCTGGGCCGAGCTGCACACCACGGACGTGGACGCCGGTTCCGGCTTCTACGAGCGGGTGTTCGGCTGGCGCTCCGCGGACTTCCCGTCCCCGGGCGGGACGTACCTGGTGGTGTCCACCGCCGACGGCGACCAGCAGGACACCAGCTTCGGCGGCATCGCCCCGGTGATGGACGAGGGGCAGCAGCCCGCCTGGACGCCGTACTTCGGCTCCTCCGACGTCCCGGCGGTGGTCGCCCGGGCCACCGCGGCCGGCGGCACGGTGCTGATGGGCCCGGAGCACGTCCCGGACGTCGGCGTGCTGGCCTGGCTGGCCGACCCGTTCGGCGCCCCCTTCGCGCTGATCAAGGGCGAGCCGCCGAAGGACTCCTGACCGGCCCGCCCGGCCCCGGCGGAGCCCGGTTCTCCGTTTCGCCATGTCCGGTACCGGACAAGGAAGTTGACGGACCGTGAACCTCCTCCTCCGGGGCCGCCCACGACCTTCCCGTACCCCCGCCGCTGCGCTAGCCTCACCACCGTCCCCACGGCCGATCCCCGGGCGGGATCGCCGCCCACCCACCGTGCAGCGGAGGACCGCGGGTTGAGACCGGCGCAGCCGACAGCACCGAACCACCACCCGAAACCCCATCCGAACCCCGGCGGGCGGCCCGCCGCGCCGCCGGCCCGCCCCCGGGACGGGGGCTGGCCCGAGGGCACCCTCCTGGCCGAGCTGCGCCGCGACGGCTCCCCCGCCGCGCTCACCGCCGAGCAGGACATCCTCCGGCTGGGCACCCGGCGCAGCCACGGCCACGACGAGACCATGATCCTCGACCAGGACCACGGCCGGTTCGTCCTCCTCCTGCTGGAGGGCTTCGCCAAGGCCACCGTCGAGGACGCCGCCGGCACGCCGGTGCTGCTCGACGTCCGCGCGTTCGGGGACATCGTCGGCGAGGCCGCCGCCCTGGACGACCGCCCCCGGTCCGCCACCGTGACCGCCGCCGGGCCGGTCACCGTCCGCCGGATCTCCCAGCCCGACTGGCTGCACTGGCTCGGCACCCACCCGGTGGCCGGCATCGCGCTCAGCCGCTGCCTGGTGCACCGCAGCCGGACCGCCACCCGCCGGCTGGTCGGCCTCGCCTCCGAGCAGGTGGTCAACCGGCTCGCCCACGACCTCGCCGACCTCGCGCAGCGGTACGGCACCGCCGGGCCGCGCGGCATCACCATCCGCCCCCGGCTGACCCAGGTCGAGCTGGGCGCCCTGATCGGTGCCGGCGAGCGGCGGGTCCACCACGCCCTGCACGAACTGGCCGACCGCGGCCTGCTCCGGCTCGGCCGCCGCAGCACCGTCGTGCTGTCCCTGCCCGGCCTGCTCGACGTCGCCGCCGAGGCCGAGTCCGGCCGCTGAGCACCGACCACCGACCTCGGACCCACCGGCCACCGACGACCGACGGACCCGCCGGCCACCGACCTCGGACCCACCGGCCACCGGCCGCCGCGCGGCGGAAGATCGCCGCCGGGCCGAGATTCGATCACAGAACCCTTGCGAACCACGTGAACCCGTCCTGCGACGGGTTCCGGCCACCGCCCGGGCGCTCTACTACGCCCGGGGCCCGCCCGCGGGCCTCCTTGTGCGGACCGCTCGTACCGAAAGGGCGCTCATGTCTTCGATCCCGGTGACCGTGGTCGGCCCACGCTCCTCCGGCAAGACCGTGTACCTGGCCAGCCTGTTCGCCAGGCTCTCCCAGCAGGACCCCGAGCTCGGCTTCGCGGTGACCCTGCCGCTCGTCCAGTCCCAGCAGCTCAACGCCACCTACGAGAAGGTCGTCGGACCGGGCAACTGGCCGGTCCCGACCCTCCCCGCGGAGTTCCCGGTCTGGAACTTCACCTGCACCGTCCGGACCGCGACGCGGCGGCGGCTCACCCCGTTCTCGATCTCCTACGCCGACTACAGCGGGGAACTGATCACCCAGGGCGACCTGCACCCGGAGGCCCTGGAGAAGTTCGACCACCTGGTATCCGGCTCGCCGTTCCTGCTGATCCTGCTGGACGGCGAGAAGGTGCTGCGCTTCCTGGCCGGCGACGACCAGCTGATCAACGAGTACCGGCCCGTCTTCAGCCACCTCGGCGGGAACCAGGACGCGGTGGTCCACTTCGTCCTGACCAAGTGGGACCTGCTGACCGCGGCCGGCCACACCCTGGAGGAGGTGGCCGACCGGCTCTGCGCGACGCGGGACTTCCGGCTCTTCGTCCACGGCCGGCAGGACCTTCGCGGCGACGGCGGCGTGATCCGGCTCATCCCCGTCAGCTCGGTCGGCCCGGGCTTCGCCCGCCTCGACGAGCGCGGCGCGGTGGTGAAGACCCCGGGTGCCCGCCCCACCCCGCTCAACGTCGAAGTGCCCTTCATGGCCGTCGTCGTGGACCTCTTCACGACCGAGGTGAAGAAGTACACCGAGGCCCGGGACAGGACCGCCGCCCGCGCTCCGGGGAACTCGGACGGCTGGCTGCGGGTCTTCCAGCGGGTCAGCGCCACGATGCCGCTGGTCCGGGCCTTCCTCGCCACCAGGACCGCCAAGAACCCGGTGCTGAAGACCGCCGGCGAGGTCGTCGTCGACGCCCTCGCCGAGTACGTCGACGAGCAGGCGCGGCGCCACGGCCGCCGGATCGAGGAGAGCGCCGCCGAGCTGCGCCGGGCGGTCGAGCAGGCCACTACCGACCAGCAGGCGCTGGTCCGCATCGCCAAGGCCTTCCAGGCCCGGCTGGAGGAGTTCGAGGACGAGTACCCCGGGTCCCGGCTCGACCTCTGGACGGCCCGGGCATGAGCACCGCGACCGGAACCCGCCGGCGGACGGTCTGGCCGTTCGCCATCGTCTGCGCACCGACCACCGGCTACGGGGTCGCCGCCGCACCGGACTTCCTGGTCACCCGCCGCCAGTCCGCCGTCATCAGCGGGAGCGTGACCGGGGAACCCGACGGCTCGGCCCGCCTGGTCGAGCTGACCGGAGCCGACGGCGGCAGGCTCTGGCTGCTCTACCGCGTGCTCCCGCTGGGGGCCCGGGAGGTGGACCAGGAGGGCGAGGTCGCCTACAGCGGCAGCCGGATCTCACCGCTGGTCGAAGGGGTGGTCTCCCTGGAGCGGCCGGACGGGCCGCCCACCGCCGAGTACTTCGACGCGGTGCACGAGCTGGTCCGGGACGCGGTCCGGAGCTACTTCCTGGCCGACGACCCCCGCCGGCCCGTGGACGCGCTGCCCGGCACCTCGGACCTCCCCGACCCGGCCGAGGGCGGCGTCCCGCTGCCGCTGACCGAGCTGGAGCCGCGCCGGACGAAGGAGCGCCTGCACGTCGCCGACGTGCCTCTCCCACCCCGGGAGGAGCGGGCCGAGGCCGCCGGGCCCGCTCCCGCTCCTCCCGGCACTCCTCCCGCCGGGTCTGGTGTCCCGGACCGGCCGGCTGCTGACCTCGGCCGGCCGGGAGCTGATCCGGCTGGGCGCGGCCCTGGAGGCCCTGGCGGCCCCGGAACCGCCACCGCCGCCGACACCGCCACCGGCGCCACCGGGCCCACCGGCGGTCCGGGCGGCTTCGGCCGACCCGCTCTCACCGTCATCGGAGCGCTGAGCCTGCTGGTCTTCGTCCTGCTGGTGCTGCTCGCCCTGAAGTGACCCCCGGTGTCCCGGGCTGCCCCCGGGACACCGGGCGAACCCGGGCGAACCCGGCGCCCGGCCCGCCTCAGCGGACCGGGTGCCCGGCCTCCCGCAGCGCGTTCTTGACCTCGCCGATCCGCAGGTCCCCGAAGTGGAAGACGCTGGCGGCCAGCACCGCGTCCGCGCCGGCCTCCACCGCCGGGGCGAAGTCCGCGAGCTTCCCGGCGCCGCCCGAGGCGATCACCGGCACCGAGACCGTCTTGCGGACGGCCCGGATCAGCTCCAGGTCGTAGCCGTCCTTGGTGCCGTCCGCGTCCATCGAGTTGAGCAGGATCTCGCCCGCGCCCAGCTCGGCGGCGCGGCCGGCCCACTCGACGGCGTCCAGGCCGGTGCCCTGGCGTCCGCCGTGCGTGGTGACCTCGAAGCCCGACTCCGTCTCGGTGCCGGGCGGGCAGCGCCGGGCGTCGACCGAGAGCACCAGCACCTGGCGGCCGAACCGCCGGGCGATCTCCCGGACCAGCTCCGGCCGTGCGATCGCCGCGGTGTTGACGCCGACCTTGTCGGCGCCCGCCCGGAGCAGCTTGTCGACGTCCTCGACGGCGCGGATGCCGCCGCCGACGGTGAGCGGGATGAAGACCTGCTCGGCGGTGCGGCGGACCACGTCGTAGGTGGTCTCGCGGTCGCCCGAGGACGCGGTGATGTCGAGGAAGGTCAGCTCGTCCGCGCCCTCGGCGTCGTAGAGCTTGGCCATCTCGACCGGGTCACCGGCGTCGCGCAGGTTCTGGAAGTTGACGCCCTTGACCACGCGGCCGGCGTCGACGTCCAGGCAGGGGATGACACGTACTGCGAGGGTCACTGCGGTTTGCCTTCCAGCGTCGTGGCGAGCCCGGCACGGTGGGCGTCGATCTCGACCTCGACCATCATCCGGGAGTCGACCAGTCCCTCGACCACCACCATGGTGGCGGCGGGACGGACCGTGTCGAAGAGGAACTTGTGGGCGCGGCCGGCCTCGGCGCAGTCCCGGACGTGGGTCACGTAGATCCGGGTGCGGACCACGTCCGCGAGGGTGAGGCCGAACCGCTCCAGGGCCTCGCGCGCCGTCCCGAAGGCGGCGAGCGTCTGCCCGTACGGGTCGCCCTCGTGGTGGACGACGCCGTCCACGTCGAGGGCGGTGGCGCCGGAGACGAGGACGAAGTCCCCCGCCGCGACGGCTCGGGAGAAGCCGAACTCCTCCTCCTGGGGGAAGGAGCCGGGGACCCGGTCGTGCCGCTGCGCGGCCGGGCCCGGGGCGGAGCCGCCGGTTGACCCTGTGCTCATCGGGACACTGCCTCCAAGGCCTCTTCGAGGGTGAACTTCTGCTCGTAGAGTGCCTTGCCGACGATCGCTCCCTCGACTCCCTCGCCGACCAGCGTGGCGATCGCCCGCAGGTCGTCCAGCGAGGAGACGCCGCCGGAGGCGACCACCGGGCGGTCGGTGGCGGCGCAGACGTCGCGCAGCAGCTGCAGGTTGGGGCCGGTCAGGGTGCCGTCCCGGTTGACGTCGGTGACCACGTACCGGGCGCAGCCCTCGGCGTCGAGGCGGGCCAGCACGTCGAAGAGCTGGCCGCCGTCGCGGGTCCAGCCGCGGCCGCGCAGGGTGGTGCCGACCACGTCCAGGCCGACGGCGATCTGGTCGCCGTGCTCGGCGATGACCTTGGCGACCCACTCGGGGCTCTCCAGGGCGGCGGTGCCGAGGTTGACCCGGGTGCAGCCGGTGGCCAGCGCGGCGGCCAGCGACTCGTCGTCGCGGATGCCGCCGGACAGCTCGACCTTGATGTCGAGGGCCGCGGTGACCTCGCGGAGCAGCTCGCGGTTGGAGCCGGTGCCGAAGGCGGCGTCGAGGTCGACCAGGTGGAGCCACTCGGCGCCGGCGTTCTGCCAGGCGAGGGCGGCGGCGAGCGGCTCGCCGAAGGAGGTCTCGGTGCCGGAGGCACCCTTGACCAGGCGGACCGCCTGGCCGTCCCGGACGTCGACGGCGGGGAGCAGTTCGAGGCGACTCATGGTGTTGGCAACTCTCAGATCGTCAGAGGGTGTTGACCCAGTTGGTCAGCAGGGCGGCGCCGGCGTCGCCGGACTTCTCCGGGTGGAACTGGGTGGCCCACAGCGGGCCGTTCTCGACGGCGGCGACGAACGGCTCGCCGTGCGTCGCCCAGGTCACCAGCGGCGGGTTGATCCGCGCGCTGTGGACCTCCAGTTCCCAGCGGCGCACCGCGTAGGAGTGCACGAAGTAGAAGCGGGTGTCCGCGTCGAGTCCGGCGAACATCCGGCCGTCCGCGGGGGCGTCGACGGTGTTCCAGCCCATGTGCGGGACGACCGGGGCTTCCAGCGGTTCCACGGTGCCCGGCCACTCGTCGCAGCCGGCGGTCTCCACCCCGTGCTCGACCCCCTTCTCGAAGAGGATCTGCATGCCGACGCAGATGCCCATGACGGGGCGGCCCCCGGCGAGCCGGCGGCCGATGATCCAGTCCCCGCGGACGGCCTTCAGCCCGCGCATGCAGGCCTCGAAGGCGCCGACACCGGGGACGAGCAGGCCGTCCGCGTCCATCGCGGCCTGGAAGTCGGAGGTGACGGTGACGTTCGCCCCGGTGCGCTCCAGCGCGCGCTGGGCCGAGCGGAGGTTGCCCGAGCCGTAGTCGAGCACGACGACGTTCTTGCCCATGTTCAGGTGTCCAGTCTTTCGGTCGCTCGGCGGTTACAGGCGCATCAGGCCGGCGGCGAGGCACATCGCCGAGCCGAGCGCGAGCACGACGATGACGCCCTTCGGGATCTTCTGCTTCCAGAACGAGATCACGCCGCCGGCCAGGAAGAGGCCCGCGAAGATGAGGACGAGCGCGGACTTGCTCACAGGGCACCCTTGGTCGACGGGAGGATGCCGGCCGCGCGCGGGTCGCGCTCGGCGGCGTAGCGCAGCGCCCGGGCCAGCGCCTTGAACTGGCACTCCACGATGTGGTGCGCGTTGCGCCCGTACGGCACGTGGACGTGCAGGGCGATCTGCGCCTGGGCCACGAAGGACTCCAGGATGTGCCGGGTCATGGTGGTGTCGTAGGTGCCGATCATCGGCGCCATCTTCTCCGGCTCGGTGTGCACCAGGTAGGGGCGGCCGGAGAGGTCGACGGTCACCTGGGCGAGGGACTCGTCCAGCGGCACGGTGCAGTTGCCGAACCGGTAGATGCCGACCTTGTCGCCGAGCGCCTGCTTGAAGGCGGCGCCGAGCGCGAGGGCGGTGTCCTCGATGGTGTGGTGGGTGTCGATGTGCAGGTCGCCGTCGGTCTTCACGGTGAGGTCGAAGAGGCCGTGCCGGCCGAGCTGGTCGAGCATGTGGTCGTAGAAGCCGACGCCCGTGGAGATGTCGGTCTTGCCGGTGCCGTCGAGGTCTATCTCGACGAGGACCGAGGTCTCCTTGGTGGTGCGTTCGACGCGTCCGATACGGGTCATCCGGGGTTACAGCTCCTTGATCACATTGGCGACGGCGTCCAGGAAGGCGTCGTTCTCGGCGGGGGTGCCGGCGGTGACGCGCAGCCATCCGGGGACGCCGTTGTCACGGACCAGGACGCCGTGGTCGAGGATGGCCTGCCAGGCGGCGTGGGTGTCGGCGAAGCGGCCGAACTGGACGAAGTTGGCGTCCGAGTCGGTCACCTCCAGCCCGAGCCCGCGCAGTGCCTCGACCAGCCGGTCGCGCTCGGCCTTGAGCCGGCCGACGTAGCCGAGCAGGGTGTCGGTGTGCTCCAGGCACGCCAGTGCGGTGGCCTGGGTGACGGCCGACAGGTGGTACGGCAGGCGGACCAGCTGCACCGCGTCGACCACCGCGGGGTCGGCGGCCAGGTAGCCCAGGCGCAGTCCGGCCGCGCCGAAGGCCTTGGACATGGTGCGGGTGACCACCAGGTTGGGGCGGCCCTCGATCAGCTTCAGCAGCGATTCCCGGTGCGAGAACTCGACGTACGCCTCGTCGACCACCACCAGGCTGGGGCGGGCGGCCTGCGCGGCCTCGTACAGCCGCAGCACGGTGTCGGCCTCGACGGCGGTGCCGGTCGGGTTGTTCGGCGAGCAGACGAACACGACGTTCGGCCGGTGCCCGGCGATGGCCTCGGCGGCCGCGTCGAGGTCGACGGTGAAGTCGTCGTTGCGCGGTCCGGAGATCCAGTCGGTGCCGGTGCCCCGGGAGATCAGGGCGTGCATCGAGTAGGAGGGCTCGAAGCCGAGCGCGGTGCGGCCGGGGCCGCCGAAGGTCTGGAGCAGCTGCTGGAGCACCTCGTTGGAGCCGTTGGCGGCCCAGACGTTCTCCCGGGCGACCGGGTGGCCGGTGGTGCGGGTCAGGTAGGCCGCCAGGCCCTCGCGCAGCTCGACCGCGTCCCGGTCCGGGTAGCGGTTGAGGTTGCGGGCGGCCTCGGCGACCCGCTCGGCGATCCGGGCCACCAGCTCCTCGGGGAGCGGGTAGGGGTTCTCGTTGGTGTTCAGCTGGACGGGGACGTCGAGCTGCGGCGCGCCGTACGGGGACTGGCCGCGCAGCTCGTCCCGGATGGGGAGGGAGTCGATCGTGGTCACGTGCCGGGAACCGTCCAGTCGAATCGGGCCTTGATCGCGTCGCCGTGACCGGGCAGGTCCTCGGCGTCCGCCAGGTTGACGACGTGGGCGGCGATGCCGGCCAGGGCCTCGCGGTCGTACTCGACGACCTGGACGCCGCGCAGGAAGGTCTGCACGGACAGGCCCGAGGAGTGGCAGGCGCAGCCGCCGGTGGGCAGCACGTGGTTGGAGCCGGCCGCGTAGTCGCCGAGCGAGACCGGCGTGTACCGGCCGATGAAGATCGCGCCCGCGTTGCGGACCCGGGCGGCGACCGCGTGGGCGTCCCGGGTCTGGATCTCCAGGTGCTCGGCGGCGTAGGCGTTGACCACCGCCAGGCCCTGGTCGAGGTCGTCGACCAGGATGACGCCGGACTGCCGGCCGCCCAGCGCCTCGGCGACCCGCTCGCTGTGCCGGGTGCGGGCGACCTGCGCCTTCAGCTCGGCCTCCACCGCCTCGGCCAGCCCGGGCGAGTCGGTGACCAGCACCGAACCCGAGGTGGGTCCGTGCTCGGCCTGGCTGATCAGGTCGGCGGCGACCTCGGCCGGGTCGGCGCTGTCGTCGGCGAGGACGGCGATCTCGGTCGGGCCGGCCTCCGAGTCGATGCCGATCCGACCGGCGAAGTAGCGCTTGGCGGCGGCGACGTAGATGTTGCCGGGGCCGGTGACCATGTTGACCGGCTCGCACTCCTCGGTGCCGAGCGCGAACATGGCGACCGCCTGGGCGCCGCCGACCGCGTACACCTCGGTGACGCCGAGCAGCGCGCAGGCCGCCAGGATGGTCGGGTGCACCCGGCCGCCGAAGGCCTTCTGCGGCGGCGAGGTGACCGCGATGCCCTGGACGCCCGCCTCCTGGGCCGGCACGACGTTCATCACAACGGAGGACGGGTAGACCGCCAGCCCGCCGGGCACGTACAGCCCGACCCGGTCCACCGGCACCCAGCGCTGGGTGACCGTGCCGCCCGGCACGACCTTGGTGGTGTGCTCCTCGCGGCGCTGGTCGGCGTGCACCGTGCGGGCCCGGCGGATCGACTCCTCCAGTGCGGCGCGCACCTTCGGGTCGAGCGTCTCCAGGGCCTCGGCGAGCTGCTCGGCGGGGACACGGGTGGTCTCCAGCCGCACGCCGTCGAAGCGCTCGGTGATCTCGATCAGTGCCCGCACGCCGCGATGGTGCACGTCCTCGGCGATCGGCCGCACCTTCTCCAGGGCGGCCGCGACGTCGAACTCGGCACGGGGCAGCAGGTCACGCGGGTCGTCGAGCGAGCCGCGGAGGTCGATTCGAGAGATCACGCCACCCAGTGTAAGGAGTGGCCGGAACCTGCGGCCCCGCATTTCAGTCCGTGATACGAAGGGCGAGACGACCCGGGGGAAGCAGGGGGGAACCATGACCGAACGGGCACCCGACGGCTGGACGGCGGCCGAGCAGGGGCTCTGGCAGGCGTTCCGGCACGGCCGGATCCACGACCTGCGGACCGGAGTCCCCGAGCAGGACGACCCGTTCGGCGACGCCGAGTGGGGCCCCGAGCGGACCGTGCGCGCCGAGGTGCTCTCCCGGCTGCTGCTGGACGGGCCCTCCGCCGTCCCCGGCCGGGTCGCCTCGCTCAAGCTGACCGGCGTCCTGGTCGCCGGCCCGCTGCGGCTCGCCGGCGGCACCATCAGCCACTACGTGGAGCTCCACGACTGCCGGTTCGAGCAGAAGATCCTGATCTCCGAGGCCGAGGCCGGCACACTGCGCTTCGTCGGCTGCCTGATCCCCCGCCTGGAGGCCTCCCGCCTCGCCACCTCCGGCGACCTCCACCTGGCGCGCTGCCGCGTCCCGGAGGGCGTGCGGCTCACCGACGCCCGGATCGGCACCGACCTGCTGCTCAACCAGGCCGTGCTCGGCGGCGACCGGTTCGGCCGGGCGCTGTCCGCCGACGGCCTCGCCGTCAACCAGGACTTCGAGGCCGAACGGCTGGAGACCCTCGGCGAGGTCAGCCTGCGCACCGCCCGGATCGGCGGCCGGTTCTCGCTGCGCGGCGCCCGGCTGCGGGCCGTCCCGGACAACCCCAACGCGCTCAACGCCCCGCGAATAATCGTCGGCCACACGCTGTACCTGAGCAGTTCGGCGGACCGGGGCTGGACCGACTCGCAGTCCTACTACGGCTCCGGCTACGGCCAGGTCATCCCGACCGGCGCCTCCAGCACCCCGTTCCGCGCGTACGGCCGCGTCCGGCTCTCCGACGGCCGCTTCGAGAACGCCTGCCTGATCTCCGGCGCCGAGTTCCACCTCGGCGAGGGGGACGAACTGGCGCTGCGCCGGATCCAGACCCCCGAGCTGCGCTTCACCTGCCGCACCCCGCCCACCGGGCCGGTCTCGCTCTCCCGCGCCCGGGTCGGCAACCTGGTCGACGCCCCCGACGCCTGGCCGCAGGGCCGGCACCTGGGCCTCACCGGCTTCACCTACGAGTGCCTGCGCCCGGCCGCGCCGTTCAGCGTCCGGCAGCGGATCGCCTGGCTGGAGGGCTCCTCGGTCGACTTCCAGCCCGAGTCGTACGAGCAGCTGGCCGCCGCGCTGCGCCGCGACGGCGCCGACGACGACGCCCGCGAGGTGCTCTACGCCAAGCAGCGCCGCCGCCGGCAGACCCTGCCGCTGCCGGCCCGGATCTGGGGGCGGGTCCAGGACGCCACCGTCGGCTACGGGTTCCGCCCCAACCGGGCCGCGCTGTGGCTGCTGCTCGCCTGGGCGCTCGGCAGCCTGTACTTCGCCACCCACGAGCTGCAGCCGCTCAAGGCCGACGAGCGGCCGCACTGGAACCCGGTGCTGTACGCGCTGGGCCAGCTGCTGCCCGTCGTCGACCTCGGCCAGCAGGGCTGGAACCCCGGCGGGGCCTCCCAGTGGGTGGCCGCCGGCCTGGTCGTCATCGGCTGGGTGCTCGCCACCACGGTCGCCGCCGGCGCCAGCCGGATGCTCCAGCGCGGCTAGGGCGTGTCCGGCCGAGGGGGCGTCCCGGGGGCGTCCCGGGGGCCGGGCCGGGCCGATCGGCCCGGTAACCCCCGGGCGCTCGGCCCGCCCGGGGAACTACGCTGTCCGCCGTGACAGAACGGCTGCCGCTCTTCCCGCTGAACACCGTGCTCTACCCGGGCCTGGTGCTGCCCCTGAACGTCTTCGAGGAGCGCTACCGCCGTCTCGTCGCCGACCTGCTCGCCCTGCCCGAGGACGAGCCCCGCCGGTTCGGCGTGCTCGCCATCAAGGACGGCCGCGAGGTCGCCCGGGTCCGCCCCGACGACGGCCCGGCCGGCCCGCTGGACGGCCTCGGCACGGCCACCGGCGACCCGCTGGAGGCGCTGCACCACGTCGGCTGCGTCGCCGACCTCACCTCCGTCCAGCCCCAGCCGGACGGCCGGTACGAGCTGCTGGTCACCGGCACCACCCGGTTCCGGCTCCGCTCGGCGGACACCGGCGGCCCGTACCTCACCGGCGAGGCCGAGCCGATCGAGGAACGCACCGGAGAGGGCTCGGGCGTCCTCGCCTCCGAGGTCGAACGCGCCTTCCGCACGTACCAGAAGCGCCTGGCCGGCGCCCGCGAGGCCAGCACCGTCGGCCGCCAGGAACTGCCCGACGACCCCCAGGTGCTCTCCTACCTGGTCGCCGCCGCGTCCGTCCTGGAGACCCCGCTCAAGCAGAAGCTGCTCGCCTGCCCCGACAACGCCCAGCGGCTGCGCCTCGAACTCGACCTGCTCCGCCGCGAGACGGCCGTGCTCGGCTGGCTCCCCTCGCTCCCGGCCGTCGACCTCACCCGGCAGTCCTTCAGCCCCAACTGACCCGCCCCGACCGACCCGCACCGGAGACCCGCACATGGCCAAGAAGCCGAAGAAGGGCGGCCAGGGCACCCCCGCCACCGTCGCCCTGGAGACCGCCGCCGTGCCGTTCACCGTCCACGCCTACGAGCACGACCCGGCCGCCGCCTCCTACGGCGGCGAGGCCGCCGAGGCGCTCGGCGTCCCGGCCGACCGGGTCTTCAAGACCCTGGTCGCCGACGTGGACGGCGTCCTCACCGTGGGCGTCGTCCCGGTCGCCGGCCGGCTCGACCTCAAGGCCCTGGCCGCCGCCGTCGGCGGCAAGCGCGCCGCGATGGCCGACCCGGCGGCCGCCGAACGCAGCAGCGGCTACGTCCTCGGCGGCATCTCCCCGCTGGGCCAGCGCCGTCCGCTGCGCACCGTCGTCGACGCCAGCGCGCTCGCCCACCCCACGGTCTACGTCTCGGCCGGCCGCCGGGGCCTGGAGGTCGAGCTGGCCCCGGCCCACCTCGTCACCCTCACCAGGGCGCACACCGCACCGATCGCCCACTGAGGCCCCGGACGCCGGCCGGCGGCCCGCCGGGGGCGCTCCACGGGGCCGCACCGCCCCCGGCGGGCCGCCGGAAGTGCTCAGCCCTGCCGCCGGTCCTCCGGGGGCGCCGGCCGCACGTCGTGCGGCGGCACCGGCCCCGCGTCCGCCGGATGCACCGGGTGCACCGGATGCACGGGCGCGCCGTCCGCCGGGGGCAGCGGAGCCCCGTACGGCCCCGCCCAGTACGGCGGCGGGTCCTCCTCGCGCTTCCCGAACGCCGCCGACAGCGCGAGCAGCACCACCATCGCCGCCATCGGCCAGGCCAGCACCGCCCCGTACGCGCCGAGGTCGATGTCCGCCTGGAAGTGCCCGCCGTTCCCGACCCGCCGCGCCTCCGCGACCAGGTCGCCGCTCGGCCCGAGCCACCGCCCCAGCCCCCAGGCCCCCACCGAGGCGAGCAGCCCGCCGACGGCGAGCCCGACGGCGACCGCGATCCCGCCGCCCCGCTTCCGGGTGACCAGGAACGCCCCGAGCGCGGTCAGGACGCCCATGCCCAGGCCGATCAGCACGAAGACGCTGTCCGCCCCGGCGCGCTGCTCCCCCTCCGGGTCCCCGTAGAGGATCTTGTTGCCGTCCACCACCAGCGGGACCTTGGGCGCCAGCCAGGCCCAGAGCCCCGCCATCGCCACACCCAGCACCAGACAGGCCAGTACCGTGATCGCCCCGATCCGCAGCTCGGGCGCCAGCCGCTGCAGCGCGGGCTCGTCCGACCGCTTCGCGGAGACCAGGTCCAGCACCGGGTAGTGGCCCGGCGCCGGGGCCCGCGGCGGCGCGTACGGATCGGGAACGGCGTCCGTGACGGCGTCGGCGTCGGCTCGCGCGGGATCCGGAGGTGTGTTCGGTACGGTCACGGTGCCCATCGTTTCACGACCGCCACCGCGACGGCCGCGCCACCCGGGCACCCGCCCCGCCGCCACCCCGGCACCCGCCGGGCACCGCCCTACCGCCGGGTCGCCCGACGGTAGGCCCACGTGGCGGCCGCCAGCGACACCACGCCCACCCCGGCGCAGACCGCGAGGTCGCCGACCACCGCCGCCCAGTCCGGGTCCGGCTCGAAGGTCCGCGCGAACGCCTCGACCCCGTACGTGGACGGCAGCAGGCTGCGCATCCAGAGCACCGGCTGCGGCAGGTGGTCGACCGGCAGGACGCCGAGCAGCAGCGCCGCCGACATGCCGAGCTGCCCGAGCATGGTCGCCAGCTCCTGCCGGGGCGCGAGCAGCCCGCAGACCGCGCCGAGCCCGGAGAGCGCGGCACCCGCCAGCGGCACCACGGCGAGGAGCACCCACAGCTGTCCGAGCGGCAGCCCGAACATGACCGCACCGGCGCCCGCCGTGAGCAGCGACCCCGGCAGCGTGAAGGAGGCGTACGCGGCGGCCGCCCCGAGCACCACCGAGGCGGCCGGCACCGGCAGCGTCGCGTAGTGGTCGAGTCCGCCGGTGGCCCGCAGCCGGCCGAAGTACTGGGCGAGCAGGTTGAGCGCGACGAACGCGACGACCAGCACGCTGGAGCCGGCCACCACGTACCGGGCGGCCGAGGTCTGCCCCGCGTCGACGACGCCCCGCATCATCACCAGGATGCCGAGCGACTGGAAGGTGGCCACGAACAGCAGCGGGATCCGGGCCACCCTCGCCCGCGCCAGCTGCGCCCGGTACACCGCGGCGAGGGCGGGCAGCAGCCGGGCGGCCGGGGCGAGCGGGGCGGGCACGCCCGCCGTCACCGGGGCAGTCCGCGGCGGTACCGAGAGCAGCGTCACTTGGCCAGTCCTCCGTGGCGGCCGCCCAGCTTGAGGTACGCGTCCTCAAGGCTCGGGGTGGCCAGGGTGAAGTCGTCCAGGGCCGCGAAGGCCGGGCCGGTCGTGACGGCGGCGACCAGTTCGCGGGCCTGCTCGGGGGTGGTGCGGACGGTCCAGCGCCGGCCGGTGCGCTCGGCCCGCTCGGCCAGCGCGGCCACCGCGGGGACGCCGAGCGGCGCCTCGTCCCGCCAGACCAGGTCGAGCCGGACGTCGCCGTCGACCAGCGCCTTGAGGCCGCCGGGGGTGTCGCACGCGATGATCCGGCCGTCGTCGACCACGGCGACCCGGTCCAGCACGGTCTCCGCCTCGATCACGTTGTGGGTGACCAGCAGCACGGTGGCGTCCCGCTCGGCCCGGCGCCGTTCGAGGGCGGCCCAGACGGACCGGCGGGCGATCGGGTCCATGCCGGTGGTCGGCTCGTCGAGGACGAGCAGCGGCCGGTCGCCGACCAGTGCGGCGGCGAAGCAGGCGAGCCGGCGCTGGCCGCCGGAGAGCTTGGCGAGCGGACGGTGGGCGAGCGGCTCCAGCGCCAGCTCGGTGATCACCTCGTCGGCGGCCGCCCGGGCCTGCGTCCGGCCGAGGCCGCGCAGCCGTCCGGTGGTCTCGGCGGCGAGGGCGACGGTCAGCTCGTCCAGCGCGGTGGACTCCTGCCCGAGGTAGCCCAGCAGCCGGGCGGCCCGCTCGGGGTGCTTCACCACGTCGTGGCCGAGCAGCTCGATCGAACCGGAGTCGGGCCGCAGCAGCCCGGTCAGCTGACGGACCAGGGTGGACTTGCCCGCCCCGTTGGGTCCGAGCAGGCCGAAGATCTCGCCCTGCCGGACGGTCAGGGTGATGCCGTCGTTGGCCCGGATCTCGCTCGCGGCGGCACCGCGCCCGGCGCGGTACGTCCTCACGAGGTCGCGTACGGCGCAGCACGGCGAGGTCTCCTGGGGTGCCCGCCCGGCCGTCTCGCTCACGACCGAAGACTCTACGCGGTGCAACCGGCGAACCGGACAAGGGGGCCCGTTCCGCCACCCCTCCGCAGGTCAGTCGTCGACGATCGGCTCGCCGGCCGGGTGGACGGGCCGCGGGGTGCCTACACCGCCCCGCCGCGCCGGGGGCCTCGTCCGCCGGGCGTCGGCGCCCCGCCCCGGACGCCGCCGCCCCTCCGGCCCGCTTCCCGCCGGTGCGGCCGGATCAGTCGTCGACGACCAGTTCCCCTCCCGGGACGCGGGCGGCGAGCTCCTTCCAGAAGCCGGCCCGGATCGCGTACCGGTCGTGCTCGTCGATCTGGTCGTCCTTGTGCGCGAGCAGGCCGAACCGGGCGGCGTAGCGGAGCAGCTCGCCGTCGACCCGGTGCGGGATGCGCGGGTAGTCGGGCCAGAGCACGGTGAGCCGTTCGACGTCGCCGATCCGTCCGGTCCAGCGGCGGGCGAAGACCTGGCCGACCTCGTGGGCGTCGCCGCCGATCGTGGTGATGTCCTCCTCGCGGTCGGCCCAGCGCTGTTCGGCGGTGGTGAGCTGGGCCAGCGTGGGCAGGCCGTCCCCGGCGGTGACGGCCGGTTCGGGGACGGGGCGGTCGACCCAGCCGCGGTCGGAGGACCAGCGCAGCACCGGGCCGGCCGGGTGGTGGTGGGCGGCGGGGGGCTGCCGGTCGGCGCTGCGGCCGGCGAGGTCCTTGGGGGTGGGGACGACCTTGAGCGCGGTGGCCGACTGCGGGCGGCTGCCGTTGACCGCCGGGACGGCAGCGGCGGCGGCGGGCGCGGGCGCCCCGGCCGACGGGAGGCCGGCGGACTGCCCGCCGGCGGCCGGCAGTCCGCCGGGGATCGTGCCGGGCAGGGCGGCGGGGGGTGCGGCGGGCGGGGCGGCGAGGATCTTGGCGATCTCGTGCCGGGGGCCGGGGGCGGGGAAGACGGCGGAGGTCTCGCGGAGGCTGAAGGAGCCCTCGATCCACTCGCGGTCCAGCACCCGCCGTTCGTCGGCCTCGCCGACCAGGTCCTCGGACTGGTTGAAGTCGCCGTCGGCGGCCTGGAGCGCCCAGAGGTGGACGACGACGCCGTGCTCCTTGGCGGACATCATGCCGGGCAGCAGGTCGCCGTCCCCGGTGATCAGCACGACGTCGGCGCAGGCCCGGTTGCGGGCGAGTTCGGAGAGTTCGGCGTGCATCGCCGCGTCGACGCCCTTCTGCACCCAGCGGCCCTCGGCCCGGGTGAGCGCGCCGAGCCGGACGGTGACCCGGGGCAGGACCCGGAGCCGGCGGTGCTCGGGCATCGGGCGGCGGTCGGGTGCGGCGTCGAACCAGTAGATGCGCAGCAGCGGCAGGCCGGTCTCGGCCTCGGCGCGTTCCCGCAGGGCGGCGATCAGCGCGGTGTGGTCGACGGAGACCTTGGAGCGCGACGGGTCTCCGGCGAGCAGGCTGGCGGCGGCGCCCAGCAGGTATCCGGCATCCACCAGGACGACACAGCGGTCCATCGCGCGCCTCTTTCCGCTCGCCCTCGGGGTCCGGCTCCGCCGGGGGCGGCGGTACCGGGGTGGGCGCGGTCCGCCCGTCTCCCGGGCGGGGAGGGGGTGAGGGGGTGCCCGCATCCGCCCGATCGTTGGGTCACCTTTTCCCCCTGGTTCGCCGGCCGAACCTCGGCGGTTGTCGCGGTCCCGCAACGGACGGAAGGGCCCCGCCGGTGCGGCGGGGCCCTTCGTACCGGTGCTGCCGGGTGCCCGGCGGCGGGGTCATCCCTTGAGTTCGGCGGCGACCAGTTCGGCCAGCTGGACGGCGTTGAGGGCGGCGCCCTTGCGCAGGTTGTCGTTGGAGACGAACAGCGAGAGGCCGTGCTCGACCGTCTCGTCGGCGCGGATGCGGCCGACGTAGCTCGGGTCCCGGCCGGCGGCCTGGAGCGGGGTGGGGATCTCGCTCAGCTCGACGCCGGGGGCGCCGGCGAGCAGCTCGGCGGCGCGCTCGGGGCTGATCGGGCGCTCGAAGCGGGCGTTGATCTGCAGCGAGTGGCCGGAGAAGACCGGGACGCGCACGCAGGTGCCGGCGACCTTCAGGCCGGGGATGCCGAGGATCTTGCGGCTCTCGTGGCGGAGCTTCTGCTCCTCGTCGGTCTCGTTGGAGCCGTCGTCGACGATCGAGCCGGCCAGCGGCAGCACGTTGAAGGCGATCGGGCGCTTGTAGACCTTGGGCTCGGGGAACTCGACCGCGGAGCCGTCGTGGGCGAGCGCGGAGGCGCCGTCGACGACCTTGGCGGCCTGGTCCTGCAGCTCGGCCACGCCGGCCACACCGCTGCCGGAGACGGCCTGGTAGGTGGAGACGACCAGCGCGACGAGGCCGGCCTCGTCGTGCAGCGGGCGCAGCACGGGCATGGCGGCCATGGTGGTGCAGTTCGGGTTGGCGATGATGCCCTTGGGGCGGTCGGCAATGGCCTGCGGGTTGACCTCGGAGACGACCAGCGGGACCTCGGGGTCGCGGCGCCAGGCGGAGGAGTTGTCGATGACGACGGCACCGGCGGCGGCGGCCTTGGGGGCGAGCTCCTTGGAGGTGGAGCCGCCGGCGGAGAAGATCACGATGTCCAGGCCGGTGTAGTCGGCCGTGGCCGCGTCCTCGACGGTGACCTCGGTGCCCTGCCACGGCAGGGTGCGTCCGGCCGAGCGGGCCGAGGCGAACAGCCGCAGCTGCTCCACCGGGCCCAGTCCGCCAGGGAGACCTGCCCGCTCCGCCAGGATCTCGCGGACCACGCCGCCGACCTGGCCGGTGGCCCCGACAATGCCGATCTTCATTTCCGACTACTCCTCTTGATCGTGCTGTTCACAGCCGCACTCCGCCCATCATGCCTTGTCACGGGCGGAATCCGGCCTGGTATTCCACGGTGTGAGAGCCCTCGACCGGTCAGTGGTCCAGACCAGTGGCCAGCTCCAGGGCGTGCGCGACCTCGGCCGGCCCGGCCGGCAGCAGCGGAAGCCGGACGTCCGGCGTCGGGATCCGCCCCTGCGCGTGCAGCACGCCCTTGACCACCGACGGGTTCGGCGCCGCGAAGGCGGCGAGCGCCAGCCCGGTCAGCCGGTGGCCCAGCGCGCGGGCGCGCGCCGCGTCCCCGGCCTCCCAGGCCTCGACCAGCTCGACGAACCGGGCGGTCGCCAGGTGCGCGGCGGCCAGGATGCCGCCGGCCGCGCCGAGGGCCAGCAGCGGCGAGAGGAAGGCGTCCTCGCCCGACAGCACCGCGAAGCCCTCCGGCGCGGCGGCGAGCAGTTCCACCGCGGCCTGGTCCACCCCGCCGGTGGCGTACTTCACCCCGACCACGCCCGGCAGGGCGGCCAGCTCCAGCAGCGCGCCGGCCGACAGCGCCTGCCCGGTCCGGTACGGGATGTGGTAGACGACCAGCGGCACCGAGCTGGCCTCGGCCAGTGCCCGGAAGTGCGCGACCGTCCCGGCCTCGCCCGGCCGGACGAAGGACGGCGCGGTGACCAGCGCGGCGGCCGTCCCCGGTACCCGTCCGGCGAGCCCGGCCAGCTCCGCCGCGGCCGCCCGGGTGTCCGGGCCGCCCGCGCCGACCAGCAGCCGGGCGCCCCGGTCGGCGCAGACGGCCGCGCAGACCTCGACGACGGCGCGCCGCTCGTCGGCGTCCAGCGTGGCCGGCTCGCCGGTGGTGCCGAGCGCCACCAGCCCGGCCGCGCCGTCGTCCAGGACCGAGCCGGCCAGCTTCTCCAGCGCGTCCAGGGCGACCGAGCCGTCGGCGGCGAAGGGGGTGATCAGCGGGACGTGGATGCCCCTGAGAGCCGTGTGTTCCATGACGACGATCCTGCGGCCGGGCGATCGCACAGGTCCAGTTCACATTTCCGAAGCTTCTCGTAAGCTGAGCCGATGCTCGATGTCCGACGCCTGCGCCTGCTGCGCGAACTGGCCCACCTCGGCACCATCGCCGCCGTCGCCGAGGCGCTCTCGTTCAGCCCTTCGGCGGTCTCCCAGCAGCTGTCCGTCCTGGAGAAGGAGGCCGGCGTCCCACTCCTGGAACGCACCGGCCGCCGGGTCGCCCTCACCCCGGCCGGCCTGAACCTGGTCCGGCACGCCGAGGCGGTGCTGGAGCGGCTGGAACAGGCCGACGCCGAACTCGCCCACGCCCGCGAGGGGCTCGCCGGACCGCTGCGGATCGGCACCTACCCGTCGGCCGCCCGCGCGATCGTCCCCGCGCTGCTCGCCGAACTGGCCGGCTGGCACCCGGGGCTGGAGCCGATGGTCACCGAGGTCGACCCGGCCGCCGTGGCGGCGGCGCTGCGCGCCGGGGAGCTGGACGTCGCCCTGGTCCACGAGTACGACCTCGTCCCGGCCGAGCCGGAGCCGGGACTGGCGCTGACCCGGCCGATCTTCACCGAGCCGATGTACCTCGCGGCCCGCGGCCCCGGCACGGTCGCCGACCAGCGCGCCGAGCCGTGGATCCTCGCCCCGGCCGGCACGCTCTGCCACACGATGGCCGTCCGGGCCTGCGAGAGCGCCGGCTTCGCACCCCGGGTCCGCCACCAGATCGACGACTTCGCCACCGTGCTCGCCCTGGTCGCGGCCGGCCAGGGCGTGGCGCTGGTGCCCCACCTGGGCACCGCCGAGCCGCCGCCCGGCGTCACCCTCACCCGGCTGCCGATGTACCGCCGCACCCGCACCGCCTTCCGGGCCGGCGCGGGCGCCCACCCCGCGATCTCGGCGTTCGTCTCCGCCCTGCACACCGCCGTCCCGCCGGGGCTGCGCGGCTCGGTGGTCTGAAGGCCCCGGGGGCCGGCCTCAGTTCGCCAGGCAGCTCGGCCCGAGCAGCTGCTTGAGGTCCCCGAACAGCGCCGGGTCGGACTTGACCCGGTGCCGGTCCAGCCGCAGCACGGTGGTGGTGCCACCGCGCCGGAGGTGGACGTGCACCTCGGTGCTCCCCTTGTGGTGGGCCAGTACCTCACCGAGGCGGGTCACCACCTCCGGGTTGAGCCGGCTCTCCGCGATGGTGAGGGTGATCGGCAGCTGGGCGGCGACGTTCGTGAGGTCCGGCACCGCCAGCTCCATGCCCATCAGCCGCGGCACGTCCTCCCGCTTGTCCAGCTTGCCGCGGACGAACACCACCGAGTCCTCGACCAGCAGCGCGGACACCAGCTGGTAGCTCGCCGGGAAGAACATGCAGTCGATCGAGCCCGCCAGGTCCTCGACCGTCGCGATCGCCCAGGCGTTGCCCTGCTTGGTCATCTTCCGCTGGAGACCCGAGATGATGCCGCCGATGGTGACGATCGTCCCGTCCGGGCGCTCCGCGAGGTCGGCCACCGCGCAGTCCGCCTTGTCGGCGAGGAGGTGCTCGATGCCGTGCAGCGGGTGCGAGGAGACGTACAGCCCGAGCATCTCCCGCTCCTGGGTGAGCAGGAAGGACTTGTCCCACTCCTCCTCGGAGAAGACCACGTCCAGCCCGAAGCTCGGTTCCTCGCTCACCGTGTCGCCGCCGAAGAGGTCGAACTGCCCCTCGGCCTCCTTGCGCTTGACCCCGACGACGTTGTCGATCATCGGCTCGAACTCGGCGGTCAGGCCCTTGCGGGTGTGCCCGAGCGAGTCGAAGGAGCCCGCCTTGATCAGCGATTCGACGGTCCGCTTGTTGCAGACCACCGACTCCACCTTCTCCAGGAAGTCCGGGAAGGACGTGAACTTCCCCTTCGCCTTCCGGGTCCGGATCATCGACTCGACGACCGGCCCGCCGACGTTGCGGATGGCGGTCAGGCCGAACCGGACGAGGGTGTCCCCGTGCGGGGTGAAGTCGGAGTCCGACTCGTTGACGTCCGGCGGGAGCACCTGGATGCCCATCTTCCGGCACTCGTTGAGGTAGACCGCCGACTTGTCCTTGTCGTCCTTGACCGACGTCAGCAGCCCGGACATGTACTCGGCCGGGTAGTTGGCCTTGAGGTACGCCGTCCAGTACGAGACCAGCCCGTACCCGGCGGTGTGCGCCTTGTTGAACGCGTAGCCGGAGAAGGGGACCAGGACGTCCCAGACCGCCTGGATCGCCGCGTCCGAGTAGCCGTGCTCGCGGCAGCCCCGCTGGAAGGGGACGAACTCGGCCTCCAGGATCTCCTTCTTCTTCTTGCCCATGGCACGGCGCAGCAGGTCGGCCTGACCGAGCGAGTAGCCGGCCAGGATCTGCGCGGCCTTCTGCACCTGCTCCTGGTAGACGATCAGGCCGTACGTCGGCTTGAGGATCTCCTCCAGGGGCTTCTCCAGCTCCGGGTGGATCGGGGTGATCTCCTGCTGCCCGTTCTTGCGCAGCGCGTAGTTGGTGTGCGAGTTGACGCCCATCGGGCCGGGCCGGTAGAGCGCCAGGACGGCGGAGATGTCCTCGAAGTTGTCGGGCTTCATCAGGCGCAGCAGCGAGCGCATGGGTCCGCCGTCGAGCTGGAAGACGCCGAGCGTGTCGCCGCGCGCCAGCAGCTCGTAGGTCGGCTTGTCGTCCAGGGGCAGATCAAGCAGGTTGATCTTGACGCCCTTGTTCTTCTCGATCGCCTTGACGGCGTCGTCCATGATCGTCAGGTTGCGCAGGCCGAGGAAGTCCATCTTGAGGAGGCCGAGGCCCTCACAGGTGGGGTAGTCGAACTGCGTGATGGTGACGCCGTCGGTGTGCCGGGTCCACACCGGGATGTGGTCGGTCAGCGGCTCGGCGGACATGATGACGCCGGCGGCGTGCACACCGGGCTGGCGGATCAGGCCCTCGATGCCGCGCGCGGTGTCGATCACCTTGCGGACGTCCGGGTCGTTCTCGTACAGCCCGCGGATCTCGCCGGCCTCGCCGTAGCGCGGGTGGCTGGAGTCCGTGATGCCGGACAGCGGGATGCCCTTGCCCATGACGTCCGGCGGCATCGCCTTGGTGATCCGGTCGCCCATCGCGTACGGGTAGCCCAGGACCCGCGAGGAGTCCTTGATGGCGGCCTTCGCCTTGATGGTGCCGTACGTGACGATCATGGCGACCTTGTCGGAGCCCCACTTCTCCGTCACGTACCGGATCACGTCACCGCGCCGGCGCTCGTCGAAGTCGATGTCGACGTCGGGCATGGAGATGCGCTCGGGGTTGAGGAAGCGCTCGAAGATCAGACCGTGCGGGATGGGGTCGAGGTCGGTGATGCCCATCGCGAAGGCGACCAGCGAACCGGCCGCCGAGCCGCGGCCCGGGCCCACCGCGATGCCCTGGCTCTTCGCCCACATGATGAAGTCGGCGACCACGAGGAAGTACGCCGGGAACCCCATCTGGATGATGGTGTCCATCTCGTACTCGGCGAGCTTCTTGTGCTCCTCGTCGTACCCGTTCGGGAAGCGCCAGTCCATGCCCTCCCAGACCTTGGACTTGAAGAAGTCCGCCTCGGACTCGAAGCCCTCCGGGATCGGGAAGCGCGGCATCAGGTTCTTGAACTCGAACATGCCGGCGGTGTCGACCCGCTGGGCGACCAGCAGCTGGCTGTTCCGGCAGCCCTCCTGCCAGGCGTCCGAGGAGTCGAGCCCGTACATCTCGGCGGCCGACTTGATGTAGTAACCGGTGCCGTCGAAGCGGAAGCGGTCCGGGTCCGAGAGGTTCTTGCCGGTCTGCACGCAGAGCAGCAGGTCGTGGGCGCCCGCGTCGCCCTCGGTGGTGTAGTGCGAGTCGTTGGTGACCACCGGCGGGATGTCCAGCTTCCGGCTGATCTCCAGCAGCCCGTCCCGGACCCGCTTCTCGATGTCCAGGCCGTGGTCCATCAGCTCCAGGAAGTAGTTCTCCCGGCCGAAGATGTCCTGGTAGTCGGCGGCGGACTTGAGCGCCTCGTCGAAGTGGCCCAGCCGCAGCCGGGTCTGCACCTCGCCGGACGGACAGCCGGTGGTGGCCATCAGGCCGGCCGCGTGCTCGGCGATGATCTCCTTGTCCATCCGGGGCCACTTCACCAGCCAGCCCTCGGCGTACGAGCGCGAGGTCAGCTTGAAGAGGTTGTGCAGGCCCTCCTTGTTCCGGGCCCAGATGGTCTTGTGGGTGTAGGCACCGGACGCGGAGACGTCGTCCTTCTTCTGGTGCGGCTGGCCCCACAGGATGCGCTTGGTGTTGGACCGGGACTCCGGGGCGACGTACGCCTCGATCCCGATCACCGGGGTGATCCCCGCGGCGGTGGCCTGCTTGTGGAACTCGGCCGCGCCGTACATGTTGCCGTGGTCGGTCATCGCGACGTGGGTCTGGCCCAGCCGCTCGACCTCCTTGAACAGCTGCTTCAGCCGGGCGGCACCGTCCAGCATCGAGTACTCGGTGTGGACGTGCAGATGCGCGTACGGCTGGTCGCTCAAGGCGGGGCCTCCGGAGGCTCGTGCTGTCTGGTTGGCCGGCGAACGCCCAGGTCACAGAGGGTGCCCGGAAACAGTTGCGGCCCGAGCCACCACCAGGGCCCGGACCAGCACTCACGCGTTCACGCTCCTACTCTAGCCTCCGGAGACACGCCTTCCAGTCCTCGGGCACAGCCGCCACTCCGCCCTCACTCGCCGCAAGGGAACCGACACCATGCCGCACCAGCAGCCCCCCGCCACCGACCGCGCGGAGACCATCCTCGGCGTCTTCGACACGGCCTTCGGCGACCTCCTCGCCCAGGATCCGGCGGCGTTCCGGGTCAAGTTCCGGAAGATGGCGGCCTCCGCCTTCGCCTTCTACCGGGGCACCGCCGGCCTCTACTACGCGGACCTCACCACTGAGCCGTTCGAGTCGTTCGCCGCGCCGTTCCTCGACGGGCGCACCAGCCGGGTCTGGATCCACGGCGACCTGCACGCGGAGAACTTCGGCACCTACCTGAACGCCGAGGGCCGCCTGGTCTTCAACGTCAACGACTTCGACGAGGCCTACGTCGGCGCCTTCACCTGGGACGTCCAGCGCCTCGCCGCCTCCCTCGCCCTGATCGGCTACGCCAAGGCGCTCTCCGACGACACGATCACCGAGCTGGTGACCGCCTTCGCCACCGCCTACCGGGCCCGGATCGCCGCCCACGTCACCTCCGGCGACGCCGACCCGTACACCCTGGACACCACCACCGGCCCGGTCCTCGACACCCTCCGGCAGGCCCGGCTGCGGACCCGGGTCTCGCTCCTCGACGGCGACACCGTCATCGAGGGCTACGACCGCCGCTTCCGCCTCGGCGGCGGCGCGATCGAGCTCGACGAGCCCACCAAGGCCGAGGTGCTGGCCGCGTTCGAGGACTACCTGACCACCCTGCCGCCGGCCTCCCGCACCCGCCCGACCGCCCTGCGGGTCAAGGACGTGGTCGGCCGCCGCGGGATCGGCATCGGCTCGGCCGGCCTGCCCTCGTACAACCTGCTGCTCGAAGGGCACACCGACGCCCTGGAGAACGACGTCATCATCTACATGAAGCAGGGGCAGACCCCGGCCGTCTCCCGTCACGTCAACGATCCCGCGATCGCCGGCTACTTCCGGCACGAGGGCCACCGCACGGTGATCTCCCAGCGCGCCCTGCAGGCGCACAGCGACCCGTGGCTCGGGTACACGACGCTGCGCGGCCGCGGCCAGCTGGTCGCCGAGGTCTCCCCGTACGCGACGGACCTCGACTGGCGGGACCTCAACGAGCTGCCCGACCTGCTCGCCGTCACCCGGTACCTGGGCCGGGCCACCGCCACCATGCACGCGGCGGCCGACGAGTCCTCCAGCGGCCACACCCTGGTGCCGTTCTCCACCGAGCACGCCATCCACGAGGCGATCGCCCGCGACGAGGCCGGGTTCACGGCGATGCTGGTCGACTTCGCCCACGCCTACGGCGCCCGGGCGCGCGCCGACCACCAGCTGTTCGTCGACCTCTACCGCAACGGCCGCATCCCCGGCCTGTAGGCCCTACCCGCCCAGGGCCGCCAGCCGCTCCCCGGCGGCGGCCCTGACCTCGGGCTCCTCCAGCACGTCGTCCCGCAGGTACGCCAGCCGCTCCCTGACCTCCGCCCGGTCCGGCGCGTGCCGCACCCCGAGCAGCCGGGCCTGGTCCTCGCAGTCCCAGAGGCACTCCAGGTACACCTTGTCCAGGCCCATCCGATCGATCTCCGCCAGCGCCTCCAGGTAGCTCACGCGCTCGTACGAGTGCGGCGTCCACAACCAGAACCGCCTGAGCAACGACACCGCGTCCCGGGCCTCCGCCCCGAACCGCGCCAGCCCCCGCGCCGTCCGCATCGGCCCGCACCACCGCCGCTCCACCCAGCCCCGCTCCAGCTCCGCCACCAGCGCGGGAATGTCCTCGGCCTCCCCGCACGCGGCCAGCACATCGAGACCACGCAGCCTCAACCACTCCGGTTCCGTCACCGCGGCCCACTCCCGCGCGGCGGGCACCGCCAGCGCGCCGAGCTTGTCGACCACCCCGATCAGCGGCCACAGCACGTACTTCCCGTCCGCCGTGCCCAATGAAGGCACCAACGGGATCACCCCGGGCTCGGGCCCCCGGTCGTCCAGCACGTCGAGCGCGGCGGTCCTGCGCTCCTCCGACTCCCCGGGATCCGCCAGCAGCTCCAGCAGCCCGGCGTTGTCGACGTCCGCCAACGGCTTCGGCCCCCGGGGCCCGCGCACCGGACGCGGCCCGGCCAGCTCCCACCGGTACCACGGCTCCCCCCACCGGTCCTCCGGGTCCCGCTCCGCCCGCTCCCGCCCGGTCTCCGCCAGGTCGTCCCACCACTCCACCGGCCACCGCCGCGCCATCTCCTCCAGCGCGGCGACCCAGTGCTCCCCGTTCCGCACGTACGCCCGCAGCACCTCCCAGGCCTCCCCCGACCCGTCCAGCGCCAGCAGCGCCAGCACCCGGGCGGCCCGCTCGCCCGACTCCTCCCCCGCGCCGAGCCCCTCCACCACCGGCCCCAGCGGCAGCTCCAGGTCCCTCACCAGCCGTGCCAGGTAGAGCCCCCGCCGGTCGACCGAGTCCCACCGCCAGTCCCACCGGACACACCCGTAGACCACCTCGGCGGCAGCCTCCGGATCCTCGGCGGCCATCCGCGCCCCGAGCCCCCGCCCCCGCTGCACCAGCCCCGCCAGCGTCGCCGCCGGCGCGTACCGCCCGTCACTCATCACCATCCCCCCATCCTCCCCTCCCCCGCACGTCCACCACGGCGCAGACCACCTTCCCGTCCGGCAACGGCTCCCACCACCAGCCCGGCGCCAACCGCCGCACCATGACGAGCCCCCGCCCATGCTCGTCACCATCTCGCCGTGCCCGACCACTGACGAACCCCGGGCAGGAGTCACGCACCCGGATCACCACGGCACCCGCCGCGACCGTCCGAAGCGAGACCCCGACAGCACTCCCGCCCGCATGCACGACCGCATTGGTCACCAGCTCGGTGACCACCAGTTCGAACTCCAGCAGGTCGTCCCGACCAACGCCCCACGCCCTGACCTCCGCCACCGCCCTGTGCCGCACATAACAGACGGCTTCCGGTCGAGAAGGAACAAACCATGACACTTGCCGGAAATCGGTCTCGACGAGCAGCATCAGATCACTCCTGTGGGATCACGCACGGAGGAAACGGGCGACATCCAAGCCACGGACTGCCATGCACTCAGCACGCTCCGCAGCCATCGCCAGCATGCCCCGGCAAGCAAGACGTAGGCAATATTCCAGGAAATATTCCTCCTTACGAGCTACCTCATCGGGCCACAGGTGGCACACTGCTGCCATGGCAAGGAAGACAAACCCGACCCCGCCATCGGTATACCGGCGTCAGCTCTCCTCCCGTTTCAAGGAGTTGAGAGCAGAGACCGGCCTGACGCTGACCGAGGTGTGCGCCGTCGTGGAAGTCAGCCAGGGCTCGCTGAGCCGCATTGAGAACGGCGACCGCGGGACAACCCCATTGCTCGCCAAGGCTCTTCTGGACTGCTACGGGATAACGGACCCTGCCGCCCGCGAGGACATCCTCGACCTGGTCCGCGCCGACGCGGCCCAGCGGCAGCCGTGGTGGAAGAAGTACTCCGCCGTCATCAACACCACGAAGTACGGCGGCTACCTGACTCTTGAGGCGAGCGCTGTCTCACTTCGCACGTATGAGTCCCTGCTGATCCCGGGGCTTCTCCAAACCGAGGACCACGCCCGTCAGGTCATCACCAGCATGCGGTTCGACCTTCGGCCCGACCAGATCGAAGCTCTGGTCAAGGTCAGAATGGGCCGCCGAAGGCTGTTGGAGGGCGATGACTCCGTCGAGTTGTGGGCCGTGATCGACGAAGCTGCCCTCCATCGGATCGACGACCCCGCGACTCTGCGCGGCCAGCTCGAACACCTGCTGGAGGCGATGTCGCAACCGAACATCACGGTGCAACTCCTGCCCTTCAGCGCGGGCTTCCATCCAGGGCTGGACGGCCCATTCGTCATCATGGACTTCGCCAAGCCCAACCCAGGCGTGGTGTGGATGGAGAATGGCCCCAACTCGGTGTACTTCGAGGGCGCGGATGAGCTGTACCACTACAGCCGGGTCTTCGATCATCTGCGCGCACTGGCCCTCGGCCCGCCCGAGACCCATGCTCGTCTGGCCAAGATGCTCAAGGAGAGCCGCACGTGACCCACAAGCCCGACCCGGCCGCGATCGACTTCTCCGACGTCCTCTGGGAGAAGTCCCCGTTCAGCGGCGGCAGCGACAACTGCGTCGAGTTCGGCGCGATCGGCGAGTTCGTCGCCATCCGCGACTCCAAGAACCCCACCCAGACCCCGCTCGTCTACACCCGCTCCGAGATCCGCGCCATGGTCGACGGCGCGAAGGCCGGCGCCTTCGACCACCTGCGCTGAATCATGGCCGCCTCCGTCACAGGTGACGGAGGCGGCCGAAACCACCCTGCGCAGGAAGTCGGCCGGGCCGACTTCCTGCGCAAAAACAGAGACAGCCTCAGCCGACCTGCTCGTCCAGCTCGGCGAGGAAGTCCAGGGCCACCGCCCACGCCCGCTCCGCCGCCTCGGCGTCGTAGTCCGGGAGGTCGGGGTCGGTGAAGACGTGGCCGGCGCCCCGGTAGCGGTGGATCTCCACGTCCGCGCCGGCCTTGCGCATGCCCAGGTACCAGGCGTTCAGCCAGTCCTCGGGCTCGAACGGGTCGGGCTCGGCGATGTGCAGCTGGACCGGGATCGAGGTGGCCGCGTCCTCGCGGATGTCGGAGGTGCCGTGCAGGAGCAGCAGGCCGAGGGCCTTCTCGTCGGCGAGCGCGAGGTTCTGGGCGAGCGAGCCGCCGAGCGAGAAGCCGGCGTAGACGAGCGGCGTCCCGGAGCCCAGCAGCGGGGCGGCGACGCCGACGGCCCGGCGCAGCAGTTCGTCGCTGCCGACCTCCTCCTTGTACGCCATGCCCTCCTCGACGTCGTCGAAGGTCCGTCCGTCGAAGAGGTCGGGGGTGTGGACGGTGTGCCCGGCGGCGCGCAGCCGGTCGGCGGCGGCGTGGACGGCGGGGCGCAGGCCGTACACGGAGTGGAGGAGCAGGATCTGTGCCACGGGCGGGACTTCCTTGCGACGGGGGGCCGGAACAGCCTCCCATCATCGCTCATGGCCGCCGGGTGGCCGAGCGCACCCGCCACGGTGGCGGGACGTCACACCTCGGTGAAGCGGCAACGAACAGTCAGTTCAACGTATGGAACAGCGCATTACCGACCGGTAGCCTGTCGGCCGTGACTGACCTTGTCGATGACATGACCGCCGCCCGCCCGCACCGCCGCCAGGTGCTCAAGGCCACCGCCCTCGCGGCCGGCGCCGCCGCCCTGCCGCTCACCCTCGGCACCGCGGCCCACGCCGCGACCGCCCCTCAGTTCCTGCACGGCGTCGCCTCCGGCGACCCGCTGCCCGACGGCATCCTGCTCTGGACCCGCGTCACCCCGGCCCCCGAGGCCGTCCCCGGTTCCGGCCTCGGCGCCGACACCGAGGTGCGCTGGGAGCTCGCCACCGACAAGGGCTTCACCCGGATCGCGGCGAGCGGCACGGTGACCACCACCGCCGCCACCGACCACACCGTCAAGGCGGACGTCCGCGGCCTCACCCCGGACACCCTCTACTGGTACCGCTTCACCGCCGGCGTGACCGTCTCCCCCGTCGGCCGCACCCACACCACCCCGGCCGCCGACGCCACCCTCGAAAGACTCCGCTTCGGCGTCGCGTCCTGCGCCAACTGGGAGGCCGGCTACTTCTCGGCCTACCGCCACCTCGCGGCCCGCGGCGACCTCGACGCCTTCCTCTTCCTCGGCGACTACATCTACGAGTACAAGACGGGCGAGTTCTGCGCCCGCGGCTCGGTGGTCCGCCCGCACGCGCCCGCCCACGAGATCCTCACCCTCGCCGACTACCGCACCCGGCACGGCCGCTACAAGACCGACGAGGACCTCCAGGGGCTGCACGCGCAGGTCCCGACGATCGCCATCTGGGACGACCACGAGTTCGCCAACGACGCCTGGTCGGGCGGCGCCGAGAACCACACCCCGGGCGCCGAGGGCGACTGGGCGGCCCGGGTGGCCGCCGCCAAGCAGGCCTACTTCGAGTGGATGCCGGTCCGCCCGTCCATAGCCGGCACCACCTACCGCCGCCTGCGCTACGGCAAGCTCGCCGACCTGCACCTGATGGACCAGCGCTCGTTCCGCTCCCAGCAGGTCAAGGTCGGCAACGGCGACGTCGACTCGGCCGACCGCACCATCACCGGCCGCGCCCAGATGGACTGGCTGAAGTCCGGCCTCGCCGCCTCCGACACCACCTGGCGGCTGATCGGCAACGAGGTGATGATCTCCCCGGTCGCCCTCTTCGCGCTCCCCGACTACATCCTGCGCCCGCTGGCCAAGCTGCTCGGCCTGCCCGGCGAGGGCCTGGCGATCAACACCGACCAGTGGGACGGCTACACCCACGACCGCCGCGAGCTGCTCGGCCACCTCAAGGCGAACGGCATCACCAACACCGTCTTCCTGACCGGCGACATCCACTCGGCCTGGGCGTCGGACGTCCCGAACGAGGCCGCCACCTACCCGCTGTCGGGCAGCGTCGCGACCGAGTTCGTGGTCACCTCGGTGACCTCGGACAACATCGACGACTTCCTGAAGGTCGCGCCGCAGACCCTCTCGCTGGTCGCCGCCGCCGCGCTCCAGGCCTCCAACCGGCACATCAAGTGGGTCGACCTGGACTCGCACGGCTACGGAGTGCTGGACATCACCCCGAGCCGGACGCAGATGGACTACTACGTCGTCTCCGACCGGACCCGCAAGGACGCCACCACCAAGTGGACGCGCTCCTACCGCACCAAGTCCGGCACCCAGCAGATCGAGCGCGTCTACTCCCCCGTCAAGTAGCCGCCGCGCCGGGTGTCCCGGCCGCCGGTCGACCGGCGGGCGGGACACCCGGGGTCAGGACACCACGTCCTTGCGGGCGAAGCCGCGGAAGGCCAGGGCCAGCAGCACCACCGCGTAGGACAGCGACAGCGAGACGCCCTGCACCATGCCGCCCCACTCCAGTTGCGGCTGCAGGGCGTCCGCCCACGCGTACTGCCAGTGCGCGGGCAGCCAGGCCCGCATGTCGCCGAGCGCGGTGATGGCGTCCAGCACACCGGTGATGATCGAGGCGAACACCGCCCCGCCCACCGCCCCCAGCGGCGCGTCGGTGGCGGTGGAGAGCCAGAACGCCAGCGCGGCGATCACGATCTCGCTCAGGAAGACGAACACCACCGCGACCGCCAGCCGGGGCAGCGCCTCCCCCGCCGTCAGGCTCGCGCCGGCCGGCAGCTTCAGGTCGCCCCACCCGTACGCGGCGGTGCCGACCCCCAGCCCGACCAGCGGCAGCAGCAGCACCGCGGCGGCCGAGAACAGCAGCCCCACCGCGAACTTGCGCGCCAGCAGCCTGGCCCGGGGCACCGGCGCGGCCAGCAGGTAGCGCAGCGAGGACCAGCTCGCCTCGGAGGCCACCGTGTCGCCGCAGAACAGCGCGACCGGGATCACCAGCATGAAGCCGGTGCCCATGAAGAGCATGGTGGCCGCGAAGTTCGGCCCGGACGAGGTGGCCAGCTCGATGAACGTGGTCCGGTCGGCCCGGCCCGGGGTGCCGGCGACCTGGAACGCCGCCAGCACGATGAGCGGCATCGCGGCCAGCACCCCGCCGATCACCATGGTCCGCCGGCGCCGCAGCTGGCGGACGATCTCGACCCGCAGCGGCAGCGTCCGCCCGGCCCGGTACCCGGCCGCGTGGTCCGGCGACACCCCGCCGGACGGCACCCCGCCCGACGACACCCCAGAAGACACCACGGCGCTCACGCCGCACCTCCGATCAGCGACAGGAACGCGTCCTCCAGGCGGCGTTGCGGCCCGGCCGACTCCACCGGCACCCCGAGCCGCACCAGCTCGGCCAGCAGCTGACTGGCCGCCATGCCGTCCAGCCGGACGAGCAGCCCGCCCTCGACCGCCTCCGCCGAGCCGACCCCGGCCAGCCCGGCCACCTTCTCGGCCGCCGCCGCCAGCTCCGCCGCACCGAACGGGGCGGCGGAGCCGACCAGCAGTTGCTCGCCGCCGCCGACGATCTCCGCGACGGCGCCGGTGGTGACCAGCCGGCCGCGGTCCATGACCACCAGGTCGGTGCAGCTCTGCTCGACCTCGGCCAGCAGGTGGCTGGAGACGATGACGGTCCGCCCGGCGGCGGCGTACCTGATCATCACCTCGCGCATCTCGCGGATCTGCGGCGGGTCGAGCCCGTTGGTCGGCTCGTCCAGGATCAGCAGGTCGGGCAGGCCCAGCATCGCCTGGGCGATGGCGAGCCGCTGCCGCATGCCCTGCGAGTAGGTGCGCACGGCCCGGTCCAGCGCCTCGCCGAGCCCGGCGATGGCCAGTGCCTCGTCCAGGTGCGCGTCGGCCTCCGGCCGCCCGGTGGCCTGCCAGTAGAGCCGCAGGTTGGCCCGCCCGGTGAGGTGCGGCAGGAAGCCCGCGCCCTCGACGAAGGCACCGACCCGGGAGAGTACCGGCGCGCCGGGCCGCACCAGGTGGCCGAAGATCCTGATCTCGCCGGCGTCCGGCCGGATCAGGCCCATCAGCATCCGCAGGGTGGTGGTCTTGCCGGCGCCGTTGGGGCCGAGCAGGCCGAGCACCTGGCCCTGCTCCACCCGGAAGCCCAGGTCCTTCACCGCGTACCGGTCGGCGGCGCCCTTGTACCGCTTGCTCAGTCCGGCGATCTGCAGCGGCACCCCGCCCAGCGCCGGGTCGTACGCCGCGCCCCGCGCGGTGCGGGCCCGGCGGCGCAGCCGGGGCAACAGCAGCACTGCGGCGGCCACCGCGACGGCCACCAGCGGCAGCACCCAGGTCCGCGAGGGCAGCGGCGCGGCCTCGGTGACCAGCCCGTCCACGACCGGGAGGGTCAGCGGTCCGGTGACGGCGGCCCGATAGGTGGCCGGCTCGGCGGGCGAGGCGTACGCCAGGTCGGTCGAGGCGAGCACCAGCCTGAGCCGGTGCCCGGTGTCGAAGGTGTGGTCGACGGTGGGCAGGGCCACCGTGACGGTCCGTCCGTCGGGCCCGTCCGCGCCGGTCACCCGGAGCGGGGCGGACAGCTGCTGCGGCAGGGTCTGCCTGCCGTCCGGGGCGACGTCGTAGAGCTTGGCGAAGAGCACCGCGTCCGGCCGGTCGGCGCGGACCCTGACGGGCACGGTGGGCCGGCCGGTCAGGTGCACCGAGGCGTCGAGCGGCTCGGACTCGAAGGCGGCGAACTGCCCGGGGAAGTCCAGGGAGACCGAGGCGCCCAGGGCGGCGGCCTGGCTGAGCGCGCCGATGCCCGGCAGTGCGGAGATGTTGGGCGGGGCGCCGCCCGGCGGATTGGCGAAGGCCTGCTCGCCGTCGGCCGAGGGCCCGGTCAGCCGGTACTGCCGCGAGCCGGTGCCGTCGAGCCCGGGGTAGGCGTCGGCCGTGGCTCCGCGCAGGACCGGCTGGAAGCCGGTGGAGTCGACCCCGCCGGTCCGGGTCACCCGGAACGCCGCCCCGGTGCCGCCGCCGTCGCTCGATGCACCGTCCTTCGAGCCGGCACCGCCCGCCGAACCCCCGCTGCCCTTCAGGTACCGGTCGAACCAGGCGGCCACCCGGGCGTCCACCCGCTCGCTGGTGTCGGTCGCCCCGTCGTGCCCGCCCGCGAACCAGTCCACCGCGACGGGGGCGCCGTTGGCCGCCACCGCCCGGGCGATCGCGTCCCCCTGGTCGAGCGGGAACAGCGAGTCCTGCTGTCCCTGGACGACCAGCGTGGGCACCTTAAGCCGGTCCGCGACCGAGGACGGGCTGGAGCGGTCCAGCAGCGCGACCGCCTCCGGGTCGGCGCGCCCGGCGGTCGCCACCCGGTCGTACATCCGGCACAGCTCCTCCAGGAACCGCCCGCAGCCGACCTGTCCGGCCCCTTCCGGCGCCACCGAGGGCCGCGCCGCGCCGCCGGACGGACCGAGGTCGCCCGCCGAGCCGGTGGTGAAGAAGATCCCGGCCCACAGCTTCTTGAACACCCCGTCGATCGCGCCGGACCCCTGCACGCCCTGCGGGAACAGCGCGTCGGCCAGGTTCCACCAGGTGATCTGGCTGGCCACCGCGTCGATCCGGGTGTCGTACGCCGAGCCGAGCAGCGCGACCGCCCCGCCGTAGGAGGCGCCGGTGATGCCCACCCGGGGGTCGCCGGGGCCGTCGAGGCGCACCTCGGGCCGCTGGGCCAGCCAGTCCACCAGGTGCTTGACGTCCTCGACCTCGCGGTCGGGTGCGTTCAGCCCGATCTTGCCGCCGGAGCGTCCGAAGCCGCGCGCCGACCAGGTGAGCACCGCGTACCCCTGCCGGGCCAGCTGCTCGGCGCGCTCCCGCTCGCCCTCCTTGGACCCGCCGAAGCCGTGGCCGAGCAGGACGGCCGGGCGCGGCCCGTCCCCGGTCGTGAAGAAGGAGGTGTCCAGCTGGACCACCTGTTGGCTGCCGGGCGTCTCGGGCATCGCGAGGAAACGATCCTCCTGGCGGACCGGCTGTTCCCCGCCGGCCGCCACCGCCACCGCCGTGCCCACGCCGGCGACCACCACCAGGGCCACCGCACCGGCCAGCAGTCTCCGTCCGGCCGCCGTACCGCGACCGCGCCACCGGCGCCACGCCCCACCGAGCTCCATGGTCCGTGATCGTAGCCGCCACTCGGGTAGGCGGCTGATAAGTCCGCCCCGACCCTGCCCCCGCTCCGCTCCGCCCCCGACCCGGCCCCGCCGCAGCCAGGAGGCCGATTCGCCCCGCTATGCCCGGGTATCGTACGCACGACCCGCCTGCCGACCGACGAGGTGCCCGTGCTCGCACCGTCGGCGCCAGCCTGCTCGCCTCGGCCGGGATCATCGGCATCGTGGCCCGCATCGCCGCCCAGTCCGCCCTCGGCAACTTCTTCGCCGGCCTGCAGATCGCCTTCGGCGACACCGCCCGGATCGGCGACACCGTGGTGGTCGACGGCCAGCAGGGGACGGTCGAGGAGATCACCCTCACCTACCTGGTGGTCCGGCTCTGGGACTACCGCCGGCTGATCGTCCCGGTCTCGTACTTCGTCAGCAAGCCGTTCGAGAACTGGACCCGCCGCGACCCGGGCCTGCTGGCCTCGGTGCTCCTCCACCTCGACCACGCGACCCCGGTCGACCTGCTCCGCACCGCCCTGCACGACCGGCTGGCGGAGAACCCGCTGTGGGACGGCGCCGAGTGGGCGCTCCAGGTCGTCGACACCACCCCGAGCACGATGCTGGTGCGGGCCACCATGACCGCCCGCACGCCGGACGACGCGGCCCGGCTCCGCTTCGACGTCCGCGAGCAGCTGGTCGGCTACCTCCGCGACCACCACCCCGAGGCGCTCCCCCGGCTGCGCACCGGCGAGGCCTGACGAGCCCGGCGGACCCGGCAGGCCCGCCGGAAGGCGCCGGAACACGCCCGGGCGGGCCCGCCGAAGCAGGCCCGCCCGAGTCACGCCCCACGGCGCCGGCACGGCGCCGACAGAGCGCCGGTACAACTCCCTACAGCACCCGCGTCATCGTCCGGTGCGGAATCCCGGCGTCGTCGTAGACCCCGCCCTCGGCCACGTACCCGAGCCGCTCGTAGAACCCCAGCGCCTGCACCTGCGCGTGCAGCTCCACCTCACGCGCCCCGCGCCCGCGCCCGGCGGCCTCCACCGCCCGGACCAGCTCCGCGCCGAGCCCGGTGCCCCGCGCGGCCGCGACCACCGCGAGCCGGCCGAGCAGCACCCGCCCCTCGGTCCCGCCGGTCAGTTCGAGCGCCTGCTCGCCGAAGATCAGCCGGGCCGTGCCCAGCGGCTCCCCCGCCGGGCCGACCGCCAGCAGGTGCTCCGAGGTGGCGTCCAGCTCGTCGTACTCCAGCTCCTCCGGCACGCCCTGCTCCTCGACGAACACCAGCCGCCGGACGTCCCGGACCAGCGCGAGGTCGTCCTCCCCCTCGGCGGTGCGGATCCGTGCCGCGAAAGCGCTCACGCCGGCCGCCTCAGCTCTCGGCGGAGATGATGTCGAGGGCCTTCCGCAGGTCGGCCGGGTACTCGCTGGAGAACTGCACCCACTCGCCGTCGGCCGGGTGCTCGAACCCGAGCGAGACGGCGTGCAGCCACTGCCGGGTGAGCCCGAGCCGCTTGGCGAGCGTCGGGTCGGCGCCGTAGGTGAGGTCGCCGACGCAGGGGTGGCGCAGCGCGGACATGTGGACGCGGATCTGGTGGGTGCGCCCGGTCTCCAGCTTGATGTCCATCAGCGAGGCGGCCCGGTAGGCCTCGATCAGGTCGTAGTGCGTGACGGACGGCTTGCCCTCCCGGGTGACCGCCCACTTCCAGTCGGAGCTGGGGTGGCGCCCGATCGGGGCGTCGACGGTGCCGCTGAGCGGGTCCGGGTGCCCCTGGACGAGCGTGTGGTACTTCTTCTCGGTGATCCGGTCGTGGAACTGCCGCTTGAGGTCGGTGTAGGCGCGCTCGGACTTGGCGACGACCATCAGCCCGGAGGTGCCGACGTCGAGCCGGTGCACGACGCCCTGGCGCTCGGCGGCGCCCGAGGTGGAGATCCGGTAGCCGGCCGCGGCGAGGCCGCCGATCACGGTGGGGCCGGTCCAGCCGGGGCTGGGGTGCGCGGCGACCCCGACCGGCTTGTCGACGAGCACGATGTCCTCGTCGTCGTGGACGATGCGCATGCCCTCGACGTGCTCGGCGACGATCTGCACGGGGGCGGCGGGGGCCGGGATCTCGACCTCCAGCCAGGAACCGGCGGTGACCCGGTCCGACTTGCCGGCCACGGCGCCGTCGAGCGTCACCTTGCCGTCGGCGGCCAACTCGGCGGCCTTGGTCCGGGAGAAGCCGAACATCCGGGCGAGGGCGGCGTCGAGACGCTCGCCCTCAAGGCCGTCGGGTACGGGGAGGCTGCGGATCTGCGCTGCGGTACTCACCCGTACGAGTATGCCGGACGCGGGGGCCGCCCCTCGCGCAGTCGGTTCCCCGCCCTACTCGGCCGGGTCCCCCTTGCTCCCCTTCTCCACCTGCTGGTGGACGGTGCCGTCGGGGTTGCTGCCCCGGAAGGAGAGCAGGACGACCAGGATGCCGCCGCAGACGATCGCCGAGTCGGCGAGGTTGAAGACGGCGAAGTGCTGGACGGAGATGAAGTCCACCACGTGCCCGCGGAAGACGCCGGGCGAGCGGAACAGCCGGTCGGTGAGGTTGCCGAGCGCCCCGCCGAGCAGCAGCCCGAGCGCGATCGCCCAGGGCAGGCTGTACAGCCGGCGGGCGATCCGCCAGATCACCACGATGACGGCCGAGGCGATCATGGTGAAGACGACGGTGAGCGCCTGCCCCATGCCGAAGGCGGCGCCGGAGTTGCGGATCACCTGGAAGGTCACCACGTCGCCGATCACCTTGATCGCCGCGTGGTTCTCCAGCCGGGCGACCACCAGCAGCTTGCTGCCGAAGTCGATCAGGAAGGCGAGGAGCGCGACCACCAGCAGCACGCCGATCCGCCGGCGCCCCTTCGGCGCCTCCTGCTCCGCGTCCGCGCCGCCGATGGCGGTGGCCCCCGCGGGGGCCGGGCCGACGGCGTCCACGCCGAGAGCCGTGGAGCCGACGGCCGTCGAGCCCGCGGCAACGGCGGCTCCGGTGGCGACGCCCGTCCCACCGGGCTCGGTCACGGTCTCCGCCACGGCTTCGGCGGGCGTCGGGACGGACTCGTCCCGCGTCTGGGGGGAACCTTGCGTACTGATGATCCGCTCCGCTGCCGTGACGTGGGTGGGCCGGGGAACGCCCGACCTCCGACAGATCAGGCGACGTTACGGGGTCGAGCCTACGGCAAGCCCGACCCCCCGCGTCGCCCCGGTCAGCGGCGTTCCTGCTTGGCCTTGCACTGGACGCAGAGCGTCGCCCGCGGGAAGGCCTGCATCCGCGCCTTGCCGATGGCCTGGCCGCAGGATTCGCAGGTGCCGAAGCCGACGCCCTCCAGCCGGACCAGCGCGTGCTCGGTCTGGGCGAGGCTGTCGCGGGCGTTGTTGGCCAGCGCCAGCTCGCTCTCCCGCGAGATGTTCTTGGTGCCGGCGTCCACCTGGTCGTCGCCGGCCCCGTCGTTGGAGTCGCGCATCAGGCCGGTGATGGCCGCCTCGGCCGCGTCGATCTCGTGCTGCAGCCGCTCCAGCTCACTGATCAGCTCGGCGTGCAGCTCGTGCACCTCCTCCGAGGTCCACGGGTCCTCGCCGGGGCGGACGGGCAGCTCCGCCGGATCGACCGACTCGGCGCCGCCGCCGGCCCGGACAGCCCCGTTCTGGGCCGGGGTGCGGGTGCGGCCGGGGGCCACGAGAGCGGTGTCGGTGGTGTTCTTTCGCCGTGCGGTAGTGGTCACGGTCCCCTCCCCTGGATCGCCTGCCACGGCCTTGCGTGTCCGCTTGGTGGCGGTACCCGCGCCGGTTGCCTTCTCAGCCATGGCTTCGACCCCATCTACGAACGAATCGAGCCGCCGGTTCCCGGCGGCCTCCAGTGCCGGAACGATAATCCCGATCAAAAACGGTCACAACATGACATACCGACGCCTCACAATGATCCCACCCGGGCAGCCGTCACAGGCGCCACGCCCATGCGCCGACCAGAGTTGTGCCCCGTACACCCCCGCCTAACCGCCCCCGGACGCCGTACCGGAAGCCGTGCCCCCGGCCCCGGCCGGGCACTCCCGGCGGCGCCCCCGACACCACCCCCGGCACCGCCCCGGACGCCGCGCCGGCCACCGCGGCGGAGCCCCCTGGCCCTCACCCCGGACCGGCCCCGGACCGGCGCGCCCGAAACGACTTGCGGCGGGCCGATACACTGAGCCTGCAAGGCGCAGATGGGGACGAGTACCGCAGTACGCAGCCACCAGCGACCCGGGGACGGTGCGAGCCCGGGGGTGTGCACGGCGCGAAGATCACCCCGGAGCCGCCGGAAGAAAGGCCCGCGATTCCCGTCGCACCGGCCCGTAGACCCGGCAGCAAGCCCAAACAAGAGGGCCGCACGCAGCACCGCGGCCAAGGAGGGTGGTACCGCGGGGCGGCATGCCGTCTCGTCCCTCCGTCGGATCCAGTCCACGCATCCGCCGGAGGTAGACGCCCGCGATGAGTACCTACAACCCCGTCCCCGCCCAGGTCGACCTGCCGGCCCTCGAACACCAGATCCTCTCCTTCTGGCAGGACAACAAGGTCTTCCAGCGCAGCCTGGAGCAGTCCGAGGGCCGCCCGGAGTGGGTCTTCTACGAGGGCCCGCCCACCGCCAACGGCATGCCCGGCGCCCACCACATCGAGGCCCGGGTCTTCAAGGACGTCTTCCCCCGCTACCGGACGATGAAGGGCTACCACGTCGCCCGCAAGGCCGGCTGGGACTGTCACGGCCTCCCGGTCGAGCTGGCCGTCGAGAAGGAGCTGGGCTTCTCCGGCAAGCAGGACATCGAGGCGTACGGCATCGCCGAGTTCAACGCCAAGTGCCGCGAGTCGGTGACCCGCCACACCGACGCCTTCAGCGAGCTCACCACCCGCATGGGCTACTGGGTCGACCTCGACCAGGCCTACCGCACCATGGACCCGTCCTACGTGCAGTCCGTCTGGTGGTCGCTCAAGCAGATCTTCGACAAGGGCCTGCTGGTCCAGGACCACCGGGTCGCCCCCTGGTGCCCGCGCTGCGGCACCGGCCTGTCCGACCACGAGCTGGCGCAGGGCTACGAGACCGTCGTCGACCCCTCGGTCTTCGTCCGCTTCCCGCTGACCAGCGGCCCGCTGGCCGGCCGCGCCGCCCTGCTGGTCTGGACCACCACCCCGTGGACCCTGGTCTCCAACACCGCCGCCGCCGTCCACCCGGAGGTCACCTACGTGGTGGCCACCGACGGCACCGAGCAGCTGGTGGTCGCCGAGCCGCTGCTGGCCAAGGCCCTCGGCGTGGGGGCACCTCCCAGCCCGTCAGGGCTAGGGGGCGGCTGGGAGCCGACCGGCGAGTCCTTCACCGGCGCCGAGATGGAGCGCTGGGCCTACCGCCGCCCCTTCGACCTGGTCGAGATCGAGGACGCGCACTACGTCCTCAACGCCGACTACGTCACCACCGAGGACGGCACCGGCATCGTCCACCAGTCGCCCGCCTTCGGCGCGGACGACCTCGCCACCTGCCGCCGCTACGGCCTGCCGGTGGTCAACCCGGTGCTGGCCGACGGCACCTTCGCCCCCGAGGTCCCGCTGGTCGGCGGCCAGTTCTTCAAGAAGGCCGACGAGGCGCTGGTCGCCGACCTCAAGGAGCGCGGCCTCCTCTTCCGCCACCTCCCGTACGAGCACAGCTACCCGCACTGCTGGCGCTGCCACACCGCGCTGCTCTACTACGCGCAGCCGTCCTGGTACATCCGGACCACCGCCGTCAAGGACGCCCTGGTCCGCGAGAACGAGGCCACCAACTGGTACCCGGAGAACGTGAAGCACGGCCGCTTCGGCGACTGGCTGAACAACAACATCGACTGGGCGCTCAGCCGCAACCGCTACTGGGGCACCCCGCTGCCGATCTGGCGCTGCGAGGAGGGCCACCTCACCTGCGTCGGCTCGCTGGCCGAGCTCTCCGAGCTGACCGGCACCGACCGGAGCGGCCTCGACCCGCACCGTCCGTTCATCGACGAGGTCACCTTCGCCTGCCGCGACTGCGGCGGCACCTCGACCCGGGTGCCCGAGGTGATCGACGCCTGGTACGACTCGGGCTCGATGCCCTTCGCCCAGTACGGCTACCCGTACCAGAACAAGGAGCTGTTCGAGCAGCGCTACCCGGCGCAGTTCATCTCCGAGGCGATCGACCAGACCCGCGGCTGGTTCTACACGCTGATGGCCGTCGGCACCCTGGTGTTCGACAGGAACGCGTACGAGAACGTCGTCTGCCTGGGCCACATCCTGGCCGAGGACGGCCGCAAGATGTCCAAGCACCTGGGCAACACCCTGGACCCGGTCCCGCTGATGGACCAGCACGGCGCCGACGCCGTCCGCTGGTTCATGGCCGCCGGCGGCTCGCCCTGGTCGGCCCGCCGGGTCGGCCACGGCACCATCCAGGAGGTGGTCCGCAAGACCCTCCTCACCTACTGGAACACCGTCGCCTTCCAGGCGCTGTACGCCCGCACCTCCGGCTGGGCCCCGTCCGCGAGCGACCCGGCCCCGGCCGACCGCCCGCAGCTGGACCGCTGGGTGCTCTCCGAGCTCAACACCCTCGTCCGGGAGGTCGACGCGGCCTTCCAGGCGTACGACACCCAGCGCGCCGGCAAGCTGCTCTCCGGCTTCGTCGACGACCTCTCCAACTGGTACGTGCGCCGCGGTCGCCGCCGCTTCTGGCAGGGCGACGCCGCCGCGCTCGCCACCCTGCACGAGGCGCTGGAGACGGTCACCCGTCTGATGGCCCCGCTCACCCCGTTCATCACCGAGCGGGTCTGGCAGGACCTGGTCGTCCCGGTCGTCCCGGACGCCCCGGCCTCGGTCCACCTGGCCACCTGGCCGGAGGCGGACGAGTCGCTGGTCGACGCCGACCTCTCCCGCCACATGGCGCTGGTCCGCCGTCTGGTGGAGCTGGGCCGGGCGACCCGCGCCGAGTCCGGCGTGAAGACCCGTCAGCCGCTCTCCCGTGCGCTGGTCGCCGCCCAGGGCTGGGAGGAGCTGCCCGCCGACCTGCGCGCGCAGATCGCGGAGGAGCTCAACGTCGCCACCCTGGAGTCGCTCGCGAACGTCGGCGGCTCGCTGGTCGACACCACCGCCAAGGCCAACTTCCGCGCGCTGGGCAAGCGCTTCGGCAAGGGCGTGCAGGACGTCGCCAAGGCGGTCGCCGCCGCCGACGCCGCCGCGCTCGCCGCCGAGCTGCGCGCCGGGGGCACCACCTCGGTCGAGCTGAACGGCGAGACCGTCGCGCTCTCCCCCGACGAGGTGATCATCACCGAGACCCCGCGCGAGGGCTGGGCCGTCGCCAACGAGTCCGGTGCCACCGTCGCGCTCGACCTGGCGATCACCCCCGAGCTGAAGCGCCTCGGCATCGCCCGTGACGCGATCCGCCAGATCCAGGAGGCCCGCAAGAACTCCGGCCTGGACGTCGCCGACCGGATCGTCCTGCGCTGGCGCGCCACCGACGACGAGACCGCCGAGGCGATCGCCGAGCACGGTTCGCTCGTCGCCGAGGAGGTCCTCGCCACCGACTTCGCCGCCGGCGCCGCCGACTGGCAGTCGGACACGTTCTCGGACGACTCGCTCGGCCTCGCCTTCCAGCTCCGCAAGGCCTGACCGAACCGCCCGGAGCCGCCGCCGCCCCCACCCGGGGGCGGCGGCGGCTCCGTCGTTCCCCCCCGCCCTCCCCCTCCGCCGGCCCCGCGGGCCCCGCGCGTCCGGCCCGGAAACGCCTCAGGGCCGGGAAACCGCGTCCGGGCCCGGAACGAAGGAACGCAGAACGCCCCCGCCGTGACCCGGAGGCCACGAAGGGGGCGCTGCTGACGTTCGGCTGCCGCCTAGTTGTCGCCGTCCTCGTCGATCAGGAACCCGCGCATCGGCGCCGGCGCCTGCTGCATCGGCTGCGGCGGCTGCGGACGGACGGCCGCCATCGGCTGGGTCATCCCGGCCGGCTGCATCTGCGGGGCACCCGAGTTGCCGCCCGAGGCCTGCCCGAAGCTCGGCGCACCGGAGTTCCCGCCGAACGAGCCCTGCCCGCCGAAGGAGGGCTGGTTCCCGCCGAAGGACGGCTGGCCGCCACCGAAGCTCGGCGACGGGCTGCTCATCGCGCCCGCACCGGCCGGAGCCATCGACGACGCGGCCGGCGGCAGCGACGCGGTGGCCGGGATCCGCGGCGGAGCGAGCGAGTCGTCCGCCTGCGACTCCAGCTGGCGCAGCTGGGTCTCCAGGTACGACTTCAGGCGCGTCCGGTACTCACGCTCGAACGCCCGCAGGTCCTCGACCTTGCGCTCCAGCGTGGCGCGGGCGGACTCCAGAGAGCCCATCGCGACGCGGTGCTTCTCCTGCGCGTCCCGCTCCAGCGCGTCGGCCTTGGCACGGGCGTCGCGCTCCAGGCCCTCGGCCCGGCTGCGCGCCTCGCCGACGATCTTGTTGGCCTCGGAACGGGCCTCGGAGATCGCCTGGTCGGCGGTCTGCTGGGCGAGCGCCAGGACGCGGGCGGCACTGTCGCCACCGGGACCCTGCTGCTGCATCGGGGCGCCCATCGGGCCGCCCATCTGCTGCGGGCCGCCCATGGGGCCGCCCATCTGCTGCATCTGCTGCTGGCCCATGCCCTGGCCCATCGGGTTGCCCATGCCCTGCGGGCCGCCGGGGCCGCCCATCGGCTGGAGCATCTGACCGCCCATCGGCTGGACCAGCTGCTGCTGGCCGCCCATGGTCTGGCCCATCTGCTGCTGCTGCGGGCCGGGGCCCATCGGACCGCCCTGGCCGGACGGGAGCTGCGGGGCACCGGACGGCAGGCCGAGCGGCTGGTTGCCCATCTGCTGCTGCTGCTGCTGCGGGCCACCCATCTGCTGCTGCTGACCGCCGGGGCCGCCCATCTGCTGCGGGCCGCCGGGGCCGCCCTGCTGGCCGGGGACCGGCGGGCCGGATATGGCGGCCGGCACCGGGGCGCCGGAGCGCGCGTCCTGCGGCGGCTCCTTGCGCATGTTGGCCTGGTTCTGCGCGGCGGCACGGGTCGCGGCGGCCAGCTTGGCGCGCAGGTCCTCGTTCTCGCGGAGAAGGCGGGTCAGCTCCGCCTCGACCTCGTCGAGGAAGGCATCGACCTCGTCCTCGTCATAGCCTTCGCGCAGGCGGACGGTCGTGAACTGCTTGTTCCGAACGTCCTCGGGGGTCAATGGCATCTCTTCACCTCAACGTGATCGTCGGCACACCGGCATCCTGTCGCATCGCTCACCTACGACTAGGGCCGCACAAGCGAGATCAGGACATACACAATGATCATCAGTACGAAGAAGGACAGGTCGAGCGCCACGCCCCCGAGACGCAACGGCGGGATGAACCGCCGCAGAAGCTTGAGCGGCGGATCCGTGACAGTGTACGTGGCCTCCAGGACCAGGACCATGGCCTTGCCGGGCCGCCACGAACGCGCGAACTGGAACACCCAGTCCATCACCAGCCGCACGAGCAGGAACACCAGGAAGACGGTCAGTGCGTAATAGAGCACCGCCCACACGATCTCCATCGCGCTTCCCTCTCCCCGGTTCTTCGGCCTTGGGGCCGCTCGCCTGTCGCTAACTCACTGTCGATCAGATCCACACGTAAAGTCGTGGCCGGGTCAGCTCTGGTTGAAGAACCCACCCTCGGCGATCCGAGCCTTGTCCTCCGCCGTGACATCGACGTTAGCAGGAGACAGGAGGAACACCTTCTGCGTCACGCGCTCGATACTGCCGTGCAGACCGAAGACGAGTCCAGCGGCGAAGTCTACGAGTCGCTTCGCATCGGTGTCGTCCATCTCGGTGAGATTCATGATCACGGGGGTCCCGCCGCGGAACTGTTCCCCGATGGTACGGGCCTCGTTGTAGGTCCTCGGGTGCAGCGTGGTGATGCGGTAGGGCTCTCGTTCGTTCACTACCTTGGGCATGATCACCGGGGCGCTCTTCTCCAGGTTGTGGCGGCGTTCGGGTGTGATGGACGACACTGGGGCCATCCTCGGGGTCTCCTGGCGGATCGGGACCGCGGCCGGCACCGGCTGCGGCGCGATCGACGGGACCGGAGCGGGGGTCGCGGCGGCCGGCCGCGGGATGTCCTCGGTCCGTCCGGTGCGGATCGGCTCGGGGTCCGCGTCGTAGTCGTCGTCGGGGTCGTACCCCTGACCGTCGTACGTCTCGTCCTCCACGAGGCCGAGGTAGACCGCCATCTTGCGCATTGCGCCGGCCATGCTCCTGTCTCCTCCGCTTGTGGTGGACCGGCTCCGTCCCCGGCGGCCGGGCCCTACGACCCCGCCTGCGGATTCCGCGGTCCGCCCACGACGCTTCGTCAGGCCGACGGCCGGTCAGAAATCGTGGATGAGGGCCGCGGAGCTGCGATCCACGGTTGGCTAGCGCTCAGATAAGCTGCTAGCTTCTGTCCTATTTTGTCCTGCAGTCTGATCTACTACCCGGTGACGTTACCTGAGGGGTGACCGCACTCCGAGTACCGCCGTTCCGACGCGCACATGTGTCGCTCCGGCGGCAATGGCCTGCTCCAGATCGCCGCTCATCCCTGCGGAGACCATGGTGGCAGCAGGATGGTCCGTCCGTACGGCGGTTGCGATTTCCGCCAGCCGATCGAAGGCCCGGGCCGGGTCCCCGGCCAGCGGGCCGGCGAGCGGAGCGACCGTCATCACACCGTCCAGTCGCAGGCCGGGCGTGTCGGCGATCGCGTCCGCCATCTCCCGGACGTCCGCCGGGGCGACCCCGGCGCGGTGCTCGCCCTCGCCCTGCTCCTTCTCCAGCGCGACCTGCACCAGGCAGCCCAGCTCGGGCCGGTCCGCCTTGAGGACCGCCGCGCCGAGCGACTCGACCAGCCTGAGCCGGTCCACCGAGTGGACGTGGTTCGCGTACCGGACCACCGAGCGGACCTTGTTGGTCTGCAGCTGGCCGACGAAGTGCCAGTCCAGCGGAAGGTTTCTGCACTGCTCCGCCTTGGGAGCCGCGTCCTGGTCGCGGTTCTCCGCGACGTCGGTGACGCCCAGCCCGGCCAGCAGGGCGGTGTCCTCGGCCGGGTAGGTCTTGGTGACCACGATCAGCCGGACCTCCCCGCGCGCCCGGCCGGCCGCGGCGCAGGCGTCGGCGATCCGGCGCTCGACGACCTCCAGGTTGGTCCCCAGTTCCTCGTACCGGGCCCGCTGCCCCTCCGTCAGTGCCGCCGACCAGCTCGCGGCGGGGAAACCGGCGGTGCTTCCCGGGAACGGTCCGTAGATGTCGTTCGTCATCAGAGATCAGAGCCCAACCAGACGTAGCTCGCGAGCCGGCCCGTGCGCTGCTCGCGACGATAGGAGTAGTGATCGGCGGATTCGAGGGTGCAGACAGATGATCGCACCAACTCGGTGACTCCCGCAGCAGCCAATTGGGCCGCCACTCCGTTCGGCACGTCCAGTGCCGGGGTCCCCCAGGAGGTCTCGGCGTACGCGGCGGGCACCAGCTCCGCGACCTCGGCGCGCAACTGCGCGGGCACCTCGTAACAGCGGCCGCAGACCGCGGGACCGGTGGCCGCGGTGATCCGCCCGGGCTCGGCGCCCAGCTCCACCATGGCCCGGACCACCGCCGGCACCACTCCCGCCGCGAGTCCGGGCCGGCCCGCGTGGGCCGCGCCGACCACACCCGCCACCGGGTCGGCCAGCAGCACCGGGGTGCAGTCGGCGGTCAGGACCGCCAGCGCCAGCGGCCGGTCGGTGACCACCGCGTCCACGGTGGGAGCCTCCCCCGCCGGCTGCCGCTCCGTCACCACCGCCACGTCCGCGCCGTGCACCTGGTTCATCCAGACCACGTCGGCCGGGTCCAGGCCCAGCGAGCGGGCCGCGACCGCCCGGTTCTCCCGGACCGCCGCCGGGTCGTCCCCCACCGCACCGCCGAGGTTCAGCTCCCCGTACGGCGAAGTGCTCACCCCGCCCCACCGGGTGGTGAAGGCGAAGTGAGCACCATCGCGTACGGCGCGATCGATCACTTAAGGAAGTCCGGGACGTCGAGCTCCTCGGCCGGGCTCTCGACGAACGGCTGGCGGGCCGGCTGCACCTGCGGCGGCACCGGGGCGGCGGTCGCGGTGACCGGCGCCTCCGCCGGGCGGGCCGGGGCGGCACCCTCGCCGTCCGGACGGGACGTCACCGAGCCGATGCCGCCGTACGCCGGCCGGGACGGACGCTCGGAGGCGCCGCCCGCCGAGGAGGACGCCGGCGGGTTGGCCGGGGCCGCGCTCGCCTTGACCACCGGGTCGCGGACGATCGCCGGCGGCTGGCCGCCGTCGAAGCCGGCCGCGATGACGGTGACCCGGACCTCGTCGCCGAGCGCGTCGTCGATGACCGCGCCGAAGATGATGTTGGCCTCGGGGTGCGCGGCCTCGCTGACCAGCTGGGCGGACTCGTTGATCTCGAACAGGCCGAGGTCCGAGCCGCCGGAGATGGAGAGCAGCACGCCGCGGGCGCCGTCGATCGACGCCTCCAGCAGCGGGGAGGAGATCGCCATCACGGCGGCGGCCTTGGCACGGTCCTCACCGCGCGCCGAGCCGATGCCCATGAGCGCCGAACCGGCCTCGGACATGACGGACTTGACGTCGGCGAAGTCGAGGTTGATCAGGCCGGGGGTGGTGATCAGGTCGGTGATGCCCTGGACACCGGAGAGCAGCACCTGGTCCGCGGAGCGGAACGCGTCCAGCACGCTGACCTGGCGGTCCGAGATGGACAGCAGCCGGTCGTTGGGGATCACGATGAGGGTGTCGACCTCTTCGCGGAGGCTGGCGATGCCGTCCTCGGCCTGGTTGGCGCGCCGGCGGCCCTCGAAGGTGAACGGGCGGGTGACCACGCCGATGGTGAGCGCGCCCAGCGAGCGGGCGATGTTGGCGACCACCGGGGCGCCGCCCGTCCCGGTGCCGCCGCCCTCGCCGGCGGTGACGAAGACCATGTCGGCCCCCTTGAGGACCTCCTCGATCTCCTCGCGGTGGTCCTCGGCGGCCTTCCGGCCGACCTCGGGGTTGGCGCCGGCGCCGAGGCCCCGGGTGAGTTCACGGCCCACATCGAGCTTGACGTCGGCGTCGCTCATGAGGAGGGCCTGCGCATCGGTGTTGATCGCGATGAACTCGACGCCCTTGAGACCGACCTCGATCATCCGGTTGATGGCGTTGACACCACCGCCGCCGATTCCGACGACCTTGATGACTGCGAGGTAGTTCTGCGGTGCTGCCACGTCGAAGGCCTCTCGCCTCGAATTTCCGGGTCGGTACGACACCGGTGGGGGTCGTTCCGACGGATGTCGATGGGTAGGGAGCCTGGTTTCTGACGCAATGTCCGAAATGCCGACCGCCGACCCCAACCCTAAACTTGACCTTTAGGGTTAGTGCTGTGCCTCTGTCACATCACCAGGGAACACAGGCTGGTGACACAGGACACTAGGTGGCTCCGGCCACGTGTTTCAACGAACACGCCGAGCTTCCCTTTTTCTTTTGAGCCTATGTGATCATCAACCGGCGGATGAAACCGGGGTGACCACCAAGGGTCGGGCCGACACGAAACCGCGTCAAGCCCACCTGGAGCCCGCCGCCGCTCTTTCAGCAACGCGCTCCACGCGCACCCTTGTGCAGAAAACCTACCGGATCATCCGGACACCGCCGGCGCCTCCGGCGCACTCACATCGAAGTTCGTACCCTTCTGACCCAGCAGCGCCACCAGCACCCGGGCTTTCCGATCGGTCTGCTCGGGACTTCCCCAGCGGACCGTCACACCCCCGCTGAGCTGCAACTGGATGTCGTCGTACGAATGCACCAGAACGGCCCCGGCGCGCTGCCGGACCTCGGCCGGCAGGCCGGCGGCCACCGTCACCGCCCCCTGCACCAACTGCGCCGGGCCGATCACCGACTCCGCGTCCCTGGCCGGCTGGCTGAGCCGGAGCTCCACCACCGGGACGCCCTCCGGGGCGGCCGGCTCGGTGGCGAAGCTCACTCCCCCGGCGTCGACCTGGGTGAACCGGGCGTCCTCGCCCTTCACCGCGGCGACGGCCGTGCGCTGGGTGACCTTCACCCGCAGGGTGTGCGGCCAGCCCCGCCAGACCTCCGCCCCGGCCACCCGCGGGATCGCCTCGACCCGCCGCCGGACGTCCTCCAGGTCCACCCGGGCCAACGGGCCGTAACCGACCCCGCCGATCGCCGAGCGGACCTGGTCGGCCGTCAGCCTGTCGTCCTGCGCGCCCTGCACCGAGACGCTGCGCACGTCCAGGGCAGAGGAGAAGAAGACCAGCCAGGCCAGCACGCCCAGCACCGCGGCGCCGAGCGAGCCCAGCACCACCACCCCGCGCCGGGAGAGCCTGAGCCGGGGGGCGTACTCGTCCCCGAGGTCCTCGTCGTGCGGGTGCCCCCGGCCGCCGGCCGGGGGTGGCTCGGCGAGCCGGGCGTCAGCCACGACGGCGGCCGCCCCGGGCTGCCTCGATGGCCTCGTAGACCATGCCGACCAGCAGCTCGTCCGCGTCCCGGCGGCCGAACTCGGCGGCGGCCCGGCTCATGTCCCAGAGCTTCTGCGGGTCGGTGAGCACCGGCAGCACGTTCTGCAGCACCCAGTCCGGGTTCAGCTCGGCGTCGTCGACCAGCAGCCCGCCGCCGGCCTTCACCATCGGCTGGGCGTTCAGCCGCTGCTCGCCGTTGCCGATCGGCAGTGGGACGAAGGCGGCGGGCAGGCCGACGGCCGCCAGCTCGGCCACCGTCATCGCACCGGCCCGGCAGAGCATCAGGTCGGCGGCCGCGTACGCGAGGTCCATCCGGTCCAGGTACGGCAGCGCCCGGTACGGCGGCATCCCGGGGATGTCGTCCACCTGCGGCAGCTCGTTCTTGGGGCCGACCGCGTGCAGGATCTGCACGCCGTACTGCTGGAGGCGCGGGGCGATCGCGGCGACCGTCTCGTTGAGCCGGCGCGCGCCCTGCGAACCGCCCGAGACCAGCAGGGTGGGCAGCCGCTGGTCGAGGCCGAAGTAGTGCCGGGCCTCCGGACGGGCCGCGTTGCGGTCCAGGGTCGCGATGGTCCGGCGCAGCGGGATGCCGATGTACCGGGAGTCGCGCAGCTTGCTGTCCGGCGTGGAGACGGCGACGAAGTCGCTGTACCGCGCGCCGATCTTGTTGGCCAGGCCCGGCCGGGCGTTGGCCTCGTGCACCACGATCGGCACACCGGCCCGCTTGGCGGCCAGGTAGGCGGGCATCGCGACGTAGCCGCCGAAGCCGACCACCGCGTCCGCCTTGACCCGCTCGATGATCTCCTGGGCGGCCCGGACGGTGCCGCGCAGCCGGCCCGGGACGGTGATCAGCTCGGGGGTGGGCTTGCGGGGCAGCGGGACGGCCGGGATCAGCTCCAGCTGGTAGCCGCGCTCCGGTACCAGCCGGGTCTCCAGGCCGCGCTCGGTCCCGAGGGCGGTGATCCCGATGGACGGGTCGTGCCTGCGGAGGGCGTCCGCGAGGGCCATGGCCGGCTCGATGTGACCGGCGGTCCCCCCGCCGGCGAGTACGACATGCACCGAAATTCACCGCTCCCTGCGTGCCGGCACCGGGGCCGGGCGCGCTGTGGTTCGTCGTCGTGGCAGCACCCGGGCCAGCTGTTTCCTGATCCGGGAGTTCTTGCTCCGGGCGGCCAGGGCCGCCTTCGCTCCCGAGCTGCTGCGTGCCAGGCAGAGCAGCACCCCGATCGCGGACATGGCCGACAGCATGGCGGAACCGCCGTAGGAGAACAGCGGGAGCGGGACGCCCGCGATGGGCAGCAGTCCCAGCGCCGACCCCAGGTTGATCACGGCCTGAGCCATGATCCAGGTGATGGCGGCTCCCGCGGCGTACCTGACGAAGGGGTCCTTCGTGCCGATGGCCACACGGATACCCGCGTAGCCTAGTGCCGAGAAGAGACCGATCACCGACAGCGTCCCCACCAGTCCCAGTTCCTCGCCCGTCGTGGCGAAGATGAAGTCGGTGTGCGCCTCCGGAAGCTGGCCCCACTTCTCGACGCCGGCGCCGAGTCCGGAGCCGAAGAGACCGCCGAGGCCGAACGAGTAGACGCCGTGCAGGGCCTGGAAGCAGGCGCCCGCCGGGTCGAGCTTGGTCACGCCGATGCAGGAGAGCCGCTCGGCGCGGTGCGGGACGGTGACCACCAGGGCGGTGCAGACCACCACGGCCACGCCGAGGGTGGCGACGAACAGCCGCAGCGGCGCGCCGACCATCCAGAGCAGGCCGAACAGCATGGCCACCAGGATCATCGCGGTGCCCATGTCGCCGCCGAGCATGATCAGCGCGAGCAGCAGCAGCGCGCCGGGCACAAGCGGGACCAGCAGGTGCTTCCACTGGTCGAGGGTGCCGTTCTTCTGCTTCCGCGCCAGCAGGTCGGCGCCCCAGAGCACCAGCGCGAGCTTGGCGAACTCGGACGGCTGGAACTGGAACACGCCGAAGTCCAGCCAGTTCCGGTTGCCGTTGACCTCCACCCCGACCCCGGGGATGGCGACCAGGACGAGCGCGCCGATCACCCCGAGCATCACCGGGTAGACGATCACCCGCAGCACGGCCACCGGCACCAGGGCGAAGCCGACCAGCAGCGCGAAGCCGAGCAGCACCCCGACCAGCTGTTTGAAGAAGTAGAACTGGGTCGAGCGGTGCTGGCCGAGCGCGAGGATCTGCGAGGCGGAGAAGACCATCAACAGCCCGAGCGCCACCAGCAGCAGCGCCGTGCCGGCGATCAGCAGGTACGGCGTGAGCGGCCGGTCCAGGGTGTACCGCAGGCGGGCCCGGAAGGCCTGTACGCGGGCCAGCGGGCCGGCCGACTTGTAGGCGGTGGTGGTGGCCGAGATCACCCGCCACGGGTCGGTCGCGCCGTTCTCCGGTGCGCCCGAACCACCCGCCCTGCCCTGACCGCCGCCCACCCGTCCCGCTCTCCCTCTGCGCCTCGCCCGTCTCCGGGCCGCTCCGATCCGGCACGGCCCTCGGACAAGCCCTGGGCGCGCGGGGCCCGACCGTGCCCGGGGCGCGTCCGCCGGGTTCCCGCCGGACGCGCTCCTGGTCGGGCCGGCCCTACGTGTCCGCCAGCTCCCGCACGGCCGCCGCGAAGAGGTCGCCGCGCTCCCCGTAGTTGGTGAACATGTCCATCGAGGCGCAGGCCGGGGCCAGCAGCACCGTGTCACCCGTTCGGGCGAGTGAGGCGGCCGCGCGGACCACCTCTGCCATCGCCACCGCGCCAGTCTGGCCCTCGGCCGCCTCGATCACCGGGACATCCGGCGCGTGTCGCGCCAGGGCCTCCCGGATCAGCGCGCGGTCCTCGCCGATCAGCACGGCGGCGCGCAGCCGCTCGGCCGCGCCCTGCACCAGGTCGTCGAACGCCGCCCCCTTGGCCAGGCCGCCGGCGATCCAGACGATCGGGCGGTAGGCGGAGAGCGAGGCGGCGGCCGCGTGGGTGTTGGTCGCCTTGGAGTCGTCGATGTACGTCACGCCGTCGACGACGCCGACCTCGGCGATCCGGTGGGCGTCCGGCCGGAAGGCGCGCAGGCCCTCCCGGACGGCCTTCGGCTCGACCCCGTAGGACCGGGCCAGCGCGGCGGCGGCCAGCGCGTTGGCGACGTTGTGCGGGGCCGGCGGGTTCACGTCCTCGACGGAGCCCAGCTCGGCGGCGTTCTTGGCCCGGTCCGCCACGAAGGCGCGGTCCACCAGCAGGCCGTCGACCACGCCGAAGTCCGACGGGCCGGGCGAGCCGAGGCCGAACCCGACCGCCCGGCAGCCCTCCTCGACGTCGGCCTCGCGGACCAGCGCCTCGGTGGCCGGGTCGGCCAGGTTGTAGACGCACGCGACGACGTTGCCCTCGTAGATCCGGCCCTTGTCGGCGGCGTACGCCTCCATCGAGCCGTGCCAGTCGAGGTGGTCGGGCGCCAGGTTGAGCACGGCCGCCGAGTACGGGCGCAGCGAGGGCGCCCAGTGCAGCTGGTAGCTGGAGAGCTCGACGGCGAGCACGTCGTACGGCTCCTCGGCGAGCACCGCGTCCAGCACCGAGACCCCGACGTTGCCGACGGCGGCGGTGCGCCGGCCGGCGGCGGTGAGGATCGAGGCGAGCATCTGGACGGTGGTCGTCTTGCCGTTGGTGCCGGTGACGGCCAGCCAGGGGGCGGGTTCGCCGGTCGCGGGCAGCGGCCGGCGCAGCCGCCAGGCCAGTTCGACGTCGCCCCAGACCTCCACGCCGGCCGCGGCGGCGGCCGCGAACAGCGGGCTGCTCGGCGGCCAGCCGGGCGAGGTGACGACCAGCCGGGTGCCCTCGGGCAGGGTGTCGCCGTCGCCGAGGCGGACGGCCACGCCCTGGGCCTCCAGCTCGGTGGCGCGGGCCTGCAGCCCCTCGCCGCTCCCGCCGTCCACCACGGTGACGCGGGCGCCGAGCCCGTGCAGGACCCGGGCGGCGCTGATGCCGGAGACGCCGAGTCCGGCGACGGCGACCGGCAGGCCGGTCCAGTCGGGGTCGGTCATCCGGTCACCCATCCCGCGTAGAAGAGGCCGAGGCCGACGGCCACGCAGAGGCCCTGGATGATCCAGAACCGGACCACGACCAGGACTTCGCTCCAGCCCTTGAGTTCGAAGTGGTGCTGCAGCGGGGCCATCTTGAAGACGCGCTTGCCGGTCATCCGGAACGAGCCGACCTGGATGATCACCGAGAGGGTGATGATCACGAAGAGGCCGCCGAGCAGGACCAGCAGGATCTCGGTGCGCGAGCAGATCGCCAGGCCGGCCATCGCGCCGCCGAGGGCGAGCGAGCCGGTGTCGCCCATGAAGATCTTGGCGGGCGAGGTGTTCCACCAGAGGAAGCCGAAGCAGGAGCCCATCAGGGCGGCCGCGACCACCGCGAGGTCCAGCGGGTCGCGGACCTCGTAGCAGTTGGAGGTGGCCGAGACGGCGTAGGCGCAGCTCTGGCCGTACTCCCAGACGCCGATGAAGGTGTAGGCGCCGAAGGCCATCACCGAGGCGCCGGTGGCCAGGCCGTCCAGACCGTCCGTCAGGTTCACGCCGTTCGAGGTCGCGGCGATCAGGAAGTACGCGAAGATGACGAACAGCACCGGGCCGACCGACCACTCGAAGTCGCGGACGAACGAGAGGTGCTGGGAGGCCGGGGTGCGGTCGGCACTGTCGGGGAACTGCAGCGCGAGGACGGCGAAGGCCAGGCCGACGATGGACTGTCCGGCGAGCTTCGCCTTCGCCCGCAGGCCCAGCGAGCGGCGCTTGACGACCTTGATGTAGTCGTCGAGGAAGCCGACCAGTCCCAGACCGGCCGTCAGGAACAGCACCAGCAGCCCGGAGGCGGTCGGGGACTCCCCCGTTATCGCCTTGGTGGCGAAGTAGGCGATCAGCGTCGCCAGGATGAAGGCGATGCCGCCCATGGTGGGCGTGCCCTTCTTGCTGTGGTGCGCCTTCGGGCCGTCGTCGCGGATGTACTGGCCGTAGCCCTGTCGGGCGAGCAACTTGATCAGGGCCGGGGTGCCGAGCAGCGACAGGACCAGGCCGATCATGCCGGAGAAGAGGATCTGCTTCATTACTTGGCCGCACCGTCCGCGAGGATCGCCTCGGCCACCTTCTCCAGCCCCACCGAGCGGGAGGCCTTCACCAGCACCACATCCCCCGGAAGCAGCTGACTGCGCAGCAGTTCGACCGCCGCGTCCGCGTCGGACACCAGCACCGACTCCTCACCCCACGAACCTTCGTTCCTAGCGCCCAGTTCCATGCAGGCCGCCTCGCGTCCGCCGACCGCCACCAGCTTGGTGACGTCCAGCCGGACGGCGAGCCGCCCGATGGCGTCGTGCTCGGCCAGGCTCTCCTCGCCGAGCTCCCGCATCTCGCCGAGCACCGCCCAGGTGCGGCGGCGCTCCGGGCCCCGTCCCCCCATCGAGACCAGCGCCCGCAGCGCGGCCCGCATCGAGTCGGGGTTCGCGTTGTAGGCGTCGTTGACGACGGTGACACCATCGGCCCGGTCGACGACCTCCATGCGCCAGCGGGACAGCGCACCCGCCTCACCCAGTGCTTCGGCGGTGTCGTCGACGGTCATCCCGAGCTCCGTCGCCACCGCTGCGGCGGCGAGGGCGTTCGAGACGTGGTGCTCACCGTACAGGCGCAGCTGCACGCGTGCGGAACCGGCCGGGGTCGTCAACGTGAAGGATGGCCGTCCGGTGGAGTCCAGGCGAACATCCTGTGCGCGGACGTCGGCTTCCGGGGACTCACCGAAGAACACCACCCTGGCCTTGGTGCGCGCGGCCATTCCGCGCACCAACCGGTCGTCGGTGTTGAGGATCGCGACGCCGTCGGCCGGCAACGACTCGACCAGCTCGCCCTTGGCCTCGGCGATCGCCTCCTGCGAGCCGAACTCGCCGACGTGCGCGGTGCCGACGTTCAGGACCACGCCGATCCGGGGCGGGGTGATCGAGGTGAGGTACTCGATGTCGCCCTTGTGCCGGGCGCCCATCTCCAGCACCAGGTGCCGGGTGGCGTCCTCGACCCGCAGGGCGGTCATCGGGTGGCCGATCTCGTTGTTGAGCGAGCCGGGCGGGTAGACGGTGTCGCCGAGCCGCTGGAGCAGCTGGGCGATCAGGTCCTTGGTGCTGGTCTTGCCGGCCGAGCCGGTGAGGGCGACCACGGTGGCGTCGGCGCGGCCGACGACGGTGCGGGCCAGCTTGCCGAGCGCGTCCACCACGCTGTCGACCAGGACGGTGGGGCCGCCGACCGGGCGGGAGGCCAGCACCGCGACGGCGCCGGCCGCCACCGCGGTGGCGGCGTACTCGTGGCCGTCCACGTTCTCGCCGACGAAGGCCGCGAAGAGGCCGCCGGGGAGGACCTTGCGGGAGTCGACCTCGACCGGGGCGGTCACCAGGACGTCGGGGTCGGCGCCGGCCAGGGTGCCCCCGACTGCTGCGGCCACCTCGGCGAGGGTCAGTGCGATCACGGCTGCTCTACTCCTCCGGTGCCCCGGGCGGCCGTGGTCCGCGCGACGGCGTCGTGTCCGATGGCCTCGCGCAGCACCTCCCGGTCGTCGAAGGGGCGGATCTCGTCTCGTACGTACTGGCCGAGCTCGTGGCCCTTGCCGGCCACCAGCACGGTGTCACCGGCCCGGGCGCGGGCGATGGCCAGCTGGATCGCCTCGGCCCGGTCGGGGACGACCAGGACGGCGCCGCGCTCGGCCTCCGGCACCGCTGCGGCGCCGGCGAGCATGGTGGCGAGGATCGCCAACGGGTCCTCGCTGCGCGGGTTGTCGCTGGTCAGCAGGGCGGTGTCGGCCAGCCGGGCGGCGATGCCGCCCATCGGGGCGCGCTTGTGCGGGTCACGGTCGCCGCCGCAGCCGATCACCACGTGCAGCCGGCCCTTGGTGACCTCGCGCAGCGAGCCGAGGACGGCCTCCAGGGCGTCCGGCTTGTGCGCGTAGTCGACCACCGCGACGTACGGCTGGCCCGCGTCGACCCGCTCCAGCCGGCCGGGCACGCCGGGCACGGCGGCGACGCCGGCCACGGCCCGGTCCAGCGGGAGGCCGGCGGTGGCCAGCACCGCGATCGCGGCCAGCGCGTTGGCGACGTTGAACGGGCCGGGCAGCGGGACGGACGCGTCCGCCTCGGCGCCGTCGGGGCCCAGCACCCGGAACGTCGACCCGACCGGGCCGAGCTGGACGTCCACCGCGCGCCAGTCCGCCTCGGGCGCGCCGGTGGCGGAGAACGTGGCGACCGGGATCTTGGCCTCGGCGGCCAGTCGGCGGCCGTAGGCGTCGTCCAGGTTGGCCACCCCGGCCCGCGACTTGCCGGGCTGGAAGAGCCGGGCCTTCGCCTGGAAGTAGTCCTCCATGTCCGGGTGGAAGTCGAGGTGCTCGGGGGTGAGGTTGTTGAACAGCGCGACGTCGTAGACCACGCCGTCGGTGCGGCCGTACACCAGCGCGTGGCTGGAGACCTCCATGGTCACCGCGTCCGCGCCGCGCTCGCCCATCACGGCGAGGATCGCGTGCAGGTCGGTGGCCTCGGGGGTGGTGCGCTCGCTCTTGATCCGCTCGGTGCCGACCCGCATCTCGACGGTGCCGATCACACCGGGGCTGCGCCCGGCGCCGAGCAGGCCGCCCTCGACCAGGTAGGACGTGGTGGTCTTGCCGTTGGTGCCGGTCAGCCCGATCATCAGCAGCCGCTCGGAGGGCCGGTCGTAGACGGCGGCGGCCAGTTCGCCCATCCTGGCCCGCGGCCGGTCGACGACCAGCAGCGGCAGGCCCGCGCCGGCCGCCAGCTCGGCGCCGGCCGGGTCGGTCAGCACCGCCACCGCGCCGGCCCCGGCGGCCTGCCCGGCGAAGGACGCGCCGTGGTGGTTGGCACCCGGGAACGCCACGTACACGTCGCCGGGGCGGACCTCGCGGGCGTTGTGGGTGACGCCGGTGACCTCGGGTCCCTCGACGGGGTCGAGACCCAGCAGTCGGGCGATCTCGGCGAGCGGCCGGGCCCCCGTCCGGGCGGGTCGGGGCGGGCTCACGGTGGTTTGATCGGGTTTCGGCACGGCGGAGAGGCTATCCGCCGAAGGGCGTCCAGGGCCAAACCGGCCCTTTTCCGCACCGGCGGCCGCACCCGCCCGGTCGTTGCTCATGGTCGATCACGGCTTCCACTCGACGGGCAGGTTGGGCGCCTCGCTGCCGCTCGGCGGGACCTGGAGGGTCTTGAGGGTGAACTCCATCACCTGCTTGAACACCGGACCGCACAGCTGGCCGCCGAAGTGGCCGTTGACCGGGTCCTGGATCACGCAGGAGACGGTGACCCGCGGCTGGTCGGCCGGGGCGAAGCCGATGAAGGACGCGGTGTAGCCCCGGTACCCGCCGTTCTTGGGGTCCACCCGGTTGGCGGTGCCGGTCTTCCCGGCCACCCGGTAGCCGGGGATGGCGGCCTTGCCGCCGGTGCCCTGCTCGTCGGAGACGACCGACTCCAGCATCTCGGTGAGGGTCTTGGCGGTCTGCTCGCTCACCACCCGGGACTGCGCGCCCGGCGCGGCGGGGGTGTACTTGCCGTCCGGCGAGGTGGTGCCCTGGACGACGCTGGGCGCCACCCGGAGCCCGCCGTTGGCGATGGTCGAGAACACCGAGGTGGCCTGCAGCGCGTTCACCGAGAGGCCCTGCCCGAACGGGATGGTGTACTGCTTGGACGCCTTCCAGTCCTCCGGCTTGTCGAGCAGGCCGGCGGTCTCGCCGGGGAAGCCCAGCCCGGTCTGCTGGCCGATGCCGAACTTCCGCAGGTACTCGTAGAGCACCTGGTTGGCCTCGGGCTGGGTCGCGCCCAGCGTCTGGGCGGCCTCGATGGTGCCGATGTTGGAGGACTTGGCGAGCACGCCGGCCAGGGTGAGGTACCAGGTGGGGTGCTCGACGTCGTCCTTGAACGCCACGTCGCCGCGGACCAGCGGGTAGGGCACGGTGACCTTGGTGTCCCAGGTGGCCTTGCCGGTGTCCAGGACGGCGGCCATGGTCATCAGCTTGGCGGTGGAGCCGGGCTCGTAGGCGTCCTGCAGGGCCGCGTTGCCGAGCTGCGAGTTCCTGGCGGTGCTCAGGTCGTTCGGGTTGAAGCCCGGCGAGGTGGCCATCGCCAGCACCTGGCCGTTCTTCACGTCCTGGACGATGACGTAGCCCTTCTCCGCCCCGGCGTTGGCGACCTGGTCGGTGATGGCCCGCTGGGCGGCCCACTGGATGTCCCGGTTGACGGTCAGCCGCAGGTCGGTGCCGGGCACGGCGGGGTCCAGCGAGCCGCCGGCGGTGGGCACCAGGCGGCCGCCGGCCTGCGCGTAGCTGCTGTGGCCGTCCTTGCCGGACAGCTGCTGCTGGAACTGCTGCTCCAGCCCGCCGGCGCCCTCGCCCTCGGCGTTGACGAAGCCGACGAGGTTGGCGGCCAGCCCGTCCGAGGGGTAGACCCGCTTCTGGGTGTCCCGGTTGAAGACGCCGGCCAGCGGGTTGACGCACTCGTTGTCGAGCCTCGTCCGGCCGCCCTCGTCGAGGGACTTGTTCAGCAGCCGCTTCTGGGCCTGGCAGCTCCGCGAGCCGGCCTGCTTCTCCAGGCTCGACTTGAGGTCGCTGATCTGGTTCTTGACGTCCGGGGTCTGCTGGGCGGCGAGGCGCTTGTAGCGGGTCTTGGGGGTGTGCAGGTCGGCGGCGATCCGCTCCTTGGGCAGGCCGAGGATCGGCGCCAGCAGGGCGGCGGCCTGCTCGGGGGCGTCCGGGAGGCCGGTGGCCTCGGGGGTGAACATCGCCGGGTCGGCGGTGATGTCGTACGCGTCGACGGTGGTGGCCAGGGCGACCCCGTCGGCGGACGTTATCGAGCCGCGTTCGGCGGTGATCGGGATGTTCAGGTAGCGGTTGGTGTTGGCGTCGGCGGCCAGCGCGTCGGAGTCCAGCAGCTGGAGCTGGACCAGCCGGCCGGCGAAGATCGAGAACACCACCGAGAGCACGATGGTGATCACCCGCAGCCGGCGGCGCGGGTCCGCCAGCCGGATCCCCCGGGGCTGCGGCCGGCGCTGCGGCGGGCGCGGACGCGCCCCGGCGCCCGCCTGGCCGGCGCGGGCCGGGGGGCGGCCCTCGGGACGGCGCTGCTGCGGGGTGCGCGGCGTCCGGGCGGCGGCCGCCCTCGGGTCCCGCCCGGCGGCGGGCTGGGCCTTGGCGGCGCCGGGCTGCCGGGCCGCCGGCTGCTTGGCCGCCGGCTGGCGGGCCGGGGGCTGCTTGGCGGGCGGTTGCTTGGCCGACGGCTGCTTGGGACGGGCCGGCTGGACCTTGGCGGGTTGCGGCTTGGCGGGCTGCGGCTTGGCGGGCTGACCCTTGGCCGGCTGGGCGCGCCCGGCGGCCGGCGGCTTGCCCGCAGACTGCCCGCGCGGGACCGGACGCGGCGCGGCGCCCTTGACGGGCCGGCGTCCGCCGCTGCCGCCACTGCCACTGCCACTGGAGGGCTGACGGGGTGTGGTCATCGCGCGGCACCCCCGCCCGTGGCCGGCGCCGGCTGCGGCGCGGTCGGGTTGAGCTGGACGGTGACGTCCCCGCCCGGTGCCGGAGCGGTCGGTGCGGCGGGCGGCTGGGCCGCCGCCGGGGAGGCGGGCGGAGCACCGGCACCGGGCTGGGCACTGGGTGACGGCTGCTTCCCGGGCCACGGTTCCACGGTGGACCGTTTCACCGGAGGGCTGTCCTGGGCGGGCTTCGGCGTGCCGAGCACCGCGCCGCCGTTCGGCAGGTCGAGGAAGGCCATCCCGCCGGCCGGCACCATGCCCAGCTCGCCGGCCCGGCGGGCCAGCGCGTCCGGCGCGGAGTTCTGGCCGATCTGGTGCTGGAGCCCCTGCTGCTCGTCGGTGAGGACCGTGGTCTGCCGCTGCAGCCTGGACAGCTCGAAGGAGCCCTCGTTGAGCGCGGTGTTCAGCGCCAGCAGCCCGAGCAGCCCGGCCGCGAGCAGCACCACCACCAGCACCGCGAACGGTGTCCGCCCCCGTACCTGGCGCCGCCCGGGGCGGACGGTGATCCGCGCCCTGCCGCCCTGCCCGGGGAGCACCCTGCTCCCCGCCCCGCCTCCGGCCACCGGCCCCACTGCCCTTCCTCCGCCCTTCGGACCGCCCCGGTGCCGGTCAGCCCCGGGTGCTTCGGTCCCTGATCCTCTCCGCCACCCGCAGCCGAACGGGTGCGGCGCGCCGGTTCTCCTCGATCTCCTGCTCGGTGGCCAGCTCGGCACCGCGGGTGATCAGCTTGAGCCAGGGCTGGTGCTCCTCCGGGACGAACGGCAGCCCCGGCGGGGCGGTGCTGGTCGCCCCGGCCGCGAAGGCCTGCTTGACCAGGCGGTCCTCCAGCGACTGGTAGGACATCACGGCGATCCGCCCACCGAGGGCCAGCACGTCGAGCGCCCCGGGGATCGCCCGCTCCAGGACCTCCAGCTCGCCGTTGACCTCGATCCGCAGCGCCTGGAAGGTGCGCTTGGCCGGGTTCCCGCCGGTGCGGCGGGTGGCGGCCGGGATGGCGTTGCGCACCAGATCGACCAGACGCGCGCTGGTGGTGAACGGTTCCTTCTCGCGCTCGCGCAGGATCACCGAGGCGATCTTCCCGGCGAACCGCTCCTCACCGTAGAACTTGAGGATCCGGGCCAGCTCGCCGTGGCTGTAGGTGTTCAGCACCTCGGCCGCGCTGATCCCGCGGGTCTGGTCCATCCGCATGTCCAGCGGCGCGTCCTGGGCGTACGCGAAACCGCGCTCGGCCTCGTCGAGCTGCATGGAGGAGACGCCGAGGTCGAAGAGGATGCCGTCGACCCGCGGGATGTCCAGCCGCTCCAGCACCTCGGGGATCTCGTCGTAGACGGCGTGCACCAGGGTGGCCCGGTCACCGAAACGGGCCAGCCGCTCGCCGGAGAGCTTGAGCGCCGCCGGGTCGCGGTCCACCGCGACGAGCCGGACCTCGGGGAACTGGGTGAGCAGCGCCTCGCTGTGGCCGCCGAGGCCGAGGGTGGCGTCCACCACCACCGCGCCGGGCCGGGAGATCGCCGGGGCCAGCGCGTCCATGCACCGCTGCAGCATCACCGGGACGTGCTTGGGGGCCGGATCGTTGGTGGTCATGCGCTGTGGCGCCCTTCCTCGGTGCGGAGCCGCCCGAAGTACGGGAGCTCCGACCATTCTGTCCCACCACGCCGCGGAGCAGGTCCACGGGCCGGGCCGCGGCCCGTGGGCCCCGCCCGCTCCTGGGGAAGGTCGTGACCGCCCGGCGCCGGGGAAGGTGCGCCAGGTGGCACGGAGCGGGTGGAGGCCACGGGCCGCGTCGGCCGCCGCACCGGCCGGAAACGCCCGGTTGACGGGCTCCGGAGGGTGTGCTCCACTGCGCCGCAACTCTATCGCTCAGGCCCCGTCAGTCAATGGCCCGCTCCGGCGCACCACCCGGGCGGCGGTACGGATCACCGCAGGTCGCGACGGTGCTCGTGGCACATGCCGGCGGCCGGACCGGCGCCGGGGCCGACGCCGCGCGCCCCGGCGCCGGGGAGGGCCCGCGGGCGGATCCGGACCGGGGCGGACATATCCGACCGGACCACCCGCGGGTGACGGCGCGTTGTGGATATGCGCTCGGTCACAAGGGCCCGCTCTGTAGCCATCAGCCCCACCACGACCCGCCGAATCGCACTAACGTCTTCACCATGACAGTGACCCCCGACCGGCACACGCCGACCGCCGCTGCCGACTCCCCGACGCCCACCATCATCGACCGCTTCATCGCGGCCAACCGCGAGTACGCGGTGACCTTCCGCGACGGCGGCATGGACGCCCGCCCGGTGCAGAAGATCGCCGTGGTCGCCTGCATGGACGCCCGCCTCGACCTGTTCGCCGCGCTCGGCCTCGAACTCGGCGACGCCCACGTCATCCGCAACGCGGGCGGCGTGGTGACCGACGACACCATCCGTTCCCTCACCATCAGCCAGCGCGCCCTCGGCACCCGCTCGGTGGCGCTGATCCACCACACCGGCTGCGGCCTGCTCGGCCTCACCGAGGACTTCCGGCGCGAGCTGGAGCAGGAGGTCGGCCAGCGCCCGCAGTGGGCGGTCGAGGCCTTCGTCGACCTGGACAGCGACGTCCGGCAGTCCATGCAGCGGGTCCGCACCTCCCCGTTCCTGCTGCACACCGACGACGTGCGCGGCTTCGTCTTCGACGTCCACACCGGGCTGCTGCGCGAGATCCACTGATCCCTCCCGCCCCGTAGGCCCGGCCAGCGTCGTCCGGGCCAACCGGACGTCCCCGGGAACCCGCGGGCCCGCCTCCCCGGCGCTGCCGCCCGACGGTGCCCGGTCCGGATGGTGACTTCTGACCGCCGCCCGGGGGAGAATGCGCCTGCCGGTCTGACCTCGAACCACCTGGGGCGGCCAGCCGCAGGCCGTCCCCGGCACCGGCTCCAGGAACACGGAACCGCTCCCGGAGGGGCCGCGTCCAGCATGGGGTGGGGGCCGGCCTCAAGGGAGGCGGGCACGTGGTGTGCCAGGGAGCGAACGGGTGACGAGCTACAACGATCAGGCCGGTCTCGACGGTCGTGCGGGGGGCGACCAGGGGACGCCGGGTTACCCGGTCGGCCTGCCGGAACTCGCCGCCGTCGTGGACCGGGTGCGTGCCAACATCGAGAGCGTGATCGAGGGCAAGCCGGAGGCCGTCCGGATCGCCCTGACCGTCCTGCTCGCCGAGGGCCACCTGCTGCTGGAGGACGTGCCCGGCGTCGGCAAGACCATGCTGGCCAAGGCGCTGGCCCGGTCCGTCGACTGCACCGTGCGGCGCATCCAGTTCACCCCGGACCTGCTGCCCTCGGACGTCACCGGCACCAACATCTTCGACCAGCACCAGCGCGACTTCGAGTTCCGCCCGGGCGCGATCTTCGCCCAGATCGTGGTCGGCGACGAGATCAACCGGGCCTCGCCGAAGACCCAGTCCGCGCTGCTGGAGTCGATGGAGGAGCGCCAGGTCACCATCGACGGCACCAGCTACGAGCTGCCCTCGCCGTTCATGGTGGTCGCCACCCAGAACCCGGTCGAGATGGAGGGCACCTACCCCCTCCCCGAGGCCCAGCGGGACCGCTTCATGGCCCGGATCTCGATGGGCTACCCCAGCCCCGAGGCCGAGTTCGCCATGCTCGACGTGCACGCCGGCGCCAGCCCCCTGGACGACCTCCAGCCGGTCGCGCACGCCTCCGACATCCTCAAGCTGATCGACCTGGTCCGCACCGTGCACATCGCCGACCCGGTCCGCCGCTACGCCGTCGACCTGGTCTCCGCCACCCGCACCAGCCACGAGCTGCGCCTCGGCGCCTCGCCCCGCGCCACCCTGCACCTGGTCCGGGCCGCCCGCGCCGCCGCCGCCCTGGACGGCCGCGACTACGTCACCCCGGACGACCTCCAGCGCCTCGCCGTCCCGGTGCTCGCCCACCGCCTCATGCCGACCGCCGAGACCCAGCTCAGCCGCCGCACCTCCGAGCAGATCGTGACCGACCTGGTCGCCCGGCTTCCGCTGCCGCGCCCGCAGGGCGGCCCGGCCGTCCGGAGGGGCTGAGGTGGGCCCGTCCGACGAACCGTCGGGCTTCCGCGCCGGACTGCGCGGCCTCACCACCCGGGGCCGCTCCTTCCTGGCCGCCGGGCTGACCGCGGTGGTCTGCTCGTACCTGCTCGACCAGGACGCACTGCTGCGCGTCGGCGTGCTGCTCGCCGCCCTGCCGCTGGCCGCCGCCCTGCTGCTGGCCAACACCCGCTACCGGGTGGCCAGCGGCCGCCGGCTCAGCCCGCGCCGCGCGGTGGCCGGCCAGGAGGCCCGGGTCCACCTGCGGGTCGACAACGTCTCCCGGGTCCCCACCGGCCTGCTGCTGCTGGAGGACAAGGTCCCGTACGTGCTCGGGCCGCGCCCGCGGTTCGTCCTGGACCGGGTCGAGCCGCGCGGCAACCGCGAGGTCTCCTACCGGGTCCGCTCCGACCTGCGGGGCCGCTACCCGCTCGGCCCGCTCCAGCTGCGGCTCTCCGACCCGTTCGGGATGTGCGAGCTGAACCGCTCGTTCTCCGCCTCCGACGTGCTCACCGTCGTCCCGCAGATCGTGCCGCTGCCGTACATCCGGCTCAGCGGCGAGTGGGCCGGACAGGGCGACAGCCACACCCGCGCCCTCGCGCTGGCCGGCGACGACGACGTCATCCTGCGCGAGTACCGGCCCGGCGACGACCTGCGCCGGGTGCACTGGAAGTCCACCGCCCGCTACGGCGAGCTGATGGTCCGCCGCGAGGAGCAGCCCCGCAAGGCCCGCGCCACCGTCCTGCTGGACACCCGCGAGACGGGCCACCGCGGCAGCGGCCCCGCCTCCTCCTTCGAATGGGCGGTCTCCTGCGCCGCCTCGGTCGCCGCCCACCTGCTGGAGCGCGGCTACCAGACCCGGCTGCTGACCGACACCGGCCTCGCCGTCCCCGGCAGCGGCACGGGCGGCGGCAACAACGCCGCCGACGCCTCCGGCCTGATCCTGGACGCCCTCGCGGTGGCCGACCTCTCCGACGGCGCCGGGCTCTCGCGCGCCGAGGAGCCGCTGCGGGCCGGCGGCGAGGGCCTGCTGGTCGCCGTCCTCGGCGACCTGGACGAGGAGCAGGCCGCCCGGCTGGCCCGGCTGCGCAGCCGCACCGGCGGCGCCGTGGTCTTCCTGCTCGACACCGGCACCTGGGCCGGCCTGCGCATGCTCGCCCCCGACACCGGCGGCGACGAGTTCCGCGACCGGGTGCTCCGCCTGCGCGAGGCCGGCTGGACGGTGCTGCCCGTCCGCGCCGGCGACTCCGTCCCCGAGCTGTGGCGGGCCGCCGACCGGGCCGAGGCGTCCTCCCCCTACCGAGAAGAGGCCGGCGCGTGACCACCCGGGCCAAACTGACCGCGTACTCGGCGCTGGCCACCGCCCTGGCCGCGCTCTGCCTGACCCCGCTGCTGACCACCAGGGGCTGGATCACCCACGCCTACCTGGTGGTCGCCGTGCTCGCCGCGGTCGGCGCGGGACTGCGGCGCACCCCCTTCTACCGCTGGACCGTCCCGCTCGGCCAGCTGGCCGTGCTCTTCGTCCTGCTGCTGCTCGGCTTCGCCGCCTCGGGCGCCTCCTGGGGCGGGATCGTCCCCGGCCCCGAGTCGGTGCGCGCCCTCGGCCGGGTGTTCGAGCAGGGCCTGGACGACGTCCGCGAGTACGCCATCCCCGCCCCGCCCAGCCCGGGCCTGCGACTGATCCTGGTCACCTCGATCGGCCTGATGGCCATCGCGGTGGACACCGTCGCGGTGACCTACCGGCGCTCGGCGCTGGCCGGGCTCCCGCTGCTGGCGCTCTACTCGGTCGGCAACGGCCTGGCCGGCGACCGGGGCAGCTGGCTCTGGTTCGCGGCCGCGGCCGCCGGCTACCTGGTCCTGCTGTTCGCCGAGGGCCAGGACCGGGTCTCCCGCTGGGGCCGGGTCTTCCGCGGCACCTCGCGCGGCACCGAGGGCGGTCTCGGCGGGCTCAGCCAGAGCGGGCGGCAGGTCGGCGTGGTGGCGCTCGCGATCGCCCTGCTGCTGCCGACCTTCCTGCCGCGCTGGAGCTTCGGCCTGGTGCACACCGGCAACAGCGCGGGCTCCGGCAGTCACGGCGGCGGGGGCGGGTTCAACAGCCTCGACCCGCTGGTCGCCCTCAACGACGCGCTCCCCGCGCCCCGCAACGTCGAGCTGTTCACCTACAAGACGGACAGCCCCGCGGCCGACAGCACCTACCTGCGCACCGGCTCGCTGGACGCCTTCGACGGCACCCGGTGGAAGCTCAGCTCCACCGACGCCACCGAGTTCAAGGGCACCCTGCCGCCCCCCGAGGGCCTGAGCGGGCGCGACCTCCCGGAGCTGAGGACCAGCGTCAGGATCGGCGAGCGGCTGGAGAACGCCTGGCTGCCGATGCCCTACCCGGCCCGGACGGTCTCCCTGCGCAACAACGGCGACTGGCAGCTCGACCCGCTCACCTCGGCCCTCCAGCCCACCCGGGACAAGGCGATCAAGGGGCTGAGCTACTCGGTCACCTCCCTGTACCTCGCGCCCACCGCCAACGAGCTGCGCAGCGTCCCGCCGGCGCCCGAACGGATCAGGGCCCAGTACCTCGACCTGCCGAGGGACCTGCCGCCGGTCGTCCGCCAGAAGGCCGCCACCGTCACCCAGAAGGCGAAGACCCCCTACGACAAGGCGGTCGCGCTGCAGGACTGGTTCACCGGCCCCGAGTTCACCTACGACGTCAAGACCAGGCCCGACAACGGCAGCGACGCGATGGCCGACTTCCTGGAACGGCGCCGGGGCTACTGCGTCCACTTCGCCTCCACCATGGCGGCGATGGCCCGCTCCCTGGGCATCCCCGCCCGGGTCGCGCTCGGTTTCACACCCGGCGACGTCAAGGCCGGCGACGTCTACTCGGTGACCGACTCGATGTACCACGCCTGGCCCGAGCTGTACTTCGAGGGCTTCGGCTGGATGCGCTTCGAGCCCACCCCGAGCCGCGGCGTGCAGCCCCAGTACACCGAGCCGGTCGTCGCCCCGACCAACGAGCCGACCGCGCAGCCGACCGTCGCCCCGCAGCCCAGCGCCTCGGTGCCGCTGCCGTCCGCCAACCCCGACTGCGACCCGAAGCAGCGCCGCATGGGCGACTGCGGTGACCAGGACAGGGCGGCCACCGGCGCCCAGGAGGACTCCCTGCTGCTCTCCGGGCGGAGCCTGGCCACCCTGGCCGCGGTCCTGGTGGTGCTCGCACTGCTGCTCACCCCGATGGTCTGGCGGGCGCTGCTGCGCCGGCGCCGGCTCGGGGCCGGCGGGCGGCGCCGCCCCGGCGGCGAGGGGCCCGCCGAGCTCACCGACGAACAGGTGCTGGCCGCCTGGGCCGAGCTGATCGACTCCGCGTGGGACCTCGGCATCCCGCCGGACGACTCGCGGACCCCGCGCTCCGCCGCCCGCCGGATCGCCGAGACCGCCGAGCTCGACGAGGTCTCGGCGGCAGCCGCCGGACGGGTGGCGCTGGCCACCGAGAAGGTGCTCTACGCCCGGACCGCGCAGGTCACCACGCCGCTCGCGACGGACGTCCGGACCGCCCGCGCCGGCCTGCGGGCCGGTGCCGGGCGGCGCGGGCGGACCAGGGCCCTGCTGCTCCCGGCGTCCTCGGCGCAGCTCTGGTGGCGCCTGTCGGACGCGGTGCTGGCGGCCCGGCTGACGACGCGCCGCCGGGTGGCGCGGGTGACCGCGGCGGTCACCGGGCCGGTGCGCCGGGTGCTGTCGCGGCGGAAGGGCGACCGGCCGGAGTCCTGACCCCGGTTCCCCCGGGCCCGGCAGCGGGCCCGGGGAAGCAGCGAGGGCGGGCAGTCGATCGACTGCCCGCCCTCGTCACGTTCGTCCGCCCGGTGTCCTGAGGGTCCGGCCTCGCCCTCCGTCCGCCCCGGACGACCGGCTCAGAAACCGCCGGTCTGCTCGTCGCGCCGGCGCTGCCAGCGCTGCTCGACCCGGTCCATCATGCCTGCCTTGCGGCGCGGGGCCGCGGCCGGCCCGGTGGCCTGGGCCTGCCCGGCGGGTCCTCGGCGCCAGCCCGTCACGGCGAAGACGGCACACCCCAGCATCACCAGGAACCCGACCACGCTGACCCAGATCTGGTCGGGTACGACCATGCCGCCCATCAGCAGGCCGATGCCCACCACGAAGCCACCGACGGCCAGGTAGACCCGTCGCCGGGTGTGGGTGCGCAGACCGGTTCCCTCAAGCGCCGACGCGAATTTGGGATCTTCGGCATACAGCGCTCGCTCCATCTGGTCGAGCAGTCGCTGCTCGTGCTCCGAGAGCGGCACGGAGTCCTCCTACTCGTCGGTCGCGGGTGCGACCGGTCCGCCGCCCCGGTCGGGGAGGCATGTCCAATCAGCCTTCAGAACACGCGGTCGGACGCCTGTGCGGAGGCCCGGGCCCGTGTCGTCCATATGCCCCGAGCATCCGGCTGTCATGCTTTCCGGCTTTACCCAGATCATACGGTCCACCGGCCGGTTCCGGAGTGGTCGACCACGCGTGGGCCGGGCCACTCGGGCGGCTCCCTGCCGCACTGTCCTCAACGCGACGGACGCCGGACAAGTGCCCGATCCGATGGAATGGGCCCGGACCTGGGGAGATCCGAAGGAGACGGGGAGGAGACGGCCCGGGGACGCGGCGGCGATGCGGGGGCGAACGGCGGCGGACGGGCCGGTCAGGCCAGGGTGGCCAGCAGGTGGAGCTGGGTCGCCACGGCGTGGAAGGCGGGCTGCCCGGCGGCGGCCTCCTCCAGCTTGAGCAGCGCCTCCAGCGCACCGGGCTCGGTGTCCACCAGGACTCCGGGCACCAGGTCGGCGAAGACCCGCACCCCGTGCACCGACTCCACCCGCAGGCCCGCCCCGACCGCCAGCCGGTCCAGTTCCTCACCGGTGAAGCGGCGCGGCATCGGGTCGCTCTCGCCCCACCGGCCGTCGTCGGCGGTCAGCACCGCACGGGCCTCCGCGAAGTGGCCGCCGAGGGCCCGGGCGAGCACCGCGCCGTTCCGGTTGGCGGCCAGCAGGCTCACGAAACCGCCCCGGCGCAGGGTGCCGGCCAGGCTGCCGAGCGCCTCGGCCGGGTCGTCCACGACCTCCAGCACGCCGTGGCAGAGCACCGCGTCGACACTGCCGGGCGTGACCAGCTCGGGGAGCGTCTGGGTGTCCCCCTGCACGGCGCGGACCAGGTCGGTCACGCCGGCCTCGGCGGCCCGGCGCTCCAGCGCGAACAGCGCGTCCGGGCTCGGGTCGACCACCGTCACGCGGTGGCCGAGCCGGGCCACCGGCACGGCGAAGTTGCCGGTGCCGCCGCCGGTGTCCACCACGTCCAGCACCGGCTGGTCCAGCTCGGCCGCCCGCTTCTCCAGGGCGGCCCGCACCACCTCCCACACCACGGCGGTACGCAGGGCACTGCGGGGACGCGTCGGGTACAAGGCGGGACTCCTTGGCACGTGCAGTTTCGATCAGGTTGCCTCCACCTTAGACCGCGCGGGCGACGCACCCGTGCCGCCGGTCACCCGGCGGCCTCCGGGTCGTCGGCGCCGTCCAGCGGCAGGCGCGGGGCGGGCGGGGCCGGGTGCAGGCCGAGCAGCCGCTCGACCAGACGGAGGAAGAGCGCGGAGTTGCGGATCAGGTCGTCGGCGTCCCGGGCCGAGGCGGCGCCCCGGATCCCGGCCTCGGCGGCGGCCCGGCGACGCGCGCCGGCCGCGAAGTACAACGCCCATTCGGCGAGTTCGGGCGCGACCTCGGGCAGCACCTCCCAGGCGCTGCGGATCGCCCGGCGGCGCCGGGGGCTCTTCTCGGGCCGGCCCCGCACCGCGAGGACCGCCGCGACGGTGCGCAGCGCCGCGAGGTGCGCGGCGGCGTACCGCTCCAGCGGGTCCTCCAGGGAGCGGGACCGCGCCAGGGTCCGGTGGGCGTCGGCGAGCAGGTCGAGGGCGGCGGGCGGGGCGGCGACCCGGCGCAGCACCGGGTGCACGTCGGCGCCGGCGGCCGGCCCGTGGGCGGGCCGGGGGGCGCCCGGTCGGTAGGCGGCGGAGTGGAGGCGGGCGGTGACGGGCTCAGGACGGCTGACGGTCATGGTCTCCCCCGTTCCGAGGCAGCGCGCGGACCGGGTGATCCGTGCTCCTCCATCGTGACCGGCACCACTGACAATCCGTCCGGAGCTCCGGCCGGCCCCCGGGTACCCGAAGCGCCGTCCCCCACGGACGGCGCTTCGGACGCCCCGGTTTCCCCCGTTCCCCCCGGTTCCCCCGTTCCCCCTCCGGTGCGCCGGTCCCCCCTGGCCCGCTCCGCCGCCCCGTGCCGGCGGTGCGCGGCCTCAGACCGGCTCCGGTGCGGACGTCGGCGGCGTCAGCCGGTCCCCCGTGACCGGCGGACGACGCCCGTCCGCAGCTCCGGGGCGGGGCGCCCGACGCGCCGCCGTCCCGGTGCCACCACTCTCCCGTCTCCGCAGGTCGCAGGCCATCCGCGCAGCTACTCAACCCGGTACCTGAGTATCCGTACTCAGACGGTCAGGGCGGGAACCGCCGGTGGGAACCGTGCGCCCCGCGGGCGGCGTCCCGGTACGGTACGGCGAGCCGGGCCGATCCCGGCGGGCATGCGAGGAGGAACGGATGACGATCATCCCGCTGATCTTCACCAGCGGGCTGGCGAGCGGGATCAACGCGTACGCGGTGGTGCTGCTGCTCGGCCTGCTCGGCCGGTTCGCCGGAGCCGACTCGGTACCGCCCGCGCTGGAGCGCACCGACGTGCTGGTCGCGGCGGGCGTGCTGTTCCTGCTGGAGGCCGTCGCCGACAAGATCCCGTACGTGGACAGCCTCTGGGACGTCGCCCACACCGCGATCCGGCCGGTCGCGGGCGCCACCGTCGGCGCGCTGATCGCCTCCACCGACCCGGGCTCGCTGAGCGAGGTCGCGGCGGGCGCGATGGGCGGCACCACGGCGCTGGTCAGCCACCTGGTGAAGGCCTCGCTGCGGATGGCGGTGAACACCTCGCCCGAGCCGGCCAGCAACATCGCGGTCTCGCTGGCCGAGGACGTGTCGGTGGCCGGGCTGGTCACGCTGGCGATCTTCCACCCGTGGCTGGCCGCCTCGATCGCCGCCGTCCTGCTGCTGGTCGGCCTGCTGCTGGTCTGGTTCGCGGTCAACCGGATCCGGGCCTTCCGGGCCCGGCGGCGGGAACGGAAGGCCGCCCGCGCCGCCGCTCCCGGAAGCCCGGTGGAAAGCGAGCCGGTCCGGCGCGCCTAGGATTCGGACCATGGCACGGATCGTCATCATCGGCGCAGGTATGAGCGGGCTCGCGGCGGCTTCCCGGCTGGCGACCCTCGGGCACCGGGTGACGGTCTGCGAGGCGCGCGACACGTACGGCGGGATGGTCGGCCGGTACGAGCGCGACGGCTTCGCCTTCGACACCGGTCCCGGTCTGCTCACCCTCCCCGCCGTCTACCGCGACCTCGCGCTGAAGACCGGGCGGGAGCCGCTGGAGGAACTGGTCGAGCTGGCCCCGGTCGACCCGGAGAGCCGCCACCTGTTCGCCGACGGCACCGCCCTGTCGCTGCCCAACGCCTCCCGAGGCGGCGTGGTCCAGGCCCTCGACGAGGCCTTCGGCCCGGGCGCCGGCGAACGCTGGGCGGCGGTGCTCAACCACGGCCGCACGGTCTGGGAGGCCACCCGCCGCCCACTGCTGGAGGAGCCGCTCCCCGCCGACGCCCGGCCGCTGCACACCGACCCGTACCCGGTGCCGGGGGCCGAGCGGCGCGGGCTGTTCGGCCGGCGGCGCGGCCCCCGGCAGTGGACGCTCACGGACGTCGCCGCCGAGCAGCTCGGCGGGCACCCGGCACTGACCGCCCTGCTGCACGAGCACGCGCTGCGCTTCGGCCTCGACCCGCGCACCGCTCCCGCCGGGGCCACCGTGCTGCCGTACATGGAGCAGTCCTTCGGCGTCTGGTACGTCCGGGGCGGCCTGCGCGCGCTGGCCGACGCGTTCCACCGGCGGTGCGAGCAGCGCAAGGTGGAGTTCCGCTTCGGGACGCCGGTCGCCAAGGTGGAGACCCGGGACGGCCGGGTCTGCGGCGTGCAGACCAAGGGCGACCGGATCGACGCCGACCTGGTGGTCTCCTCGATCGACACCCGGGTGCTGCACACCCAGTGGATGGGCCCGGCCGAGTCCTCGGACGACTGGCCCGCCTCGGCGGGGCGGCTGCACGGCGTGCCCGGGCGGGTCAGTGTGCTGCTCGCCCTGCGCGGTGCGCGTCCGGCCGGCACCGTGCACCGCACGGTGGTGCACGCCGGCGACCCGGCCGCCGAGCTGGCCGGCGTCTTCGACCCGGCGGCGCCGCTGTCCGAGCGCCCGACCGTCCAGGTGCTGCGGCCGGACGACCCGTCCCTGCACCCGGAGGGCCACGAGAGCGTCGTGCTCACCGCGACCACCCCCTCGCTGGACTTCGACTGGTGGTCGCCCGGCATCGCCGACGCCTTCGCCGACCGGATGCTGGACCAGGCCGACGCGGCCGGGCTCGGCCTGCGCGAGCGGCTGCTCTGGCGGGTGGTGCGCACCCCCGAGCACACCGAGCGCGACGCCGGTTCCTTCTTCGGCTCCGTCCCGCCGCCCGCCCTGGCCGGCGTGGGCGGGGACCTGCTCCAGGCCCCGAACGAGGACTTCCCCGGCCTCTACCTCACCGGCGGCGCCGCCCACCCCGGCGGCGGTCTGGCCCGCGTCGGCATGTCCGCCTGCATCGTGGCCAACCTCATCGGCCCCGCCTGACGGTCCCGCCCGGCCCGGGACCCGCCGTGGGCGCCGGACCCACCGCCTGCGCGGGACCACCGGACCCGCATGATCCACCGGGTCCACCGGGTCCGCGGGGTCCGCGGGGTCCCTGCGGAGTGTCACACCCCGGCCCTAGGCTCTCACCATGGGTGACAACGACAGTGGGCAGCGTCCGCCGATCCTCCCGGACGTGGCCGGGCGGCTCCCCGAGGACGCCCGGAACACCGCGCCGCAGACCCGCGCCCGGTTCGAGTACCAGGACGAGTGCATCGCCCTGATGGTCCTCGACCACCTGGGCGACGGCCTGGCCGGCGTACTGATCGAGCACTCGACGGACGTGATCCTGCTACCGGTCGAGGGCCTGCCCGAGCTGGTCTCGATCAAGCACCGGGAGCCGCACCACTCCGCCGACGCCGGGTGGACGTGGAGCGCCCTCAAGGCGGACCGGGTGCTGAGCGACCTGTACGCCGTCTGGACGGAGTCGGGCCGCGCCTGCACCACGGCGTTCCTGAGCAACGCCGGCATGAGCGGCCCGGCGCAGCAGCTGTGGAAGGCCTGCCACGGCGGGGACGCGGAGGCCACGCGGAGCGCCGTCGACCGGCTGTCCCGCGACCTCGGCGTCGACCGCGGGGCCGCCCAGGAGTTCCTCTCCCACTTCTCGCTCCCGCGCCACCCGCTGCCCCGCCGGAACGAGATCTCCGACGTCGGCGTGCGGCGGACGGCCGGGTACCTGGAGGCCAACGGCCGCGACCCGCGCCACGCCGCCGAGTGCTACGAGGCGCTGGTCCACCGGATCCGGGAGGCGGGCACGGAGGTGCCCGAGTCCCGGTCGGCGCGGCGGCGCCGGATCGCGGCCACGGTCCGGGAGCGGTCCGCCGCCGAGGCCGCGCGGTCCAGGGCGGACCGCCACCTCGGTGCGGACGAGCTGCGCGCGGTGCTGCTGCAGCGGGCCGATGCCCTCGGCTGCCCGGCGACTCCCGGCCACGACCCCTCGCGCTGGGTGCCGGACCCGCTGTTCACCGGCCGTGAGCGGGAGCTGCGCGAACTGTCGGCCCTCCTCCGGCCGGGCTCGGTCGACCCGGTGGCGCCGGTCGTCGTCCACGGCATCTCCGGCTCGGGGAAGACCAGCCTCGCGGTGCAGTTCGCGGCGCTCCCGTCCGGGAGGCGGCTGACGCCCTTCGTCATCGACGGCAGTACCCGCGCCAGCGTCATGGCCGGCCTGGAGCACCTCGCCCGCGACACGGACGCCGGGCCCCGCCCGCCCGGGATCGAAACCCTCCGCGGCCCGGTGGCGGCGCGGCTGCCCGGCACGTCGGCCACCCTCCTGATCATCGACGGCGTCACCGACCCGGACGCCGTCCGGGGCATCGTCCCCCGTCTCGACGCCTGCCGCGTGATCATCACCAGCACCGTCAACCGCCTCGACGAGGGCTACCGGCACCTCCCCCTGGGCGTGTGGAGCCGCGCCGAGTCGAGGGAGTTCCTCGACCGGAGCCTCGACGCCCTCGCGGAGGCCGAGGCCGAGGCGCTGGCCGAGGCCCTCGGGGACCACCCGCTGGCCCTGGCGCAGGCCGTCAACTACTGCCACACGGTCGGCATCGGCGTGCCCGACTACCTCGCCCGCCTCGACCGCGACGCGGTCGGGGTCCTGGAGATGGGGCAGGTGAGCGGCCACCCCGTCCCGGTGGCCCGGACCGTGCGGCTCGCCTGCGACGCCGTCCGCGACATCGACCCACTGGCCGTGCGGCTGCTCGACCTGATGGCCTACCTGGGGAGCGAGGCGCTCCGCGCGGACCTCCTGGACTCCTCCCCGGTCCGCCCGTTCGTCACCGCGACCAGGGCCACCGAGACCGAGTACCGCACCCGCTTCCTCCGCCGCCGCAGGACGGACACGACGCTCGAATGGGGCGGCGTGGTCGACGACGAGACCGGCTCCCTGGCCAGGGTCGAGCTGTCCGACCCGCTGCGGCGGGACGCCGCCGTCGCCACCCTGGCGTCCTACGGGCTCATGACCGTCGAGCAGGGGCACATCAGCGTGCACTCGCTCGTCCAGCGCGTCGTCCGGGCCGGGCACGAGGACGGTCTGACGTGGGTGGAGACGGCCGTCGGCCTGTGCGTCGGCATCGTCCACGACGACGCGAAGCACCACCACCGGGGCTTCCACTCCGTCGTCGGCCACGCCCAGAGCGCGCTCCGCCACGCCGTCGAGGCGGGCTTCGACGGCCCGGCGGTCGTGGCGCTGGCGGCCCGGCTCGCCCAGCAGCTCACCGGTCTCGGGGACGAGCACGAGGCCCTCGCGCTCGCCCGGACGGTGTACGAGCTGACCGACGACGCCTACCGGCAGGGGATGACCGGGCCGAGGCCGCTCTTCGACGCACTGGTCGGCTGCGCCCGCGCGCTGGCGCTCACCGGCGACATGGACGGTGCCGTGTCCGAGATCGAGGCTGCCATCGCGCTGGTCACGCCGTCGGGCCAGGTGTCGGCGATCAGCCACGCCTACGCCCACCTCGGCCTGATCGCGCACGACTTCGCCCGCACCGACCTCGCGGAGACCGCCCTCGCCCACCTCCCCGACCCGCGGCGGCCCGATCCGGCCTACCTGGGTGCGCCGCGAGAGGCCCTGTTCTTCGCCACGCACGTCCGGACCAGGCTGCTGCACCAGTTCGGGCGGATCGACGAGGCCCGGGAGCTGAACGCCTGGGCGATCCGGCAGGCCGACGCGCTCGGTTCGGCGGACGGGTCCACCTGGGACATGGCCTTCCGCACGGACGCGTCCCTGATGGCCAGGGCGACGAACGACCCCGACACCCGGGCGGAACACTCGCACCACGTGCTCCGGGTCCTGGCCGACGAGCACCCGGACCGGCGCGACCGCCTGTACGTCGAGTCCCTGCTCGGCACCGCCGACGCGGAGCTCGACCGGGAGTGCCCCGAGAACGCGGCACCGCTGCTGGGCGCCGCCGAGGAGATCGTCCTGGACCGGTTCGGCGAGCAGAGCGATCTGCACACGTCCCTGCTGGCCCTTCGCGGGCGCTGCCGGATGCTGGCCGCCGGTCCCCTGGACGACGACGCCGCGCTGGAGGAGGCGCGGGACGACCTGGTGGCGGCCGTCGCACGGCTTCGGCAGGCGACCTCACCGGTGCGCACGGAGCTGCCCGCCGCGCTGGTCAACCTCTCCCGGGTCCACACCTGGCTCGGCGACGAGGCGGCCGCCCTCGCCGCCGCCGGCGAGGCGCTCCGTCTGGACGAGGAGTGGTACGGGCCCGACCACCCGGAGACGGAGACCGACCGGCAGGTCCTCGCGCTGATCCCGGTGGAGGCCCGGCTCCACCGGCTGATGAGGGCCCAGGGGGGAGAGCCGCTCGTCATGGTCCCGGAGTTCCTCCGGCCGTTCGTGGAGCAGGCGGCGGAGCGGGCCGCGGCGGAGCACCGGGACGCCCGGAGCGCGCCGCCGAGCGGGAGCTGATCCCGGGCCGCCGCACCGGCCGCCGCTGGACCGGCCGCCGCTGCCCACCGCCCCGGCCTACGCCCGGGGGGTCAGCCCTGCTGCTGCCAGGTGGGCTGCTGCTGGTAGCCGTACTGGTCGTACTGCGGCTGCTGCGGGATGCCCTGGCCGAGGTTCTGGTCGGGGTGGGGCTGCTGCTGGTGGTGGTCCAGGTGCTGCTGCTCGGGCTGGGGCTGCCACTGCTGCTGGTCGTAGCCGTACTGGGCGGGCTGGGGCTGCTGCTGCTGGTAGCCCGCGTACGGGTCCGGCTGCTGGAGGCCCTGCTGCTGGTAGCCGCCGTACGGGTCCGGCTGCGGCACGGCCTGCTGCTGGTAGCCGCCGTACCCCTGGTCGTACGAGAAGGCGGGCTGCTGCTGGGTCTGCCACTGCTGCTGGGCGTTCTGGTCCCAGGCCGCCTGCTGCTGCCCGGGGTCGTACCCGGCCTGGTAGGCCTCGGCGTACGGGTCCGGCTGGGGAACGGCCTGGAGCATCTCGGTCTGCTGCTGCTCGTAGTAGGCGGAGGCGTAGACGCCGTCCCCGGCCAGCTCCTGCATCTCGAAGGCGGCGGTCTGCTCGACGGCCGGCACGTCCTCGGCCACCGGGGCGGGCTCCGGGGCCTCCTCCACGACACCGACCTCGCCGACCCGCTCCGCCGCGACCACGGCGGCCACGGCCACCGCGCCGCCGCCGGTCAGCGCACCGAGCAGCGGCACCTTGGCGAGCGGGCCGGGCAGGCCGCCGTCGGCCGTGCGGAGCGACCAGCCGCCCGCGTACCCGCGCTTGACCGAGAGGGTGACGAAGGTCTGGCCGACCGCGAACATCGCCGCGCCCGCGCCGATCACCGGGACGGACCCGACGACCATCCCGCAGGCGACCCCGAGGAAGCCGGCGAGCGCCAGGCCGCGCCAGTGCAGCGGGGCCCGGTTCTGCAGCAGCAGCTCGGCGACCAGCCAGAGCGCCACCACCGCCAACGCGGCGTACAGCAGCAGGTATCCGATCCCCATCCCGCCCGCTACCTCCAGTCGCGTGCCGCGCGCGCCGCGCGTGTGCGGCGACTGTACCGGTTCAACGGCCCGGGTACCGCATCGCGTTCCCGTTCCGCGGGCACGGCTCCCGACCACCTCCGGCCGGGCCGCGAACGGGCCGCGGGCAGGATTGCGGCGCAGCTCAGCGCCGGTGCAGGCCGAGGTTCTGGTAGATCTCCAGGGTCGCCGGCGAGTGGTTCAGCGTGATGAAGTGCAGCCCGGGGGCGCCCTCCGCCAGCAGCCGCTCGGACATCGCGGTGGCGTGCTCCATGCCGACCTCGCGAAGCGCCGCCGGGTCGTCGATCACCGCGCGCAGCCGGGCCTCCAGGTCGGCCGGGAAGGCCGAACCGCTCAGCTGGGGGAACCGCTCCAGCTGCTTGGCGTTGGTGACCGGCATGATCTCCGGGATGATCGGCGCGTCGCAGCCGGCGGCCGCCACCCGGTCGCGCAGCCGCAGGTAGTCGTCGACCTCGAAGAACATCTGGGTGATCGCGTAGTCCGCCCCGGAGCGGATCTTCGCCACGAAGTGCCGGATGTCCTCGTCCCAGTCGGTCGACCGCGGGTGCATGTTCGGCGAGGCCGCCACGCCGACGCAGAAGTCGCCGATGCCCTTGATCAGCTCGACCAGCTCGTACGCGTAGGTGACGCCCTGCGGGTGGCTGACCCACTCGCCCATCGGGTCGCCGGGCGGGTCGCCGCGCACCGCGAGGACGTTCCGCACGCCCTGGTCGGCGTACTGGCCGATGATGTTGCGCAGCTCGGCGACCGAGTGGTCGACGGCGGTCAGGTGGGCGACCGGGGTCAGCGTGGTCTCGGTGGCGATCCGGCCGACCATGTTGACGGTGCGCTCGCGGGAGGAGCCGCCCGCGCCGTACGTCATGCAGACGAAGTTGGGGTCGAGCGGTTCGAGCCGTCGGATGGCGTCCCAGAGCTTCTGCTCGCCGACCTCGGTGCGCGGTGGCATGAACTCGAAGGAGAAGGACCGCTTGCCGGCTGCCAGGAGCTCGCGGACCGTCAGCGCGCGGTCCGGTCTGGTGGAAGCGATACCTAGTGCCATGTTGGCAGGTTATCCGCCGGATGAAGGGCTCGGACAACTCGGTTCCAGATTTTGAGACAACGGATGGACGGCATTCCGCTTCCGAACGAACCCCGTTCACCCGGGCGGCCGAGGCTCGTCCGTACAGCTGTTCCCGCCCGCCCGGATACCCTGGCTGCACCCCAGCGACCTCCGGAGCCCCATCGTGACCTCGTCCAGCCCGCGGCCGGCCAACCCCATTGACGTGGAGGACGTGCGCGAGCGTGTCAACGCCGCCCTCGCCGGCTTCATGGACGGCCAGTCGGCCCTGCTCGGCAAGATCTCGCCGCAGCTGGGGCCGGTCGCCGACGCCCTCCGCGACTTCCTGCTCGACGGCGGCAAGCGGCTGCGCCCGGCCTTCTGCTACTGGGGCTGGCGCGGCGCCGGCGGCCCGGCGGCGAGCACCGGGATCGACCGGGCGGCGGCCGCCCTGGAGCTGCTCCAGGCCAGCGCGCTGGTCCACGACGACCTGATGGACCGCAGCGACACCCGGCGCGGCCTGCCCTCGGTGCACCGCCGCTTCGAGGCGCTGCACCGCGAGCACGGCTGGCGCGGCGACCGCGAGCAGTACGGCGCCTCGGCGGCGGTGCTGCTCGGCGACCTGCTGCTGATCTGGTGCGACGAGCTGTTCCTGCACTCGGGCCTGGAGCCGGCCGCGGTGCTGGCCGCCAAGCCGATGTTCGACCTGATGCGCACCGAGGTGATGGTCGGCCAGTACCTGGACGTCCTGGAGCCGGTCGCCGGGGACTCCACCGACGAGGGCGCGCTGGACCGGGCGCAGACCGTGCTGCACTACAAGTCGGCCAAGTACACGATCGAGCGGCCGCTGCAGGTCGGCGCGCTGCTGGCGGGCGCCCCGCCGGAGCTGGTCGAGGCGTACGGGGCGTTCGGCCTGCCGCTGGGCGAGGCCTTCCAGCTGCGGGACGACCTGCTCGGCGTCTTCGGCGACCCGGCGGTCACCGGAAAGCCGGCCGGGGACGACCTGCGCGAGGGCAAGCGGACGCTGCTGGTCGCGCACGCCATGCGGGGGCTGCCGGCGGCGGACGCCCGGCACCTGGACGAGCGGCTGGGCGCGCCGGACCTCGTCCCGGCGGAGGTCGCCGAGCTGCGCGCCCTGGTGGCCCGCTCCGGCGCGCCGGAGGCGGTGGAGGCCCGGATCGAGGAGCTGATGCGGCAGTCGCTGGCCGCGCTGGCGGCGGCGCCGCTGGCGGACGAGCGGGCCCGTACGACGCTGCTGGCGCTGGCGGAGGCCGCCACCGTCCGCAAGTACTGACCGCGGACGGCGGCGGGCCGGACGGCCGGTCTAGGACACGCCCCGGCCGGCCGGACCGGCCGGTTCGACCTCACGCAGCCGGCGGGCGAACTCGGCGGCCGCGGCCTGCGGGTCGTCCGCCCCGGTGATGGCACGGACCACCACGACCCGGCGCGCACCGGCGGCCAGCACCTCGTCCAGGTTGCCCAGGTCGATGCCGCCGATGGCGAACCAGGGCCGGTCGGTGGGCTGCTTGGCCGCGTACGAGACCAGGCCGAGGCCCGGCGCGTGCCGACCCGGCTTGGTCGGGGTCGGCCAGACCGGACCGGTGCAGAAGTAGTCCACGCCGGGCTCGGCGATCGCCGCGTCCACCTCGGACTCCGCGTGGCAGGACCGACCGATCAGCACGTCCCCGCCGAGGATCGCGCGGGCCGCCGGCACCGGCAGGTCGTCCTGCCCGAGGTGCAGCACGTCCGGGCCGGCCGCGTGGGCGACGTCGGCGCGGTCGTTGACGGCGAGCAGCCTGCCGTGCCGCCGGCAGGCGTCCGCGAAGACCTCCAGCGCCGCCAGCTCCTGCTTCGCCTCCAGGCCCTTGTCCCGCAGCTGGACGATGTCCACCCCGCCGGCCAGCGCCGCGTCGAGGAACTGCGCGAGGTCGCCCTGCTCGCGGCGGGCGTCGGTGCACAGGTAGAGCCGGGCGTCGGCGAGCCGCCGGCGCGGGGTGTCGGCCGCCATCAGATCAGCATCGCCTGGGCGCGGCGCTTGACCTCGGTGCCGCGGTTCTCCCGCAGCGCCTGGATCGGGCTGCCGGGCAGCGACGGGTCCTCGGTGAAGAGCCACTCCAGGATCTCCACGTCGTTGTACCCGCAGTCGCGCAGCACGGTCAGCGTGCCGGACAGGTGCTTGACCAGCCCGGCGCCGTCGATGAACGCGGCCGGCACCTGCAGCGACTTGTTCGGGCCGCGCCGGACGGCGATCAGGCCGCCGCTCTTGACCAGGTCGCGCACCTCGGTGACCCGGACCCCCCACTGCTCCGAGATGTCGGGCAGGTACATCCACTCGGTGACCAGGGCTTCAATCTTGCTTTCGATCTCACTCACGTCACCAGACTGCCACCTCCGCAGCCCGCCGCGCACCAATCGGCCCCGCGGGCTACCCCGCGACGGCCGACTTCAGCGGTACCGCCGGGTCGGCGGCGAGGGCCCGGTCCAGCACCGCGCCGCGCTCGACCAGCCGCCGGCCCTGGGCCAGGTCGCGCGGGCGGTCGACGGCGAGCAGCGCGCGCAGGGCGCCGTCACGCAGCCAGAGCACCGACCAGTCCGGCCCGTCCGGGGAGCCGCGCCACAGCAGTTCGTCGCCCTCGCCGTGCCGTCCGGCGTACTGCGCCATCCTGCCGAACTGCTCGGACCAGAAGTACTGCACCGGATCGTACGGCGGAGCGTCCGTGCCGAGCACCGAGGCGGCGGCGGCCGCGGCGGACTGCAGCGCGTGGTCCCAGTGCTGGACGGCCAGCCGGACGCCGGAGCGCGCCGAGGGGTAGCTGACGCAGTCGCCCGCCGCGAAGACCCCGGGCAGGGCGGTGCGCAGCCGCTCGTCCACCAGGACGGCGCCGGCCGCGTCCAGCTCCACGCCGGTACCGGCCAGCCAGCCGGTCGCCGGGCGGGCCCCGACGCCGACCACCACCTCGTCGGCCTGCAGGTGCGTGCCGTCCGCCAGCAGTACGGCGCCCGGTTCGACGGCGGCGACGCCCACACCGCAGCGCAGCTCGACCCCGGCTTCGGCGTACCAGCCGGCCATCACCCGGCCGATCTCGGTGGGCAGCGCTCCGGGGACGGGGGCGGGGCCCGCCTCGACGACGGTCACCTCGCAGCCGGCGGCACGGGCGGCGGTGGCGACCTCGGCCCCGATCCAGCCCGCGCCGACCAGCACCAGCCGCAGGCCCGGGCGGAGCAGGGCGCGCAGGGCGAGCGCGTCGTCGAGGGTGTGCAGCAGGTGGGCCCGCTCGGCGCCGGGAAGGGCGCGCGGTTCGGCGCCGGTCGCGATCACCAGCGAGCCGTAGGGCAGGTCACCGGCGTCGGTGTGCAGCACGCCGGGGGTGAGGCCGGTGGCCCGGCGGCCGGTGAGCAGTTCGACGTCCAGCTGCCCGAAGTCGAGGTCGAGGGTGGTGGCGTCGGCCTTGCCGAGGAGCACGTCCTTGGAGAGCGGCGGCCGGTCGTACGGCGCGTGCGGCTCGGCGCCGACCAGCACGATCCGCCCCTGCCAGCCGTCGCGCCGCAGTACCAGGGCGCACTGCGCCCCCGCCAGCCCCGCGCCGACCACGACCACCTGGTCCGTCCGGTCCGCCCCGCTCATGTCCGCCACGCCGTCACTGTACCCAGCCCGCTCCGGGGGCCTCCGACGGCCCGGGCCCGGGCGCCCGTCCGCCCCTCGTACGCGCCTTCAGCGGCCGCACCCACCGGAGTTAAGGTGGGGGCACCATCACGGGAGCCCGGCGTACCGGGCTGAGAGGCGGGCTGGAACGGCCTGCGACCGTCCGAACCTGATCCGGGTCATACCGGCGAAGGGAGAGCAGCGACTTTGACACGCTTGGCGAAAGGCGCCCATGCCGACGTGCTGGTGATCGGCGGCGGCGTCATCGGTCTGGTGGTCGCCTGGCGGGCGGCCCAGCGCGGGCTGCGGGTCGTCGTGGCCGACCCGGCGCCCGGGGGCGGCGCCGTACAGGTCGCGGCGGGGATGCTCGCCCCGGTCACCGAACTCCAGTACGGCGAGGAGCCGCTGCTGCGGCTCGGCATGGCGTCCAACGAGCGCTACGCGGCCTTCACCGCCGAACTCACCGAGGCCAGCGGCGGCCACGACACCGGCTACCGGCGGTGCGGCACGATCGCCGTCGCCCTGGACTCCGACGACCGCGCGGAACTGCGCGAGCTGCACGCCTTCCACCAGCGGCTCGGCCTGGACTCGCAGTGGCTCACCGGCCGCGAGGCCCGGCGGCTGGAGCCGATGCTCGCCCCCGGCGTCCGCGGCGGCCTGCACGTCACCGACGACCACCAGGTGGACGGCCGCCGGCTCTCCGGAGCCCTGGTCCTCGCCTGCGAACGCGCCGGCGTCCTCCTGCACCGTGCCGCGGCCGCCGGGCTGCTGGTCGAGCACGACCGCGCCGTCGGCGCCCGGCTGTCCACCGGCGAGACCGTCACCGCCGACCAGGTCGTCCTCGCCGCCGGCTCCCGCAGCCACCTGCTGCCCGGGCTGCCGGCGGGCGTGCTGCCGGCGATCCGCCCGGTCAAGGGCCAGGTCCTGCGGCTGCTGGTCCCCGAGGCGTACCGGCCGTTCCTCTCCCGCAACGTCCGCGCGGTGGTCCGCGGGCAGCACGTCTACCTGGTGCCCCGGGAGAACGGCGAGCTGGTGATCGGCGCCACCAGCGAGGAGCAGGGGTACGACACCACCGTCACCGCCGGCGGCGTGTACGAGCTGCTCCGCGACGCCCACGAGCTGGTCCCGGGGCTCACCGAGCTGCCGCTGACCGAGACCGCCGCGGGCCTGCGCCCGGGCTCGCCCGACAACGCGCCGCTGCTCGGCCCGACCGCGCTGCCCGGCCTGGTCGCCGCCACCGGCCACTACCGCAACGGGGTGCTGCTCACCCCGGTCACCGGCGACCTGCTCGCCGAGTACCTGGCCACCGGCGTGACGCCGGACCTCGCCGAGCCGTTCTCCCCCACCCGCTTCACGAAGGTCCCCGCATGAGCGACATCACCCTGCACGTCAACGGCGAGCCCCGGACGGTCCCCGCCGCGACCACCCTCGCCGAGGTGGTGGCCACCCTCAGCCAGGCCCACTCCGGCGTCGCCGCCGCGCTGAACGAGACCGTGGTGCCGCGCACCGACTGGCCGCGCACGGGGCTCTCCACCGGCGACCGGATCGAGATCCTCACCGCAGTCCAGGGAGGCTGACATGGCCGACGACACCTTCTCCATCGCCGGCACCGCCTTCGGCTCGCGCCTGATCATGGGCACCGGCGGCGCCCCCAGCCTGGAGGTCCTGGAGCAGGCGCTGCGGGTCTCCGGGACGGAGCTGACCACGGTGGCGATGCGCCGGGTCAACGCCGCCACCCAGGGCTCGGTCCTCGACGTGCTCACCCGCAACGGCATCCGCGTACTGCCCAACACGGCGGGCTGCTTCACCGCCGGGGAGGCCGTGCTGACGGCCCGGCTGGCGCGCGAGGCGCTCGGCACCGACTGGGTGAAGCTGGAGGTGATCGCCGACGAGCGGACCCTCCTGCCGGACCCGATCGAGCTGCTGGACGCCGCCGAGACCCTCGTCGACGACGGCTTCACCGTCCTGCCGTACACCAACGACGACCCGGTGCTGGCGCGGAAGCTGGAGGACGTCGGCTGCGCGGCGATCATGCCGCTCGGCTCGCCGATCGGCTCCGGCCTGGGCATCCGCAACCCGCACAACTTCCAGCTGATCGTGGAGAGCGCGAGCGTCCCGGTGATCCTGGACGCCGGCGCCGGCACCGCCTCGGACGTGGCGCTGGCGATGGAGCTGGGCTGCGCCGCCGTGATGCTCGCCTCCGCCGTCACCCGCGCGCAGGACCCGGTACTGATGGCCGACGCGATGCGGCACGCCGCCGAGGCGGGCCGGCTGGCCTACCGGGCCGGCCGGATCCCGCGCCGCTTCCACGCCGAGGCCTCCTCGGCGATGGCCGGCCGGGCCGAGCTGGACACCCGCGAGCACCCGGCTTTCTGACCCGGCGTCCGGTGCCCGACTGCCGCCGGGCGGTGTCACGAACCGGGCACAGACCGGCCCCCGGAACGGTGTCCCCGGGGGCCGGTCGTCGGGCCGGGACTAGACTCGCCGGGTGGACATGGCACTGCGCGACCCCCTGATCGGTACCCTGCTCGACGGCCGGTACCGGGTCGAGCGGCGCATCGCGGCCGGCGGGATGTCCACCGTCTACCAGGGCACCGACACCCGGCTCGACCGGGTCGTGGCGCTCAAGGTGATGCACCCCACGCTCGCCGGGGACACCGCCTTCACCACCCGGTTCATCCGCGAGGCCAAGGCCGTCGCCCGGCTCGCCCACCCGAACGTGGTCAACGTCTTCGACCAGGGCGCGGACGGCGGAAACGTTTTCCTCGCCATGGAGTACGTCCCCGGCGGCACCCTGCGCGACCTGCTGCGCGACCGCGGCGCGCTCTCCATCCGGGCCGCGCTGGACATCCTGGAGCCGGTCCTCGCCGCGCTCGGCGCCGCCCACCGGGCGGGCCTGGTCCACCGCGACGTCAAGCCCGAGAACGTGCTGATCACCGACGGGGGCCTGGTCAAGGTCGCCGACTTCGGCCTGGTCCGGGTGCTGAACGCCGCCGACGGCGCGTCCACCGCCGCGACCGCCGGCACCGTGCTCGGCACCGTCTCCTACCTGGCGCCGGAGCAGATCCGCCCGGGCGCCGAGACCGACCAGCGGGTGGACGTCTACGCGGCGGGCATCCTGCTGTACGAGATGCTCACCGGCCACCGCCCGCACACCGGCGAGAACCCCGTCCAGGTCATGTACCGCCATCTGCACGAGGACGTTCCGGCGCCCTCCGCCAGCGTGCCCGGCGTCGTCCCCGAGCTGGACGCGATAGTGGCCGGCGCCTGCGCCCGCGACCGCGCGGCCCGCCCGTACGACGCGGTCGAGCTGCTCGCCGCCCTCCAGCGGGTCCGCCGCGGGCTCACTCCCGCGCAGCTGGACGCCGAGCCGCCCGCCTCCACCCGGCCCAGCCCGCAGTTCCCGACCGGCGAGCCCACCTCGGTGATCGCCCCCGCCCTCCCGGTCGAGCGGACCAGCGTGCTGGACGTGCCGCCGGAGGTGATGGAGCAGCTGCTCGCCGAGCCGCGCCCGTACGACGAGCCGCCGCCGGTCCGCACCCGCCGGGGGTCCGGTCGGCTGCGCCGCCTCCCCCGGAGGCCGCTGGTCTGGACGGCCGTCCTGGCCGCCCTGGTGCTGCTGGTCGGCGGCACCACGTACGCGCTCTCCGGCGCGCTCTACGGCACGGTGCCGGGCGTGCTCGGCAAGGACCGGGCCGAGGCGCAGCGGCTCCTGGACGGCGCCGGGATGCACGGCCGGTTCACCGAGGTGTACAGCGAGGCCGTCCCGGCCGGTCGGGTGATCTCCACCGATCCGGGGGCCGGCGCGCGGGTCCGCAAGAGCGACACCCTGACGGTGACGGTCTCGCGGGGGCCGAAGCGGATCGCGGTGCCGGAGCTGGTGGGCCGGACGTCCGCACAGGCCGCTTCGGCGCTGGCCGGGGCGCAGCTGGCCGCGGGCACGGTGACCGAGACGCACAGCGACACCGTCCCGGAGGGTTCGGTGATCAGCAGTTCACCGGCTGCCGGGCAGCAGGTGGCGGAGAACACCCCGGTCGCGCTGGTGGTCAGCAAGGGCATGGTGGCCGTCCCGGACGTGACCGGGATGTCGAAGGAGGCCGCCGAGAAGGCGCTCCAGGCCGCCGGGTTCACCATGCAGAGCAGCGGGGTCAACCTGTTCGGCTCCGGCAAGGCCTCCGGTCAGTCGCCGGCCGCCGGGGAGCGCCGCCCCCAGCGCAGCGTGGTGACGGTCAACTTCCCGTTCCTGTAGCCGCGGCCGGACGGCCGCCGGCCGGCGCAGCGGGTCAGCGCAGCGGCCCGTCGCCCGGTTCCTCCTGGTGGGAGTAGCGCTGCTCCCGCCAGGGGTCGGCCAGGTTGTGGTAGCCGCGCTCCTCCCAGAAGCCGCGCCGGTCGGCCCGCATGTACTCGACGGCGCGGACCCATTTGGGCCCCTTCCAGGCGTACCGGCCGGGGACGACCAGCCGGACGGGGAACCCGTGTTCGGCGGTGAGCGCCTCGCCGTTGCGGTGGGTGGCGAGGATCGTCGCCGGGTCGGCGAAGTCGGCGAGCCGCAGGTTGGCGCTGTAGCCGTACTCGGCCCAGACCATGACGTGGCTGACGCCCTCGGCCGGCGGTGCCAGCTCCAGCAGGACGGAGGCCGACACGCCCGTCCAGTCGCTGTCGAGCACGGAGAACTTGGTGACGCAGTGCAGGTCGGCGCGGACGGTGGTGCGGGGCAGCGCGTTGAACCCGTCGAAGTCCCAGCTGTGCTTCTCCGCCGAGGCGGTCGCGCCGAACACCTGGAGCTCCCAGGTCAGCGGCTTGAAGCGGGGTACCGGCCCGTAGTGCAGGGCGGGCCAGCCGCTGCGGGCGCGCTGGCCCGGTGGGAGCCTCGGGTCAGACGGCGGCGGCGGTTCTTGTTCGGACTGACCCATGGATCCATGGTGACAGACGGCGGACGGCGGACGGCGCGCGCCCCTTTCCGTGCTCGTGCGCCCCGCTCGTACGGGCCAGTGGGCAACCAAATCGGATATTCCGACACATGTCCTAGTGAGTGTGAACTTACTGGAATTTCTTCCCATCGCGGTGCCAGGATGCGTGCAGCCGGAGGGTACGGCCGAGGATTCCGGACGCACAGCAGCAGGAAGGCAGCGCCATGAAGGGCGACGCAGAAGTCATCGAGTTCCTCAACGAGCAGCTCACCGCCGAGCTGACCGCAATCAACCAGTACTTTCTGCACGCCAAGATGCAGGAGAACTTCGGCTGGACGAAGCTCGCGAAGTACACCCGTCACGAGTCCTTCGACGAGATGAAGCACGCCGAGGTGCTCACCGACCGGATCCTCTTCCTGGACGGCCTGCCCAACTACCAGCGGCTCTTCCACGTCCGGATCGGCCAGACGGTCAAGGAGATGTTCGAGGCCGACCGCCAGGTCGAGGTCGAGGCGATCGACCGGCTGAAGCGCGGGATCGTGGTGATGCGGGCCAAGAACGACGTCACCTCGGCCAACATCTTCGAGTCCATCCTGGAGGACGAGGAGCACCACATCGACTACCTCGACACCCAGCTCGAACTGCTGGAGAAGCTCGGGGAGGCGCTCTACCTCGCCCAGCTGATCGAGCAGCCGGAGTCCTGAGCCCCGGCTCAGGCCGCGCGCAGCGGCGCCACCGGGCCCACCGGGGCGGCCTCGGACGCGTCGGGGGCCTCCGGATCGGCCAGCCCCAGCTTGGCGGCGAGCCGGGCGGTCGGGCAGGGGCGCGCCCCGTGCTCGCCCAGCAGGGCCTGGATCCGTCGGACGCAGGAGCCGCAGTCGGTGCCCGCCTTGCAGCCCTTGGCGATCTGGCGGGGCGTGCTGGCGCCCCCGTCGATCTCCTTCTTCACCTGGGCCTCGGTGACCGCATGGCACATGCACACGTACATCGCGGTCTCTCCCGGTGGGTGAAGCGGAATGGATCTTGACTAAGGCATGCCTTAGCTCACTAAGCCTCACCTTACCCGGCGATCCGGGTGCGAAAAAGCCCCTCCGGGTTCGGGAATCCCGAATCCGGAGGGGCCTTCGTCACATCACCCGCCCGCTCGCCGTGCGACGGCCCGGGCGGACCGGCGGACGGTCAGTTGCCGCCGCGGTACATCTCGGCCACCAGGAACGCCAGGTCCAGCGACTGGCTGCGGTTGAGCCGCGGGTCGCAGGCCGTCTCGTAGCGCTGGTGCAGGTCGTCGACCAGCACCTCGTCGCCGCCGCCGACGCACTCGGTGACGTCGTCGCCGGTCAGCTCCACGTGGATGCCGCCCGGGTGGGTGCCGAGCGCGCGGTGCACCTCGAAGAAGCCCTTGACCTCGTCGAGCACGTCGTCGAAGCGGCGGGTCTTGTGACCGCTGGACGCCTCGAAGGTGTTGCCGTGCATCGGGTCGCAGATCCAGACCGGCTGGGCGCCGGAGGCCGTGACCTTCTCCACCAGGGCGGGCAGGTGGTCGCGGACCTTGCCCGCACCCATCCGGGTGATGAAGGTGAGCCGGCCGGGCTCGCGCTCCGGGTCGAGCCGCTCGATCAGGGTGAGCGCCTCGTCGACCGTGGTGGTCGGGCCGAGCTTCACGCCGATCGGGTTGCGGACCTTCGAGGCGAACTCGATGTGCGCGTGGTCCAGCTGGCGGGTCCGCTCGCCGATCCAGACCATGTGGCCGGACACGTCGTACAGATCACCGGTGCGGGAGTCCACCCGGGTCATCGCGGTCTCGTAGTCGAGGACCAGCGCCTCGTGCGAGGAGTAGAACTCGACGGTCTTGAACTCCTCCGGCGCCACGCCGCAGGCGTTCATGAAGGCCAGCGCGTTGTCGATCTCGCGGGCCAGCTGCTCGTAGCGCTGGCCGGCCGGCGAGTTGCGCACGAAGTCCTGGTTCCAGGCGTGCACCTGGCGCAGGTCGGCGTAGCCACCGGTGGTGAAGGCGCGCACCAGGTTGAGCGTCGCCGCGGAGGCGTTGTACATCCGCTTCAGGCGCTCCGGGTCCGGGATCCGGGACTCCGGCGTGAACTCGAAGCCGTTCACCGAGTCGCCGCGGTAGACCGGCAGGGTCACGCCGTCGCGGGTCTCGGTCGACTTGGAGCGCGGCTTGGAGTACTGGCCGGCGATCCGGCCGACCTTCACCACCGGGACGGAGGCCGCGTACGTCAGCACGGCCGCCATCTGGAGCAGCGTCTTGAGCTTGTTGCGGATGTGCTCGGCCGAGACGCCGTCGAAGGCCTCGGCACAGTCGCCGCCCTGCAGCAGGAACGCCTCGCCGCGGGCCACGGCACCGAGCCGGGCGCGCAGCTGGTCGCACTCGCCGGCGAAGACGAGCGGCGGATACGAGGCGAGCTCGGCAAGGGTCTTGCGCAGAGCCTCTTGGTCCGGCCATTCAGGCTGCTGCGCCGCGGGCAGGGACTGCCAGGAGTGGCCAATCCGGGATGTCTCAGTCGTCACGGTCACACGGCAAGGCTACGTGGTACGGCGACCGTTTTGTGACCACCGCCCGATGGGTGAGACGTCCGGCGGACAAATTCCCGGTGTTCCTCCCCACCCGGCCGCCCGCCCCATCCGCTACGCTCGACCCCGTGAACGCACCGCGCACCTCCTCCTGGTGGTGGGCCGACCCAACGGGTGGCCCACGCATCGCGCGTTCCTAGACGAACACGACGGCCGCCCCCCGGGGCGGCCGTCGGCGTCACAGCAGACGGCCCTCCCGGGAGCGGATTCCAGCACCGCAACCGACCCGGAAGGAACGCCGCACCGTGACCAGCGCCGCCGACCTGCTCGCCCGCCTCACCGGCCCCGACGCACCGGCCTTCGCCCTGCTGCACCGCCGCACCCCCCGCACCGCACCGGACACCGTCGAGGTCCTGCTCGGCACCGTCGGCCGGTACGACCGGCTGGCCGACCTGCCGGTCCGCCACGGCGTCCCCGCCGACGGCCCCGTCCACGACCTGCTCGCGCTCGTCCCCTACCGGCAGATCCGTGAACGCGGCTTCGAGGCGCACGACGACGACACCCCGCTCCAGGCTCTCTCGGTCACCGAGCAGCACGCCGTGCCGCTGGCCGAGCTCGCCGCCGCCCTCCCCCGGACGCCCTTCGCCCTCACCGGCGGCGCCTTCGACATCGCCGACGACGAGTACGCCGAGATCGTCCGCCGGGTGATCGAGGACGAGATCGGGCGCGGCGAGGGCGCCAACTTCGTCATCCGGCGCGACTTCACCGCCACCCTGGAGACCCCCGGCGGAGCCGCCGGCCCCGGCTGCTCCCCCGCCCTCGCGCTCACCCTCTTCCGCCGCCTGCTGGAACAGGAGCGCGGCGCCTACTGGACCTTCCTGGTGCACACCGGCGACCGCGTGCTGGTCGGCGCCTCGCCCGAGGTGCACGTCCGGCAGAGCGGCGGGACGGTCGTGATGAACCCGATCTCCGGCACCTACCGCTACCCGGCCGCCGGCGCCGACCTCGACTCGCTGCTCACCTTCCTCCACGACGCCAAGGAGCTGGAGGAGCTGACCATGGTGGTCGACGAGGAACTCAAGATGATGTGCACCGTCGGCGACCTCGGCGGCCAGGTGCTCGGCCCGCGGCTCAAGGAGATGTCCCACCTCGCGCACACCGAGTACGAGCTGCGCGGCCGCACCTCGCTCGACGTCCGCGAGGTGCTCAAGGAGACCATGTTCGCCGCCACCGTCACCGGCAGCCCGGTCCAGAACGCCACCCGGGTGATCCGCCGGTACGAGCGCGGCGGGCGCGGCTACTACTCCGGCGCGCTCGCCCTGATCGGCCGCTCCGCCAGCGGCGGGCAGCTGCTCGACTCGCCGATCTGCATCCGCGCCGCCGACATCGACCCGGCCACCGGACGGCTCGCCGTCCGGGTGGGCGCCACCCTCGTCCGGCACTCCGACCCGGACTCCGAGGTCGCCGAGACGCACGCCAAGGCCGCCGGGGTGCTCACCGCGATCGGCGCCCGGCCGGCCCCCGCCCGGCGCCCGGGCCCGACCGGCCCGCGGCTCGGCGACGACCACCGCGTCCAGGCCGCGCTGGACGCCCGGCGCGCCGGCCTGGCGCCGTTCTGGCTGCGGATGCAGCAGCCGGCCCGGATCACGGAGGAGCTGGAGACCCTGGTGGTCGACGGCGAGGACACCTTCACGTCGATGCTGGCCCACCTGCTGACCTCGCTCGGCCACCGGGTCGGCGTGGTCCGGTACGACGAGCCGGGCCTGCGCGCCCGGGTCGCCGCCCACCCCGGCCCGCTGGTGCTCGGCCCCGGCCCGGGCGACCCGGCGGCGACCGACGACCCCAAGATGGCCTTGCTGCGCCCGATCGTCACCGACGCGCTGGACGCCGTCCGGGCCGGGCGGCGGACCGCCCCGCTGCTCGCCGTCTGCCTCAGCCACCAGCTGCTGTCGGCCGCGCTCGGCCTGCCGTTGGCCCGCAAGGCCGTCCCCTACCAGGGGGCGCAGGAGACCGTCGACCTCTTCGGGACCAGGCGGACGGTCGGCTTCTACAACACCTTCACCGCCCGCTGCACGGCCGAGGACGCGGCCCGGCTGGCCGCCGAGGGCGTGGAGGTCTCCCGCGACCCGCTGACCGGGGACGTCCACGCGCTGCGCGGCCCGGGCTTCGCCGGGCTCCAGTTCCACCCGGAGTCGGTGCTCACCCGGGAGGGCGTGGAGATCGTCGCCGGACTGCTGCGCGAGGCCGCGGCCGTCCGCCGCTGAGGGCGCCCGGGGCGGGGTCCGGGCCGGGGCGCGTCCCCGACCCGGGCCCCGCGCCGGCCGGACCCGCCCGGGTCCCGCTCAGATCCCGTCGTCCAGCCCCTTCTCGATCGCGTACCGGACCAGCTCGACCCGGTTGTGCAGCTGGAGCTTGCCGAGGGTGTTCTGGACGTGGTTCTGCACCGTGCGGTGGGAGAGCACCAGCCGGTCGGCGATCTGCCGGTAGGACAGGCCCTTGGCGACCAGCCGGAGCACCTCGGTCTCCCGGGCGGTCAGCTGCGGGACGGCGGGCGCGGTCGGGGCGGCCGGCTCGGCGGCCAGCCGGCGGAACTCCCCGAGCACCAGCCCGGCCAGACCCGGGGTGAAGACCGCGTCGCCGACGGCGGTGCGGCGCACCGCGTCCAGAAGTTCCTCCCGCCCGGCCGACTTGACCAGGTAGCCGGTCGCGCCGGACTTCACGGCCTCCAGCACGTCCGCGTGCTCGCCGCTCGCGGAGAGCACCAGGACGCGCACCGACGGGTCCTGCGCGACCACCTGGCGGCAGACCTCGGCACCGGAGAGCCCGGGCAGGTTGAGGTCGAGCACCACCACCTGCGGGGAGCAGGCGCGGGCCCGGCGGACGGCCTCCTCGCCGTCACCGGCGGTGGCCACCACGTCCAGCCCGGCCTCGCCGAGGTCGCGGGAGACGGCGTCGCGCCACATCGGGTGGTCGTCCACCACCATGACCCGCACCGGGCGGTCGGCCGGCTGCTGGTCGGTCGGCTGATCGGTCAAGGTCGGCACCCTTTCACGGGACGTTGTGCGAGGCGTCGTGCGGAGCGTCGTGCGGGACCTTCCGCGGGACGCGGAGTTCGACCTCGACGCCCTCCCCGGGCGACGAGTACAGCTCGGCCGTGCCGCCGAGGTCCAGCAGCCGGCCGCGGATCGACTGGGAGACGCCGAGCCGGCCCGCCCGCTCCGCCTCGCCGAGCCGGCCGGGGGCGAAGCCCGGACCGTCGTCACGGATCGACACGGTGACGGCCTCCGGCTCGTCCTCGACCAGGATCCAGGCGCGGGCCTCCGGTCCGGCGTGCCGGCGGACGTTGTCCACGGCGGCCCCGACGGCGGCGGCGAGCTCGCCGGCGGCCGGGGCGGGCAGCAGCACCGGCGTGCCGGGCGCGGAGAGCGTCACCCGCTCGTCCGCGTACGGGCCGAGCAGGGCGCGGAGGTCCTGCGGCTCCCGCGGCTCGCGCTGGGCCGGCAGCGGTCCGCCGCTCATCAGCGCGCGCAGGGCGCGCTCCTGCTCGCCGGCCAGCCGGCCCAGCTCGGCGAAGTCGCCGCCCCCGCCCGGCCGTTCGGCGCCCCGCCGCTGGACCAGGGCGAGCACCTGGAGCACGCCGTCGTGGATGTCCCGGGAGAGCCGCTCGCGCTCCCGGGTGGCCGCCTCGACCTGGAGCGCCCGGGTGAGGGTCGCCTCGCTGGCCCGGGCCAGCTCTATGACGTAGCCGATCGCGCAGCCGGCCACCATGAGCAGCACGATGTTGTGGATGTTGTCGCCGGTCGGGCCGCCGTGGCCGAGGATGTTGGCCACCCCGATCACCGAGCCGGCCGCCGCGGCCCACCGCCAGCCGCCCCGTCCCGCGAAGCCGAGCACCGTGCCGGCCGCCCAGATGGTCGGCAGGGTGGGCGCACCGTGGCTGATCCGGGAGGGCGCGTCGGTCAGCCCGCTCATCACGATGCCGGTGACGGCGAGCGTCAGGTCGGTGCCGAGCACGTACCAGGTGCAGCGCAGCGGACCGGAGAAGGCGCGGGTGGAGGCCAGCGTCCAGAGGGTCAGTGCGCCGAGGTAGATCCAGCCGGCGACGGGGTGCAGGAACTCCAGGTAGGAGTTGAAGTACCGGAGCAGCGCGTAGCCGAGCGCCAGCACCCGGAAGAAGGAGATGGCCCGCCACAGCGGCAGTTCGACGGACATGCCGCCTGCCGCGACCGCTCCGCCGACCGCCCCGGTTCTGCCGCCGTCCGTCATCCCCGCTGTCCTCCCCCGACGCCCGGCCGGTGCCCGGTCAGGCCGGCCCGGTCTCCTTCTGCTGCTTGTCCTGCTCGGCGGCCCTGCCGGCCTCGGCCTTCTCGGCCTCCGCCCTCTCCGCCTTCTCGGCCTTCTCCGCCTCGGCCTTCTCCGCCTTGGCGGCGGCCTGCTCGGCCTTCTGGACCGCCTTGCGCTCGGCGTCGGCGCGCTTCTTGTCGTCGGCGATCTGCCGCTTGGCGGCGGTGGCGTAGATGTCCACGTACTCCTGGCCGGAGAGCCGCATGATCTCGTACATCACCTCGTCCGTCACCGAACGGAGGATGAACCGGTCGTTCTCCATCCCGTGGTAGCGGGAGAAGTCGAGCGGGCGGCCGATCCTGATGCCCGGGCGGATGCCGAAGTTCGGGACCACCTGGCCGGGCGGCTGCACCTTCTCGGTGTCGATCATCGCGACCGGGATGACCGGCGCACCGGTGGCCAGCGCGACGCGGGCCAGACCGCCGACCTTGCCGCGGTACAGCTTGCCGTCGGGCGAGCGCGTGCCCTCCGGGTAGACGCCGAACAGCTCGCCGCGGTCCAGCACCGCGATCGCGGAGCGGATCGCCGCCTCGCCGGCGCCGCGCACGCCCGAGCGGTCCACCGGGAGCTGGCCGACGCCCTTGAAGAACGCCGCGGTCAGCCGGCCCTTGAGGCCCGGGGTGGTGAAGTACTCGGCCTTCGCGATGAAGGTCACCCGGCGCTTGATCAGCGCGGGGAAGAAGAAGGAGTCCGAGAAGGAGAGGTGGTTGCTCGCGATGATCGCGGCACCCTCGGTGGGGATGTTCTCCTCACCCTCGATCCACGGCCGGAAGAAGATCCGCAGCAGCGGCGCGACGATCATCTTCATCAGTCGGTAGAACAACCCGGGCCTCCTGTATTGCGGACCGGTCGATCCTAATGCCCTTCGGTGCCCGCCCGTGCCCCGCCCCGCCCCGGCGGGGTGTCCGGCGGGGGTGTACGGCGCGGGCGGGCCCGTGGGACGATGCGGTTTCCGCAGCCTCCCGTACCGGTGCACGTCCAGCCCGCACCGGCGCGGGCCGGTGCCGACCCTCCAGCGTCCCCGCCCGCGAAGGAGCCCGCCATGCCGCTGCTGCCCGGCGCCGAACCGTACCGCCACCCGGGTGGGCCGGTGGGCGTCCTGCTCTGCCACGGGTTCACCGGCTCGCCGCAGTCGCTCCGCCCCTGGGCCGAGGAGCTGGCCGCCGCCGGGCACACGGTCGCGCTCCCGCTGCTGCCCGGGCACGGCAGCAGCTGGCAGGACATGCAGCAGACCCGCTGGGAGGACTGGTACGCCGAGGTCGAGCGGGAGCTGCTGGCGCTGGCCGCGGAGTGCGAGCAGGTCTTCGTGTGCGGTCTCTCGATGGGCGGCGGGCTGGCGCTGCGGCTGGCCGCGGTGCACGGGTCGCTGATCTCCGGGGTGGTCGTGGTCAACCCGTCGGTGCGCTCGGACAACCCCGCGAGTGTGCTTCTCCCGGTGCTGCGGCACCTGCTCCCGAGCGTGCCCGGGGTGGCCGACGACATCGCCCGGCCCGGCGCGGTCGAGCTGGCCTACGACCGGACGCCGCTGCACGCCGCCTGGTCGCTGAGCCTGCTCTGGAAGGACGTCCAGCGGCGGCTGCCCGAGGTGACCCAGCCGGTACTGCTGTTCCGCAGTCCGCAGGACCACGTGGTCTCGCCGGCCAACTCCGAACTGGTGCTGGCCCGGATATCCTCGACCGACGTGACGGAGCGGCTGTGCCAGCGCAGCTACCACGTCGCGACGCTGGACCACGACGCGGCGGAAATATTCGCGGCCAGCCTGGACTTCATCCGACGGCTGGCTCCCGCGCAAGCGGCGGGCGTCACCCGGGTGGAATCCGACGATCACCAAGGCTGAAGGGCCGGAAGTGCACGAGAGCAGCACGGCGGGCGGCGAGGACGAGGCACCCCGCGAGGACGGCGCGACCACCGGCGGCACGCGGCCGGGCGGTGAGCAGGCCGGCGGCGGGAAGGCGGGCGGCCGACAGGGGGGCACCGGGCAGGTAGGCACCGGGCAGGGGGGCACCGGGCAGGGGGGCACGGGACAGGGGAGCGCCGGACAGGGGAGCACCGGGCCGGAGGGCGCCGGCGAGGAGGCCGGCACCCGCACCCAGGGGGACACCGGGGACGGCCGGGACGCCGGGACCGCCGAGCCGCCCCGGGTGCGGCGCGCGCCCGAGCGCAGCCAGGCCGAGCAGGACGAGATCTTCGCGGCGCTGGTCGCCCAGTTCGACGATCCCGTCGACCTCAACAACCCGAACTGGCCCGAGATCGAGAACCTCCGGGCGCGCGGCGAGCTCAAGGGCGGCTTCAAGGACGGCGGCGGCCCCGCCGAGCCGGGCGACCTGGCCGACCTCGCGCCCCAGCCGCGGCCCCGCTCCACCCAGCCGGTGATGCCGGCCGCCGGGTCGGGCCCGCGGGACTTCGAACTGGCCGAGGGGGGCGACGAGGACCACTTCGTCCCGCCGGAGCCGCCGCCGCTGCCCGCGGCCGACACCACCGCCAAGTTCGCCTGGCTCGCCGTGCTCGGCGGCCCGGCGCTGCTGCTCTTCGACGCGGTGGTCTGGCGCGAGGTCTCCGGCTGGCCGGCCTGGGTCGGGGTGGCCGCCTTCCTCGGCGGCTTCGCCACCCTGGTGGTCCGGATGAAGGAACAGGACGAGGACGAGCCCGAGGACCCGCACGGCGGCGCGGTCGTCTGACCGGACCGGGCCGCAGCCGACCGGGCGTCAGTCGGCCGGGCACCGGTCGGCCGGGCGTCAGTCGGCCGGCAGCTCCAGGACGGCGAGCACCGGCAGGTGGTCGGTCGCGGCCCGCAGGTCGGCCCCGGTGACGCCGGGCAGCCCGTGCGGGACTCCGCAGGCGAGCACCCGGACGCCGGGGGTGGCGAAGACGGCGTCGAGCCGCTGGTAGGGGTTGTCGGGGACGGACGTCATCTCGCCGCCCCAGGGCGCGACCGCGTGCCCGTCCTGCAGCCGCCCGGCCAGCATCCGCCAGCCCGGCCCGTCCGGGTGCTCGTTGAAGTCGCCCGCCACGACGCCGGATCCGGCGTACCGGAGCTGTTCGGGCAGCAGCTCGAACTGCCGGTACCGCTCGTCCGCGTCCAGGCTGAGGTGGCAGCTGGTGACGGTGAACGGTGCCGCGCCGTCGATCCGGAGCAGCGCGGTGGCGAAGCCGCGCGCGTGCAGTCCGCGGGTCTTCGGCAGCAGCCGGTCGTGCGCGGCCAGCACGGTGACGCCGGGCCGGCCGAGCAGCAGCGGGCCTGCGGCGATCCGGCCGCCACCGCTGAGGACCGCGGTCCCGGTCCGCCGGGCCAGCCAGGCGGCCTGCCCCTCCGGCCGCCAGTAGCGGGGCGACTCCTGGACGCAGACGACGTCCGGCGCGCAGGCCCGGATCACCCGGACGAGGGCGCGCCGGTCGTCCCGCAGCGAGCGGACGTTGTAGCTCAGCAGCCGCAGCCGGCGCGGCCCGGGCGGCGGCAGTTCGGCCGGTCCGGTGGTCATGGTGGTCCTCCCCTGGGTGTCCTCGGGACGACCGTACGGCAGGACGCGGGCCGGGGTGGTGCGAACACGTCGGCGGCGGCCCGGGCGGGCCGCCGCCGAAACGGAGGAGCGCGGTCAGACCGTGCGGGCCAGGTCGGCCGCACCGGCGATGCCGGCCGCCGAACCCGTCGAGGCGAGCACCACCTCGGCGCGCGGGCGGTGCACACCGCCGGTCAGGTAGTGCTCGAAGGCCTTGGCGACGGGGTCGAGCAGCAGCCGGCCGGAGTCGGAGACGCCGCCGCCGAGCACGAAGACGCCCGGGTCGAAGAGCGCGGCGAGGTCGGCCATCCCCCGGCCCAGCCAGTCGGCAAGCTCGGCGTAGCACTCCAGGGCGAGCGGGTCGCCCTCCTCGGCGGCCTGGGTGATGTGGATGCCGCGGATGGTCTCGGCGACGCCGTCGTTGAGCTCCAGCATCCGCTTGCCGCGGACCGGGTCGGCGGCGGCCTTCTCCCGGCCGTACCGGCGCAGCGCCCGGCCGGATCCGTACTGCTCCCAGCAGCCCCGGCCCCCGCAGCCGCAGGGCAGGCCGTCCGGGACCATGTTGAGGTGGCCGATCTCGCCGGCGACGCCGAACCGGCCGCGGTGGAGCCGGCCGTCCAGGACGAGGCCGCCGCCGATGCCGGTGCCGACGGTGATCAGCACCATGTCGGAGTGCCCGGCGGCCGCGCCGTAGCGGTACTCGGCCCAGGCCGCGCAGTTGGCGTCGTTCTCGACGACCGCGGGCAGGCCGGTGAGCTCCTCGATCCGGCCGCGCAGCGGCTCGTCCTCCCAGTCGATGTTGGGGGCGAAGATCACCGTGGAGCGGTCGCGGTCCACGAAGCCGGGGGCGCCGACGCCGGCCGCGGCCACGTCGGGGTACTGCTCCTTGAGCTCGCGCACGGCCTGCGCGATGGCGTCGACCGCCCACTGCGGGTCGGCCGGGGTCGGCACCCTGGTCCGGGCCAGGATCTCGCCGTCCTCGTCGACCACGCCTGCCGCGATCTTGGTCCCGCCGACGTCGACGCCGATGGTCAGAGCCATGTGTCCCTCAGCTATTCACTCGTTCCCGCTGGACGGAACGGTACCGCCCAACCCTGCCCCCGTACACACCGTCGCATACATTAACCGAAGACAATCCACGACCAACGTGGCCGAGCCCCTTCAAAAGTCGTACATTTTCCCCGGTGCGGTCACAGACCGAAGCCACGGAATGACCCGGACGGGATCAGGGCTTCACTGCTTGTCGGACGGTCCCTCAGGCGCTCAGGCGTGTCGGGCGGGCCTCGGGAGCGCGGGCTACTCGGGCGCGCCGGGCTGCCCGGGGACGTCCGGCGTCCCGGGCGCGTCGGGGGCAGCGGGGGCAGCGGGAGCGCCGGGGGCGTCGGCCCCGTCGAGGTCGACCCGCTCGCTGCGGGCCGGCTCGCCCGCGGTCCAGCGGTGCTCGTGGCCGGCCACCGCGGCCCGGTAGGCGGCCAGCAGTTCGGCCCCGGCGGCGGCCAGTCCGGTACCCGCGGCGGCGAGGTGGCCGTACACCTCGGGCTGCTTCTCGCGCATGCGGTCGGCCAGGCCGGCCAGCGAGATCAGGGTCTCGGCGCTCGCCTCCTGCGCCTTCCCGCCGACGGTGGCGACGAACCGGCGGACCTCGTCCACCAGCGGGCCCAGCTCCGGCCCGAACGGGTGCGCCTGCGGGCCGTCCTGCCCGGAGCGGTCCTGCCCGGAGCCGTCCTGCTCGGGGGTGGGCTCGGTCCGGTCGGTGGTGGTCATCGCTGGCGCCTCCTCAACAGCCGTGGCCGCACCCGCGGCCACCGGTTCGACGCTACCCGACCACCGGGGGCGCCCCGACCGGCCTCAGGCCCGGGGCCAAAGCGCCGGATCCGGCGCGAAGCGGACGGCGAGCGCCCCGTCGGACAGGCCCGCGCCGGCGACGGTGCAGCGGCGCAGCGCCGAGGGCAGGGTGAGCACCCGCCGGTGGGCGCCGAGGCCGACCACCAGTTCGTCGCCGCGCCGGACCAGGTCCAGGTCCGCGCGCTCGGCACCGGGCAGGGCGAGGTGCCAGACCAGCAGGCCGTCCGCCGCCAGCCGGTCCTCGACGGTCCACGGCTCGGCCGGGCGCGGTTCGGGGCCCGGGCCGGCACCGTAGAGGCGGTCCGCGACGGCCTCCAGGGTGGCCTCGGCGAGCCCGGTGGCCAGCACCGGCACGCCGTCCGAGGAGTCGACCAGCTCGGCCAGCTCCTCCCGGCGGCGGCGGGCCAGCCCGGCCAGCCACGGATCGGGCGAGTCGACGGCGCCGTCCGGCAGCGCGCCGTGCACCACCACGGCGTCCGGCCGGTGGCCGTGCAGGGCCAGCCCGGCCCTGATCCGGCGCAGCCCCGCGAAGGGGTGGGAGTCGGCCGCGGTGACCAGCCGGACGGTGGTGCCGGGAGCGGTGATCGCGGCGCGCGCCTCGGCGAGCGCGCCGGCCGCCTTGGACCGGGCCTCGTACAACCAGTCGGCGGGCATCGGCACCCCGGCGAGACCGGCCAGCAGCGGGCGCAGCGCCCGGGCGGCCTGGCGCTGCTCGGGGGCGATCCGGGCCAGGTAGCGCTCCAGCTGCTCGGGCAGGGCCAGGGTGGCGATCAGGTCGGTGGGCGGCGGCGCGAGCACCACCAGGACGTCCGCGTCGGCGGCGGGCAGGGCGCGCAGCAGCGCCAGCCGGGCGGTGCCGGGGAGGGCGGTGAGCTCCTCGGGGTCGAGCGGGTCGGCGCCGAGCAGGTCGAGGGCGGGCTTGAGCCGGCCGCCGATCTCGTCCAGCGCGTGCCGGAAGGCGGCCTGCTCGTCGATCCGCGCGACGGTGAGGCCGGGCGCGTACGGCGCCGGTGCGGGCTCCAGCCGGGTGCCGAGGACGGCGTCCAGGGTCCGGTGCGGGTCGTCGGCGGCCAGCAGCAGGGTGCGCCGGCCCTGCCGGGCGGCGTGCAGGGCGGTGGCGGCGGCCACCACCGGCGCCGCCGTGTCACCGCTGACCAGGATGGTGCGTGTCGCCGTCATGCCGTACTGCCCCCGTTCGCCCGCCGTCAGCCTTCGACGGTCCTGGTGGTGCCGGTGTCCTCGACCCGCTTCTTCAGGCCGGCCAGGGCACGGTCGATGATGACCTTCTCGGCCTTGCGCTTGATCATGCCGAGCATCGGGATCTTGACGTCGACCGCGAGCTGGTAGGTGACCTCGGTGCGGTCGGTGCCGAGCGGGGCCAGCGTGTAGGAGCCGTCCAGCGAGCGGAGCATCTGGCTGCGCACCAGCGTCCAGCCGACCTCGCGGTCGCCGTCCCAGGTGTAGGCGAGGACGTGCTCGTCGCGGATGGCGCCGGCGTCGAGCAGCAGGCGGACCTGTGCGGCGCGGCCGTTCTCCGCGGTCTCCAGCACCTCGATCTCCTTGACCTCACCGGTCCAGGCCGGGTAGGCGGCGAAGTCGGCGATCACGGCCATGACCGCCGCCGGGGTCGCGTCGATGGTGATGCTCGACCTGGTGTGCTCCGCCATGGAATGGCCCTCCGCGTCGTCCCTTGCTGCCGGCCCGGCCGAGCCTGCTCGGTCGGGTGCGCCCGGAGCAGGCTATCGCGACCGGCGATCTCCGCCGTCCGCGGTCCGCCCGGCGGGGGCGGGCGGATGCGCGGGCCCGGGGCCCGTCCGGTGGCTACCGGCCGGTCACCCCGGGGCTGTCGTAGGGTGCCATTCGAACGACCCGGTCCCGACCTGGTCGGACGGGTCAAGGTGTGACACTTCGAACACCGGAGCCGACCCCCCTGGTCGAAGCCGCCTACCGGGCAGTAACGTCCTGCCGTCCCGCAGCGTCGCGAACGAGGAGCAGTCTTGCTCGACTTCAGCCTTCCGGCCCTCTACCAGGTACCGAGCGGCGGTAACCTCTCCGACCTCGTGCACCAGAACGCCGAGCGGCACCCCGACGTCGTGGTGCTCAGCCGCAAGGTGGACGGCCAGTGGCAGGAGTTGACCGCCGCCCAGTTCCTGGTCGAGGTGCACGCCGCCGCGAAGGGCCTGATCGCCGCCGGCATCCGGCCGGGCGACCGGGTGGGCCTGATGTCCCGCACCCGGTACGAGTGGACGCTGCTGGACTTCGCGATCTGGACGGCCGGCGCGATCACCGTGCCGGTGTACGAGACCTCCTCCCCCGAGCAGGTCGAGTGGATCCTCGGCGACTCCGGGGCGGTCGCCGTCCTCGCCGAGACCGCCGCGCACGCCGCGGTGGTCGAGGAGGTCCGCGAGCGGCTGCCCGAGCTGGAGCACACCTGGCAGATCGAGGACGGCGCGCTGGCCGCGCTGGCCGAGGCCGGCCGCAAGGTGACCGACGCGACCGTCACCGAGCGCCGCTCGGTGGCCACCGCCGACTCGGTCGCCACCATCGTCTACACCTCGGGCACCACCGGCCGCCCGAAGGGCTGTCAGCTGACCCACGCGAACTTCCTGGCCGAGTGCGGCAACGTGGTCGAGCGCCTCGCGCCGCTGTTCCGCACCGGCGAGAGCTCCGTCCTGCTCTTCCTGCCGCTCGCGCACGTCCTCGCCCGGATCGCGGAGATCGCCCCGGCGATGGCCCCGATCAAGCTCGGCCACGTCTCCGACATCAAGGACGTCACCGCCGAGCTGGCCTCCTTCCGGCCGACCCTGATCCTGGGCGTTCCGCGGGTCTTCGAGAAGGTGTACAACACGGCGCGCGCCAAGGCCCAGGCCGACGGCAAGGGCAAGATCTTCGACAAGGCCGCCGACACCGCGATCGCGTACAGCCGGGCGCTGGACGCGGGCGGCGCCGGGCTGCTGCTCAAGGTCAAGCACGCGGTCTTCGACAGGCTGGTCTACAGCAAGCTGCGGGCCGCGCTCGGCGGCCGGGCGACCCACGCGATCTCCGGCGGGGCACCGCTCGGCGAGCGGCTCGGCCACTTCTACCGCGGGATCGGCTTCACCGTGCTGGAGGGCTACGGCCTGACCGAGACCTGCGCGGCCACCGCCTTCAACCCGTGGGACAAGCCGAAGATCGGCACGGTCGGCCAGCCGCTGCCCGGCTCCGCGGTGCGGATCGCCGAGGACGGCGAGGTGCTGTTCAAGGGCCCGCAGGTGTTCACCGGCTACTGGAACAACCCGGAGGCCACCGCCGAGACCCTGAAGGACGGCTGGATCTCGACCGGCGACATCGGCTCGCTGGACGACGAGGGCTACCTCACCATCACCGGCCGCAAGAAGGAGATCATCGTCACCGCGGGCGGCAAGAACGTCGCCCCGGCGGTGATCGAGGACCGCATCCGGGCGCACGCGCTGGTCGGCGAGGTCATGGTGGTCGGCGACCGCAAGCCCTTCGTCGCCTGCCTGCTCACCGTGGACGAGGACTTCTTCCCGCGCTGGAAGGAGCTGAACGGCAAGCCGGCCACCGCCACGGTCGCCGAACTGCGCGAGGACCCGGACCTGCTGGCCGCCCTGCAGTCCGCGGTGGACGACGGCAACGCGGCCGTCTCGCACGCGGAGGCGGTGAAGAAGTTCCGTCTGCTGGACACCGTCCTCTCCGAGGAGAGCGGCCACCTGACGCCCTCGCTCAAGCTCAAGCGGAACGTCGTGCTGAAGGACTTCGCGGCCGACGTCGAGGCGATCTACCAGCGCTAGGACGCCGTGTCCGGGCCGGTGCGGCCCGCCCCCGTGTGAACCGGGGGCGGGCCGCACCGGCCCGTCCGCGCTCAGCCGGCCAGCAGCGAGGTCAGCCGCCCGGCGAGCAGGTCCCAGCGCCAGGAACGGTCCACCCAGCGCCGTCCGGCCTCGCCCATCCGCCGGCGCAGCTCCTCGTCCTGCAGCAGCCGGACGATCCGCTCGGCGGCCGCCGCGGGCGAGCCGCCCGGCACGACGTGGCCGGTCTCGCCCTCCAGCACCGCGTCCGGCGCACCGCCGGAGTCCCCGGCCACCACCGGCAGGCCGGTCGCCGAGGCCTCCAGGTAGACGATGCCGAGCCCCTCGACGTCCAGTCCCCCGCGCCGGGTGCGGCAGGGCATGGCGAAGACGTCCCCGGCGCCGTAGTGGGCGGGCAGCTCCTCCCACGGCACCGAGCCGGTGAAGCGCACCGAGGGGCGCACGCCCCGGGCGTCCACCAGCTTCTCCAGCTCGGCCCGGTACGGGCCCCCGCCGACGATCAGCAGGACGGCGTCCGGCACGTCGGCGAGGATCTGCGGCATCGCCTCGATCAGGGTGTCCTGGCCCTTGCGCGGCACCAGCCGGGAGACGCAGACCACCACCGGCCGGCCGGTCAGGCCGAGCCGCTCGCGCACCGCGGCGCCGCCGGAGTCCGGGTGGAAGGTCCGCTCGTCGACCCCGGGCGGCAGCTGCACCATCCGGGCGGCGGCCGCCGGCCCGACCGCGTCGGCGATCCGGGAACGGGTGTACTCGCCGAGGTAGGTGAGGGTGTCGGTGCCCTCGCCGATCCGGCGCAGCAACTGCCGGGCGACCGGCAGTTGGGCCCAGGCGGCCTCGTGGCCGTGGGTCATGCCGAGCAGCCGGCCGGCCCCGGCCCGGCGCAGCGCGGGGGCCATCAGTCCGAGCGGGGCCGCCGCCCCGAACCAGACGGAGTCGCACCCTTCGGCGCGGAGGATCTCGGCGGCCCGCCGGGTGACCCGGGGTGTGGGAACCATCACCTTCGTCCGGTCCCGGATCACCGGGAACGGCTGCTCGGCGTCGAACCGCGCCACCTCGCTGCCGTCGCGCCAGGTGGAGGCGTAGACGACGACGCTCCCTGCGGGCTGACGGACGGCCATGTTGTGGACGAAGGCCTGGATGCCGCCGGGCCTGGGCGGGAAGTCGTTGGTGACGATCAAGGTCTTGTGCATCAGGCGACGGCTCGCTCGGTCGGGGGGTGCTCGGTGTACCGCTGGGTGATCCGTACGATAGGTCAACACCATGACCCGCCGGGAACGGAACCGCGCACGGCAACCGTTCCACCCCCGGGTCTGTCCTAGAACCTAGGCGGCCGGTGCGGCCGGGCCGACGTGCGGCCCCGGCCCGGCACCGGCGGCCCGGGCGTCCGTCGCACGACGCCTCCGGTGGGACGTCGAGACGAACGAGGGAGCGCAGTGGAGTTGGCCCCGGCCACCGAGTCCGGTTCACCCAGCGGCGCGGCCGGCTCCGGCACGGCGCTGGCCGTCCGCCAGGAGCCCGTGCAGGGCCCCGAGCGCCCCTCCGGGCGGACCGGGGCGCTCCTGGCGCTCGGCGGGACCTGGGTGGCCACCCGGGCGCTGCTGATCCTGCTGACGACCGGTGTGCTGCGGATGCCCGGCGGGGACATCACCGCCGACGTCTGGATCATCTACCACGCCTGGTACGGCGTCCTGCAGACCGGCACCTTCCCGCTGGACGACGTCACCTGGCAGTACCCGCCCGGGGCGGCCCTGGTGATCATGCTGCCGGGGCTGCTGCCCTGGTCGTACCTGGTCTCGTTCTGGGTGATCTGCGGGATCGCCGACGCCGCAGCGATGGCCCTGCTGGTCCGTACCGGCCTGCGCAAGGGCCGGGCGCTGACCGGCGCCTGGGTCTGGGTGGCCGGCGTGCCGCTGCTCGGCCCGATGATCTACAACCGCTACGACGTGATCGTCACCGCGATCGCGGTGGCCGGCCTGCTGGCGCTGATCCGCCGCCCGGCGGTCGGCGGGCTGCTGCTGGGCCTCGGCGGGATCGTCAAGATCTGGCCGCTGCTCGGCCTGATCGGCACCCCGTCCGGCCGGCGCACCCGCCGCTCCTGGACGGCCGCGGCCGCCGCGGCCGCCTCGATCGGCTTCCTGCTGGCGGCGGGGATGAACGGCGCGTTCGAGTTCCTGACGTTCCAGAAGGACCGCGGCATCGAGGTGGAGTCGGTCGGCGCGCTGCCGATCCACTTCGCCCGGATCGCCGGGGTCTGGGACGGCAAGGTGCTGATGAACTACGGCTCGGTGGAGATGCTCGGGCCGTGGGTGCCGGTGGTCTCCAAGGTGATGCTGGCCGGGTCGGTGCTGGGCTTCGGCTGGCTGCTGCTGTGGCGGTTCACCGCCCGCCGGCGGAACGCGGCCACCATGTACGACGCGGCGCTGGCCGCGCTGCTGATCTTCACCGTGACCAGCCGGGTGATCAGCCCGCAGTACCTGGTCTGGCTGGTCGGCGTGGCGGCGGTCTGCCTGACCGTGCGCGGCACCAGCCAGCGGCCGGTCGCGGTGCTGATCCTGGCCGCGACCCCGCTGACCCTGGTGGAGTTCCCGATGATCTTCGGCGACGTGGTCGCCAGCAAGCCGACCGCGATCGCCGTGCTGACCCTGCGCAACCTGCTGCTGCTGGCCGCCACCGCGCTGTCCTGCGTCCGGCTCTGGCGCTCCACCCGGCGCACCGAGCGGCTCCCGGCGACCGTCGTGCTGACCCACCCGGAGCCCGTCCCGTCCGCCGCCTACTCGGTCCGGCCCGGCATCGCCTACGAGCAGGACCTGCTGGACGGCATCGACCGGCCGACCGCCCGGAGCGAGCGCTAGGCGCTCAGGACGCCAGGCCCCGTACCTCCGTGATCCAGAGCCGGGTGAACTCGGCGAGGCCGAGGCCCAGGCGGTCCCGGCAGAGCCGGTCCAGCCACGCCTCCCGGTCGGCCCCGGGGCCGGCCTCGCCGACGGCCCGGTAGAACGCCACCAGCCGCTGCGGCCCGTACCGGCGGGCGATCAGGTCGCAGGCCAGCCAGGCCTGCTCGTAGACCTGGGCGAGGCCGTCGGCGCCGGCCGTGAAGTCCCGGTCCTCGGGCAGGGCGGCGGGCAGCCTCCCGGCCGCGACGTCCCGGGCCAGTTCGGGGGCGATCTGCCGTGCCGGACGGCCGGAGTCGCGGTACCCGGTCCAGTCGGCGACCCCCTCGGAGAGCCAGAGCGGCGTCCAGGCCCGGGTGTCGGCCCGGGTCGCCACGTGGACCGCCTCGTGCGTGGTCACCACCTGCCGGCCGAAGTCGCTCAACCGCCCGTACGCCCCGGGGTTGACCACGATCCGGTCGGCCGGGGCGTGCCGGGGCGCCCCCGGCGACGCGACGGTGACCGCCGCCATCCCCGACCAGCCGGGCGAACCGTCCGCCACGAGCCGGGCGAACTGTTCCTCGGTGGCGGGCAGTTGGAACAACAGCCGACCCGCCCAGCCGGTGCCCCAGACCGCCTCGACCGCGGGGACGGCGCGGTCGCCGACGGCGGCCAGCCCGGCCAGTGCGGGCGGCTCGGCCGGGCCGAGCACCAGGCAGCGCTCACCGGCGGCGGCCCGGACGGTGCCGAGGTCCCACAGCGGCGGCGGTCCGCCGGCGCCCTCCTCCCGCTCCACCCGCAGGCGGCCGCCGCTCCCGGCCAGGGTCAGCCGGCGCGGGTGCACCACCGGCTGCTCGTCGTACCCGGTCACCGTGACCGCCAGCTCGGCGCTGGCGGAGCACCGGCCCTCGGGGTCCACGGGGCCGAGCAGCACGTTGCGGTAGGCCGCCCGGACCGGCAGCGCGGGCGGCCCGGCGGTCAGCGCCCGGGCCCGCTCCTCCAGTACCGCCAGCGCCTCGGCGTGCTCGTCGGACGCGGCCGCCGCGGACCCGGCCGGGCCGGCTCCGGGCAGCGAGAGCTGGGCGAGTCCGGCGGCCGCGAGCAGCAGGGCACCGCGCCGGGACAGCGTACGGCCGCCGCCCGGGGTGCTCGGGGCGGCGGCCGGAGGGGGGTCGGGGCGGCTCAGAGCCGGATCACCCCCGCGACCGGCATCGCGTTGACGCTCTCGTAGCGGACCTTGGCGCCCGGGTAGGGGGCGTGCACGATCACCCCGCCGCCGGCGTACATCCCGACGTGGTGCATGTCCCGGTAGAAGATCACCAGGTCTCCCGGCCGTGCATCGGTGAGGCCCACCCGTCGGCCGGCGTACGCCTGGGCCTGCGAGGTGCGCGGCAGGGTCACTCCGGCCTGCCGCCAGCTCCAGTACATCAGACCGGAACAGTCGAACGCCTTGGGCCCGGTGGATCCGTACACGTAGGGCGAGCCGATCATCCTCACGGCGGCGGCCAGCGCGGCGGCGCCGCGTTCGGAGGCGGGCGGGGTGGTGCCGAGGTCCAGCCGGTCGGTGCCGCGGGTGGCGCGCTGCTCGGCCTCCCGGGCGTCCTGGGCCGCCAGCCGGGCCCGCTCGACGGCGCCGAGGCTGTTGAGGAGCCGCTGCGCCTTGGCGAGCCGCTGCTGGATCTGCTGCTTGCCCTCGGCGAGCGCCTTGCGGGTCTGGTCCAGCTCGGCGAGCTTGGCGGAGGTCTCGGCCCGGCGCTGGTCGAGCCCGCGCTGCCGGGCGACCACCTCGCGGAGCGTCTCGTTCTGCCGCTCGGCGACCTGGTCGAGGCTTCGGGCCCGGGAGAGGTAGCCCTCCGGGTCGGCGGAGAGCATCAGCTGGACGGTCTGCGCCATGCCGCCGCTCCGGTACTCGGCGCCGGCGACCGCGGCGAGGTCGCCGCGGAGCTGGTTGAGCTCGTCCTGGGCGACGGCGATCTGCTGCTGGAGCGTGCCGGTCTCGTGCTGGAGCTTCTGCTGGGCCTCCTGGGCGGCGTTGTACCGCTCGGACGCCTGCTCGGCCTCGTCGTAGAGCTGCTCCACCTGGGCCTTGACGTCCTTGCGGTTGGCCGGACCGTCCGGGGAGCCGGGTGCGGCCTGGGCGGTGCCTCCGGTCGCCACGCCCAGCGCGGTGGTGGCCGCCGCGGTGAGCACCAGCGCCCGGGCGAGGGCGTGCGCGCCTGACAGCGGGGAACGGCGGTGCACGGGCATGCGGCGTCGGCTCCGATCCTGCGGCAGGGCCCGCCGCCGCCCCGGGGAGGGCGGCTGGAAGCGGGAGTCCGGTGGCAGACGTTAGCGAGTCCGGGCAACCGAGTCCAAACCCCTCCCAACCCGAATATTTGACTCCTTTTCGGACATCAGCACGAGTGGCGGGAAAGCCGCAGGCCCGGCCTCCCCCGCGGGGAGACCGGGCCTGCGCAGGCCGCGTGATCGGGGATCAGAGGCGCACGATGGAGTTGACCGGCATGTTGGAGGCCGCCTCGTAGCGGACCGAGGCACCCGGCTTGGGGGCGTGGATGACCTGGCCGCCGCCCACGTAGATGCCGACGTGGTGCCGGTCGCCGTAGAAGATCACCAGGTCGCCGGGCTGGGCCTGGGAGATGTCCGAGCCGATCCGGGTGCCGGCACCGGCCTGCGCCTGCGAGGTGCGCGGCAGCGACACGCCCGCCTGGGCGTAGGCCCAGCCGGTGAGGCCGGAGCAGTCGAAGGAGTTCGGGCCGGTGGCGCCGTAGACGTACGGGGCACCGAGCTTGCTCTCCGCCGCGGCGATCGCGGCGGCGGCGCGCGAGCTGTTGGCGGCGGGCGCGGCCGGCTTGGGCGCGGCGGCCGCGGGGGCCGAGGAGGCCGGGGCGGACGGAGTCTGGGCGGCCGGCGCACTGAGGTTGCTGCGCTCGTTGTCACGGGAGGCGCGCTCGGCGTCGGCCTTCGCCTTGGCGGCCTTGGCAGCCTCGGCCTTCGCGGCCTCCGCCTTCGCCTTGGCCTCGGCGGCGGCCTTCTCCTCGGCCGCGCGGATCGCCTGGCGCTCCTGCTCGGTCAGGGTGTTGAGCAGGTCCTGGGCCTTCGCCAGCTTGGCCTGGACCTCCTCCTTGGAGGCCTTCAGCTGCTGGGTGGTGGCTTCCAGCTCGCCGAGCTTGCCCTGGGTCTCGGTGCGGTCCTGGTCGAGCCTGCGCTGCTGCTCCTGGAGCTCCTTCAGCGCGCCGGACTGGGTCGAGCCGGCCTGGTTCAGGGCGTCGGCCTGGTTCAGGAAGTTGTCCGGGCTGGAGGAGAGCATCAGCTGGACGGTCTGCGATATGCCGCCGGTGCGGTACTGCTCGCCGGCGATCTCGGAGAGGCCGCCCTGCGCCTCGGTCACCACGGCCTGCTGACGGGCCACCTTGTCCTGCAGCTCACCGACCTGCTTCTGCAGCTCCTGCTGCTTGGCCTGGGCGCCGTTGAGCTTCTCGGTGGCGATCTCGGCCTGCTCGTTGAGCTGGTCGACCTGCTCCTTGACCTGGTCCTTGGTCGGGGCCGGGTCGGCGTGGGCGCCGGACTGCGCGGAGAGCGCGACGGCCGCGGCGGCGAGGCCGGTCAGGACGGAGACCCGGGCACGGCCGGCGGGCTTGGGACGACGATGGGACGCCACGAAGGCGGACTCCTTCTTCCTCATCCGCCTACCGGGTGAGCTGACGGGTTCGGGCGGAAGCGTGCCCTACGACGCCTCACCGGCCGCTCACGCGGACGACCTGGCGCCGATTCACCCCGGAGGAACGTGGTTCCCCGGCTCCACTCCACAGCGCCCCCGACTGCTGGGCTCTCACTCGGACGGGCGACTGCCCGTCCCGCTGCTTCACGAACTCGACGGAAACCCCCGCCGCCACCCAGGCTGGGTGATCGACTGTGCGGTGGTTCGAGACACGACCCTAGTAACAGATCCGTGATCCGTTCAAATCCTTGTCGGAAAAAAGCCAGAAGAATGCCCAAGTTCTTTTGTGAATATGACCAGGTGTGACCACCGCTCCACGCGGAGCTGATCATTCCTCACCCCGCGGTCGAACCGGTGGCCGAAACACCCGCGCCACCCCCGTTCGGAGGTGGCGCGGATCACAGGGCCTTCGGCGGGCCCGCGGGCGTGTCGTGACGGACCGTCGGACGGCCGGACACCCCGGACGCGTCAGACGCGGCGGATCGTGTTGATCTTCATGGCGTCGGCCTTCATCACCTTGATGACGTCACCGGTGCGCGGCGCGTGGACCACCATGCCGTTGCCGATGTACATGGCGACGTGGCTGCGGTCGTCGCGGTAGATGATCAGGTCGCCCGGCTGCGCCTCGGCGAGCGACGGCACCCGGGTGCCGTAGTTGCCCTGCGCCTGCGAGGTGCGCGGCAGCGAGACGCCGGCCTTGCCGTACGCCCAGACCATCAGGCCGGAGCAGTCGAAGCTGCTCGGACCGGTGGAGCCCCAGCCGTAGGGCTTGCCCTGCTGGGCCATCGCGTTGGCCACCGCGGCGCCGGCCATGCCGGAGGCCTGCGGCAGCGCGCCCAGGTCGGGCCGCTCGCTCCCTCCGCGCGAGGCCCGCTCCTGCTGCTGCTGGGCCGCCTTCAGGGCCGCGCGGTCGGCGGCGCTGAGCGAGTTCAGCAGGTCCTGGGCTTCCTTGAGCTTCTTGTTGACCTCGGCCTTGGACTGGTTCAGGTCCTTGGTGGTGGTGTCCAGCGAGGCCAGGACGGCGGCCGCCTCGGCCTTCTGCTGGTCCAGCCGGCGCTGCTGGTCCTGGAGGCCCTTGAGCGCCTCGGTCTGGCTGGAGCTGGCCTGCTGCACGCTGGAGGCCTTGTCCAGGTAGCCGGACGGGTCGGAGGAGAGCATCAGCTGCACCGACGGGTCGATGCCGCCGGTGCGGTACTGCGCACCGGCCACCTCGGCCAGACCGGCCTGAAGCTGGGTCATCTGCTCCTGGCCGCGGGCGACCTGGTCCTGCAGCTGGTCGGCCTGCTTGCGCAGCTGGTCGGTCCGCTCCTTGGCGCCGTTGTAGCGCTCGGTGGCCTGCTCGGCCTCCTCCTGCAGCTGGTCGATCTGCGCCTTGACGTCCTCCTTCTTGGGGGACGGGCTCGGTGCGGCGTGCGCGGCGACCTGCGCGGAGAGGGCGACCGCGGTCGCAGCGGCCGCAGTGAGCACGGACACCCGCGCGCGGCTGGGCTGCTTGGGACGGCGGTGGGAGGCCAAAAGACCGGCTCCTTCTTCCAATGGACTCACCTGTTCGGGTGAGAATCCGGAAAATAGGTTTGACGCCAGACCCTAGTGAAGATCCACGGTTTGCGCCACTCCCCCGTTGGCGTGAACCCGTCTCCCCCGCTCTGACTTCACGAGACCCACACATCACCGCAACCCCGGCGCTGACCAGGCGTCATTCCCGCCTGCTCGGAGCCGGGGGACGGCTACGGCCGGGCCAGCCGGTTGAGCAGCAGGACGGAGGCCACGGGGCGCGCGCCCGCCTTCCGCACGCCCTCCGCGACCTCGCGGTCGGTGGAGACCACCACCACCGGCCGCCCCTGCGGTTCGGCCCGCACCAGCCGGCGGATCAGCTCGTCCGCCGTCTCCCCCGTACGGCTGAACCGCACCCGCACCCCGCGCGGCGGCGCCATGATCACCGGCACGTCCAGGTCCTGGCCGTCGAACACACAGGTGACCTCCGCCTGGGTGCGCTGCGCCAGCATCGCCAGCCCGCCCAGCAGCCGGATCCGCTGCTGCTCCAGCGGCAGCGTCGGATAGCCGGTCTTGGTCACGTTGTAGCCGTCCACCACCAGATGGACCTGCGGGATCGCCAGCAGCTGGTCCAGCAGCGCCGGGTCGTCCTCCGCCAGGCCGCGCCGAGCCACGTCGTGCGGCGAGGCCGAGCCCGGCACCACCGCCTCCACCAGGTCCGCCGGGCGGATCTGCGACACCGGCAGCGCCAGCTCCCGCTGCAGCCCCTGGGCCGACTGCAGGACGGTGTCCAGCAGCAGCCGCAGCCGCATGTCCTCGACGCTGCGCCCCTCGCGGGCCGACCGGCGGCCCTGCTCGGCGGCGTTCTCCAGCTCCGACACCCGGTGCCGCAGCCGCCGCGTCTCGCTCTCGCCGCCGCTCCGCTCGGCCGCCGCCTGCGCCTTGACCGCCTCCAGCTCGGCGGCCAGCTTCCGCGTCTCGGCCTGCGCCCGACGGGTGTCGCTCTCCAGCGAACGGACCTTCCGGCGGAGCGACTCGGCCTCCTTGCGGACGTCCTCCGACTCGGCCCGGTGCCGGTCAAGGTCGGCCCGCGCCGCGGCCCGCACCTCCGTCAGCTCGGCCTGCAGCTTCTCCACCAGCCGGGCCGCCTCGGCCGCCGCGCCCTCGGCGCCGGCCCGCTCGGCCTCCTCGCCGGCCTCCGCGACCAGTCGGCTCCAGCCGGCCGAACGGACCAGGTAGGCGGCCGCGGCCACGTCCATCGGATCGGCGGCGCCCGGCACGGTGCCCGACTCCAGCGCCCGGACCAGATCGGGCTGGCCCAGCCGCAGCCGCTCCGCTATCCGCACCCGGAAGGCCGGCTCGGACTCCAGCGCGGCGGCCAGCGCGGTCGCGGCGTACTTGGCCCGGCGGGCCGGGGTGAACTTGGCGTACTGGCGCAGCGACTGCGGCAGCTCGCCGAGCGGCAGGCCGCCGAGCGCGTCGGCGGCCAGGCCGACCACCCGCCGGCGCACGCCCTCGGGCAGCGGCCGGTCCAGGCGCTCGGCGGTCGTCTCCGCGGCCGGCCCGTCGCGGTCGTCCGACTCGTCCGGCCCGTCCGCCCCGCCGTCCGTGCCGGCCCCGTCCCGCACGTCCGTCCCGTCCGTGCCGTCCGTACCGCCTGCGCCGTCGGCTGCCGCCGGTTCGTCACCGCCGCCGGACTCCTCGCCGGAGGCCGCCACGGCCGCGCCCTCGGTGCCGAAGGGGGCGGCACCGGCCGCGTCCGGCGCCTGCGCGTCCACAGCGGGCTGCTGCCCCTGCGGCCCGGCGGGCTCCTTCGCTGCGTCCACCACGTCCTCGGCTCCGATCCTGGTCCTGCGGGGGACGGCCGGCGGCCGCCGCCCCCGTCACACTCCGCGCGTTCTCTCTTTATTGTCCCGTGCGGCGGACGGCCACGCCGCGTGCCGCCCACCGCACGGGCCGGGCATCAGCCCTGCTCGCCGGCGGCCTCGGCCCCGGCGTCCGCCGCGCCCGGGCGGGCGACCAGCTCGACCTGGTCCACCGCGTTGCACCAGCGGCAGCGCACCGACTCGACGGTCTCGCTGAGGGTCTGGGTCTCCTCGACCTTGGACTCGCCGGCCAGGTCGAAGTGGAGGAACTCGGTCACCCGGGCGGTGCGGGTGACGTCGAAGCGGGTCAGGTTTCCGCAGAGCGTGCAGCGCCAGCGCGTCTCGGCAGTCAGGGCGGGGACGGTCATCGGGGGTCCTCTCGGGTGGTCCCTGGATGGGCTCAGGCGCTCCCCCCGGAGCCCCGGCGTCGGCGGCGGGAGGCGGGAATGCCCGCCCCAAGCCTATTGCCTGGGGCAACCTTCGTGACCACCGGTCACGGCGATCACCGCCTTGGGCCACCTGCCGTAACGACGCGGTCCCGGCGGGCCCGGCGGAGGGATGCTTGGCGGCATGGCGATCCCGGTCCTCGACCACGCCGGCGCGCGGGACGGCCGACCGGCCGTGGCCGCTCCGGCCGTCTGCTACGCGCTGATCGCGCTCAACACCGCGGTCTTCCTGCTCGGGCCGGCCGCCGGACTCAATCCGCTGTACGGGCGCGGCCAGGCCCGGGTCTGCGCCGAGCAGCGTTACGAGCAGCGCTGGGGGACGGTGCCCGTCGAACTGCTGACCGGGCACCCGCTCACCGCCGAGCAGCTGGCCGAGGCCCCCGACCCGGTGCCCGGCTGTCCGGCCGCGCCGACCCCGGGGAAGCACCCGGCGCTCTCGGTGCTCAGCGCGCTCTTCCTGCACGGGGGCTGGCTGCACCTGCTGGGCAACCTGCTCTTCCTGCACGTCTTCGGCCCGACCGTCGAACGGCGGCTGGGCCGCTCCCGGTTCGTCCTCTTCTACCTGGCGGCCGGCACCCTCTCCACCTACGGCTTCGCGCTCGCCGAGGCGCACTCGCCGGACTCGACCCGGGTGCTGATCGGCGCCTCCGGGGCGATCTCGGCCGTCCTCGGCGCCTACCTCCGGCTGCACCCGCGCGCCCGGGTCACCACGCTCGTCCCGCTGCTGCTCTTCCTGCCGCTGCGGTTCCCCGCCTGGCTGGTGCTCGGGCTCTGGTTCGCCCTGCAGTGGTGGTCGGTCCACTCGGCCGGCCCTGGGGGCACCTCCCAGCCGCCAGGCTGGGGGAGGGTCGCCTACCTGGTGCACGTCATCGGTTTCGCGGCCGGCTTCCTCTACGCCTGCACCCTGGCCGAGCGCCGCCCCCGGGCCGCCCGCCGCCCGCGACCGTCCGGCTGACGCCCGATACCCTGGCGGCACCTCACAAAGGAGCTCGCACCGTGATCACCGCCATCGTCCTGATCAAGACCAGCGTCGACCGCATCCCGGAGATCGCCGAGGCGATCGCCGCCATCGAGGGCGTCAGCGAGGTCTACTCGGTGACCGGCGGGTACGACCTGGTCGCGATGGTGCGGGTGCGGCGGCACGACGACCTCGCCGAGGTCATCCCCGGCCGGCTCAACAAGGTCCCGGGCGTGGCCCACACCGAGACCCAGATCGCCTTCCGCACCTACTCCCAGCACGACCTGGAGGCCGCGTTCGCGATCGGCCTCGACGCCTGACCCGTCAGGCCCGGCCGGGCGCCCGGCCCGGCGGCCCGGTCAGGCACCCCGCCGGGTGTCCGCGACGCAGCGGCCGCCCTCGTTCCGGTAGTTCCAGGCCGCGCCGTCCGTGACCAGCTCGCGGACGGCGGTCAGGAACCGGTCCACGTGCTCGTCCGGGGTGCCCGCGCCGAAGCTCACCCGGATCGCGTTCAGGCTGCGCTCGCCCGGCAGCGACGGCTCCGGCGCGCCGCACTCGGACGGCGCGACGTCCTCGTCGCCGAGCAGCGTGCGGACCAGCGGGTGCGCACAGAACAGGCCGTCGCGCACGCCGATGCCGTACTCGGCGGAGAGCGCGGCCGAGAAGTGCGAGCTGTTCCAGCCCTGGACGACGAAGGAGAGCACGCCCACCCGGGCCGACTCCGGGCCGAACAGGTTGAGCACCTTCACCTGCGGGATCTCCGTCAGGCCCGCCTTCAGCCGGTCGACCAGCGCGCGCTCGCGGGCCTCCAGGGCGTCGAAGCCGGCCTCGGTCAGCGCCCGGCAGGCGGAGGCGATCGCGTAGGCGCCGATCACGTTCGGCGAGCCGGCCTCGTGCCGCGCCGGGCCGGTGTGCCACTGCACGGCCACCGAACCGTCCTCCTCGCGGGCCACGGTCCGGGTGGCGCCGCCGCCGGCCAGGTACGGGTCGGCCGCGTCCAGCCAGTCGGCCCGGCCGGCCAGCACGCCGGCGCCGAACGGCGCGTACAGCTTGTGCCCGGAGAAGGCGATCCAGTCCACGCCCAGCTCGCGCACCGAGACCCGGTGGTGCGGGGCCAGCTGCGCGGCGTCCAGCACCACCCGGGCGCCGTGCCGGTGCGCGGTCCGGGTCAGCTCGGCGACCGGCCACAGCTCACCGGTGACGTTCGAGGCGCCGGTGACGCAGAGCAGCTTCGGGCCCTCGGGCGCCTCGGCCAGCGCGGCGTCGAAGGCGGCGACCGCCTCGGCGTGCGAGCGCGGGGCGCGCAGGTAGGTGACGGCCAGGCCGGCGTGCGCCCAGGGCAGCAGCGAGGCGTGGTGCTCGGTCTCGAAGGCGAACACCCGGGTGCCGGCCGGGACGGCGGCGGCCAGCAGGTTCAGCGAGTCGGTGGTGGCACGGGTGAAGACCACCTGGTCGCCCTCGCGCAGGTCCAGGAACTCGGTGACGGTGCGGCGGCTCTGCTCGAACAGGTCGGTGGAGAGCTGCGAGAGGTAGCCGGCGCCGCGGTGCACGCTGCCGTAGTAGGGGGCGTAGGCGGCGACGTCGTCCCAGACCCGCTGGAGCGCCGGGGCGCTGGCGGCGTAGTCGAGCGCCGCGTATCCGACCTTCTCACCGGTGGCCAGCGGCACCTGGACGTCGTGGCCGAGGACGGCGAGGAGGGCCTGCGGGGAGGGCGCCTGGTCGAGGGTGGCGGCCGGCGACTGCGGGGAGGAAAGGGACATGGGGATGCACTCCTTCTACGGGCCCAGGACCCCGGGAGTGCAAATCGTCCGGCGTCCGCGCTTGTCACGCGGACGGTTTGCCGCATGACCCGGTCCTCACCCAGGGCACCCCGCCACGGACGGAGGGTTGCCGGACAGCCAGCTGGGGCTTGACGCTGTCACTCATGACCTGGCGAAGACTCTAGGTCGCGTCCGCCCCCTGGTCAAACAGGGGTCCACATCCCGGACGGCCGTCCGGGGGGCGGTCCGACCCGCCCCCGCGCGGGCCCGGCTCCGGCCCGGCTCCGGGAACGCGGAAGGGGCCGGCGGAAGGTGTCCCGCCGGCCCCCTGACGCCGCCTCAGGCCCTGGCGGTGGCCTCCGACCAGTGCTTCAGCAGGTCCCGGGCGGCACCCGAGTCGATCGCCGCCGCCGTCCGTTCCATGCCGGCCGCCAGCTGCTCGGACAGCGGCGCGTCGGTCAGGTCGAGCGCCACCAGCGCCGCCGCCGAGTTCAGCAGCACGGCGTCCCGGACCGGCCCGTGCTCCCCGGCCAGCAGCCGGCGCGCGACCTCGGCGTTGTACGCCGGGTCCGCCCCGCGCAGCGCCTCGATGCCGACCGGCTCGATGCCGACGTCGCGCGGGTCGAACGCGGTCTCGGTCACGGCGCCGTCGCGGACGACCCAGACCCGCGAGGTGGTGGTGATGGTCAGCTCGTCGAGGCCGTCGTCACCCCGGAAGACCAGCGCGGTGGAGCCGCGCCGCGCCAGCACGCCGGCGATCAGCGCCGCGAGCCGGGTGTCGAAGCAGCCGATCGCGTGCGCGGTCACCCGCGCCGGGTTGGTGAGCGGACCGAGGAGGTTGAACGCGGTCGGCACCCCGAGGTCGCGCCGGGCCGGGGCGGCGTGCCGCATCGACGGGTGGAAGGTCGCCGCGAAGCAGAAGGTGAGCCCCACCTCCTCGGCCACCTCGGCGACCCGGCGCGGCGCCAGGTCCAGCCGGATGCCGAGCTTCTCCAGCACGTCCGAGGACCCGCTCGACGAGGAGGCCGCCCGGTTGCCGTGCTTGACCACCTTGGCGCCGGCCGCCGCCGCGACGATCGCCGACATGGTGGAGATGTTGACGGTCTTGGCCCGGTCGCCGCCGGTGCCGACGATGTCCACCGCCGGGCCGGGGATCGACAGCGGTTCGGCGTGCGCGTACATCGAGTCGACCAGACCGGAGATCTCGTCGACCGTCTCGCCCTTGGCCCGCAGCGCCACCATGAAGCCGGCCACCTGGACCGGGGAGGCCTCGCCGCTCATGATCCGGTCCATCGCCCACGCGGTGGCGGAACGGTCGAGGTCCTCCCCGCGCAGCAGCACCGACAGGATGTCCGGCCAGGTGCGGACCACCTGCGCGGGGTCGCTACCGCCGTTCGCAGGGTGCACGTTCACCATGGCTGACTCCAGCTCTCGGTCCCCGCTGTACGGGGACGGACCGTAGGGATGGAGTCAGCCTATCGAGCGGCGGGGCGCCGGGGCGCCGCCGTTCACCCTTCTTCTCCCGTGGTGAGACGCGCGGCCCGGACGCCCTGCCCGGAACGCCCCGTCCCGGGCGGCTTCGCCCGGTACGCCCCGGGGCCGGGGCGGGCTACCGGGCGACCGGCGCCCGCTTGGCCAGCCGCGCCCGGAGCAGGGTGGCGGCGGCCTCGGCCAGCGCCACCGGGTCCACCGGCTGGGAGATCGCCGCGTCCGCCCGGCTCCAGGCGGCCAGCCAGGAGTCCTGCGGTCGGCCGATCAGCACCAGCAGCGGCGGGCACCCGTAGATCTCGTCCTTCAGCTGCCGCGCGAGCCCGAGCCCTCCGGCCGGCACCGCCTCCCCGTCCAGCACGCAGAGGTCCACCCCGCCCTTCTCCAGTGCCCTGAGTACCGCGGGGGTGGTCGCGCACTCCAGGTAGGACAGCTCCGGCAGATCCTCGGCCACCCGGCTGCCGAGCGCCGTGAGCACCTGCTCCCGGGTGGTGCGGTCGTGGCTGTAGACGAGAACGGTCAGCGTCTCGTCGGTCGTGTACGCCATGGGCCCTGCTCCCTCACGTGTGATCCGGACCACGTTCGCCTCTCCCCGGATGCTACTCCCGATCACCGGCCGCCGAGCCCCTCCCGCGCGATCCTTCTCAAGCCGCCGCGCCCACGACTGGTCCGGCCGGAGGACAGCGCGTCACCCTCGACCGCGCAGTCCACCCGTACGGCGGACGGGGCGCTTCTCCCCTTACTACCGGCAGGCCCCGAGGGGGTGACACGACACGCGGGCAACGGGGTCGAAGGGGCCTTCGAAGAACCATCAGAAAAGGGACACGCCGCTGCTCAGCACCGGTACGGACGGCCCGTCGGGCACCAGGGGGGCATACCGCACGCACCGGACACTCCGAGGGACACCCCCCGGCGTGAAGACGGAATAAGGGACCGACATAATGTCCGTCGTGGCGACAGCAACAGCAGTAGAAACCGGGCACGCGCACGGATCGGTCAACCGGCCGAACATGGTCAGCGTCGGAACGATCGTCTGGCTCAGTTCCGAGTTGATGTTCTTCGCGGCCCTCTTCGCGATGTACTTCACGCTCCGCTCCGTGAAGGGAGCCGAGTACTGGACCGAGAAGGCGCACGCCCTCAACGTGCCCTTCTCCTCGGTCAACACCACGATCCTGGTGCTCTCCTCGCTCACCTGCCAGCTCGGCGTCTTCGCCGCCGAGCGCGGGGACGTGAAGAAGCTCCGCTCGTGGTTCGTCATCACCTTCGTGATGGGCGCGATCTTCATCGGCGGCCAGATCTTCGAGTACACCGAGCTGGTCAAGAAGGACGGCCTCTCGCTGTCCTCCGACCCGTACGGCACGGTGTTCTACCTGACCACCGGCTTCCACGGTCTGCACGTGACGGGTGGTCTGATCGCCTTCCTGCTGGTCCTGGGACGGACGTACGCAGCCAAGCGCTTCACGCACGAGCAGGCCACCGCCGCGATCGTGGTGTCGTACTACTGGCACTTCGTCGACGTCGTGTGGATCGGCCTGTTCGCGACCATCTACCTGATCAAGTAACCAGCTGATCAGGTCGCTGGCCACCGGCTCCGGGTCCCGCCCTCTGGGCGACGGCCCGATTTCGCCGGTGGCGACGCTCCCACCGACCGACCGCGCGCGCAGCCCTAGACAGGCCGCCTCGTGCCGGCCAGACCGGCCGCCGGGTGCACCCACCAGTCGACCAGATCCTGACACCGGGGTTATTCCGTGAAAAAGCTCTCCGCACGACGGCGCCACCCACTGGCGGCGCTGGTCGTCCTACTTCTCGCCCTGGCGGCAACCGGGGGGCTGTACGCCGCGTTCGCGCCCGCCGACAAGGCGCAGGCCGACGTCGCCGCGCAGTCGCTCGCGATCGATGAGGGCAAGAAGCTCTTCGCCGTGGGCTGCTCCTCCTGCCACGGCCTGAACGGCCAGGGTTCGAGCGACGGTCCCAGCCTGGTCGGCGTCGGCTCCGCCGCGGTCGACTTCCAGGTCGGCACCGGCCGCATGCCGGCCCAGCAGCCCGGCGCCCAGGTGCCGAAGAAGAAGAACATCTACTCGCAGGCCGAGATCGACCAGATGGCCGCCTTCGTGGCCTCGCTCGGCCCCGGCCCGGTGACTCCGACCGCGGAGCAGTACACCTCGACCAACCCCGAGGACCTCTCCAAGGGCGGCGAGCTGTTCCGCACCAACTGCGCCCAGTGCCACAACTTCGCCGGCCAGGGCGGTGCCCTGACCCAGGGCAAGTCCGCCCCGTCGCTGGAGGGCGTGGACGCGAAGCACATCTACGAGGCCATGCAGACCGGCCCGCAGAACATGCCGTCGTTCCCGGAGGGCACCATGCCCGAGGAGCAGAAGAAGCAGATCGTGGCCTTCGTCCGCCACACCACCAACGATGAGCCCAACCCCGGCGGTCTCACGCTCGGCAGCCTCGGTCCGGTGACCGAGGGCCTGTTCGGCTGGATCTTCGGTCTCGGCGCGCTCATCGCGGTCGCGATCTGGGTCGCCGCCCACACCACCAAGGCCAAGAAGTCATGAGCCACGACATGTCAGAAGAGAAGCTCCCGGAGTCCCACGGCTCCGCCGGGCACCACGAGGTGGCCGCCCACGGCGATCCGTTCGCCGACCCGGGCCTGCCGGCCCACGAACCGCGTCGCACCGACATCGACGAGCGGGCCGCCAAGCGGGCCGAGCGCCAGGTGTCGCTGATGTTCGTGGTCTCGATGATCGCCACCGTCGCCTTCATCGCGTCCTACGTGGCCATCGACAAGGACAAGATCGTCTACGTCTGGCCGCTGGGGAACATCAGCGCGCTGAACTTCGCCCTGGGCATGACCCTGGGCGTGGCGCTGTTCCTGATCGGCACGGGCGCGGTCCACTGGGCCCGCACCCTGATGTCGGACGTCGAGCTGCCGGCCGAGCGTCACCCGATCGAGGCCGACGACGAGGTCCGCAACGACGTCATCGAGCAGTTCAGGACCGGCGCCGCCGAGTCCGGCTTCGGCCGCCGCAAGATGATCCGCAACACCCTCATCGGTTCGATGGCCCTGGTGCCGCTCTCCGGTGTGGTGCTGCTGCGCGACCTGGGCCCGCTGCCCGAGGACAAGCTGGAGCACACCGGCTGGCTCGAGGCCACCCCGGCGAAGCCGCTGGCGCTCATCAACATGAACACCAACCTGCCGATGACGGCGGAGGACATCGTCGTCGGCTCGCTGACGTTCGCGATGCCCGAGGGTCTGCACACCCACGACGAGGACTTCCAGCAGCGGATCGCCAAGGACGCCCTGATGCTGGTGCGCATCGCGCCGGAGGACATCAAGGACGAGCAGTCCAAGGAGCTGGGTTTCGAGGGCATCCTCGCCTACTCCAAGATCTGCACCCACGTCGGCTGCCCGATCAGCCTCTACGAGCAGCAGACCCACCACGCGCTCTGCCCCTGCCACCAGTCGACCTTCGACCTGGCGGACGGCGCGCGCGTCATCTTCGGCCCGGCCGGCCACCCCCTGCCGCAGCTGAAGATCACCACTGACGAGAAGGGCTTCCTGGTCGCCACCGGCGACTTCGACGAGCCCGTCGGCCCGAGCTACTGGGAGCGTGCTCGATGAGTAGCGCGAGCAGCACCACCTCCGGTGCCGCCAAGCCCGCCAGTACGCGCGCCAAGCCCGCCAACAAGTGGGAGCAGGCCGCGGACTGGACGGACGGCCGGCTGGGGATCTACTCCCTCGCCCGGGCGAACCTCCGCAAGATCTTCCCGGACCACTGGTCCTTCATGCTCGGTGAGATCTGCCTCTACACCTTCATCATCATCATCCTGACCGGCGTCTACCTGACGCTGTTCTTCAAGCCCTCCATGGGCGAGGTCATCTACCAGGGCTCGTACGTGCCCCTCAAGGGCATCCCGATGTCCGAGGCGTACGCGTCCACGGTCGACATCAGCTTCGAGGTGCGCGGCGGCCTGCTGGTCCGCCAGATCCACCACTGGGCCGCCCTGGTCTTCGTCGCGGCGATGCTCGTGCACATGATGCGCGTGTTCTTCACCGGCGCGTTCCGCAAGCCGCGCGAGATCAACTGGGTCTTCGGCTTCCTGCTGCTGGTCCTCGGCATGTTCGACGGCTTCTTCGGCTACTCGCTCCCCGACGACCTGCTCTCGGGCACCGGTATCCGCTTCATGGAAGGCGCGATCCTCGCCGTCCCGCTGGTGGGCACCTACATCCAGATGTTCCTGTTCGGGGGCGAGTTCCCCGGCCACGACATCGTGCCGCGGTTCTTCACCATCCACGTGCTGCTGATCCCGGGCATCATGCTGGGCCTGCTGGTGGCGCACCTGATCCTGGTCTTCTACCACAAGCACACCCAGTGGGCGGGCCCGGGCAAGACCGAGAAGAACGTCGTCGGCATGCCGCTGATGCCGGTCTACATGGCCAAGGCCGGTGGCTTCTTCTTCCTGGTGTTCGGTCTCATCGCCGTCATCTCGGCGATCGCCACGATCAACCCGATCTGGGCGTACGGCCCGTACCGCCCGGACCAGGTGTCGACCGACGCCCAGCCCGACTGGTACATGGGCTTCTCCGAAGGCCTGATCCGCATCATGCCGGGCTGGGAGATCAGCCTCTGGGGCCACACCCTGAACCTGGGTGTCATGGTGCCGCTGGCGATCTTCCCGATGGTGCTGGCCGCGATCGCCGTCTACCCGTTCATCGAGGGCTGGATCACCGGCGACAAGCGCGAGCACCACATCCTGGACCGCCCGCGCAACGCCCCGGTCCGCACCGGTCTGGGCGCCGCCTGGATCAGCCTCTACCTGATCCTGCTGATGGCCGGTGGCAACGACCTGTTCGCCACCCACCTGCACCTGTCGATCAACTCGGTCACGTACTTCGTCCGTGTGGGCATGTTCGTGGTCCCGGTGCTCGTCTTCATCATCACCAAGCGCTGGTGCCTCGGCCTCCAGCGCCGTGACAAGGAGAAGGTGCTGCACGGCCGCGAGACCGGCGTCATCAAGCGCCTGCCGCACGGCGAGTTCGTCGAGGTGCACGCCCAGCTGCCGCAGAAGGACCTGCACAAGCTCACCGCGCACGAGCAGGTGGAGCCGTTCGAGCTGCCGGCCGCGACGGACGAGAACGGCGTGGCCGCCAAGGCCAACGTCCTCACCAAGACCCGGGCGAAGCTCTCCCGCGGCTTCTACGGCGAGGGCAGCCAGATCCCCAAGCCGACCGCCGAGGAGCACCACGAGATCACCAGCGGCCACGGCCACCACTGATCCCGTACGCACCCCCGCGTCGCACCCGAGGGCCGCTGACCAGAGTTCATCTGGTCGGCGGCCCTCGGGCTTTTCCCGAACCGGTCGGCCTCCGCCGGCCGACCGGCCGATCCGAGCGAACCCCCAGGAGCCAACCGTGCAGCTGTCCGTCGACCCGGCCTCCGCCACTCCCCCGTACGAGCAGATCCGCGCCCAGATCGCCGAGCAGGCCCGCAGCGGCGAGCTGGCGACCGGCCTGCGGCTGCCCACCGTCCGGGCGCTGGCCGAGCAGCTGGGGCTGGCCGCCGGGACGGTCGCCCGCGCCTACCGCGAGCTGGAGGCGGACGGCGTGGTGGAGACCCACGGCCGGCGCGGCACCCTGGTCGCCGCGGTCGGCGACGCCGCGCACCGGCTGGCCGCGGCGGCGGCCGCCGAGTACGCCGAGCGGGCCAGGCGGCTCGGGCTGCCGCTGCCGGACGCCCTGGGGGCCGTGGACACCGCGCTCCGGCTGGCCTACCGGGACGGGGCCGGCGAGGGCTGAGGAGGGCCGGGGAGGGGCGGGGAGGGGCGGGGAGGGCCGGGGAGGGGCCCTGCGGGCCCGTCAGAGCTGCGGGGCGATCATCCCGGTGGCGGGGGCCCGGGTGGCCGGCGCGGTGGTGCTGAGGGGCTGCCCGAGGGCGCTGTGCCCGACCCAGTCCGCCCAGGCGATGTTCCAGTCCCCGAAGCCGTTGCCGAACGGCTCCATGCCCTTGCCGCGGCTGTTCACCACCGTCACCAGGTCCCCCACCCTGGTGTTCTGGTAGAACCAGCGGGCGTTCTCGGTGCTCATGCCGGTGCAGCCGTGGCTGACGTTCTCGATCCCCTGCGCGCCCACCGACCAGGGCGCGGCGTGGACGTACTCGCCGCTCCAGGTGACCCGGGTCGCCCACTCGACGTCCAGGTCGTACGACTCCTGGCTGCCGGCCGCTATCCCGATCGTCTCGCCGCTCATCCGGACCTTGCGCTCCTGGCCGAGCACGACCTTGACGCCGTTGCGGGTGTCGAACCCCGGCTTGCCGGTGGTCACCGGGATCGTCCGGACCACCTGGCCCTCACGCTTCAGGGTGAGTTCGTGCGCGGCCGCGTCCACGACCGTCTCGACCCGCTCCCCGATCCGCAGGGCCAGGGCGGCCCGGTCGCCGCCGTACAGGCCGTCCGCGATCCGGCTGCCGGTGCCCTCGAAGGCGAGGCTGACCGTGGTGCCGGTCGGCCAGTACTGCTCGGGCCGGAAGTGCAGGTTCTTGTCGTCCACCCAGTACCAGCCGCCGGTGACGGCCGGCTGCGAGGTGACGGTGAGCACGCGCTCCACCTCCTGCCGGGCCTGCGGGTCCTTCACGGCCTCGGAGAGCAGGACGGTGAGCGGCTGGCCCACCCCGTAGACGCCGCTGCCGGAGGAGTCCGGGCCGAGCTTGGCGGTCAGCAGGCGCTGGGCCGCCAGGGTGGCGAAGCCCGCGGTGGTCTCGCCCCGGCCGCCCTGGCCGTCGTCGGCGGCGATCCGGACGGTGTACGCGGTGGCGGCCTTGAGCCGCCCGGTGGTCTGCCAGCTGCGCTGGTCGTCCGAGAGCCGCCCGGCGACCACGCGGCCGTCCGGGCCGACCACGGTGACGTCGGTGAGCCGGCTGCCCGGCTCGGCCGTCACGGTGACCGGCTGGGACGGGTCCACCCGCTCCGTCGCGGAGAGGTGGACCAGCTGCGCGGCGTCGACCTTGCGGACGGTACCGGCGAGGTCGTCGCCGCTTCCGGACGTGCAGCCGGCCAGTGGGGCCAGTACTGCCAGGGCCAGCGAGATGCCGCCGATACCTGCGATTCCACGCCTGTCGGCCATGACCGCCTCCGAGGGTTCGCACGATTGATCAGATCGTAGGAACCGCTCCGCCCGAGCGACATCCGGGCGACGCGCCGTTGCTCCGGGAGGGTGAGGCCGTCACTCCGGGGACGCAACAGGGCCGGTCATCCCGTGCGGGATGACCGGCCCTGTGCGAGGGGCGGAACCTACTGGTTCTGGTTCTCGCCGCGGTAGAACTCGAAGACCCAGCCGAAGAGGCCGATCAGGATCACCGGGATCGACCAGTACAGCAGCCACCAGCCGAAGATCACACCGAGGAAGGCCAGCGCACCGCCGATCGCCAGCGAGAGCGGCTGCCAGCTGTGCGGGGCGAAGAAGCCCAGCTCGCCGGAGTCGTCCGCGACCTCGGCCTCGGGGTTGTCACCCGCGCCGCTGTCCACCCGGCGGGCGGTGAAGGCGAGGTAGTACCCGATGAACGCGCAGAGCGCGAAGGCGAGGAACAGCGCGGTGGTGCCCGCCGCCTCGATGCCGTGCTCCGAGTTGTTGGTCCACAGGCCGTAGGTGATCGCCATGGCCAGCACGAAGACCGACAGGCCCAGGAAGATCTTGCCCTGTTCCTTCATCAGGCGTCCCCACCCTTCTTGCCCTTGCCCAGCTGCGGGGCGTCGTACTTCGCCGGGGTCACACCGGCGAGGTGCTTGGCCGGCTCACCGTGGTTCTCGAGGTAGTCCAGCGCGGCGATCTCCGGGTGGTGGAGGTCGAAGGCCGGGGATTCCGAGCGGATCCGGGGCAGCGTGAGGAAGTTGTGCCGCGGCGGCGGGCAGGAGGTCGCCCACTCCAGCGAGCGGCCGTAGCCCCACGGGTCGTCGACCTCGACCTTCTCGCCGTACTTGGCCGTCTTCCAGACGTTGTAGAGGAACGGCAGGATCGACAGGCCGAGCAGGAACGAGCCGATGGTGGAGACGGTGTTCAGGGTGGTGAAACCGTCGGCTGCCAGGTAGTCGGCGTAGCGGCGGGGCATGCCCTCCGCGCCGAGCCAGTGCTGCACCAGGAAGGTCGCGTGGAAGCCGATGAACAGCGTCCAGAAGGTGATCCTGCCGAGACGCTCGTCCAGCATCTTGCCGGTCATCTTCGGCCACCAGAAGTGGAAGCCGGCGAACATCGCGAAGACGACGGTGCCGAAGACCACGTAGTGGAAGTGGGCGACGACGAAGTACGAGTCCGAGACGTGGAAGTCGATCGGCGGGGAGGCCAGCAGGACACCGGTCAGACCACCGAAGAGGAAGGTGACCAGGAAGCCGACCGTCCAGAGCATCGGGGTCTCGAAGCTCAGCGAGCCCTTCCACATGGTGCCGACCCAGTTGAAGAACTTCACACCGGTCGGGACCGCGATCAGGAAGGTCATGAAGGAGAAGAACGGCAGCAGCACTTGGCCGGTGACGTACATGTGGTGGGCCCACACCGTCACGGACAGACCGGCGATCGCGATGGTGGCCGCGATCAGGCCGGAGTAGCCGAACATCGGCTTGCGGCTGAAGACCGGGATGATCTCCGACACGATGCCGAAGAACGGCAGCGCGATGATGTACACCTCGGGGTGACCGAAGAACCAGAACAGGTGCTGCCAGAGCAGCGCCCCGCCGTTGGCCGGGTCGAAGACGTGTGCCCCGAACTTGCGGTCCGCCTCCAGGGCGAACAGCGCGGCGGCCAGCACCGGGAAGGCCAGCAGCACCAGCACGGCGGTCAGCAGGACGTTCCAGACGAAGATCGACATCCGGAACATCGTCATGCCGGGCGCGCGCATGCAGATGATCGTGGTGATGAAGTTGACCGCACCCAGGATCGTGCCGAAGCCGGAGAAGGCCAGGCCCATGATCCACATGTCGGCGCCGATGCCCGGCGAGCGGACCGCGTCCGACAGCGGCGCGTAGGCGAACCAGCCGAAGTCGGCGGCGCCCTGCGGGGTGATGAAGCCGGCGACGGCGATCAGCGAGCCGAACAGGTACAGCCAGTAGGCGAACATGTTCAGACGCGGGAACGCGACGTCGGGGGCGCCGATCTGCAGCGGCATGATCCAGTTCGCGAAACCGGCGAAGAGCGGCGTCGCGAACATCAGCAGCATGACGGTGCCGTGCATGGTGAACGCCTGGTTGAACTGCTCGTTCGACAGGATCTGGGTCCCGGGACGAGCCAGCTCGGCGCGCATGACCAGCGCGAGGATGCCGCCGATCAGGAAGAAGGCGAACGACGTGCCCAGGTAGAGCGTGCCGATCGTCTTGTGGTCAGTGGTGGTCAGCCACTTGATGATGGTGGAACCCGGCTTCCGGGTCCGCTGCGCCCCGACCGTGACGGCCCCGGCGCCCCCGCCGGCCGCGGCGGGCTCGTTGAGGATGGTCACTTCTCTTCACTTCCCATGGTCGTGATGCCGGAGGGCACCGCGCCGGTCTGACCCTTGGCCCGGAGCTCCTTCAGGTGAAGGTCGTACTCGGCACGGTCGACGACCTTCACGTTGAACAGCATGCGCGAGTGGTCGACGCCGCAGAGCTCGGCGCACTTGCCCATGTACTCGCCCTTGACGGTCGGGGTGACCTCGAACTTGTTCACCACGCCCGGCACGACGTCCATCTTCATCAGGAAGTTGATGGGCCAGAAGTCGTGGATGACGTCACGAGAGGTGAGGCGGAACTGCACCGTCTCGTTGACCGGCAGGTACAGGGTCGGCGCCGCCTGCGGGGTGCCCACCTCGTACGCGGCTTCCTGGTTGGCCGGGTCGGGGTTCTCGGTGTTCTCGTAGTTGAACGCCCAGCTCCACTGGAAGCCCACCACGTTGACCGTGTGCTGCGGCTTCTCGGAGACAGCGATCAGCTTCGACTCGTCGCGGGCGACGAAGTAGAAGAGGACCGACACGATGATGATCGGGACCGCGGTGTAGAGCGCCTCGATGGGCACGTTGTACCGGGTCTGCGGGGGGACCTGCACACCGGTGCGGCTGCGCCGGTGGAAGATCACGCTCCAGATGATCAGACCCCACATCAGTACGCCGACCACCAGCGCCGCGATCCAGGAGCCCTGCCACATGTGGAGGACCAGGGGTCCTTCCTCGGTGACGGGACTCGGGAGGCCAAGCCTGGGGAGGTCGTTGGCCGAGCAGCCGGTGGCGGTCGCGATGACGAGGCCCAGTGCCAGCGCCTGAGGCAGCTTCCGCCGCATCGTGCGCCGCGGCGAGCGGTCGGAGCCGTTGGGACTCACGTAGCGCCTTCCCGAAGTCTCGCCCGCCTTCGCGTCGCCCCGGAGAGGTTGTTGCCTCCCCGGCGACCCGTCCACGGGCACGGTTTGAATGCTTATGCGGGCCAAACCCTACTCCAGCCTTATGCGCTGCTGACGGGCAGGTCCCGGTAACGCGCCGCCCGGACACCCGATCAGGCCCGGCAGGGGCTGCGCCGCAGGTCATCCTAGGCATTCGGGGTCCGTACGCCCGATCGGGGGATGACCTCGGACGACGTACGTGACAGTCCGTCGGACGCGGACTATTCGGACATTCGGGGTGATCGACTGACGGTCGGTGAGCCCCCGGGGCAGCCCGGAATACACCCGGGAGTGTCGTTAAATGTGACCGTGTACTTCGATGTGGCCTCCACCGCACCGCTCCACCCCGTCGCGCGGCAGGCGCTGACCGCCGCCCTGGACGAGGGATGGGCCGACCCCGCCCGGCTCTACCGATCCGGGCGGCAGGCCCGGATGCTGCTGGACGCCGCCCGCGAGACCGTGGCCGGGGTGCTCGGCTGCCGGGCCGACGAGATCGCCTTCACCGCGAGCGGGACCCAGGCGGTGCACCTCGGCGTGCTGGGCGCGCTGGCCGGGAACCGGCGGCGCGGCGGGCACCTGGTGCACTCCGCCGTCGAGCACTCCAGCGTGCTGCACGCCGCCGACCGGCACGAGGGCGCCGGCGGCGAGGTCTCCGTCGTCCCGGTCGACCGGTACGGCCGGGCCGCCCCCGAGGGGTTCGCGGCGGCGCTGCGGCCGGACACCGCGCTCGCCGTGCTGCAGTCCGCCAACCACGAGGTGGGCACCGTCCAGCCGGTCGCGGAGGTGGCCGAGGCCTGCGGGGACGTGCCGCTGCTGGTGGACGCGGCGCAGAGCGCCGGGCGGGTGGACGTGCCGCGCGGCTGGTCGCTGCTGACCGCCAGCGCGCACAAGTGGGGCGGGCCGGCCGGGGTCGGGGTGCTCGCGGTGCGCAAGGGCGTCCGGTACTCCTCCCCGCTGCCCGCCGACGAGCGCGAGGGCGGCCGGGTACCGGGGTACGTCAACGTGCCGGCGATCGTCGCGGCCGCCGCCTCGCTGCGGGCGGTCCGGGCCGAGGCCGACCGGGAGAACGCCCGGCTGTACGAGCTGGTCGAACGGATCCGGAGCAGGGTGCCGCGCCTGGTGCCCGAGGTGGAGGTGGTGGGCGACCCGGTGCGGCGGCTGCCGCACGTCGTCACCTTCTCCTGCCTGTACGTGGACGGCGAGGTGCTGCTGACCGAGCTGGACCGGGCCGGCTTCGCGGTCTCCTCCGGCTCCTCCTGCACCTCGTCCACGCTGACCCCCAGCCACGTGCTGGCCGCGATGGGCGTGCTCACCGAGGGGAACGTCCGGGTCTCGCTGCCGTACGGCGCCGCGGAGGCGGACGTCGAGCGGTTCCTGACCGTCCTGCCCGGGCTGGTGGCCCGCGTCCGCGCCCCGCTGGGGCTGGACCTGGCCCTGCCGCCCGCGGCCGACTCCGACTCCTCCGCCGACTCCTCTGCCGGTTCGGGCTCCGGCTCCGGCTCCGGCTCCGGGGAAGCGGAGCCGGCGGAGGAGCCGACCACCGTCCTCGACGCCCTCGGCAAGCGCTGCCCGCTGCCCGTCATCGAGCTGGCGAAGCGGATCGGCGGGGTGCCGGTGGGCGGGACGATCGCGGTGCTGGCGGACGACGAGGCGGCCCGGCTGGACGTCCCGGCCTGGTGCGGGATGCGCGGACAGGAGTACCTGGGCGAGGCCCCGGCCACCGAGTACGGCGGCGACCGGGGCGTGGCCTACCTGGTGCGGCGGACTACCTGACCGAACGGACTACTTGACCAGGTGCGCCCGGACGTCGGCGGCGGCCTCGGAGCCGTAGGCGGCCTCGAAGCGCTGCAGGAAGGCGTGCGGGCGCAGCTCGTACTCCTGGGTGCCGACGGTCTCGATCACCAGGGTGGCGAGCATGCAGCCGAGCTGCGCGGCGCGCTCCAGCTCCAGCTGCCAGGAGAGGCCGGCCAGGAAGCCGGCCCGGAAGGCGTCGCCGACGCCGGTCGGGTCGGTCTTGCTGTTCTCGGGGGCGCAGCCGACCACGACCGGGGCCTCGCCCTTGCGGTCGATCCGGACGCCCTTGCTGCCGAGGGTGGTGACCCGGGTGCCGACCCGGCCGAGGATCTCGTCGGCGTCCCAGCCGGTCTTGGACTCGATCAGCGCGGCCTCGTACTCGTTGGTGAAGAGGTACGCGGCGCCGTCGACGATCTGGCGGATGTCGTGGCCGTCGAGGCGGGCCAGCTGCTGGGAGGGGTCGGCCGCGAAGGCGAAGCCGCGGGTGCGGCACTCCTGGGTGTGGCGGACCATCGCCTGCGGGTCGTCCGCGCCGATCAGCACGAGGTCCAGCCCGCCGACCCGGTCGGCGATCGGCTTGAGCTCGATGTTGCGGGCCTCCGCCATGGCACCGGTGTAGAACGAGGCGATCTGGTTGTGGTCCTCGTCCGTGGTGCACATGAAGCGGGCGGTGTGCCGGGTCTCGGAGATGTGGACGGACCGGCAGTCCACGTTGTTGCGCTCCAGCCAGCTGCGGTACTCCGCGAAGTCCGCGCCGGCCGCGCCGACCAGCACCGGGCGCAGGCCCAGCACGCCCATGCCGAACGCGATGTTGGGCGCGACACCGCCGCGGCGGATGTCCAGGGTGTCGACCAGGAAGGACAGCGACACGGTGTGCAGCTGCTCGGCGACGAGCTGGTCGGCGAACCGGCCCGGGAACGTCATCAGGTGGTCGGTCGCGATCGAGCCGGCGACGGCGATACGCACGGGGTCTCCTCAGAATGGCGGCAGGGCCATGGGACGGCGGGGGTGTAACCCACCCACGGTACCCGGCGGGAGGTGGGGGCCAGCAAGAATGCCTCCTGCGGCACCCCCCGCCCCCTCCCGTGTACTACCCTCCGGTAGCTCTGGTGGGGGCCGGAGGACCGGCCTAGGGTCGCTGACAGGGGGCCGTTCCCGGCCCCGCCCAGGCCCGTGGCACTTCTGTCACGGCACCGCTGGATCGGAAGTGATGGCCGATGATGCCCAGTCACCACCCGCTGCGGGTTCCGCCCGCCCTGCTCGGCGACGCGGACGGGGATTCGCTGGACGCGCTGGTGGACTCCTCGCGGCGGCTGCGCCGGTTCTGGCCGCTGCTGGCGACCGGCCCGCAGGACAGCGCCCCCGCCCGGGCCGCGCTCCGCGTCCCCTCCCGGACCCAGCGGCTGGTCGCGGGGATGCCCGAGTACGGCCTGTAGGGGCTTCCGGAGCACTCGCCGGGTGAGCACGGGGAACCGGAATCGTCCGGGGCACGTCACACCGGCGCGGTGCGGCCCCGGAGGCGTGCCGCTGAGCCCTCGGGAGGAAGTACAGATGGATCTGGAGACGATGCCCCGGCGTTCCGGCCGGGCACGCGCGGTGACACTGGCGGGTCTGGTGCTGTCGGCGGCGGCCGTGCTGGCCGGGTGCGGTGACGGGGAGGGCAAGGCGGGTTCGGACGCGGCTCCCGGTACGCGGGAGCCGGCGGTGAGCTCGCCCTCCTCCCCCGGCGCGACGGGCACCGCCGAGGCTCCGTCGCCGACCGCCCCGGCCCCGGCGTCCCCGTCGGCTCCGGCTCCGGTGACCACCCCGCCGGCCGACCCCTCGGCGACCGCCCCCGACCCCCGGCCGGCCAGCCCCGCGCCGGCCACCACCGTCCCGGGCCCGGCGCTGACGCCGACCCCGGCGCCGACGCCGCCGGGCGGCAACGGCATCGCGATCGGCGAGCCCGCGCCGAACGGCACCCCGAACGGTTCGCAGGTGCACCCGGCGATCACCTACCGGGCGGACGGCAACAAGTTGACGGTCTGGTTCTACGGCGGGGTCTGCGAGCGGTACGCGCTCAAGGCCGACGAGTCGCACCCGGGCCGGGTGGACATCCGGGTGACCGTCGCGGCGCCGATCCCGGCCGGGCAGGCCTGCGCCGACCTGGCCAAGCGGCAGACGGTGGCCTTCGACCTGAAGCAGCCGCTGCAGGGCCGTACGGTGACCGACCTGGCGACCGGCCGCGAGGTGCCGCTGGAGGCCGATCCGCACGTCGGCCCGGATCCGGTCGGCCCGGAGATCGCCGGCACCCCGTAGTACCCCGTAGCCGGTACTCCCTGAGCGGCACCGCGCAGGCAGCACCGCACAGGCGGCTCCGCGCGGAAACGTTTTCGCGGACACGACGAAGGCGGCCCCGGATGTCCCGGGGCCGCCTTCGCTCGAACGACTAGCTGAACGAGTCGCCGCAGGCGCAGGAGCCGGTGGCGTTCGGGTTGTCGATCGTGAAGCCCTGCTTCTCGATGGTGTCGACGAAGTCGACGGTGGCGCCGCCCAGGTACGGGGCGCTCATCCGGTCGGTGACGACCTTGACACCGTCGAAGTCCTTCACGACGTCGCCGTCGAGCGAGCGCTCGTCGAAGAACAGCTGGTAACGCAGGCCGGAGCAGCCGCCGGGCTGGACGGCGACCCGCAGCGCGAGGTCCTCGCGGCCTTCCTGCTCCAGCAGGGCCTTGACCTTGCCCGCGGCGGCGTCGGTGAGGAGGATGCCACTCTCTACGGTGGTCTCGTCCTGGACGGTCATCTGCTTTCTCCCGGTCTTGACGACGGTTCTGCCGCCAGTGCCAACCAACGGCCGTCCGGTTTCATTTCCCGGACGGCGGTCTATTCGGCTGGTCCGCGGCGGCGGGGTTTCCGTGGGCCGGGTGTGCCACCCGCTCCTACGCTCCCCATGCTCGCACACCGGCGGGGCGAGCGGTCACGCCCGAGTGGTCCGATCCCGGCGAACCGGCCCCGCGGCGGCACCGGTGCGGCCAGGATGGAGGCCATGATCCTGCGCCTGGTCCAGGACACCGCCGCCGACGCGGAGGTCGTCCAGCACATCGCCCGCGCCGCGTTCGCCTCGCTGCCCGACTCCCCCGGGGCCGCCGACCAGCCCCGCTCGCGGGTCTACCGGCTGGCCCGCACCAGACATCTCGTCCGCACCGACCCGCAGGGCTGCTGGCTGGCCGAGAGCGACGGCGAACCGGTCGGCGCGGTGCTGTCGCTGCGCCGCGAGGGGGTGTGGGTGCTCGCCCTGTTCGCGGTGGTCCCGCACGCCCAGGGCAAGGGCGTGGGCCGGCTGCTGCTGGAGCGGGCCGCCGCGCACGGGCGGGGCTGCCTGCGCGGGATGCTCTGCGCCTCGCCGTCCCCCGCGGCGGCCCGCCGCTACCGGCTGGCCGGGTTCACCCTGCACCCGGCGATGCGGCTGACCGGGCGGGTGGACCGGTCCGGTCTGCTCGACCCCGGGGACATCCCGGTGCACCCGGGCAACGCCACCCACCGGCACCTGCTGGACTCGGTGGACCGGCGACTGCGCGGCGCCGCGCACGGCCCGGACCACGAGCTGCTGCTGGCGCACTGCGACGAGCTGCTGGTCGCGGACGCGCTGGCGGGCAGCGGCTACTGCTACCGGGACGGCGGCGAGGTGAAGCTGCTGGCGGCGTCCTCGAAGCGGATCGCCGTCCGGCTGCTGCGCGAGGCGCTGGCCCGGGTCCCGGACGGCACGGACGCGCAGGTGGAGTTCCTCACCGCCGAGCAGGAGTGGGCGCTGGACGTCGGGCTGGAGCTGGGCCTGACCCTGGAGACCCGGGGCTACCTGGGTCTGCGCGGGATGCGCCCGCCGGCGCCGTACCTGCCGAACGGCGCGCTGCTCTAGGGTCCGTCCCGGACGCGCGAACCCCCGCCGGACGTGCCCGGCGGGGGTTCGGAGAGCCTGCGGGACGGGCCCTGGGCCTGGACCTAGACCATCGTGTCGAGGATCTCGCGGACCATCTCCATGGTGGTGCCCGGGTGCAGGAAGGCGAAGCGGGCGACCGTCTCGCCGTCCCAGCCGGTGGGGGTGACGAAGCCGATCTGGTCCGCGAGCAGCTGCTGCGACCAGCGGTAGTAGTCGTCGTTGGTCCAGCCGGTGCGCTTGAAGCAGACCGCGGAGAGCTGCGGGTCGAAGAGCAGTTCCAGGTTCTCGGTGTCCCGGATCAGCTGGGCGGTGTCCTGGGCGAGCTTGAGGCCGGCCTCGATGGCGTCGGTGTACGCCTGGACACCGTGCACGGCGAGCGAGAACCAGAGCGGCAGGCCGCGGGCGCGCCGGGTCAGGTGGTAGGCGTAGTCGGTGGGGTTCCACTCGTCGCCCTCGGTGTGCAGGACGTCCAGGTAGGAGGCGTCCTGGGTGTGCACGGCCCGGGCGAGCTGCGGGTTGCGGTAGATCAGCGCGGCGCAGTCGAACGGGGCGAACAGCCACTTGTGCGGGTCCACCACGAAGGAGTCGGCGTGCTCGATGCCGTCGTAGCGGGCGCGCACGGAGGGTGCGAAGAGGCCCGCGCCGCCGTAGGCGCCGTCCACGTGGAACCACAGGTCGCGCTCGCGGGCGACCTCGGAGAGGCCCTGGAGGTCGTCGACGATGCCCTCGTTGGTGGTGCCGGCGGTGCCGACGACCGCGATCACCGTCTCGGGGTTCGGGTCGGCGGCCAGGGCGGCGCGCAGCGCCTCGCCGGTGAAGCGCCGGTTCACGGTCGGGACCTTGAAGGCCTCGACGCCGATGATGTTGAAGGTGTTCTTGACCGAGGAGTGCACCTGGTCGGCGACGGCGATCCGCAGCCGCGCCTCCGGGCCGACGCCGAGGCGGCGGCGGGCGGTGTCGCGGGCGACGACGAGGGCGGAGAGGTTGCCGGCCGAGCCGCCGGAGACGAAGGTGCCGCCGGCCGTCCCGGGCATGCCCGCGCGGTCCGCGATCAGGCGCAGCACCTGGTTCTCGGCCGCGATGGCGCCGGCCGCCTCCAGCCAGGAGATGCCCTGGAGCGAGGCGCAGGAGACGACCATGTCGAACAGCAGCGCGGCCTTGGTCGGGGCGCACGGGATGAAGGACAGGTAGCGCGGGCTGTCGGCGGAGATCACCGCGCGGGAGAGCTCGTGGTCGTACAGCTTGAGCACGTCGGCCGGGGCGTTGCCGTGCTGGTTCAGCAGGCCGGACAGCTGGGTGCGCAGGTGCTCGCCGTCGCCGGGGTGGTCGAGCGGGACGGGGTCGTACTGCAGCCGGTCGCGCATGTAGTCGAAAACCAGGTCGACCAGGTCGCTGTCGGGCCGGTGCATGCGGTCGGGGGCTGCGGACACGGGTGTCCCTCTCGGCTGTGGGGGTCGGGGAGGGCCCGGTGGCACGGGGATGGGCACCGTACCGCCGGACGTGATCAGCGTAGGCAGCGCCGGGCTTCCGCCGCGCGTCGGAACGCGGCCGGTCAGGCAGGTTTCGGGCGTCTTCGGCGGGGCTCGCGCAGGATTCCTGCGCGGGCGCGGAATCGGCCGTCCGGAGGTCAGCCGATGAGCTGGGAGAGGACCACGGAGGAGCGGCTGCGCTGGACCCCGGGCTCGCGGCGGATCCGCTCGATGACCGCCTCCAGGTGGCGCATGTCGGCGGCGCGCAGGTGGACCAGGGCGTCCGGGTCGCCGGTGACCGTCCAGGCGGCGATCACCTCGGGGAACTGACGCAGACTGGCCAGGATCTCCTCGGGCGCGGTCCGCTCGCGGCAGTAGACCTCGACGAAGGCCTCGGTCTGCCAGCCGAGGACCGAGGGGTCGAGCACCACGGTGAAGCCGCGGACCACCCCGCGCGCCCGCAGCCGGTCGATCCGGCGGCGGACGGCGGTGGCGGAGAGGTTCACCTGCAGGCCGATCTCGGCGTACGAGGCCCGGCCGTCCCCGGCCAGCCGGGCGAGGAGCATGCGGTCGGTCTCGTCCAGGGAGGCCCCGACCGTCTCGTGCGCTCGGCTGCTGCTCATCGGTGCGGGGCTCCACGGGTCGTGCGGCATCGGGGACGGGGGGCGGGACGGCGACGGCCCGCCGAAACGGTTCTGCACCATTCTGGCGGATGACAGGACCGAGTCCACCGCTGGCAGATGACGGCCTGCGGTCGGTCCGCGGTCGCGCCTCAGTCCACCAGGAGCACGATCTTGCCCCGGGTGCGGCCCTCCGCGCTGAGCGCCTGGGCGGAGGCGGCCTGGGCCAGCGGGAAGGTGGACGCGACGGTCACCGTCAGCCCGCCCGCGTCGGCGAGCGCGGCCAGCTCGGCCAGCCCGGCGGCGTCCGGACGGACCCAGACGTAGTGGCCGCCGCGCGCCTTCACGCCGAAGTCGGCGATCGAGGCGATCCGCGCCGGATCCGCGACCAGCCCGGCGGAGACCTCGACGGCGTCGCCGCCGACCAGGTCCAGCGCGGCGTCCACGCCGTCCGGGGCCAGTGCGCGGACCCGGTCCGCCAGCCCCTCGCCGTGGGCGACCGGCTCGGCGCCGAGACCGCGCAGGTAGGCGTGGTTGCGCTCGCCCGCGGTGCCGATCACCCGGGCCCCGGCGGCCCGCGCGAGCTGGACGGCGAGGTGGCCGACGCCGCCCGCGGCGGCGTGCACCAGGACGGTGTCGCCCGCGCCCACGCCGACCGCGCGCAGGGCCTGGAGGGCGGTGAGCCCGGCCAGCGGCAGCCCGCCGGCCTGCGCCCAGTCCAGCGCGGCCGGCTTGCGGGCCAGCGTGCGGACGGGTGCGGAGACCAGTTCGGCGTAGGTGCCGTGCTCGACCGAGTCCTTGCGGACGTAGCCGTAGACCTCGTCGCCGGGGGCGAACTCGGTGACCCCGCCGCCGACCGCGCGCACCACCCCCGCCGCGTCCCAGCCCATCACCATCGGGAAGTGCGCGTCGAGCAGGCCGTCCAGCCGCCCGTCCCGCACCTTCCAGTCCACCGGGTTCACCCCGGCCGCCCTGACCTGCACCAGTACCGAGTCCGGGCCGACCTTCGGGTCCGGCAGGTCGGTGTACTCGACCACCTCGGGGCCGCCGTAGCGGCGGATCGCGATTGCCTTCATGGGCCCAGCCAATCCCGGGCGGGCGCGGATCCCGGCCCGGCCACGCCGGACCGCGCCACAACTTCCCTCCGGCCCGCCGGAACTTCCCTCCGGCCGCGCCACCACGCGCCGAACCGGCGAGCGGTTCTCGTCACATCGACAGGATGGCCATCGTCACTCTGACGCTAACCGGTTATCATAGATTGCGTCAGATAGACGAAAAGGCTTCACCGCTCGATCGGCCGCACAGAAGGGCACCCGCCCGTGACCACCACCATCACCGAGACCTACGGCGTCGACCCCACTCCGACGCCGCTCGCTCTGCTGCTGCTCGGCCGCGAGGCCGACCCGAACAGCGAGCGCGGCGTCGAGTGTCCCGGCGACCTTCCGCCGGCCTCCGACCCGGACCTCGTCCAGCGCGCCCGCGCGGCCAAGGCCGCCCTCGGGGACCGCGTCTTCATCCTGGGCCACCACTACCAGCGCGACGAGGTGATCGAGTTCGCCGACGTCACCGGCGACTCCTTCAAGCTCGCCCGCGACGCGGCGGCCCGCCCGGAGGCCGAGTACATCGTCTTCTGCGGCGTGCACTTCATGGCCGAGTCGGCCGACATCCTCACCGGCGACGCCCAGCAGGTCGTGCTGCCGGACCTCGCGGCCGGCTGTTCGATGGCCGACATGGCCACCGCCGACCAGGTCGCCGAGTGCTGGGACGCGCTGACCGACGCCGGCATAGCCGACGTCACCGTCCCGGTCTCGTACATGAACTCCTCCGCCGACATCAAGGCCTTCACCGGCCGGCACGGCGGCACCATCTGCACCTCCTCGAACGCCAAGCGGGCCCTGGAGTGGGCCTTCGAGCAGGGCCAGAAGGTGCTCTTCCTGCCCGACCAGCACCTCGGCCGCAACACCGCGGTGCGCGACATGGGCTTCTCGCTGGACGACTGCGTCGTCTACAACCCGCACAAGCCGAACGGCGGCCTCACCGCCGAGCAGCTGCGCGCGGCGAAGATGATCCTCTGGCGCGGCCACTGCTCGGTGCACGGCCGCTTCAGCCTGGACTCGGTGAACGACGTCCGCGCGCGGATCCCCGGCGTCAACGTCCTGGTGCACCCCGAGTGCAAGCACGAGGTCGTCGCGGCCGCCGACATGGTGGGCTCGACCGAGTACATCATCAAGGCGCTGGACGCCGCCGAGCCCGGCTCCAAGTGGGCCATCGGCACCGAGCTGAACCTGGTCCGCCGGCTCGCCAAGGCGCACCCGGACAAGGAGATCGTCTTCCTCGACCGGGCGGTCTGCTTCTGCTCCACCATGAACCGGATCGACCTGCCGCACCTGGTCTGGGCGCTGGAGTCGCTGGTCGAGGGCCGGGTGCCGAACGTGATCAGGGTCGACCCGGAGACCGAGAAGTACGCCAAGGCCGCGCTGGACCGGATGCTGGCCCTGCCGTAGCGCCGCGTCCCGGCCGCGGCCGGGGCTCGACCGCAGGACCGCGGGACCGCGACCAAAAGGGCGGGCCCCCTCCGTACGGAGGGGGCCCGCCCGCGTGTCTGGCGCGGAGACGGCGGCTATCCGGGGATCCCCGGGATCAGGCCGTCACCTTCGTCCCGCAGCAGCTGCCGGACCTCGTCGATCGTCGCATCGGCATCCGGGAGGATCAGATCGGACGGCTCCAGGGAGTCGTCCGGCAGCGCGGTGCCGAATTCCTTCACCGCACCGAGCAGCTCACCGAGCGCCCGGCGGAAGTGTTCCTCGTCCCCCGACTCCAGTGCGGTGAGGAGCTCCTCGTCGAGCTCGTTGAGCCGGTTCAGATGGGTCTCGCCCACCTGGAACTGCCCCTCACCCATGACCCTCATGATCATGCCGTGCGTCTCCCTGTTCCTGGGGAATGTTTCCCGAAGGTGTTCCGGGGTGGAGCTCAGATCACTTGTTGTAATTGATGCGCGGGCTGTCCTGCTGCGGGGCGGAGTCCTGCGGGCGGCCCTGCTCGATCGCCTGCGGGCCGGAGGCCGGGGAGCCACCGGTCAGCTCGGCCTTCATCCGGGCCAGCTCCAGCTCGACGTCCGAGCCGCCGGCCACCCGCTCCAGCTCGGCCTCGATGTCGTCCTTGCGGCCGAGACCGCTGGCGTCGTCGAGCGCGCCGGAAGCCAGCAGCTCGTCGATCGCACCGGCCCGGGCCTGCATCTGGGCGGTCTTGTCCTCGGCGCGCTGGATGGCCAGGCCGACGTCGCCCATCTCCTCCGAGATGCCGGAGAAGGACTCCGCGATCCGGGTCTGCGCCTGCGCCGCGGTGTAGGTCGCCTTGATGGTCTCCTTCTTGGTGCGGAAGGCGTCCACCTTGGCCTGCAGCCGCTGGGAGGCCAGCGTGAGCTTCTCCTCCTCGGCCTGCAGCTGCTGGTACTGCGTCTCCAGGTCGGTGATCTGGGACTGCATGTTCGCCTTGCGGGTCAGCGCCTCGCGCGCGAGGTCCTCCCGGCCGAGCGAGAGCGCCTTGCGGCCCTGGTCCTCGTACTTCGCCGACTGCTGCTGCAGCTGGGTCAGCTGGAGCTCCAGACGCTTGCGCGAGGTGGCCACGTCCGCGACGCCCCGTCGCACCTTCTGCAGCAGCTCCAACTGCTTCTGGTACGAATAGTCGAGCGTCTCTCGCGGGTCTTCCGCGCGATCCAGGGCCTTGTTCGCCTTGGAGCGGAAGATCAGCCCCATACGCTTCATGATTCCGTCGCTCATGGGCCTCGGGTGCCCCCTTCTCCGGCCTGCGGTCTCTATCTCGTTACCAGACACGACGAGTGTATGTGCAGCGAGCCCGTCGCCGCAGTGCACCTGCCTGCAACAAGCCTGCTACAGCCGACCCCCTCGCGGCCTCCTCCGCGGGGTGGATCCCGCCCTCGTCCCACCCTCCGGTCAGCGGAGTGATCCCCTACGGGAAACCCCCCGGAAACCCGTACCGGGGTACTGTCCGGCCGGATCGATATGCGTTTGGGTCCGAGGACACCGGAAGAAGCCGCCCCGCACCCCGTACGCTGGTGGTGTGTTCCGACGCCGTTCAGATGATGCCGCTGCCTCCGCCGCCGTGCTGGAGAAGCAGGACGAGACGACCCAGCCCCGCGACCCGCAGGCGAAGAAGGGCCGGCCCACGCCCAAGCGCAGTGAGGCCGAGGCCAACCGGCGTACCCGCGTGACGGTGCCCAAGGACCGCAAGGAGGCCTCCCGCCAGGCCCGCGAGCGGATGCGCGCCGAGCGCGAGAAGCAGCGCACCGCGCTGCTGGAGGGCGACGAGCGCCACCTCCCGGCCCGCGACAAGGGTCCGGTGCGCAAGTTCACCCGTGACTACGTCGACGCGCGCTGGTCGCTGGCCGAGTTCTTCCTCCCCGCCGCGGTGCTCATCCTGGTCCTCAGCATCGTCAAGGTGCAGTCCGTCCAGCTGCTCTCCACCGTGCTGTTCCTGCTCTTCTTCGTCCTGGTGATCCTGGACTTCGTCCGGCTCGGCTTCGGCCTGCGCAAGCAGCTCGCCGAGCGGTTCGCCGGGCAGAACACCCGCGGCGCGGTCGCCTACGGCCTGATGCGCATCCTGCAGATGCGCCGGCTGCGACTGCCCAAGCCGCAGGTGCGGCGCGGGGAGAAGCCCTGACCGCCGAACCGGTGGACTCCGGCTGGGCCCCTCCCGTCTGGGACGGGCCCGGCCTCTACGCGCTCCCCGGGCAGGGTGACGGCGGCCACGACCGGATCGCCCAGGAGCGGGCCGGCCACGAGCGCCGGCTGCCCTCGCGCAGCGGCTCCTTCGCCGCCGGCACCGGCCACTGGCTGGAGCGGCTCGGCACCCTGCGCAACCTCGTCCGGCAGGAGATGGTCGCCCGGCAGCTCGCCGAGCAGCTCACCGGGCGCAGCGCCCAGCGCGTGCTCGACATCGGCTGCGGCCAGGGCACCCAGGCGCTGCGACTGGCCCGGGCCGGCCACTACGTCACCGGCATCGACTCCGACCCGGACGCGCTCGGCGTCGCCCAGGGGGCGCTGGCGGAGGAGCCGGACGAGGTCCGCGACCGGATCCAGCTGCTCATCGGCGACGGCCACCAGTGCGGGCGCTGGTTCGGCGCGCGCAGCTTCGACGTGGTGCTCTGCCACGGCGTCCTGATGTACCTCCCGGACCCCGATCCGATGATCGCCTCGCTGGCCCGGCTGCTCGCGCCCGGCGGACTGCTCTCGCTGCTGGTCCGCAACCGCGACGCGCTGGCCCTGCGGCCCGCCGCCTCCGGCGACTGGCGGGCCGCCCTGCACGCCTTCGAGAGCGATCGGTACTACAACCGGCTCGGGCTGGCGGCCCGCGCCGACCGGATCACCGACCTCGCCGTCACCCTCTCCGAGGTGTCCGTGCCGCTGCGGCACTGGTACGGCGTCCGGGTCTTCACCGACAACACGCCCGACGACGCGGCGCCGCCGGTCGACGGCCGGCAGCTGGCCCAGCTGCTGGAGGCCGAGGAACGGGCCGGCCGGACCGACCCCTACCGGCAGGTCGCCGCGCTGCTCCACGTCATCGGGATGAAGTAGCCCCCGGAGCGGCTCCCCCGGTGCCCCTGGTGCCCCTGGTGCCCCCGGCTCCCCGGGGCCTCACGCCTCGTGCAGGCTCATCGAGTAGATCTCACGGCCGTCGTCCAGCAGCACGGCGGTGTCCACGCCGTCCTCGGCCAGCTGCTTCCAGGCCTCCCCGATCCACGTCTCGGCGTCCCCCTGGCCGGCGAACTCCTCCACCTGGCCGTCGCCCGGTGCCACCGCGGTGCCGTCCGCCTTCTCGTACCGCCACGTCCAGACCATGCCCGGCTCCTCCCACTGGCGACCACCCGCGACCGCTGCCGGTCGCCGATGGTCGCTGCTGATCGCTGATGGCGCGCTTGTGCTGCGCAGCCTAAGTCCTCAGGTTGCCCAGCAGGATCTTCGGTATGCGCGGTGGGAGAGGATGGGACGCATGACTGACGACGCCCCCCTGCCCCGCACGCTCGTCCTCGGCGGCGCCCGGTCCGGCAAGTCGACCAGGGCCGAGCAGCTGCTCGCCCCGTACGGCGACGTGCTGTACGTCGCGACGAGCGGCACCCGGGACGGGGACTCCGAGTGGGCGCAGCGGGTCGCCCTGCACCGGGACCGGCGGCCGGCGAGCTGGCGCACCGCCGAGACCTGCGCGCTGGAGGCGGTGCTGGCGGACGCCTCCGACCCGGCACCGGTGCTGATCGACTGCCTGGCGCTCTGGCTCACCGCGGTGATGGACGACTGCGGCGCCTGGGACGACCTGGTGTGGGCGGACGGCGGCGAGGCGGCCGTGCAGGCCCGCTGCGAGTCGCTGGCCGCGGCGTGGGCGGCCACCGGGCGGCGCGTGGTGGCCGTCAGCAACGAGGTCGGCATGGGCGTCGTCCCGGCCACCGCCGCCGGACGCCGGTTCCGCGACACCCTGGGCCGGCTGAACATGGCGGTCGCCGACGCGTCCGAGCGTGTGCTGCTCGTCGTGGCCGGGCAGGTTCTCACCGTCAAGCCCGCCGTTGGCTGAACACCCACGGCGTGTAGCCTTCCGGACGATGGACACGACCGTGGATCTCGATACGTTCTCCTCGCTCGTCGAACGCCCCGACGAGAGCGCCCGACGCGCCGCCGAGGAGCGCTGGCAGGAGCTGGACCGGCCGCGCAACGGCCTCGGCAGGCTGGAGGAGCTGGGCGCCTGGCTGTCGTCCGTGCAGGGGCGCTCCCCCGTACGGCCGCTCTCCGCGCCCAAGGTGGTGCTGTTCGCCGCCGACCACGGGGTGGCGGCCCTCGGCGTCTCCCGGCTGCCCGCGCAGGGCGGCACCGCGGCGCGGGTCCGGGCCGTCCTCGACGGCACCGCGCCGGTCGCCCTGCTCGCCCGGCGCTTCGGCGCCGAGGTGCGGGTGGTCGACGTCGCGGTCGACGCGGACGCCGCGGACTTCCCGGACGAGGTGACGGCCCACCGGGTGCGGCGCGGCTCCGGCCGGATCGACGTCGAGGACGCGCTGAGCCCCGAGGAGACCGCCGAGGCGTTCCGGGCCGGGATGGCCGTCGCCGACGAGGAGGCCGACGCCGGGACCGACTTGGTGGTGCTGGGCGACCTCGGGGTCGGCGCGACCACGGTGGCGGCGGTGCTGGTCGGCGCGCTCTGCGGGACGGACGCGGCGGCGGTCACCGGGCGCGGCTCGGGCATCGACGACAAGGTGTGGATGGTCAAGTGCGCGACCGTCCGGGACTCGCTGCGGCGGGCCAGGCCGGTCCTGGGCGACCAGCTGGCGCTGCTCGGCGCGACCGGCGGCGCGGACTTCGCGGCGATCACCGGGTTCCTGCTGCAGGCCGCGGTGCGCAAGCTCCCGGTGGTGCTGGACGGGGTGGTCTCGTCGGCGTGCGCGCTGGTCGCGCAGCGGATCGCGTTCCGGGCGCCCGAGTGGTGGCGGGCCGGGCAATCCAGCGGCGAGCCGGCGCAGGCCAAGGCGTACGACCGGCTGACGCTGACGCCGCTGCAGGAGCAGGGCATCACCATGGGCGAGGGCGTGGGCGCGCTGATGGCGCTGCCGCTGCTGCAGGCCGCGTCGGACACGCTGGCGGAGAAGGTGCCGGCGCCGTTCGTACCGGCCGCTCCGAAGGAGTCGGCGAAGCTGCCGTCGGCGGCGGAGCTGCTGGGCCGGCTGTAGGAGACGTCTTGTGGCCCCCGGGCCGCCGGGGGCCGTCCGCGACGGCGATCCGGCGGCCCGGGGGCCTTTCGCCGTGCGCGGCCCCCGGCGCCCCGCGGCGCGCGGGAGGCGGGCCGGCGGGGAGTACGGAAGGCTGGTCACGGTGGAGGCACGGGCGATGACGGGCGGGCAGGGCGCGGACGGGCCGGGGCCGGACGGGCGGGCCGGATGGGCGGACGGGCTGCGGTTCGCGTTCGGGACGCTGTCGGTGCTGCGGGTCCGGGTGGAACGCTGGGACCGGGCCGCGGGCGGCCGGGCGATGATCGCCGCACCGCTGGTCGGCGTCGTCCTCGGAGCGTCGGCGGCGGGCACCGGGGCACTGGTGGCGTGGCTCGCGGGCGGACCGCTCGGGGCGGTCGCGGCCGTCGCGGTCCTGGCGGCCCTGACCCGGGGGCTGCACCTGGACGGGCTCGCCGACGTCGCCGACGGCCTGGGCAGCGGCAAGCCCGCCGAGGACGCGCTGCGCATCATGAAGCAGTCGGACATCGGACCGTTCGGCGTCCTCACCCTGGTGCTGGTCCTGCTCGCACAGGTCGCCGCGCTGTCCGGGCAGTTCTCCGCCTCCCCGCTGCGCGGCGCACTGACGGTGCTCGCGGCGGCGGTGGCCGCGCGGTGCGCGCTCGCCTGGGGGTGCCTGCGGTCGGTGCCGGCCGCGCGGCCGGGCGGGCTCGGCGCGATGGTGGCGAGCACGGTGACGCCGGCGGCGGCGGTGCTGTCGACCGGCGCCGCGGCGTTGCTGACCGCGCTCGCCGGACTGTCTGACGGCTGGTCAGCCCTGCGGCTGCCGCTTGCCGTTGTCGTCGGCACGGGCTGCGCCGTGCTGCTGTTGCGGCGCTGCGTGCGACGGTTCGGCGGGATCACCGGGGACGTGCTCGGCGCGATGGCGGAGACCGCCGCGACCGGGACCCTGCTGACGATCGCGCTGGCGGGCTGAGTACGGCGCCAAAGCCCCTGCACCGAAAGGCGGTACACCGGGCGGCGCGTGATCCCAGCATGCGGACTACCATGCGGGGAGCACCGCAGCCCTGCACCGTCGCAGGTCCTGCCCGGCCGACGCGCGTTGGGGCGCCGGGGCCTCTGGTGTGTGCGGCCGCCGCGGGGCGGCGGGGGCACACAGCCAGGGGCCCCGGGCCCGACGGGCCCGGCCGGACGGCCCTGGCCGGCGGTTCCGGGCTGCGCCGGTGCGGCACCCGCGCCGACCGGCCGTGGACCGCGAAAGAACAGGACGCATTACGTGACTGCATTGTCTGTGAGCACCTCCTCCGCCGCTTCGCTGCGCGCGGACGCCCTGGTGATCGGTGTCGCGAAGGGCCCCAAGGGCATTGTGCTGGCCCCCGGCGCCGAGGCCGTGAGCGAGGCGTTCGAGGGCAAGCTGGCCGAGATCCTCACCACGCTGGGCGCGACCGGCGCCGAGGGCGAGGCCGTCAAGGTGCCCTCCCCCTCCGGCCTGAAGGCCGCGCTCGTGCTCGCGGTCGGCCTCGGCGACGCCGCCGAGGGCGCCTACGAGCTGGAGGCCCTGCGCCGCGCCGCCGGTGTCGCCGCCCGTACCCTCGCCGGCAGCAAGAAGGCCGCGCTGGCCCTGCCGGCCGAGTCGGCCGAGGAGATCGAGGCGGTCGCGCTGGGCGGCCTGCTCGGCGCCTACGCGTTCGGCACCTACAAGAACAACGGCGGTGCCAAGGAGCCGGTCGGCGAGCTGATCGTGCTCTCGACCCGCAAGGGCAGCAAGGACGCCAAGGCGGCCGTCGAGCGCGCCCTCGTCGTCGGCGAGGAGATGAACCGCGCCCGCGACCTCGTCAACACCGCGCCGAACGACCTCAACCCGAAGGGCTTCGCCGCGATCGCCCAGGCGGCCGGCAAGGAGCACGGCCTCAAGGTCGAGGTGCTGGACGAGAAGGCGCTGCTCAAGGGCGGCTTCGGCGGCCTGCTGGGCGTCGGCAACGGCTCGGTCAACCCGCCGCGGCTGGTGAAGGTGGCGTACACCCACCCGAAGGCCAAGGCGAGCCTGGCGTTCGTCGGCAAGGGCATCACCTACGACTCGGGCGGCATCTCGCTCAAGCCGGCCGGCCACAACGAGACCATGAAGTGCGACATGGCCGGCGCCGCCGCGGTGTTCGCCGCCGTGGTCTCCGCCAAGCGCCTGGGCCTGGCCGTCAACATCACCGCCTGGCTGGCCCTCGCCGAGAACATGCCGTCCGGCTCGGCCACCCGCCCGGGTGACGTGCTGCGGATGTACGGCGGCAAGACCGTCGAGGTCCTGAACACCGACGCCGAGGGCCGCCTGGTGCTGGCCGACGCGATCGTGCGGGCCGGCGAGGAGAAGCCGGACGTCATCGTCGACGTGGCGACCCTGACCGGCGCGATGATGCTGGCGCTGGGCAACCGCACCTTCGGCGTGATGGCCAACGACGACGAGCTGCGCTCGGCCCTGCACGCGGCCTCCGGCGAGGTGGGCGAGCAGTCCTGGCCGATGCCGCTGCCGGCGGAGCTGCGCAAGGGCATGACCGAGTCGACCATCGCCGACCTCGCCAACATGGGCGAGCGGATGGGCGGCGGCCTGGTGGCCGGCCTGTTCCTGAAGGAGTTCGTGGCCGAGGGCATCGACTGGGCGCACCTGGACATCGCCGGTCCGGCGTTCCACGAGGGCGCGCCGTTCGGCTACACCCCCAAGGGCGGCACCGCGAGCGCGGTCCGCACCCTGGTCCGCTTCGCGGAGCAGAAGGCGGCGGGCGGCAAGGCCTGACCGACCGGGACCGCCTTCGGGCGGAGGACGGCCGTGGGACGGGGTCCGGCGCGAGCGCGCCGGACCCCGTCCGGCTTCCCGGGAAGGGTTACCCGCCGGTAGGGGGCGTGGCAGGGGATCCGCACCCCTGTTCGCTGCGGGCGAAACTTTGTTCCACACTGCGGAACCAGGCGCTCCGGAGTCCCCGCCGACACCTTCGGGCCCGCTGTCAACCCCGCGTTGAGCTGCGGTGATGCCCCTCCGTCCGGGGTGTTCCCACCCCTGCGACCGCCCTTCGGGACACCCCTGGACCGGACCCGGACATCAGCCGCCGCGAACAAGTGCGAAGATGTATTTCCGGCACGACTGGGCGCCCCACAAAGGCTTCCGAACTACCGGACCGTGACCGGCCCGGCGATCCACACCCCATTGCATGGAGGACGTGACGTGGCGAACGACGCCAGCACCGTTTTCGACGTAGTCATTCTCGGAGGCGGAAGCGGCGGTTACGCCGCGGCGCTCCGCGCCGCCCAGCTGGGCCTGAGCGTCGCCCTGATCGAGAAGGGTGAGCTCGGCGGCACCTGCCTGCACCGCGGCTGCATCCCGACCAAGGCGCTGCTGCACGCGGCCGAGATCGCCGACGAGACGAAGGAGGCCGCCGAGTTCGGCGTGCTGGCCACCTTCCAGGGCATCGACATCAACGGCGTCCACAAGTACAAGGACGACGTCATCGCCGGCCTGTACAAGGGCCTCCAGGGCCTGGTGGCGTCCCGCAAGGTCACCTTCATCCAGGGCGAGGGCAAGCTCTCCTCGCAGACCTCGGTGGACGTCAACGGCCAGCGCGTCGAGGGCCGCCACATCGTGCTGGCCACCGGCTCCGTGCCGCGCTCGATCCCGGGCCTGGAGATCGACGGCAACCGCGTGATCTCCTCCGACCACGCCCTCAAGCTCGACCGCATCCCGAAGTCGGCCGTCATCCTGGGCGGCGGCGTGATCGGCGTCGAGTTCGCCTCGGTCTGGAAGTCGTTCGGCGTCGAGGTCACCATCGTCGAGGCCCTGCCGCACCTGGTCCCGCTGGAGGACGAGAACTCCTCCAAGCTCCTGGAGCGCGCCTTCCGCAAGCGCGGCATCAAGTTCGAGCTGAAGGCCCGCTTCTCCGGCGTCGAGTACACCGAGACCGGTGTGCGCGTCTCCACCGAGAACGGCAAGCAGATCGACGCCGACCTGCTGCTGGTCGCCATCGGCCGCGGCCCGGTCTCGGCCGGCCTCGGCTACGAGGAGAACGGCGTCGCGATGGACCGCGGCTACGTCCTCGTCGACGAGTACATGCGCACCAACGTGCCGACCATCTCGGCCGTCGGCGACCTCGCCCCGACCCTGCAGCTGGCCCACGTCGGCTTCGCCGAGGGCATCCTGGTCGCCGAGCGCCTGGCCGGCCTCAAGCCGGTGCCGATCGACTACGACGGCGTCCCGCGCGTGACCTACTCCAACCCCGAGGTGGCCTCCGTCGGCATCTCCGAGGCCAAGGCCGTCGAGCTGTACGGCAAGGAGAAGGTCGTCACCCTCAAGTACAACCTGGCCGGCAACGGCAAGAGCAAGATCCTGAAGACCGCCGGCGAGATCAAGCTCGTCCAGGTCAAGGACGGCGCCGTGGTCGGCGTCCACATGGTCGGCGCCCGGATGGGCGAGCAGGTCGGAGAGGCCCAGCTGATCTACAACTGGGAGGCTCTGCCGGCGGAGGTCGCGCAGCTCATCCACGCGCACCCGACCCAGTCCGAGGCTCTGGGCGAGGCGCACCTGGCGCTGGCCGGCAAGCCGCTGCACGCGCACGACTGATCGCGCCCCACACCCCCCAACTTCCAGTACGCAAGACTTGATAGGAGTCGCTGAAACCATGGCGGTCTCAGTAACACTGCCCGCGCTGGGCGAGAGCGTTTCCGAGGGCACCGTCACCCGTTGGCTGAAGGCCGAGGGTGAGCGCGTGGAGGTCGACGAGCCGCTGCTCGAGGTCTCGACCGACAAGGTCGACACCGAGATCCCGGCCCCGGCCTCCGGCATCCTGGCCTCGATCAAGGTCGGCGAGGACGAGACTGTCGAGGTGGGCGCCGAGCTGGCGATCATCGACGACGGCTCCGGCGCCCCGGTCGCCGCTCCGGCTCCGGTCGCCGAGGCCGCTCCGGCTGCTCCGGCCGCCCCCGTCGCCGAGGCCCCGGTCGCCGCTCCGGCCGCCCCGGTCGCCGCTCCGGCCGCCGACGCCACCCCGGTGCTGCTCCCCGCGCTGGGCGAGTCGGTCTCCGAGGGCACCGTCACCCGCTGGCTGAAGGCCGAGGGTGACACGGTCGAGGTCGACGAGCCGCTGCTCGAGGTCTCCACCGACAAGGTCGACACCGAGATCCCGTCGCCGGTCGCCGGCACCCTGGTGAAGATCCTGGTCGGCGAGGACGAGACGGCCGAGGTCGGCGCCCAGCTCGCGCTGATCGGTGCCGCCGGTGCCGCCGTGGCCGCTCCGGCCCCGGTCGCCGCCCCGGCTGCTCCGGCTCCGGTCGCCGCCCCCGCTCCGGCCGCCCCGGCCGCCGCCCCGGCTCCGGTCGCCCCGGCCGCGCCCGCCCCGGCTCCGGTGGCCGCTCCGGCCCCGGCCGCCCCGGTGGCCGCCCCGGCTCCGGTCGCCCCGGCCGCGCCCGTCGCCGCCCCCGCTCCGGCCGCGCCGGCCGCCCCGGTGGCCGACGCCGGTGACGCCTACGTCACCCCGCTGGTCCGCAAGCTCGCCGCCGAGCAGGGCGTCGCGCTGGCCTCCGTCACCGGTACCGGTGTCGGCGGCCGCATCCGCAAGCAGGACGTCCTGGCCGCCGCCGAGGCCGCCAAGGCCGCGCCGGCCCCCGTCGCCGCTGCCGCCCCGGCCGCCGCGCCGAAGGCCGCCGCCGCCCCGTCCCCGCTGCGCGGCCAGACGGTCAAGATGACCCGCATGCGCAAGGTCATCGGCGACAACATGCTGAAGGCCCTGCACGAGCAGGCCCAGCTGACCAGCGTGGTCGAGGTGGACGTCACCAAGATCATGTCGCTGCGGAACAAGGCCAAGGACGGCTTCCTCGCCCGCGAGGGCGTCAAGCTGTCCCCGATGCCGTTCTTCGTCAAGGCCGCGGCCCAGGCGCTGAAGACCAACCCGGTCGTCAACGCCCGGATCAACGAGGCCGAGGGCACCATCACCTACTTCGACACCGAGAACATCGGTATCGCGGTGGACTCCGAGAAGGGTCTGATGACCCCGGTCATCAAGGGTGCGGGCGACCTCAACATCGCCGGCATCTCCAAGAAGACCGCGGAGCTGGCCAGCAAGGTGCGCGGCAACAAGATCACCCCGGACGAGCTGTCCGGCGCCACCTTCACCATCAGCAACACCGGCTCGCGCGGTGCGCTGTTCGACACCGTGATCGTCCCGCCGAACCAGGTCGGCATCCTGGGCATCGGCGCGACCGTCAAGCGCCCGGTCGTCATCGAGGCCGACGGCGGCACCGCCATCGGCATCCGTGACATGACCTACCTGTCGCTCTCCTACGACCACCGCCTGGTGGACGGCGCCGACGCCGCCCGCTACCTGGTGGCCGTCAAGGAGATCCTGGAGGCCGGCGAGTTCGAGGTCGAGCTCGGCCTGTAAGGGTCCGCAGAGGTACCGGAACCCCGCGTCGTCCACGGACGGCGCGGGGTTCCGCGTTCTCCTGGGTGCGGCGAGGTGCCCGGTGCTGGTCGGGTCTGCTCCGAGCTGTTCCGGGCTGCTCCGGGTCCGCCGCGTGCTCGCTTCGCGGGGCTCCCGCGGGTGCGGAGGCGCCGCGCGGTGCCGGATTTTCCTGCGATTCCGGGTTTTTCCTGCGGTTCCGGGGTGATTCGCCCGGTCATCGCATGCGCTCGTGCTGGGGAACAGGGATGCTGGAGCGGTGATGGACGAGACCGACTTCTGGCAGATCATCGACGAGACCCGGGAAGCCGCCGACGGCGACCCGGACGAGCAGGCCGAGCGCCTGGTGGAACGGCTCGCCCAGCTGGCCCCGCCCGATGTCATCGACTTCGCGCGGCTCTTCGAGTCCCGGTTCCAGCGCGCCTACCGCCACGACCTGTGGGGCGCGGCGTACCTGTTGCTCGACGGCGCCTCCGAGGACACCTTCGACTACTTCCGCTGCTGGCTGATCGGCCAGGGCCGGGACGTCTTCGAGGGCGGGCTGCACGAGCCGGACGACCTGGCGGACCTGCTGCCCGACTTCGACGAGGAGGAGGACGGCGAGGCCGAGGACCTCGGCTACGCCGCCGACGAGGCGTACGAGCAGCTGACCGGACTGCCGCTGCCCGAGGTGGGCGAGCGGCAGCCCGCGCGGCCGTCCGGAGCCGCCCTGGACTTCGACGACCCGGACGTCATGGCGAAACGGTTCCCCAAGCTCTGGGAGCGGTACGGGGACTGAGAGCACCGCGGCGGGCGGTCAGGTGTTGGAGCCGCCCGCCGCGCTGGTGTCCTGCTTGATGCCCCTGAGGATCTGGTCCAGCACGGTCGGGTCGGGTGCGCCCGCGGCGTCGTCCACCCCGCCCTCGAAGGCCACGTAGCCGCCGCCCTTGGCCGGCACCGCCACCATCAGGATGTAGCCCTTGCTCCCGTCCGCGGTGACGATGTGCCAGCGCACCGCGTAGCCGGAGATGCCCGCGACCGTGGTGCTGGACGAGCCGGCGTCGGTGTGCGAGGCGATGTTGCTGAAGATCGCCGCGGCGTAGGTGGGCATCGCGGCCTCGGCGGCCGCCCGGGCCGTGGTGCCCGAGATGGTGTCCTTCTCCACCGAGAACTGGCCGCGGATGCAGGAGCCGCCGCCGGGGCAGGTGTACCGGCCGCTGCCGAGGAAGACCGTCGAGTGCTCGCCGTCGGTCGTCGCGTCCCAGCCGTCGAAGACCGGCACGGTGATGGCGTGCTGGGGGTCGGCCACGGTGTCCTTGACCGCCGGCGCGGGGCGCGCGGTCGTCGTGGGGGTGGTCCCCCGGGTCGGGGTCGGGGTCGGCGTCGGCGTCGGCGTCGGGGTGGCCGTGGGGCTCGGGGTGTCCGTGACGGTGACGGTCGCCGGAGTGGTCGGGCCGGCCGTCGGCGTGCCGCCGCCGCTGTTGAGCGCGATGGCGGCCACCACGCCGACCACGGCCAGCACCCCGACCACGATGCCGACGGCCGTGCCGGTCTTCATCCGGTTCGGCTGCTGCTGGGGCGGATAGGCGGCCGGCGGGTAGCCGTAGGAGGGCGGGTTCTGCGTCGGGTAGCCGTACCCGGGCTGCCCCTGCTGCTGGGCGCCGTAGCCGTAGGAGGGCGGCGCGGAGGCCTGCGGCGGGTTCTGCCAGGAGACCTGTGTCGGGGCGTCGGCGATCTGGCCGCCGCCCGCCTGGACGGGACGCACCTCGCTCGTCCAGGCGTTGCCGTCCCACCAGCGCTCATGACCGGCCGTGCCGTCCGCACCCGGTACCGGGTACCACCCCGGAGGCGTCGAGTTGCTCACGGCCGTACGGTACCCGTCCGGGTGACGGTCCAGACAGGCTGGGTCTGTCACGACTCTGCACCACCCGTGTCCGGATCTGACGACTCGTCGGCAACGTGGCTGGTGGGGGCGGGGAGCGAGGTGCGGGGCGGGGGAGCGAGGTGCGGGCCGGGGGTGCCGGGCCGGTCCCCGGCGGGTGCGGGACCGGCGGCACGGACCGGGGTGGGGCTGGGCCCGGGCCTGCGCCCGGGCTGGTGGAGGGGCCGCTGGAGGGGGGTCAGGCCGTCAGGGTGCGGGCCATGAAGACGTCGTCGACGTACCGGCCGTCGATCAGGAACTCCTCGGCCAGCACGCCCTCGACGGCGAAGCCGCAGCGCTCGTAGAGGCTCCGGGCCGGGGTGTTGTGGCCGAGCACGCGCAGGGTGATCCGGCGGGCGCCCTGCGCGCGGGCGGCCTCGCAGGCGGCCTCGACCAGTGCGACACCGATCCCCCGGCCCCGGGCCGCGGCGTCGACCGCCAGACCCTGGATCTGGCGGACGTGCTGGTTGCTGACCAGCGGCGTGGGCGGGACGACGCGGACGTAGCCGACGATCCGGTCGCCGAGCAGGGCGAGCAGGAACTGGTCCGGGGCGTGGCGCTCGTCGAACACGCCCGCGTCCTCGGCGGGCTGCGGGGCGACGTCGGCCAGCCAGGTCCAGGCCGCGCGGTTGAGGGCGGAGAGTTCCTTCTCGTCCTCGGAGTGGGCGGGACGGATGATCAGATCGTCGGCTTCGCGCATGCGCGTCATGCTAATCAGGACCTCCCCGGGCGTACACGGAATTAACGGCCGGAGCGGGACGGCCGGAGTGCCACGGCGGCGGCGCCGCGGCTCCCGACGCGACGATCCCCCGGCGCCGGTCCGTGCCCCCGGTCGGCGGCGCTCCGGGCGGCAGGGTCCCGGCCGACGGGGTCCCGACTGCGAGGATGGCCGCATGAGAATCGCGGTCACAGGATCCACGGGACTGATCGGCTCGGCACTCGTCGGCTCACTGCTGGCGGACGGTCACGAGGTGGTGCGGCTGGTCCGGCACCGGTCGAAAACCGGTCCGCGGCCGGACGGCACCACCGCCATCGGCTGGAACCCGCTGCTGGGCCAGATCGACCGGGCCGGGCTGGCCGGGGTCGAGGCCGTCGTGCACCTGGCCGGCGCCGGGGTCGGCGACCGCCGCTGGACCGACGCCTACAAGCGGGAGATCCGGGAGAGCCGGGTGCTCGGCACCGAGACGCTCGCCAACGCCGTGGCCGGACTGGCCGAGCCGCCGCGGGTCTTCGTCAGTGCCTCGGCGGTCGGCTACTACGGGCAGACCGGGGACCGGGTGATCGACGAGGAGTCGCCGGCCGGGGACGACTTCCTGGCGGAGGTCTGCGTCGAGTGGGAGGCCGCCGCCGGCGCGGCCGAGCGGGCCGGGGTCCGGGTGGTGCACCCGCGGACCGGGCTGGTGCTCTCGGCGGCCGGCGGCGCGGGCGGGCGACTCTTCCCGCTCTTCCGGCTGGGCCTCGGCGGGCGGCTCGGCGACGGCCGCCAGTACTGGAGCTTCATCTCGCTGGCCGACGAGGTCGCGGCACTGCGGTTCCTGATCGACCGGAACGACCTGAGCGGCCCGTTCAACCTGACCGCGCCGGAGCCGGTGACCAACGCCGAGCTGACGGCCGCGCTCGGGCGGGAGCTGCACCGGCCGACGCCGTTCCCGGTGCCGGAGGCCGTCCTGGGCGCGGTGCTGGGCGAGCTGGCGATCGAGGTGGTCGGCAGCCACCGGGTGGTGCCGCGGCGGCTGCTGGAGGCGGGCTTCCGGTTCCGGCACCCGGACGTGGACTCGGCGGTGCGGGCGGCGCTCTGACCGGACGGCGGGGTGGGGGCCTGCTGCCCGGCGGTCGGGCCCGGGCGGGCGGCACCCGGCGGACCCTCGGGCCGCGGGGCCCGGCCGGACGGGCGACCCGGCGGACGGGCGGCCCGGCGGACGGGGTGGCGGGCGGGGTGGCGGGCGGGACGGCAGGCGGTGGCCCGGCGGCGGGGGCGCGCGGTCGCTCCCGCCGCCGCCGCGTAGGCGCGGTACGACATCCGCCCTGGCCAGGGGCATATGCCCGGCGGAGTACGGGCGGGGCTCCGGGAGGGGGCGCACGGGAGCATGCGGCGGGCGCGTCGCACGCCCCCGGTGACCGTGTGCGCCCGCCGGACCGGAATCCCGCCCGGATCGAATCACAGTCCGTGACCGAGCCCCCACCGGATGCTGTCGCTCCTCTTCCCGGCCCCGGATCCGGCCCGATGTGCCTGTCTGACGCTCACACTGACTGGGCATCACATCGTCGGACCGTGTCCCAGCACCCCGCTGCCTGCGCCGGCCCGAAACCCCGGGACCAGGGAGGGAGCCACCCGTGCCCACGTATGACTTCATTCGCCGCACCCGTCGGCAGTCCGATCCGGACGTCGTTGTGGTCGGAGCCGGACTCGCGGGCCTGGCCGCCGCCCGCGTCCTCACCGGCCACGGCCTGACCGTCCAGGTCCTGGAGGCCTCGGACCGGATCGGCGGCCGAGCGGCCACCCAGGAGCTGGACGGCTTCCGGCTCGACCACGGAAGCCATCTGCTGAACACCGCGTTCCCCGAACCGCGCCGCGTGCTCGACCTCGACCGCCTCGAACTGCGCCCGCTCGCGCCCGGCGTACTCGTGCACAGCGGCGGGCGCCGGTACCGGGTCGGGGACCCCCAGCTGACCGCCGCCCGGCAGGCTGCCGTCCGGGCACCGCTCGGCAGCCCGCTGGACAAGGCGAGGCTCGGCAGCTGGCTCAACCGGCTCGCCGCGACCCCTGCCGCCCGCCTGAAGGCCAGGCCGGAGACCACCGCCGCCCGGGCGCTCGCCGACCGCGGGCTCGCCCCGCGGACCGTCGACGGCCTGTTGCGGCCACTGCTCGGCGCCCTGCTCAGCGATCCGGCGCTCGGCACCAGCAGCCGGGTCGCCGACCTGGTGCTCCGCTGCTACGCGCGCGGCCGACTCTGTCTGCCCGCCGGCGGGATCGCGGCCGTGCCGGCCCAACTGGCCGCCGCCCTCCCCGCCGGCACCGTGCGCACCGGCGTGCGGGTCACCTCGATAGCGGCCGACGGCGTGGAGACCGCCGGCCACGGGCGGATCGGTGCGCAGGCCGTGGTCGTCGCCACCGACCCCCGGTCCGCCACCGGCCTGTTGCCGGGCCTGCGCCTGCCGGGCTTCCACCCCGTCACCACCTACTACCACGCGGCCGACCGGAGCCCGCTCGGGGAGGCCGTCCTCCTCCTGGACGGCGACCGTCCGGGCGGTCAGCCGTCGCTGGTCTCGCACTCGCTGGTGCTCAGCGAGCTGCACCCCTCGTACGCGCCGCCCGGCCAGGCGCTGATCGCCACCACCGTGCTCGGCCGCCGCACCTTCGACGCCGGCGGGCCGGCCGCGCTGGAACCCGCGGTGCGCGCGCGGCTGGCGGAGCTGTACGGGACACCGTCCACGGGCTGGCACTTCCTGAGCGTGCGCCACCTCCCGGACGCGGTGCCGGCCATGCCGCCACCGCACAACACCCGGCGGCCGGTCCGGCTGCTGGCCGGGCTCTACGTCTGCGGCGACCACCGGGACACCAGCAGCGTGCAGGGCGCGCTGGTCTCCGGCCGGCGGGCCGCCGAGGCCGTGGTGCGCGACCTCGGGGTGCCCGGCACCGTGCGGGAGGCGGAGGCCGCGGCCTGACGCAGCGCTGCCGCCGGTTCCGGCGGCGGGCACGCGGGCGGGCGAGCCGGTCGGCCGGGCGGCCAGTCGGCTGACCGACTGACCGGCCGACTGCCGGCGGAAGGCCCGCGCTGTCGTACGCGGCACGCGGGCGGGCTGCCGGGGCGGGGCCCGCCCGCGTGCCAGTATGCCGATATGATCGCTAATCGGATGGTTTCCTCCCCCCGGTCGGTCACCCGGTGAGCACCGGGCTGGAGGTCCAGCCGATCGCGCTGATCCTGGTCCCGGCCGCCGCCGTGGCGGCCCCGCTGCTCGCCGACCGGCTGCTGCGCTGGGTCGCCGTCCCCACCGTGGTGTTCGAGATCGTGCTCGGCGTGCTGATCGGACCGGACGTCCTGGCCTGGGTGCACGTCGACGACCTCGTCGACGCGCTCTCCCGGTTCGGCCTGGCCATGCTGATGTTCCTGGCCGGGTACGAGATCGACTTCGCCAAGCTCCGCGGCGGCCCGCTCAGGCAGGCGGGCGTCGCGTGGCTGGTCGCCCTGGTGGTGGCGCTCGGCGTCGGGGCCCTGGTCAACCGGGACCCGCTGAACGGCGCCTTCGCCGGACTGGCGCTGACCACCACGGCGCTCGGCACCATCCTGCCGATCCTGCGCGACTCCGGGGAACTGCCCACCCCGTTCGGCTCGCTGGTGATGGCGACCGGCGCGGTCGGCGAGTTCGGGCCGATCATCGCCATCGCGGTGCTGCTCAGCGGCAACACCCCGGCCCGGACCGCCGTCATCCTGGCCGCGTTCGCCGTGATCACCGCGGTCGCGATCGGCTACGCCCGGCGCGCCCGGCCGGTCTGGATGAGCCGGCTGATCCGGCACACCCTGCGCACGTCCGGCCAGTTCGCCGTCCGCATCGTGATCCTGGTGCTCGCGACCATGGTGGCGGCCGCGCTCTGGCTCGACCTCGACATGCTGCTCGGCGCGTTCACCGCCGGCATCGTCTCCCGGCTGCTGCTCTCCGACATGCCGGAGGCCGAGGAGGAGGTGATCGCGGCCAAGCTGGAGGGCATCGGCTTCGGCTTCCTCGTCCCGGTGTTCTTCGTCGTGAGCGGGATGAACTTCGACCTGGAGTCGCTGCTGGACGACCCGGGCACGCTGCTGCTCGTCCCGCTCTTCCTGGCCCTGCTGCTGGCCGTGCGCGGACTGCCCGCGGCACTGCTCGCCCCGATCGGGCTCGGGCGGCGCGACCGGGTGGCGCTCGGGCTGTACGGCGCGACGGCGCTGCCCCTGGTCGTGGTGATCACCACGATCGAGGTGGACGCCGGACGCCTGCCGTCCTCCACGGCGGCCGCGCTGGTCGGCGCCGGGATGCTCTCGGTGCTGTTCTTCCCGCTCGTCGCCCAGCGGCTGCGCGGGCGTGTCCGCCCGCCGGCCGCCGTCGGGGGCGACCGGCCGCGGGTGAACGCCGAGAGCTGGTGAGCGCTCCGCTGCACGTCGGCCGGACGTACGTCGGCCGGACGCGCGGCGATCGCACGGGGGAGATCGGACGTACGGAGGTCGGAGGTACGGAGATCGGGCGTACGGAGGCCGGAGGTACGGAAGTAGGACGCGGGTGGTCAGATCACCCCCGCCTGGCGGACGGTCTCCTCGAACGCCCGGGCCACCGGGCTGCCGCGGTACGGGGTGAGCCGGCGGTGGAAGTCCCGCACGTACTCCAGCGAGCGGGCCGAGCGCATCTCCCCCGCCGCCCGCAGCGCGTCGGTGGCCATGCCGCAGGCCTCGTCGAGGTCGCCCATCCCGAGCCGGGCGGTGGCCAGCACGAGCCGGCAGAAGATCCGGCTCCGGGCGTACGCGGGCGAGCGCAGCCGCAGCGACTTCTCGGCGTGCTGGGCGGCCGTCCGCCACTGCTGGAGGTCCCGGTAGCAGTGCGCGAACTCGTCGGAGAGCTGCGCCTCGTCGAAGAACCTGGCCCAGGAGGGCAGTTCGTCGCCGGACCGGGCCGCGGCCAGCGACCGCTCGGCGCGCACGAGCGCCGTGGTGCAGGAGCGGACGTCGCCGAGCAGGCCGTGCCCGCGCGCCTCGGCGGCGTGCAGCAGCGCCTGCACGGTGGGCGGCACGGCCCCGCCCACGCCCTGCTGGGCGACCCGGGCCAACTGGACGGCCTCCCGGCCGTGGCCGAGGTGCACGGCCTGCTGGCTCATCGTCACCAGGACGTACCCGCCGAGCGCGCGGTCCCCGGCGGCCTGGGAGAGCCGCAGGGCCTGGACGAAGTAGCGCTGGGCGAGGCCGTGCGCGGCGATGTCGAAGGACGTCCAGCCGGCCAGCCGGGTGAGGTCCGCGACGGCGCCGAACAGGGCGCGGCCGATCTGCTCGCCGTAGCGGCCGCGCAGCATGGGCTCGGCCTCGCTCTCCAGGTAGCGGACCAGCGCCTGGCGGGCGTGGCCGCCGCCGTAGGCGTGGTCCAGCGCGCGGAAGAGGTCTCCGACGGCGCGGATGGCGGCGATGTCGCCCCGGCCGACCCGCAGCGCCGGGCGGGGCTCACGGGCCGGGTCGTGGTAGGGCGGCTCGACGGCGATGGGCGGGCGACGGCTCTGGGTCGGGACCCGGCCGAGCGCGGTCGTACCGGCCGCCGCGCCGGAGGCCGGCCCCGCGGTCGCCCCGGTGGCCGGCCCCGCCCCGGCGGGCGCCCCGGCCTGGGCGGCGACCCGGCCGGGGGCCGTTCCCGGCGCACCGGACGCCCCGGGGGCGGATCCGCGGGCCGGGGGCGCGGCGGACGCGGCCTGACCGGGTGGTCCGGCGGGCGGCGCCCCGCTGCCCGGATCGGGCCGGGCCAGGGTGGAGCCGTCCCGGGCGACCCGCTCGTCGGTCCGGCCGATCAGCCAGTCCCGGCTGGGCACGACCAGTCCGGCCGGGGTGAAGGCGATCCGGCGCAGCTCGGACTGCGGTCCGTTGTCCTTGCGCCACATGCTCGCCACGATGTCCACCGCCTCCTGCGGCGTCTCGGCGAACTCCAGGCCCGCGTAGACCGGGGCGCAGGCGTCCAGGCCGAGGTCCTGGGCGGTGAGGCGGCGGCCGAGCCGGCGGGTGAACACCTCGGCGATCAGCGCGGGAGTGGCGCCCCGCGGCTGCTGGCCGCGGAGCCAGCGGGTGACCGAGGTCTTGTCGTAGCGCAGGTCCAGACCGTGCTCCAGGCCGAGCTGGTCGACCCGGCGGGCCAGGCCGGCGTGCGAGAAGCCGGCCTCCTCGATCAGCGCGGCCAGCTGGAGGTTCTGCGTGGCCGACCCGGAGTGGCCGCCCGTCTGGCCGCCCGCCTGGTTGGCCGACTGGTTGGCCGCCTGGCCGCCCGCGGGTCCGCTCCGGGCCGGCCGGGCCGGCTCCTCCGCGGTGGCGAGGGCGGTCGGGTGCCGTTCGGGCGCGGCCTGCGCGGGGAGCCGCAGCTCGTCGGCGGTCGGGGCTTCGGGGGCGTCCGGAAGGGCCCGGCCGACCGGACCTCGGTGCTGGTCGAGCGGGTCGAGCGGTCCGTACGCCGGGCTGTCGGTTGCAGGCCTTTGGGGCATAGTCAGTCAACACCTCTCGGACGCCGCACCGGCTCCACCAGCGGTTCGGCTGCCTGTGGCGACGCCCCCTGTCGGGAATCGGCGTGAATGTAGCGAGCATTCGGGCGCTATGGGCGGTTCTGACCGAGCAATCCTCCGAACGGGTGAAGCATCCGCGCCCATTGTGGGGAAGACGCCTCAGGATGGGTTTGGCTTTCACGGCCTCAGCCGCCGATCGGCCCTCGTGGCGGTGATCACCACAGTCCGCCGGGGTGCTGTGGCGTGCCACCACATAGGACTGCGGACGCCGGATTCCTACCGTTCTCGGCCATGGACACCACTTCAGCCCGCCCGCTCGACGGCCGCACCGCCCTGGTCACCGGGGCCGCCTCGGGCATCGGCCGGGCCTGCGCCGAGGCCTTCGCCGCGGCCGGCGCCCGGGTCTACGTCGTCGACCTCGCCGCCGATCCGGCCCGCCGGCTCGCCGAGCGGATCGGGGGCGTCGCGCACGTCGCCGACCTCTCCGATCCGGAGGCGGTGGAGGCGCTCCCCGCCGACGCCGACATCGTCGTCAACAACGCCGGCCTCCAACACGTCGCACCGGTCCACGAGTTCCCGGTCGACCGGTTCACCCTGATCCAGCGGGTGATGGTCGAGGCCCCGTTCCGCATCCTGCGCCGGACCCTCCCGCACATGTACGCGCGGGAGTGGGGCCGGGTCGTCAACATCTCCTCCGTCCACGGCCTGCGGGCCAGCGCCTTCAAGTCGGCCTACGTGACCGCCAAGCACGCGCTGGAGGGGCTGAGCAAGACGGTGGCCCTGGAGGGCGCGCCGTACGGCGTCACCAGCAACTGCGTCAACCCCGGCTACGTCCGCACCCCCCTGGTGGAGCGCCAGATCGCGGCCCAGGCCCTCGCCCACGGCATCCGCGAGGACGAGGTGGTGGAGCGGATCATGCTCGACCGCACCGCCGTGAAGCGCCTCATCGAGCCCGACGAGGTCGCCGGGCTCGCCCTCTGGCTCTGCTCCCCGCACGCCTCCTACATCACCGGCGCCAGCCTCCCGATCGACGGCGGCTGGACCGCGCACTGACCGACCATCCGCGTCGTACGCACGGCTCCCAGGACCACAGCCACTCCCGGGGATGTGTGGGTCATCCACATAGCCCCGAGGGTTGGCGCTTCCTACCGTGTGGCGACGATCTCCCCCGGCCCGGAAGTGGTGACCATGACAGCCGCTGTCTCCGATCAGGCACCAAACCGCTCGCTGCCCAGAGTCGTGGCCGCGAGTCTGATAGGTACCACCATCGAGTGGTATGACTACTTTTTGTACGGTACGGCGGCCGCGCTCGTGTTCGGGAAGCTGTTCTTCCCGTCGAGCGATCCGCTGACCGGGACGCTGCTCTCCTTCCTCACGTACGCCATCGGGTTCGCGGCACGGCCGCTCGGGGCCCTGGTGTTCGGGCACTTCGGGGACCGGATCGGGCGGAAGAAGCTGCTGGTGGTGAGCCTGCTGCTGATGGGCGGCTCGACCACGCTGATCGGGTGCCTGCCGACGTACACGTCGATCGGCGCCATGGCGCCGGTCCTGCTCACCGTGCTGCGGCTGGTGCAGGGGTTCGCGCTCGGCGGCGAGTGGGGCGGTGCGGTGCTGCTGGTCTCGGAGCACGGGGACGCCCGGCGGCGCGGGTTCTGGGCGTCCTGGCCGCAGGGCGGGGCACCGGCCGGGAACCTGCTGGCGGCCGGGGTGCTGTCGCTGCTGACCACCGTGCAGTCGGAGGAGACCTTCCTGGCCTGGGGCTGGCGGGTGCCCTTCCTGCTGTCGGCGGTGCTGGTGGGGGTCGGGCTGTGGATCCGGCTCGCGGTGGACGAGTCTCCGCTGTTCAAGCAGGCGCTGGCCCGGGCGGAGGCGCGCGAGGCGCAGGGGAAGGCCGAACAGCCGCCGCTGGTGGCGGTGCTGCGGCACCACTGGCGGGAGGTGCTGGTGGCGATGGGCGCCCGGATGGCGGAGAACATCTCGTACTACGTGATGACCACGTTCGTCCTGGCCTACGCCGTCACCCACGTGCACCTGTCGAAGCAGACGGCACTCAACGCCGTACTCATCGCCTCGGCCGTCCAGTTCGCACTGATCCCGCTCTTCGGGGCGCTCTCCGACCGGGTCGGCCGCAAACCGGTCTACCTGGTCGGCGCGGTGGGCGTCGGCGTCTGGGCGTTCGTCTTCTTCGGGCTCGTGGACACGAAGTCCTTCGGCTCGCTGCTGCTGGCGGTCACCGTCGGACTGGTCTTCCACAGCGCGATGTACGCACCCCAGGCCGCCTTCTTCTCCGAGCTGTTCGCCACCCGGATGCGCTACTCCGGCGCCTCGATCGGCGCCCAGTTCGCCTCGGTCGCGGCGGGCGCCCCCGCCCCGCTGATCGCCACCGCGCTGCTCAAGGACCACGGCAGCTCCACACCCATCTCGGTGTACGTCGCGATCGCCGCCGTGATCACCGTGCTGGCCGTGCTCTGCGCGCGGGAGACCCGCGGGCACGACCTGGCGGAGACGGAGCCGGACGTTCCGGGGGAGACCGCGGTGGGAGCCGGGCAAGAGAAGGGGACGGACGGCGCGGTGGTGGCCAAGTCCGCGGCCGCCTGACCCCACGGGCGGTCCGACCCGGCATCCGACACCGCGTCCGGCACGGCGAACGGCACGACAACCGGCACGACGAACGGCTCGACGACCGTCACGGCGAAGGGCACGAGACCGGCTCGACGACCGGCACGACATCCGGCTCCGCGTCAGGCGGCCGGCGCTCATTACCGCATGAGCGCCGGCCGCCCACGACCACCCCGGCTGAACAGCTACGATCGCGCTTCCCTCCCCAGGGCCGAGACCCACTGCCGATTGGCGGCCGCACCATGAACGACCGCGCCACGAACGACCCCGCCACCGACGCTCGCGCCGCGAACGACCTCCGACCCGGCTCGGCACCGGCGCTGCGACGGCTCCTCGACCTGCTCGCCTCCGGCGCCGCAACCGAGGACTTCGCCGACGTGCTGGCCGACGCCCGCCGGCGGGGTGCGCCGGCCGCGGTGCTGAGCGAGATCGACGACGCCACCTGGCAGGCGCTGCGCGTCCACCGGACGCTGCGCCAGCACCGGCGCCGCGAAGCCGAACTGACCGCCCTGTTCGACACCGCCGGGGACCTCGCCGCCTCCCGGGACCTCGACACCGTGCTCCAGGCCATCGTCCGCCGAGCCCGGATGCTGCTCGGCACCGACACCGCCTACCTGACCCTCCCGGACGAGACCGCCGGCGACACCTACATGCGGGTCACCGACGGCTCGGTCTCCGTCCTCTTCCAGACCCTGCGGCTCAGCCTCGGCGACGGCCTCGGCGGCCTGGTCGCCCAGACCGCCCGCCCGTACGCCACCCCCGACTACCGGACCGACGACCGGTTCCACCACACCGGCACCATCGACGCGGGCGTCCTCGACGAGGGCCTGGTGGCGATCATCGGGGTGCCGCTGCTGCTCGGCGGCCGGGTGATCGGCGTCCTGTTCGCCGCCGACCGCTCGCCGCGCGCCTTCTCCCCCGACGAGGTCGCGCTGCTCTGCACGCTGGCCGCACACGCCGCGATCGCGCTGGACACCGCCAAGTCGCTGGCCGACACCCGGGCCGCGCTCGCCGAGCTGAACACCGCCAACGCGCTGATCCGCGCCCACTCCGCCGCCGTCCAGCGCGCCGAACAGGGCCACGACCGGCTCACCGACCTGGTGCTGCGCGGCGCCGAGGTGCCGGACGTCGCCGCCGCCGTGGCCGGCCTCCTCGGTGGCGAGATAGCGGTACTGGACGCCGAGGGCGAGCCGCTGGCCGGACGGGCCGCACCCGGCGCCGGGCTCGCCGAGGCGGCGGCCGCGTCCCGCGCCGAGGGCCGGTCGGTGCCGCACGACGACGCCTGGGTCTGCGCGGTCCTGGCCGGCCAGGAGCAGCTCGGCACCCTGGTGCTGCGCGGCCGCCCGGACGTCGACGACGCCGACCGCCGGCTGTTCGAGCGGGCCAGCGTGGTGACCGCGCTGCTCCTGCTGCTGCGCCGTTCGGTCGCCGAGACGGAGAACCGGGTCCGCGGCGAGCTGCTGGCCGACCTCCTCACCGCCCCCGGCCGTGACCCGGCCGGGCTGACCGCCCGCGGGCGGCGGCTCGGGGTGGACCTCGGGCGCCCGCACCTGGTGCTGGTCGCCGAGCCCGCCGGTTCCGGCGCCGGCGCCACCGCCGCCGCCACGGACCGGGCCCGGCTGGCGGGCGCGGCCGGGCGGTACCTGTTCGGGTCCAAGGGGATCAGCGCGGAGCACGGCGACGCGGTGGTGCTGCTCGTCCCGGCCTGCGACGGCGAGTCCGGGGACGCCGCGCAGCGGGCGGCCGAGCAGGCCGCCGAACGGCTCGCCCGGCTGACCGGCTTCCCGGTCACCGTGGGCGCCGGCCGCACCGCCGCCGGGCCGGTGGCGCTCGCCGCCGCGCACGCCGAGGGGCTGCGCTGCGTCCGCGCGCTGCGGGTGCTCGGCCGGGCCGGGGACGGCGCCTCGGCCGGGGCGCTCGGCTTCCTCGGCGTCCTGCTCGGCGACGGCCACGACGTGGACGGCTTCGTCCGGGCGACGCTCGGCCCGCTGCTGGAGTACGACGCCCGGCGCGGCACCGAGCTGGTCCGCACCCTGCGCGCCTACTTCGACTGCGGCGGCAGCCTCACCCGGGCCAAGGACGAGCTGCACGTCCACGTCAACACGGTGGTGCAGCGACTGGACCGGGTCGAGGTGCTGCTCGGGCGGGACTGGAACCACCCCGAGCGCTCGCTGGAGCTCCAGCTGGCGCTGCGGCTGCAACTGCTCTCGGACACCTGAACGGGTACGACGGCGGCGGGCCGCGGCACAGGACGGAGGACGGCCACCCCCACGGGCACCTGGACGGCTCCTCGGCGGGCGGGCGTACAGTGGCCAGGTTGGTCTCGAACGCCTGGCAAGGAGCAGTTGGTGAGCGAGAACGTACGTTTCGTGCGGATGGGCATAGGCGAGGGCGCCGTGCCCTACCAGGAGGCCTGGGAGGAGCAGCAGCGGCTGCACGCCCTCCGGGTCGCGGACGAGATCCCGGACACGGTGCTGCTGCTGGAGCACCCGCCCGTCTACACCATGGGCAAGCGCACCAACCCCGCCGACCTGCCGCTGGACGGCACCCCGGTGGTCGAGGTCAACCGGGGCGGCGAGATCACCTGGCACGGCCCGGGCCAGCTGGTCGGCTACCCGATCGTGAAACTCCCCGACCCGATCGACGTGATCGCGTACGTGCGCCGGCTGGAGGAGGCGCTGATCCGCGCCTGCGGCGCGGTCGGCGTGGACACCACCCGGATCGAGGGCCGCAGCGGCGTCTGGGTACTGGGCGACTCCATCCCGGACGCGGTGGTGGACCCGTCCCAGGTGGTGGACATCGGCAAGCTCACCCTACGGATGGGCCTCCCGCTGGGCATCGACCCGCGGCTGGCCGGCCCCGAGTACGCGCCCTCCAACGCCGGGCAGCGCGGCGACGACCGCAAGCTCGCCGCCATCGGCGTCCGGGTCGCGCGCGGGGTGACCATGCACGGCTTCGCGCTCAACTGCGATCCGGACATGACCTGGTTCGACCGGATCGTGCCGTGCGGCATCCGGGACGCGGGCGTCGCCTCGCTGGCCGGCGAGCTGGGCCGGGACTTCACCGTCGCCGAGGCGCTGCCGCTGGTCGAGAAGCACCTGGCCGAGGTGCTCGCCGAACTGCCCGAGCCCGCGCTCGGCCGCTGAGCGCCCGCGGCCCGCGCCTCACCGCCCGCGAAGCCACCGCCCGCGCCTCACCGCCCGCAAACCCCCTCCCCGAAGCCGCCCACCCTCGAAGTCCCGGGCGGCTCCCGGGGAATCTACCCGCCGGTAGTGCTGTTGCCCTGCGATTGCAGGCAACAGCCCCAGCGAAGGCCGTACAAGCACAGGCGTACCCTGGGGGTACCCCGTCTAGTTCTAGGAGTCGCACGTGTCCGCTGTCGCACCCGACGGCAGGAAGCTTCTCCGCCTGGAGGTCCGCAACAGCGAGACCCCCATCGAGCGGAAGCCCGAGTGGATCAAGACCCGCGCGAAGATGGGCCCGGAGTACAACGCCCTCCAGTCGCTGGTGAAGAAGGAGGGGCTGCACACCGTCTGCCAGGAAGCCGGCTGCCCCAACATCTTCGAGTGCTGGGAGGACCGCGAGGCGACCTTCCTCATCGGCGGTGACCAGTGCACCCGCCGCTGCGACTTCTGCCAGATCGACACCGGCAAGCCCGCCGACTTCGACCGGGACGAGCCGCGCCGCGTTGCCGAGTCCATCGTCACCATGGACCTCAACTACGCCACGATCACCGGCGTCGCCCGCGACGACCTGCCGGACGGCGGCGCCTGGCTGTACGCCGAGACCGTCCGCCAGGTGCACGCGATGACGGCCGGCCGCGAGAGCGGCCGCACCGGCGTCGAGCTGCTGATCCCCGACTTCAACGCGGTGCCCGAGCAGCTCGCCGAGGTCTTCTCGTCCCGGCCCGAGGTGCTGGCGCACAACGTCGAGACGGTGCCGCGGATCTTCAAGCGGATCCGCCCGGCGTTCCGCTACGAGCGCTCGCTCGACGTCATCACCCAGGCGCGCGCGGCCGGGCTGGTCACCAAGTCCAACCTGATCCTCGGCATGGGCGAGACCCGCGAGGAGGTCAGCCAGGCGCTGGCCGACCTGGTCGGGGCCGGCTGCGAGCTGATCACCATCACCCAGTACCTGCGCCCCTCGCTGCGCCACCACCCGGTGGAGCGCTGGGTCAAGCCGCACGAGTTCGTCGAGCTGCAGCAGGAGGCCGAGGAGCTCGGCTTCGCCGGGGTCATGTCCGGCCCGCTGGTGCGCTCCTCGTACCGCGCCGGGCGGCTGTACCGGCAGGCGCTGGAGCACCGCGAGCAGCACGAGCAGGCGGCGGTCTGAGCCGCGGTCCGGTGCGGACCGGCGGTTTTACGCCATCGGAGGGGGCGGAGCTTCGGCTCCGCCCCTTTCGCTTCACCGGGCTTTGACTGCCTGGTCACGGACTGGTAACACGGGGTGGGGACGATGGCGGGGTCGCGATCGTTCGATTCTTCTCGGCCACGGCACGTCGTGGCCGGGCGACAGCGGGGACGAACGGGTCCCCGCGGGGAATCTCCCCGGCCATGAGAGGAGCTGTTCGGCATGCGGGTCGGTATCCGGTCCATGGGCACCGCGCTGCGGCTGGCCGAGAGCGTGCTGCTGGCGGGCGGCCAGCGCCAAGCCCGGCGGAATGCCTGGTCAGCGGTCTGCGAGAACCGTCGGTACGCCGCGGACAGGGAGCGGGACGCGCGGGTCGCGACCGTCCCGGCGAAGGCCGCGGGGCACTGACGGAGGGCACCGGTACGAGGGCGCACGGGTCACGGTTCGGGGCGAACGGGTACCCGGGCTTGGATATCCCGTACCCACGCCACGTACCATGAGCGTTATGGCGAGGGAAACATCCGAGAACCCCGGGCGACTGAAGCAGATCCGCCTGGCGTACACCATGACCAAGAAGGTCGACACCAAGATCGGCCTGATCATCGCCGGCGTCGGCCTGCTGACCTTCGGCGTGTTCCTCGCCATCGGCTTCGCGATCGAGCACCCTGTCTACCTGGGCATCCTGGGCTTCATCGTGGCCTTCCTGGCCATGGCGATCGTCTTCGGGCGCCGGGCCGAGCGCGCCGCGTTCGGACAGATGGAGGGGCAGCCGGGGGCCGTCGCGGCGGTGCTGAACAACATCCGGCGAGGCTGGAGCGCGAACTCCACCCCGGTCGCGGTCACCCGTAGCCAGGACGCGGTGTACCGCGCCGTGGGCCGGGCCGGCATCGCGCTGATCGGCGAGGGCAACCCGAACCGGGTCCGCCAGCTGCTGGCCTCCGAGAAGAAGAAGACGGCCCGGATCGTCGGCGACAGCGTGCCGGTGCACGACATCGTGGTGGGCACCGGCGAGGGCGAGATCCCGCTCAAGAAGCTGCAGATCCACCTGATGCGCCTGCCCCGCGCCATCACCCCCACCCAGGTCACCGAGACCAACGACCGCCTGCGGGCGCTGGGCGACCTGCTCTCCAAGGCGCCGATCCCCAAGGGCCCGATGCCCAAGGGCGCCCGGATGCCCAAGGGTGGCCAGGTCCGCTGACCCCCTCCCCGTCGACAGAACGGCCCCGCCGCGGAAGCTCCGCGGCGGGGCCGTTCTTACGTTTCCGGCTCCTGGGTCGGCCCGGCTCCCGGGTCGACTCCCGGGCCGGGTCAGATCCTGACCTCGACCGTGCCGACCGCCTTGTCGTGCAGGCCGCGGGTGTCGCGGTCCCAGACCAGGGCCGGCACCACCAGGAAGAGCAGCACCGTGCGCAGCAGCACCTGCGGGATGGTGGCCCGGCTGCCGTCCAGACGGACCACCCGCAGGCCGAACAGCCGCTTGCCGACGGTCGTCCCGGTGGTGGCGAGCAGCAGCACGATGACGGTGAAGAGCAGCGGGGTGGTCCACATGTTCGCCGAAGCCGCCGTCCCCTTGCCGATCAGCCCGAAGGCGACCAGCGCGACCAGCCAGCCGTCGACGAACAGCGCGCCCATCCGGCGGCCCGGGCCGCCGATCGAGCCGGGGCCCTCCTGGGGCAGTCCGAGGCGCTCACCGCGGTAGCCGAAGTCGGCGCCCATCTTCTCGGCGGCCGCCTTCGGGCCGTCGATCCACGATCCCAACGCTTCTCTGGTGTCCACCGATCCACACTAACCGGGCATACGCCCGGCACCGCCACCGGCTCCCCCGGGGAGTCCCGGAGATGCCCGGGGGCACTCCCCCGAAGAGTGAACCGCGCCACTCGGGCTTTCCCTCACCCTTCCCAAGTGGTCCAGACCACTGCACGGGTTCGACCTGGGAGGGCGAGGCGTTTTGTCCGAGACCGTACGGCTTTGCCGCCCGCTCGACGACGGCGGTTAACATTCAGGAAACGACTGGGTCACCGGTCGGAAACGGGCCATTCCTAGGGTGAGCCCCATTCGCACGCCGAGGAGGACGAATGTTCAACAACGCCACCGAAGTGAAGCAGTTCATCCAGGACAACGACGTCAAGTTCGTCGATGTCAGGTTCTGCGACCTGCCGGGCGTCATGCAGCACTTCTCCGTACCCGCGGCGACCTTCGACCCGTCCGAGGTCCTGATGTTCGACGGTTCGTCGATCCGGGGCTTCCAGGCGATCCACGAGTCCGACATGGGCCTCGTCCCCGACCTGGCCACGGCCCGGCTCGACCCGTTCCGCCAGGAGAAGCACCTCAACATCAACTTCTTCATCCAGGACCCGGTCACCGGCGAGGCCTACAGCCGCGACCCGCGCAACGTCGCCAAGAAGGCCGAGGCCTACCTCGCCTCCTCCGGCATCGCCGACACCGCGTTCTTCGGCCCCGAGGCCGAGTTCTACGTCTTCGACTCGGTGCGGTTCGACACCAGCGCCAACGCCTCGTACTACCACATCGACTCCGAGGCCGGCGCCTGGAACACCGGTTCCGCCGAGGGCGACGCGCGCGGCTACAAGGTCAAGTACAAGGGCGGCTACTTCCCCGTCCCGCCGGTCGACCACTTCGCCGACCTGCGCGCCGAGATGTCCCTGGAGCTGGCCAAGGCCGGCCTGGAGGTCGAGCGCCAGCACCACGAGGTGGGCACCGCCGGCCAGGCGGAGATCAACTACAAGTTCAACACCCTGCTGCACGCCGCCGACGACCTGATGCTGTTCAAGTACATCATCAAGAACGTCGCCTGGCGCAACGGCAAGACCGCCACCTTCATGCCGAAGCCGATCTTCGGCGACAACGGCTCGGGCATGCACGTCCACCAGTCGCTGTGGACCGAGGGCACGCCGCTCTTCTACGACGAGCAGGGCTACGCCGGGCTCTCCGACACCGCCCGCTACTACATCGGCGGCCTGCTCAAGCACGCCCCGTCGCTGCTGGCCTTCACCAACCCCTCGGTGAACTCCTACCACCGCCTGGTGCCCGGCTTCGAGGCCCCCGTCAACCTGGTCTACTCGCAGCGCAACCGCTCGGCCGCGATCCGCATCCCGATCACCGGCTCCAACGCCAAGGCCAAGCGCATCGAGTTCCGCGCGCCCGACCCGGCCTCCAACCCGTACCTGGCCTTCGCCGCCATGCTGATGGCCGGCCTGGACGGCATCAAGAACAAGATCGAGCCGCTGCAGCCGGTCGACAAGGACCTCTACGAGCTGGCCCCCGAGGAGCACGCCAACGTCCCCCAGGTGCCGTCCTCCCTCCCGGCCGTCCTTGAGGCCCTGGAGGCCGACCACGAGTACCTGCTCGCGGGCAACGTCTTCACGCCCGACCTGATCGAGACCTGGATCGACTTCAAGCGCACCCACGAGATCGCCCCCATCGCCCTCCGCCCCCACCCGCACGAGTTCGAGCTCTACTACGACCTGTAGAAGGCCCTCGCCTGCGGGGACGCGGGAACTCCGGGACCGTTGCCGGGCTCCGAGCCGCGGCAACGGTCCCGCCGGTCCCCGGAGCGCGGCCGGCCTCGGCGGGGAGGCCTCGCGGGCCGGTGGGGACGGTTCCGGCAGGTGGGGTGGGGGGATGCGCGGGATACTGGGGGCATGGCGAAGAACACTCCGCCGCCGCACGGCCCGCCGACGATCACGGTCAAGGGCAGGGACCTGCGGCTGCGCACGATCGGGATCGCCGTCCTCGCGGTCCTCGCTGTCTGGTTCATCGCGGCCAACACCGATTCGGTGTCGATCACGTTGTGGGTCGCCGACGTCACGATGCCCCTGTGGGTGGTCCTGAGCGCGACCCTGCTGGTCGGCCTGGTGATCGGCTTCTTCGTCGGCCGGCGCCGCCGGAAGGTCTAGGTCCCACCAACGGCGCATGCGGGCCTTCGGGCGGGCCGGCGGGGCGGGGGTGTCGCCGCTGTGGTGGGCGCCGGAGGCGCCGGCGACGGTGACCGCGGCCACCGCGCCGTAGGCCACGAAGGCGCGCTGCGAGGCCGGGATGCCGTTGACGGTCGCCGCCGCCAGGCAGGCGAGGAGTGCGGTCGTTCCGACCAGGAGGACCTGTCGGGGCGCGGAGCGGCAAGGGCCGGCGGCGCCGCGAGCAGGGCGAGCAGGACCGTGGCGCCGACCAGGATGTCGAGTCCGGTCACGGCGGCGATCAGCGCGTACGGCGGGAGGGCGCCCGTGGGTGTGCGGGGGCGCACGCGGCGGCCGCCCCGCGGCGTCAGCGGACCGTGACGGGAAGGGTGTCGTAACCGCGCAGGACGAGGCGGTCGCGGCGGGTCGGGACGCCGCCGGAGGCCAGCCGGGGGAAGCGGTCGAGGAGGGCGGGCACCGCGATGTCCGCCTCCAGGCGGGCGAGCCTGCTGCCGAGGCAGAAGTGCGGCCCGCCGCCGAAGCTGAGCGGCTGGCTGTCGGTCCGGGTCGGGTCGAAGCGCTCCGGGCGGTGGTAGCGGGCCGGGTCGTGGTTGGCCGCGCCCAGCATGACGAACACCACGGTGCCGGGCGGCGCGGACAGGTCCGCCACCGTCAGCCCGTCGGCGGCGGCGACCCGGGTGGTCAGCTGGACCGGGGAGTCGAAGCGCAGCACCTCGTCGGTGAACCGCCCCGGGTCCAGCGCCCCGGTGCGCAGCCCGTCCGCCGCCTCCGGGTGGTGGAACAGCAGGGAGAGGCCGTTGCCGAGCAGGTTGGTGGTGGTCTCGAAGCCGGCCACCAGGAGCAGGACGAGGTTGCTCAGCAGTTCCCGGCCGGAGATCCGGTCCGGCGAGTCGGCGGCGATCCGGGCCAGGTCGCTCACCAGGTCGCCGGTCGGGCGGGCCAATCGCTCGGCCACCAACTCGGCGAAGTAGTCGGACAGTTCGCCGGCTGCGGCGTCGGCCGACGCGAGGTCCGAGAGGTCCTGGATCAGCTCCAGCGCGATGGTGAGATCCGATGCCAGGGTACGGAAGCGGTAGCGGTCCTCGACCGGCACGCCGAGCAGCTCGCAGATCACCTCGACCGGCAGCCGGAAGGCGAAGGCCTCCATGAAGTCGACCGGCGAGCCGTCGGCGCCCTGCTCGGCCAGCCGGTCGAGCAGCCGGTCCACCGCCGTCTCGATCGACGGGCGGAGCGCGGCCACCCGGCGGGTGTTGAAGGCCGAGGCGATCAGCGAACGGACGCGGGCGTGGTCGGGGGCGTTCCGCTGCAGGATCGACTGGCTGAGCAGGGCGATCGACGCGTGCGCGAACAGCTCCTCGTCGGCTCCCGCCAGGGTCGCGGCGTCCTCCAGCGCGAAGGCGGGGTTGCGCAGGACCTGGTTGGCGGCGGTGTGGCCGACCGCGAGGATCACGTCCGGGCCGGCCGGGGCGGCGGCGCCGAGCTCATGGGCCCGCGCGTAGAGCGGATAGGGGTCGAGCCGCCCCTCGGTGGTCATGAGCTGCTCGATGATCGCTGCGCCGTCCATCCGGTACTCCCCTCCAGAGAAACCAACTCCCTTCGGACCAACCGTTGGTAGGGGCACGGTAGTTCCCGGCGGGCGGGAGCGGCGCTGCTCGGCGGGAGGCGGGACGGTGGGGCCGGCAGGGGCCGGCGGGGCCGGGGCACTGCGCGGGAGGCGGGACGGGGCGCGGCGCGGGTGGGGGCCGGGCGGGCGGATGGTCGGTAGGCTGACGGGATGGAGATCTGGATCAACCCGCGTTGCGGGAAGTGCCGTGCCGCGCTGGGCGCCCTGGAGGGCGCGGGTGCGAAGTACACCGTGCGGCGCTATCTGGAGGATCCGCCGAGCGTCGCCGAGCTGGAGCAGGTGCTGGAGCGGCTGGCCCTGGAGCCGTGGGACATCACCCGGATCGAGGAACCGGTGGCCAAGGAGCTGGGCATGAAGCAGTGGAACCGGGAGCCGGACGACCGGGCGCGCTGGATCGCGGCCATGGCGGAGCACCCGATCCTGATCCAGCGGCCGATCATCACCGCGGACGACGGGCACGCCCTGGTCGCGCGGACTCCCGAAGCGGTCAGGTCCGTCCTGCCGTAGGCCTTGGCCCGTCGGCCCTCGGCCACCGGGGTCTCCCGGGGGCCTGGCGGCGGGCCGGCCGTCAGTGGCGCTGGACGGTCCGCACCGGCTCACCCGGGCGCCAGGAGCTGATCCGGACCGCGTCGCCCTCGACCGTGGTGTGCACGACCTGCTCAAGCTCCAGCCGGAACGCGTGGTACGGGCCGGGCGGCGGCTCGGGGAGCTCGGCCTCGTAGGCGGCTCGTTCGGCCTCGTCGGTCAGCTCGACGGCCCGGCCGGAGAGCTTGGAGTCGCCGTCGGCGAGCGTCTCGTCGCTCGGGTTGCTGTGCAGCGCGAAGCGGGGGTCGCGGCGCAGGTCCAGCGCCTTGACGGCGCCGTGCATCGACCCGAGCAGCAGGTCGGCGCCGATGAAGTCCACCTCGATGCCGCTGACCCGGGGCGAACCGTCCTTGCGGAGCGTCGCCAGGACATGGTGCTTGTTGGCCTCGAACCGGGCCCGCACGGCGGGGGCGAGGTCCGGTGCCTCGTGCTCGAAATCCTGCCAGGTAGCCATGGCGCCAGTCTGGCACCCGGCGCCGACGGCCGCCCGGGCACGCGGGGCAGCCGAGCGGGCCGGGCCTGCGGGCGGGTGCGGGCGGCGGGTGCGGGGCCTCCCGGGCGGGTGCGGCCGGCTTGTCGGTGCCGGGTGCCAGACTGACCGGGTGACCTCCACCACCACGTACATCGCCTTCCTGCGGGCCGTCAACGTCGGCGGCCGGACAGTGCGGATGGAGCGGCTGCGCGCCCTCTTCACCGAACTCGGCCTGGACCGCGTCGGCTCCTACATCCAGAGCGGCAACGTCTTCTTCACCGCCGACGCCCTCGACGAAGCCGGCCGGGCCGCGCTCACCACCCGGATCGAGCAGCACCTCGCCGAGTCGCTCGGCTACCCTGTGCCGGTGCTGCTGCGGACCGTCGACGAGGTCGAGGCGCTGCTCGCCGCCGAGCCGTTCGCCGGTGTCGAGGTGACGCCGGACGTCCGGCTGACGGTGAACTTCCTCTCCGAGCCGCTGCCCGCCGACTTCCCGGTCCCGTACACCTCGCCCAAGGGCGACTACGAGGTGATCGGGGCCGACGCCGGCACCGCCTACGTGGTGGTGCACCTGAAGGACGGCAAGTGGACGACCAGCGGCTCACTGTTCGGCAAGTCCTACAGCGGAGCGGCGACTTCGCGCTTCCTGCACACCACGGTCAAGATCCTGGCGGCCGCCCGGAAGACCTGACCCCTTCCCCGGAGACCTCCTTGCCCCGATCCGCCCTCACCGCCTTCGCCGCACTGCTCGACCGCTCGATCGCCCGGATCGCCGAGGCGGCGGCCGACGGGCGGACCTTCGACCGGCAGGACGTCGTCCGGTGCTCGGACGTCTGGGACAACAACACCCTCCCGCTGTGGGCCGCCGCCGGGCGGTGGACGGCCCTGAGTCGGGAGCGCGCCGCGCGGCGCGGGCTGCGGTGGATGGCGGAGCTGGGCGAGGCCCGGCACTCGTGGATGGTGGAGCAGTCGGAGGCGGCCGGACACCCGGTGGCGGGGCTGATACCGCCCCCCGGGACGGACTTCCTGCGGCAGCCGTACCGGGGGTGCACCGGGCAGCTCTTCCCGGTGACCGTGCCGCTGACGGAGGAGGCGGTGGCCGGGTACGACCTGGCCCGCTGCCGGTTCCTCGGCCTGGCGCTGGAGCTGGTCGGCGTGCGCCTGGACGCCCGGGTGACCCTGGAGGTCCCCCGCGCGTACGCGCTCGGGGGCGAACCGGCAGGGCGGGAGCCACTGTTGACGCTGACCCTGAGCGACGTGTCGGAGGCCGAGTTCGGGTCCGGCGCCACCCTGACGGGGCCGGTCGGGTGGCGGACGGACGCGGCGGGCGTGGAGTTGACGCTCGCCGGGCACGGGCGGCTGCGCGCGGCCCGGGCCGAGTCGCACGTCTCCGACGACTTCTGGCACCTGACCGGGACCGGACGGGCCGCGGACACCGCGACGCCGCCGTTCGAGCCGCGCGGAGAAGCCCGGTCGCGCGCCGTGCGGGGCCCCTGGTCCGACCCGCGGGCGGCCCTGCTCCTGCACGGGGCGATGCTGGAGATCCGGACCGCGCGGTACGCCCGTGCGGCCTCCCGGCGGAACGTCCTGGAGCTCTGCCGCATCTTCGAGGGCGCCGGGACGGACCTGGTGGCGGCCGCCCGGCGCGGCGGGGCCGGACAGCGCTCGCTGGTCGAACGGTGGGTGGAGCGCGGCGGCGCCGAGTGGGCGGGCTGGTTCGCGGAGCAGCTCTCCATGCGGCGCGCCGGAGAGGGCGACGACTGGGCGGGGCGGCTGATCGACGGGCTGCGCGCGGTCCCGAAGACCGAGCGGGACCCGGGCCGGAGGCCCGGACGAGCGGCGCTCCGGATGCTCACGGTGGACTTCGCCGGTTCCGGGCACGACCCGGACGAGCCCGCCTCGGCGGTCGTCCACCTCGCGGTGCCGCCGCCGAGCGGGAGCGGGGGCGTCGCCGGGAGCGGGGGCGTCGCCGAGGACGGGGGCGCTGCCGGGAGCGGGGGCGCTGCCGAGGACGGGGGCGCGGAAGACGGGCCGTGGGGGCTGAGCGTGGTGCGGATCGCGCGCCTGGAACGGCTCCGGCTCGGTGCGGGGGCGTTCGGCACGGCGGGTACGGTCCGGGTGGACGGCGGACAGCGGGCCGGCGGGCGGCTGACGGTCGGCGCGGGGTTCGAGGTGGAGTGGCGGGCCCGGGAATCTGGACAGGCGGACAGGGCCGAGCCGACAATCGGGCCATGACGTCTCCTGAGATCCGGACACACGTGGTCCGGCCGTCCGAGGCCGAGCGGGAGCAGGCGCTCGACGTGCTGAGGGACGGCGCGGGCAGCGGCCGGCTGTCGCACGACACCTTCCTCGGAAGGCTGGACCTCGTCCTCCACGCGAGCAGCCGCGCCGAGTTGAACGCCGCGATGGCGGACCTGCCCGCCGGGAACCCGGTCGGGCGGTTCGTGCTGCGCGCGGTGGGCCGGGTCTCGGCGTTCGGGGTGCGGCTGCGCGGGGCGTGGCGGGTCGAGCGGCTGCCGGGACTGAGCCTGCCGCACGCCGGTGCGCGGCAGTTGACGATCGGCCGGATACCCGGCTCCGGCCTGCGGCTGAACGACGCCTCGGTCTCCCGACACCACGCCGAACTGCGGCGTGAGGGCGAGGACTGGGTGCTGTACGACCTCGGCTCGACCAACGGGACGCACGTGAACGGCTACCGGATCGCCGGCGGGGTGCGGGTGCGGCCGGGCGACCAGGTCCGGTTCGGCAACCTGGAGTTCAGGCTCGCCTCGGGCTGAGCCGGCGGGCCCCGGGGCGGGCGGGGCGGCCCCGGGGGCAGGCGGGGCGGCTGCGGAACGGGCGGCCGGCCGGCCGCAGGGCGGGCTGTGCGGGGTGCCGTCAGTGCGGAAACCGCCGGGCGGGGCGTCGGGCGGGCAGGTCGTCCTGGAACTCGCCTATCGCGGCGATGATCTGGCGCATCGAGACGGTCGTTTCGAGCCGGTCGAGGTAGTGGTGCTCGGCGGCCAGCGCCTCGACGGTGACGCCGAAGTAGAGCGTCATCAGCGGATTGACGAAGAGCTCGCTGTGCCTGGTGCGGTCGGTGAACCGGACATCGCCGAACTCGCCGCGCAGGGCCGCCGCCACCGAGCCCTGGACGATGCTCGGATGCTCCGGGAAGGCCGCCCTGGCGTGCTCGACGGCGTCCAGGTAGAGCGCGCCCTCCCGGCTGTCGCGCGGGATCGAGAAGGCCCCGAGGTAGCCGCCGGCCCGTTCGAGCGCGGCGAGGTTCTCCAGCACCAGCGAGTGGTTGACGCCGTGGTAGGCGTCGACGCCGAAGCCGAGGCAGGCGACCAGGCGCTCGGGCACCTCGGTCAGCCCGGCCACCGCCGCGAGGCTGGCCATGTCCTCCTCGGGGGTGCCGAGGCCCGCCTCGTCGCCGCGCATCAGGATGTCGGTGCCGCCGTCGACGAGCAGGACGGCGTCGATGCCGAGATGGCCGACGAGCGCGCGGTAGGCGTCGCGCAGCGGCCGCACGCCGGACCGCGGGAAGGCCCAGACGGTGTCCGGCATGCCGTGCGTCCGGAGCCAGCGGGCCAGCGTCCGCTCCGGGAAGTAGCCCTCCGGGGCCGCGGTGTCGGGGCCGATCCGGGCCGCGTCGGGCGCCAGCCAGACGTCGAGGGGCAGGCCGTCGAGCGGGGCGAAGGAGAGGTTGGCGAGGTGCACCTCGCGGCCGGCCGCGCGCAGGGCGAGGGCCAGCGGCAGGCCCGCGTAGACGTCGAAGCCGCCGCCCGCACCGGCGATCAGGATGCGCTCGGCGGCGAGCAGACGGGTGATCAGCGGGGGTTGGAGGAGGGAGGACACCCGGGGACGGTAGCACCGGCGGAGGTCTGCCGAACGGCCGGCCGGATTGTCGGTGGCGGGTGCTTGGATACGGTCATGGACCAGGACACCGTGCACACCACTCTTGACGTCGAGTCGCTGCGGGACGCCGAGCAGCTGGCCCGTGAGCTGATCCGGTGCGGCTTCCAGGAGCCGGACGAGATAGCCGAGTCCCTGGTCGAGGACCTCGACGACCAGGGACTGACGGCGGAGGAGGCGGAGCGGATCGTCGCTCCGCTGTGGCGGGCGCGTCTGGAGGAGCAGGCGTCCTGGCCGGAGACGACCGACGTCGACCGGCTGGAGGCCGCCTTCGACGCCCTGGAGAAGCAGGGCATCGTCGCCGCGATGGACTTCACCTGCTGTGCGACCTGCGGCTACGCGGAGATCGGTGGCGAGGCCGACGAGGACTCGCGCGGCTTCGTCTTCTTCCACCAGCAGGACACCGAACGGGCCGCCTCCGGCGGTGCGCTGATGCTGCGGTACGGCGGTTTCCAGGTGGACGGGGAGTCGACGGAGGCGGCCGTCCGGCGGACGGTCGGGGTCGGGCGCGAGGTGGACGCGGCGCTCAGGGCGGCGGGGCTGCCCGTGGAGTGGGACGGCTCGCCGGAGACGTCGATCGCGGTCACGCCGATCGTCTGGCTCAACCGTCTGCCGGAGTAGGCGCGTTCGCAGCACGCCCGGCGACGGTCGGCACCGCGCCCTGGCCACCGCTCCCTCGGCACCGCTCCCTCGGCGGCGGGCCTCCGGTCAGCGGACGACGTGGAGTTCGGCGGAGTGCTCCCGCGCGCTGGCGTGGCGGAGGGTGACCTTCGCCCCGCCGAGGGCCGTCTCGGTGTCCTCGGTGAGGGTCTTGGTCTCCTCGCCGAGCTTCACCTCGGCCGTGGTGTCGGTGATCCGGCCGACGGTCAGCCGGACGGTGCGGTCGCCGCCGAAGACCTCGACGGTGTGCGTGGAGTCGGCGTCGTCGGTGCGGACGACGACGTCGCAGCTGTTGTCGCTGAGGCAGAGCGAGGCGCCGCCCTTGCAGGCGGTGAGCCCGGCGCCGAGCAGCAGCACGGCGCCGGCCGCGAGTACGGCCGAGCGAACGGCCGGGATGCGGCGGCGGGCGGTCCGCCTGGCAGGGTGGTGGTCGGGGTGGCGGTCGGGTCGGTGGGCGTGGTGCGATGCGGTGGGCTCGCTGGTCATGGCACCGACGGTAGGCGCGTGTCCGCCGTCGGCCATCGGCCCCCGGCGGTACCCGCCCCCTGGCCGGCCCCGGACCGGGCGGGCGGCCGGGGCCCGGAGGCGGATGGGTCGAAACCCCTAGGGGTCGACCGGAGTTGAAGGCGCGAGCAGGCCTTCCACGCCGGCCACCACGATGGCGACGCCGCGCTCGAAGCGCTGGTCGAAGCCGCCGAAGAGGTCCTGCCCCGCGGCGGCCGCCAGAGCGTGCTCGGGGTCGATGGCGGCGGCACGCCGCTCCGGGTCGTACCCGGGGGCCCGCTCCCCCGGCACCGGGTGGACGGCCTGCTCCTCGATCACGAAGCCGATGGTGAACGCGTACGCGGTGGTGAACGCCAGCACGGCGTCGGCGAGTTCGAACCCGGCCCGGGTGAACGCGGCGAGCATGACGTGCTGCCCCTCGGCGTGCCCGTAGTCGGTGAGCCGGGTGCCGCTGAAGACCTTGGCGCCGTCGCGGTAACCCAGCAGCCCGGAGCGCAGGGTGCGGCAGGTGACGGTCACCGCCTCCTGCCAGGAGGCGGGAGGCCCGACCGGGCCCGCGTACATCCGGCGGAGCATCTCGGTGGCCATCTCGTCCAGCAGCGCCTGCTTGTTGGCGAAGTGCCAGTAGAGCGCGGGGGCCTTGACCTCCAGCTCGGTGGCGATCCGGCGGAGCGTGAGGCCGTCGAGCCCGGTTTCGTCGAGCAGGCGCAGGGCGGTGTCGACCACCTGCGCCCGGTCCAGCTTCGGCGGCATGCCGTTCCTCTCGCAGCACTCCCGGCCCGGCACCCGTGCGACCGATCCGGCATTGACAATTTAACACCGTTAAGCCCATGCTTCCGGACGTCAGCCACTTAACAACGTTAAGGAGAGCGTCCATGTCGCACGTCCGGATCCCCCAGCAGACCGACGTCCTGATCGTCGGCGCCGGCCCCACCGGCCTCACCCTCGCCTGCGACCTGGCCAGGCAAGGGGTGAGCGCCCTGCTGGTCGAGAAGGCCGCGGCGCTGTTCCCCGGCTCCCGCGGCAAGGGGCTCCAGCCCCGCACCCAGGAGGTCTTCGACGACCTCGGCCTGATCGCCGCCGTGCGCGCCGCCGGCCACCCCTACCCGCGGATGATGTCCTGGGAGAACGGCGAACGGCAGGGCGAGTGGGACCTGGTCGAGAGCGGCCGCCCCGACCCCACCGTCCCGTACCCGGCGGTCTGGATGCTCCCCCAGTGGCGCACCCAGGAGCTGCTGCACGACCGGCTCCGCGAGCTCGGCGGGCAGGTCGCCTTCGGCACCGCACTGGCCGGCCTCGACCAGCACCCCGACCGGGTCGAGGCCCGGCTGACCGGCCCGGACGGCGCCGAGCGGACCGTCTCGGCCCGCTACCTGGTCGCCGCCGACGGCGGACGCTCGACCGTCCGCCGGGCGGTGGGCATCCCGATGGTGGGCGAGGAGGTCGACCCGCGGCCGTCCCTGGTCGCCGACGTCGAGATCGAGGGCCTCGACCGCGACAACTGGCACGTCTGGCCGAAGGCGCCCGGCGGCGCGCTGCTGCTCTGCCCGCTGCCGAGCACCACCGCCTTCCAACTGTTCGCGCAGTTCGGCGCGGACGGCGGCAGTGCGGACGGCGGCACGGACGGCGGCAGTGCGGGCGGCGGTGCAGGCCGCGGGGAGGACGCGGCGGGCGCGGAGCGGCCGGACACCTCGGCGGAGGGCGTCCGCCGGACCGTCGCGGCGCGCACCCACCTGCCCGAGTCGGCGGTCGGCCAGGTGCACTGGGCCTCCGACTTCCGCCCGCGGACGGCACTGGCCGAGCGGTTCCGGGCGGGCCGGGTGTTCCTGGCCGGCGACGCGGCGCACATCCACTCCCCGGCCGGCGGGCAGGGGCTCAACACCAGCGTCCAGGACGCGTACAACCTGGGCTGGAAGCTCGGCCGGGTGCTGCGGCACGGCGCGGGCGAGGAGCTGCTGGACAGCTACGAGGCGGAGCGGCTGCCGATCGCGGCCGACGTCCTGGACCTCTCCACCCGGCTGCACCGCGCGGGCGGGGTCCGGGCCGGCGAGCTGCGGCGCGGCCCGCGGACCGAACAGCTCGGGCTCGGCTACGAGGGCGGCCCGCTGACCGTGGAGGCACGCCCCGGCCTGGCCGAGGACGCGCTGCGGGCCGGTGAGCGGGCGCCCGACGCGCCGTTGGGCGGTGCGGCCCCGGGTGGAGCGACGCTGTACGGCGCGGCAGCGGGAGGCGACACGGCGGGAGAGGACACGGCGGCGGACGACACCGCGGCGGACGCCTCCGGTGCGCGGCGGCTCTTCGACCTGTTCCGCGGCCCGCACGTCACCGTGCTCGCGGTCGGCTGCGAGCTGCCCGGGCCGGACCGGCTGCCGGTCGGCGTGCACGGCCACCGGATCGACGGCGGGATCGCGGAGCGCGTGTACGGGCGCGGGCTGTTCGTCGTCCGGCCGGACGGCTACCTGGGCCTGGCCACCCACGATCCGGCCGACCTGCCGGGGTACCTCGCCCGGCTCGGCCTGCGCTGAGGCACCCCGGGACGCCCCGTGACGCCCTCGGATGCCGTGGGGCGTCCACGGCGGACCGCTGTCGACAAGTGCTTCGGGCATAGGCCGGAGGCACTTGCCACGCGCGTAGAACGAGGGCCGCGAAAGGACCCGGTGATCACTCGCCGGCCGCGTCCCGGGCCTCGGGCGTCCCCCAGAGCGGCGCCGTGCAGCGCTGGTAGGTCGCCTGCCAGTGCGGCCAGTGCCGGGCCACCACGTCGTCGCAGTCGGCCAGCAGCCGTTCGATGACCGCCGGTTCGACACCCTCCAGCAGCCAGGCGAGCGCGTCGGCGGTGCCCGGACCGTCGGCCGACTGCAGGACGTCCAGCAGCTCGGGAAGGCCGCCGACGCGGGAGTTCTCCGTGAAGACCCGCTCCATCCGGGGCAGCAGCTGCCGCTCCTCGATCCGCAGGTGGGTCTCCAGCCGCGCCGCCAGGTCCTCGATCGCGTAGGCCACCGGCCAGACCGACCCGGCGTCCCGGCTGGCGATCCGGACCAGGGTGGTGACCCGGGTGAACGAGTGGTCGAGGTTGTGGTGGTCCGACTCCAGCCAGTTGAGCAGCAGCCGCAGCTCGGGCGCGAACCGGCTGACGATCGGCCAGATCCGGGTGTCCTGCTGCTCGTGGTGGCAGGTCAGCATGGCGGTGAGGAAGTTCCAGTGCCGCAGCAGTGCGGCGCCCTTCTCGTCCTCGCCGGGCTGGATCAGCCGGAGCGCGTTGGGCAGCCGGGCGAGGTCCCGGCGGAGGGCGGCGTGCACCAACTTCAGCCCGGCGAAACGGACGGCCTGCGGTTCCTCGTCGGCGGCGCGCTCACGCGAGGAACCCCTCTGGGCGGGCACGGGCGGGGACGCTACGGGCAGCAGGTGGCTGGGCATGGCACTCTCTTCACGGCTTGGCATGGCTGGGCTGGGCTGGACCTGGCACAGCTGGCGGGCCGGCTGTCCCACCACAGTGGGCAGAGCACATCAGGACGGAATCAATGTCCGATTGACGTGCAGGTCAGCGGCCCGCGGCAGGGGTTCCGGCCCCGTCCTGCGGGGTCACGGGGACCTGCCGGGCCCGCCGCGCGGAGAGGGGTGAGAGTGCGTACGGCGGCGACGGCGGACGGCGGACGGCGGGGCGGCCGGGGAGGAGTGAGGCCGGAGCCCGCATCGCCCGCGGCCCGGCTCAGTCGCTCTGCGGCCCCGCGAGGTTCCTGGTCAGCCACTGCAGGGTGTCCGGGATCATCTTCTTGAAGTCGCTGGTCAGGTGCTTGCCGCCGGGCTGCTCGTAGTACTCGACGGTGAGCGGCGCCGCGGCCTTGGCGACCCACGCCTTGACCAGCTTCATCTCGTACGCGTTGGCGCCGCCCGCGGTGGCGAGCATCCTCACGTCGGCCTTGCCCTGGCTGACCAGCAGCTCGGGGCTGTTGGCCTGCCGCTCCGCGTCGTGGCCCTTCCAGAGCGGCGAGTCCGGGACGAAGTAGCCGTCGATCGGAACGGCGGCCTTGAACTTGTCCGGGTGCTGGAGGGCCAGCTTGGCGCTGCAGAACGCGCCGGTGGAGGCTCCCATCAGGCCCCAGCCGTCGCGGCCCTTCACGGTGCGGAAGTTGGCGCGGACGAAGTCGGGGATGTCCTCGGCCATCCAGGTGCCCATCTTCGGCTGGCCCGGGATGTCGGCGCACTCCAGGGCCTTGGCCTCGTTGGAGTCGAGGTTCTGGACCGGCATCACCATGATGAAGGGGTGCGCCTTGCCCTGCCTGGACAGCTCGGCGTCGTACTCCTGGATCGGCAGCTGGTTGTCGGTCCAGGTGTTGTAGCCGGCGCTCTGGCCGCCCGCGTAGAGGGTGAGCACCGGGAAGCCCGTCCTGGCGTACTTCGGGTCGTTGTACTCCGGCGGCAGCCAGACCCAGACCTTGCCGGAGACGCCGGACTTGGGGCCGTTCAGCGTGGTCATCACGATCTGGCCCGCGGCGGTGTCCCGGGCCTTGGTGAAGACGGCGTTCGGGCCGGTGGGCATCAGCACCTTGCCGGCGGCGGCCTGGGTGGGCGTGGCCGGCGCGGCGGAGGTCGGGTCGGAGGTCGAGCCCGAGCCGGCCGTCGGGGATCCGGGGGCGGAGGAGGACGGGGCGCCCGAGGCCGCGGGGGCCGAGGACGAGGAGCCGCCCGCGCCCGTCGCGGAAGCGCCGCCCTTCACCGAGTCACCCTTGGCGCTGCCGTCCGTGCTGCCGCAGGCCGCCAGTGCGGCGGCCAGGGTGAAGGCGGTGGCGCCGGTCAGCACGGCGCGGAAACGGATGGACTGCGGCTGCACGGTGAGGACTCTCCGACCGGTGTCGCGCCCGCTCCTGGGGAGCACGGGCGGTGGCCCCGCGGTGGGGCCGGACAGGCCCGGGGCGCGGCTACCTGCGGGACCCCCGGGAGGCGGCGCGCCGCCCTGCGCGGTGGCGTGCCGTCCTGCGATCTTATGACGTGGGCCGGGGTGGACCGGTTGCGTGCGGACCACCGCCCGTCCAATGTTTGTCCCCGATCGGGTAAAGGCCGCCAAGCCTCCCGCCGACCGGCGGGGTCCGCTCCCCGCCGGTCGGCGGGGGCGCCGGCCGGGCACACGGACGGCCGAGCGCGCGGACGGACGGCGGGCGGGCGCACAGCCGTCCGGCCGTCGGGCGGGCCGGGTCTTGGACCCTCGTACCGGTGACGCCGGGCGCGGGATCGGGAACGATCGAGCCACCCGCCGCGACCGCCGTCACCCGAGGAGCCCGCCGTGTCCCAGCCGACCCCCGACCTCAGCACCGGCCCCACGGCCGGGCAGGGCACCGAGCAGGCCACCGGGCAGGGCACCGACCACTCCCCCGGCCGCCCCGCCGGCCGTACCGCCGTCGTGACCGGTGCCGGCAGTGGTGTGGGCCGCGCCGTCGCGGTGGAGCTGGCGGCCGGCGGCTGGCGGCTGGTGCTCGCCGGACGCCGGGGCGGCGCGTTGCAGGAGACGGCCCGGCTGTGCGGCGCCGGGGCGGACGACACGGCCGCGGTGCCGACCGACGTGACGGACCCGGCCGCCGTGGACGCGCTCTTCGCGGCCGCCGTCGCCCGGTTCGGCCGGGTCGACCTGCTGTTCAACAACGCGGGCACCTTCGGCACCGCGGCGCCGGTGGACGAGCTGGACGTCGCCGAGTGGCGGGCCGTGGTCGACCTCAACCTGACCGGCGCGTTCCTCTGCGCCCGCGCAGCCTTCCGGCAGATGCGGGCGCAGGACCCGCAGGGCGGCCGGATCATCAACAACGGCTCGATCTCCGCACACGTGCCGCGCCCGAATTCGGTCGCGTACACCGCGACCAAGCACGCGGTGACCGGGCTGACCAAGTCGCTGTCGCTGGACGGCCGTCCGTACCGGATCGCCTGCGGGCAGATCGACATCGGCAACGCCGCCACCGACATGACGGCGGCGATGAGCCTGGGCGTGCGGCAGGCGGACGGACGGATCGCGGTGGAGCCGACCATGGACGTCACCGACGTCGCCCGCACCGTGCGGCACATGGCGGAGCTGCCGCTGGAGGCCAACGTGCAGTTCGCGACCGTGCTGGCGACCGCCATGCCGTACATCGGCCGGGGCTAGGGCCACGGGCGGGCGGGCCTCCGGGCGGGCGGGCCGCCGGGGGTGGTACTCATTCACCGATGCTGCCGGTGTTCACCCGCTCCGCAGGTTTGAACGCCGAGAAGCCACCCGCCGAGGACCGGGCCCGACCGCCGAGAGCGGGCCGACCACCGAGTGGCGGCCCGCTCGGCGGCTCAGCCGCGCCAGGTGTCGTTCAGGCTCACCCGGCCCGAGGCCGGCACGGTGGCGGTCCGGTTGGCGCCGGACTCCCAGGTGACGTTCCCGGCGGCGTCCTTGCGGATGTACTTGTACGCGAAGGCCGTCCCGGCGGCCATCGCGACGTCGGCCTTCCACACCGGGTAGGCGGCCGAGGAGAGCGGCAGCGCCCGGCCGGTGTCCCAGCCGCCGAGCGCGGCGTTGTCGCCGACCACGTAGACGTTCTGCCCCCACGCGGTGGTGGCGTCGACCGCGAAGGACGCCCCGCCGGTCACCGCCGTGCCGGTCCCGGGCGCGCCGACGTACAGCGCGATCGCGTCGCCCGCTCCGACGGTGGCGGTGAACCGGCCGTCCGTGCCGACCGTGTAGGACGGGCCGGTGCAGCCCCCGGCCGCCGGGTCGCCGTGCTGGACGTCGCAGTAGCTGCCGGCCGGCAGCGAGGTCCGGAAGGTCTGGGTGACCGCTCCGCTCTCCCGGTTGACCGCGACGAAGCCCTTGCCGCCACGCCCGAAGGCGATCGCGTTGTTGCCGTTCGACCACCAGTCGGTCAGACCGGTGCCGGCCACCGCGTTGCGGAAGCCGACCATGTTGGCCACCTGCCGCCAGGCGTGGGTGCAGTTCCAGCCGTCCTGGTAGCAGGCGTTGACGGTGCCGCCGTTCGGCGGGCCGTCGTCGTGCCCGGTGAACGCGTAGCCGGAGTGGACGTTGGGCGCGCCGTACGGGTGGGCCAGCATGAAGACGTTGGCCAGGGTGTACGCGGAGCCGTTCTTGTAGGTGAGTGTGGAGCCGTTGCGCTCGGTGTCCCAGTTGTCGACGAAGGTGCGGGCCCTGTCGGTGGGGAGCAGGCCGGAGCCCCAGCCGGACAGGTCGGCGAGCCGGCCGCCCTGGAAGGCGCTCTTCAGCCAGGTTCCGGAGCGGAACTCGTCGACGTCGCCGGTGCCGGTGTACTCGGTGGGCAGGACCGGTTCGCCCGCACCGTAGATGACCTCCTGCACCCAGTACGCCTGGGGGTTGGCCGTCCTGGCCTTGATCGCGGCGAGGTCGGCGGCGGCGATGTGCTTGGCCGCGTCGATCCGGTAGCCGTCGACACCGAGCGAGGCGAGGTCGTCGAGGTAGCGGGCGATCGTCTGCTGGACGTAGGCGCTGCCGGTGTTCAGGTCGGAGAGGTTGACGAGCTCACAGTTCTGGACGTCGGAGCGGTCGTTGTAGTTGCCGATCGCGGTGCGGCAGGAGTGGAAGTCCTGGTCCTGGTAGAAGCCGGGGTAGGTGTACTTGCCGTACGCGGTGCCGCCGGTGCCGGTACCGGTGCCGGCCGACATGTGGTTGATCACCGAGTCGGCGATCACCTTGACGCCGGCCGCGTGGCAGGTGTCGATCATCTTCTTGAAGGCGGTCCGGTCGCCGAGGCGCCCGGCTATCCGGTAGCTGACCGGCTGGTAGGAGGTCCACCACTGGCTGCCCTGGATGTGTTCCTGGGGCGGCGAGACCTCGACGAAGCCGTAGCCCTTGGGGCCGAGGGTGTCGGTGCAGGCCTTGGCGACCGAGTCGAAGCGCCACTCGAAGAGCGTCGCCGTGACGTCCTTGCCGCCGCCGGGCGGGGTGGCCTGCGCGGCGGGGGCGGCGGCGAAGGCCGCGGTGAGCGAGAGCGCGAGGGCCGCCGAGGCGGCGAGTGCGCCGGCCGTCCGGACGGGCCGGCGGGCGGGGGCGGTGGTGACCACGTTGTCTCCTGGGGTGGCTGGGGTGGGGGCAGCCCGGGTACCGCATGTGAAAGCTTGCTGAAACTTTCTGGAAACTTGCAGCGCTGAACCTAGGGTCGCCGCCGTGGCCCGTCAAGAGCTTGGGAGGAACGTTTCGGCAGCTCCGAAAACTCGTGTGCGACTTTCCCGGCTCCCGCAGCGTGGATAGGAACGGCGGCCGAGCAGGAGCCCCGGAAGCACCGGGACCGGCACGGACGCCGGGCTCAGGCAGGCGCGGGCTCAGGCAGGCGCGGGCACAGGCGCCCAGGCGCGGGCACCACGGACACAGGCACCAGAGGCACGGGGGACGGCATGGACAGGGCGGGCGACTTCGAGGAGTTCGCGGCCAATCGGGCCGGTCGGCTCTTCCAGGTCGCCTACCTGATGTGCGGCGACTGGCACCAGGCCCAGGACCTCGTCCAGACCACCCTCGCCAAGCTCTACTCGGTCTGGGGCCGGCTCCGCCGCGGCGACGACGAGCCCTCGATCGACGCCTACGCCCGCAAGGTGCTGCTCCGCTGCTACCTCTCCCACCGGCGGCTGCGCCGCTCCGGCGAGATCGCCGTCGCCGAGCTGCCCGACGCCCCGGCCCGCCTCGACGACCGCCCCGCCGACGGCGCCGAGCTGCGGCTCACCCTGGTCGCCGCGCTGCGTACGCTGCCGCCGCGCAACCGTGCCGTGGTGGTCCTGCGCTACCTGGAGGACCATCCGATCGAGGCCGTGGCCGAGATGCTCGGCACCACCCCCGCCGCCGTCAAGGGGCTCTCCACCCGCTCGCTCGCCCGGCTGCGCGAGATCCTGGCGGACGACCGCGAACTGCTGTTCCGGCCCTGACGGCCACCCCGGCCGCTGCCACCCAAGCCACCCCCGGCCGACCGAGCGACATCAGGCCGACCCCGACCCGACCCACCGCCACCAGGAGCCCCGCCATGGCCCCCGACCCGGACCTAGAGCACGACCTGGGCAGGCTGCTCGCCGACAGCGTCCAGGACCTGCGCCCGCCGGTCGCCGTGATGCTCGCCGAGGCCACCCGGCGTGGCCGTGTGCTGCGCCGGCGCCGCCGGCTGGGCACGGCCGCCTCCGCGGCCACCGTGCTCGCGCTGGCCGTCACCTTCACGCTGACCGGCCTCCCCGGACGGACGGGGTCCGGCACCGGCCCGGCCGGACCCACCTCCGCCACGACCGCCACGACCGCCGCCGGCCCGGAGCTGCTGCGGGCGCGTCAGCGCACCGCGCTGCAGTCCGCGCTGGCCCGGCTGCTCGGCCCCGGCGCCCGGCTGGACCCCGAACCCGGCGCCGACCAGCTGACCCTCGACCCGGCGGCCGACGCCGTGCTCTGGACCAGGTACGACGACGGCCGGGGGGCGGCCACCGTCTCGGTCGAGGTGCACGGCCCGGCCTCGCAGGCCGCCGCACCCACCTGCGGGCTCCGCACCGATGCCGACCGGGACGCCGGCTACCGCTGCGGCACCGCCCCCGGGCCAGGACCGGACCCGCAGGTCGTCGAGGTGCTGGAGACCGCCGCCACCGGCTGGGTCACGTACCGGATCTGGACGCCCCTCCCGGACGGCACCCGGGTCGCGGTCGCCGTCCACAACGGCACCCTGCACGACACCGACGACCCGATCCTCCACCCGCGCCGCACCCGGGACACGCCGCCGCACGACCTGACGTGGTGGCAGCAGGCCGCCGCCGACGACGCCTGGCGGCGGATCCCGGGGCTCGGCGGACCGTCCTGACGACGGGCCCGGCCCGCCTCACGACAGGCCCGACCCGCCCGGGGACGGACCGGACCGACCCGGCGGCAGGCCGGATCGCCCCGGCGGCTGGCCGGACCGGGCCCCGCCGCCGGTCCGCCGTGCTGCTGTTCGGCGCCGGAACTACACCGCGTCCGGTCCGCGCTCCCCCGTGCGGACCCGGACGATCGTCTCCACCGGCACCGCCCAGACCTTGCCGTCGCCGATCTTGCCGGTCCGGGCGGCCCGGACGATCTCCTCGATCACCAGGTCGGCGTCCTCGTCCTCGACGACGACCTCGATCCGGACCTTCGGCACCAGGTCGATCCGGTACTCGGCGCCCCGGTAGACCTCGGTGTGACCGTGCTGACGGCCGTACCCGCTGGCCTCGCTGACGGTCAGTCCGTGCACGCCGACGGCCTGCAGCGCGCTCTTGACGTCGTCCAGTTTGAACGGCTTGACGATCGCGGTGATCAGCTTCATGCGGAGGGCGCCTTGTCGGACGGGTGCGCGAGCACGGTGGCGGCGGTGCGGTCGGGGCCGTGGGCGGCCGAGAACACGGCGGCCCCCTGCCCCAGCACGCCGTGGCCCAGGACGCCGTGATCGTACGCGGTCTCGGCGTGCACGGCGAGGTCCAGGCCGGTGAGTTCGTGCTCCTCGCTGGCGCGGAAGCCCATCACCCGCTCGATCGCCCGGCCGATCCCGTACGTGACCGCGAAGGAGTAGGCGGCGACGGCCAGGATCGCCACCAGCTGCTTGCCGAGCTGCCCGAAGCCGCCGCCGTGCAGGAGCCCGGCCGGGCCGCCGGTCATCGTGGCGGTGGCGAACAGGCCGATCAGGGCGGTGCCGATGACGCCGGCCACGAAGTGCACGCCCACCACGTCCAGCGAGTCGTCGAAGCCGAACCGGAACTTCCAGCTCACCGCGTACGAGCAGACCACGCCGGCCGCCAGCCCGATGAGGAGGGCGCCGGGCAGGTCGACGCTGCCGCAGGACGGCGTGACGGCGACCAGGCCGGCCACCGCGCCGGAGGCCGCGCCCAGCGTGGTGGCGTGGCCGTCCCGCCGCTTCTCCACCACCAGCCAGCCGAGCAGTCCGGTGCAGCCGGCCGCCTGGGTGTTGAGCAGCGCGGAGGCGGCCAGGCCGTTGGCGCCGAGCGCCGAACCGGCGTTGAAGCCGAACCAGCCGAACCAGAGCAGGCCCGCGCCGAGCAGCACCAACGGCAGGTTGTGCGGGCGCATGGCCTCCTTCCGGAAGCCGAGCCGCGGCCCGAGCAGCAGGGCCAGGGCCAGGCCGCTCGCCCCGCAGTTGACCTCGACGACGGTGCCGCCGGCGAAGTCCAGCGCGCCGAGCTTCGACAGGATCCAGCCACCGGGCGCGAACACCCAGTGCGCGACGGGGACGTAGACCAGCAGGGTCCAGACGGCGGTGAAGACCACCCAGGAGCCGAACCTGGCCCGGTCCGCGATGGCACCGCTGATCAGGGCGGCGGTGATGATCGCGAAGGTCAGCTGGAAGGTGGCGAACAGCACGGTGGGGACGCGGCCGGTGACCGAGGACGGCGTGATCCCGGCCATCCCCAGGTGGTCCGGGCCGCCGATCAGGCCCAGGCCGCCGGCGTCCGGGCCGAAGGCGAGCGAGTAGCCGGCCAGCAGCCAGACCACGGTGACGACGGCGATCGAGACGAAGCTCATCATGATCATGTTGAGCACGCTCTTGGTGCGGACCATGCCGCCGTAGAACAGTGCCAGGCCGGGCGTCATCAGCAGGACGAGGGCGGTGCTGGCGAGCAGCCAGGCGGTGTCGCCGGTGTCGATGCCGGGCGGCGCGGACGGGCCGTCGGCGGCCGGCAGGTCGGCCAGCCGGACGACCTGGTGGGCGGCCTGCTGAGCGGCCTGGTGGGCGGCCTGGTGGGCGGCCAGGAGCATGGGGTACCTCCGGGGGTCCTGCGGCGGGTCTCGCGGCGGCGTCCTGCGCCGGAGCGCGTGCCGGAAGTGTGGCGAGGCCGGATTTCCGGTCGCGGACGGCCGCGTTTCGCCCGTGTTTCGTGTTGCCCGCCGGTTGCCCCGGGGTGACCGGCGGGTTTCCGGGAACTCACGGCCCCGCCGGGGTACGCCACAGGGCCCGGCGGCTCGAAGCCGCCGGGCCCTGCCCCTGTCTCACCTGGCTTTGCCGGGGCTACCGGCGCCGGGTCAGCTCGTGGCGATCGCGGTGTCGTCGATCACGAAGCTGGTCTGCAGCGAGGAGTCCTCGGTGCCGGTGAACTTGAGGGTCACCGACTGGCCCGCGTAGGCCGAGAGGTCGAAGGTGCGCAGCTGGTAGCCGGCGGCCGCGTCCACGTTGGAGTAGGTCTTCAGCGCGGTGCCGTTGACGGTCACGGCCAGCTTGTCGTACTGGGTCGTGCCGGACTCGCCGGTGTCGATGTGCAGGTAGAAGCTGAGCGTGGCCTTGCAGCCCGCCGGGATGGTCACCGTCTGGGAGAGGGTGTCCGTGTGGGTGGAGCCGTAGCCGTTCAGCCACGCCTTCCAGGTGCCGCCGTGCGGGGCCTGCGAGGCGGACTTGTCGACGACGCCGCTGGAGGCGGTCCACGGCGCGGCGGTGCCCGTCTCGAAGCCCGCGTTGCCGAGCAGCTGCGCCGGGGTGCAGCTGGTGCTGGTGTCGGTGACCGTCCAGGTGAAGCTGGCGGTGCCGGTCTTGTTCGCCGAGTCCTTCGCGGTCACGGTGACGTTGGAGGTGCCGACGGCGGTCGGGGTGCCGGTGACCACGCCGGTGGAGGCGTTGATCGACAGGCCGGCCGGGAGGCCGGTGGCGGAGTAGGTGAGCGGGGCGGTGCCGCCGGTGGCCTTGATGGCCAGGTTGACGGCGGTGCCGACCTTGGTGCTCTGGTTGCCCGGGCTGGTGACGGTGACACCGCCCGGGTTCGGGGGCACGGTGCCGACGTTGACGCCGGCCCAGGCGGTGCCGACCGCGATCAGCTCGGCGCTGCCCGCGCCGTAGAGGTCGGTGGCCGCCTTCTCCGTCGCGGTGCGCGCCTGGGCGTAGTTGGTGGTGGAGGTCATGTACGAGGTCAGCGCCTTGTACCAGACCTGCAGCGCCTTGTCCCGGCCTATGCCGGTGACGGTCACGTTGTTGGCGGTCGGGCTGTTGTAGCTGACGCCGTTGATCACCTTGGCGCCGCTGCCCTCGGCCAGCAGGTAGAAGAAGTGGTTGGCGACACCGGACGAGTAGTGCACGTCCAGGTTGCCGACGCCCGAGTACCAGGAGTCGGCCGAGCGGCCGTCCTTGGAGGGCTTGTCCATGTAGCGCAGCGGCGTGCCGTTGCCGTTGATGTCGATGAGCTCGCCGACCAGGTAGTCCGGGTTGTCGGCGGCCAGGTTGGCGTAGAACTCGACGGCGTTGCCGAAGATGTCCGAGGTGGCCTCGTTGAGGCCGCCGGACTCGCCGGAGTAGTTGAGGTTGGCGGTGGCGGAGGTGACGCCGTGGCTCATCTCGTGGCCGGCCACGTCGAGCTCGGTCAGCGGGTGGGTGTCGCCCTCGCCGTCGCCGTAGGTCATGCAGAAGCAGTCGTCGTCCCAGAACGCGTTGACGTAGCCGCGGTCGTAGTGGACCCGGCTGAAGGCGCCGACGCCGTCGTTGCGGATGCCGCTGCGGCCGAAGGTGTTCTTGTAGAAGTCCCAGGTGGCGGCGGCGCCGTACTGGGCGTCGACGGCGGCGGACTCCTTGTTGGTGGCCTGCCCGTTGCCCCAGGTGTCGCTCGACTTGCTGAACAGCGTGCCGTTGCCGGTCGTGCCGTTGTTCATGTTGGTCGTGTACTGGCCGCCGCGGCTGCCGTCCTTGAGCTGGTACGTGGACCCGCTCTGGGTGGTGGTCAGCGGCACGTTGCCGACGAAGACGCCCTGGCCGGTGCCGGTCTTGATGGCCTCGTTCTTGCCGAGCACGGCGCCGGTGGTCGCGTCGGTGACCACGCGCAGGCGGCTCGGGGTGCCGTCCGACTCCTTGCCGGTGACGACGGTCTCCCAGGCGAGCTTCGCGGTGCCGTCGGCGGCCCAGACGACCAGGCGCGGGGCGGCGTCGAGGGAGGAGCCGGCCTCGGCGGCGAGCGCGGCCTCCTGGGCCTTCGGGGCGGCGAGCTTCGGGCTGGTGTTCACGCCGGAGAGCACGGCGTCGCTGGCCTTGGTCACGCCCTGGGTGGCGCCGGTGGCGTCCTGGTGGACGATCAGGTCGCCGCCGAGCACCGGGAGACCGGCGTAGGTGCGCTCGTAGCGCAGGTGGCGGGCGCCGTTGGCGTCCTGGACGACGTCCTTGGTGACCAGCTTCTCCTCGCCGGTCAGGCCGAGGGTCTGGGCGAGGCCGGCGGTCTGCTGGTTCGCGGAGGCGATCAGCTGGGCCCGGGTCGCCTGCTGCGCGGCGACGACCGCCGGCGCGTCAGGGGTGACCGCCTGCGCGATGACCGGGATGCCGGTCACCAGCAGCGCGGTGGTGGCGGCCATGACAACCGCTGCCTTCCGGGCGTGGGCGTAACGGGACATGCGGACTCCTTTTCCGACCGCCGCGGGGTTCGCGGACGGTGGAGAGAACCTGGCCGCGGGGTCGCGACTCAGTGGGGGCCCCCGCCGCCGGTGCGCGGCGCGGGTGCGGTAGCGGAGCTGATGTGCTGGCAGGGGGGATGCGCTGTACCTGAACCGGGACAGCTGCACCGGGGGGTGGGGCCCCCTCGTCTGCAGCCGGAGGAATCGTGGCAGCAAACGAGCCGTGAATGACAGATGCATGCCATGGATTGGCCGATTAGCTACCGGCCCGTACATCCGTCAGACCCCCGCCCGTGTTACGGCCGTGGGAACTACCGGAGATCGTTTTCATTGCCATCGGAAAGGTTCGATCACCGCCCGCGGGCACTGACCAGCGAATCCGGCCCGGAGCCGGGTCCGGATGCCGGACGGCGGCGCCCGACCGGCACGGCACCTCATCTTTCCGGCCGTGCCGGAGTCGGTTTTCGGCCAACTCCATTCCCTGAATGGAACCGGGCCCCGCACCGCCGTTCGGCGGTGCGGGGCCCGGTCGACGGCGGGCCCGTCAGCTCTGCACGAACACCGCCACCGTCCGGCCCGGCACGGTGAACGTGCCCGTGGCGGAGGCGAATCCGGCCTGCTTCACCACCGGGTCGGCGCCGCCGGCCTGGACCGGGTGGAGCGCCTGGACCGTCCCCGCCAGCCCGGCGACCGACTGGCTCTGCGCGGTGGGCGTGGCGTTGAACACCACCGTGACGCCCTTCTCCGCACCCGCGAGCCCGGCGCCGTCCAGGTGCAGGGTGATCACCCCGGGAGTCTCACCGGGCGTCCCGGACAGCGGGTACGACAGCCGCTGCTGGACGGCGGCCAGGGTGGGCAGCGAGAACAGCGGCGAGGACCGCTTGATCCGCAGGAACTCCTGGTACTGCGCGCTCGCCGACCGGATGTCGGCGGCGCCCACGGTCAGCCGCGGGTCGCCCAGCAGGGCGGCGGCGGCCGGCCACATCTCCCGGTTGTCCGCGGCCGGCGGCAGGCCCCGGCCCCAGCCGTTGCCCTGGGCGGCGTCCCAGTGGATGGCGTTGAACCAGTCACCGGAGTCGTAGGAGTTGGCGTCCAGCGACTTGGAGCGCAGCAGGTCGCTGCCGGCCTGGGCGAAACCGGAGCCCTGGGTGAGCGCGGTCAGCGAGAGCGCCAGCGCCTGCATCCGGGCCCGGTCGGCGGGCGCGGTGGCGGGCGGCAGCTTGTACGCCAGCGCGTCGAACAGGTCGGCGTTGTCGTGCGCGTCCACGTACCCGACCGCCTCGCCGGGCCGGGCCGCGTACCCGGTCGGGGCGCCGTTGTAGTCGACGTCCCGGCCGGTGACGGCCCGTCCGGAGCTGTCGGTGAAGGCGTAGCCGGCCAGGTTGCCGGTCAGCCCGACCTTCAGCTGGTCCATCTGCTTGAGCAGCCGGGCCTTCTGCTGCTCCGGCGTGCCGTTGGCGGGCGAGCCGTTCGGGTCGGTGAACAGGCCCGAGGCGAAGCCCTGTTGCGGGGCCGAGGAGAGCTGGAAGTTGCCGCCCCGGGCCGCGTCGCGGAACCGGTCGTCGAAGGTGGCGATACCGGTTCCGGCCATCGCGAGCTGGGTGGCCTGCTCGAACCGGGCGTTGTTCGCGACGACGCCGAAGTTCCAGCCCTCGCCGTAGAGGAGGACGTTCCTCCCGTCGACGCCGTCCGACTCCGGGGTCATCCGGCGCAGCGCGGCCTGCACGTCCAGCATGGTGGACTTCGGGTCCAGGCCCATCAGGTCGAAGCGGAAGCCGTCCACCTTGTACTCGCGGGCCCAGGTCGTCACCGAGTCGACCACCAGGCGGTTCATCATGGCGTGCTCGGGCGCGGTGTCGGCGCAGCAGCTGTCGGTGGTCACCTTCCCGTCGGCGTCCAGCCGCTGGTAGTAGCCGGGGACGACCTTGTCCAGCACCGAGTGCTCGGCCTGGCCGGCGGCCGCGGTGTGGTTGTAGACGACGTCGAGGACGACCCGGAGCCCGGCCGCGTGGATCGCCTGCACCATCCGCCGGAACTGCACGGTGCGCGCGGTCCCCCCGGGGTCGGTGGCGTACGAGCCCTCCGGCACGGTGTAGTGCAGCGGGTCGTAGCCCCAGTTGTAGGCGTCCTCGGCGGCGACGGCGGCCACGCACTCCTGCTGCTTCCCGCTGTCGGCGGCCAGGGCCGCGAGGTCGCAGGCGGGCAGCTTCTGCTCGGCCCGGTTCTCCCGGATGGTGGCGATGTCGAAGGTCGGCAGCAGGTGGACGGTGGTGACGCCGGCCCGGGCCAGCTCGCGCAGGTGCTTCATGCCGGCCGAGTCGGACTCGGTGAAGGCCAGGTAGGTGCCGCGCTCGGCGGCCGGGACGGTGGTGTCCGCCACCGAGAAGTCCCGGACGTGCAGCTCCTGGATCTGCTCCCGGGCGAGCGGGACGGCCGCCGGGACGGCGTGGTCCTCCCAGCCCGGCGGCTTGAGCCCCGCGGCGGCGAGGTCGGCGACCAGGCTGCGCTTCGAGTCGGTGGAGAGCGCGACCGAGTACGGGTCGGTGACGGTGTTGACCACCACCCGCTGGACCGACGGCGCCCAGACCTTGACCTGGTACAGGTAGTACTTGCCGTCCAGCTCGGCCTTGTCGCGGACGAGCTCCCAGACGCCGGTCTCGTCGTCGAGCTTCAGCGGCAGGGTCCTCGGGGTGCCGCCGGCCGGCGTGTCGAAGACCTGGACGGAGACCTCCTGCGCGGTCGGCGCCCAGAGGGACAGCGCGACCTTGCCGTTGTAGTACGCCGGGCCGAAGTCGACCCGGCCGGTGCGGCGGGCGTACAGGTCGTCGAGCACGCCGGGGGTCTGCACGCCGGTGGCGGCCAGGACGGCGCCGCTGGGCAGGTGCTCGGTGAAGAGCAGCTGGCCGCGCAGGGCGGCGGGAACCCGGGCGGCGTCGCGCGGGTCGACGGTGAAGGCCCGGTAGCCGGCGAGGTGCGGGTACGCGGCCTTCTGCGCGGCGGTGAGGCCGCCGGGGGCCGGCTCCAGCCGGATCCACCGCCCCGGCCCGGTCAGCGCGCCCTTGTCGGCGCGGATGCCGCCGGCCGGGTCGTACACCAGCTGGGCGCTGGTACCGGCGGCGAGCGCGGCGTCACCGGCCCCGTAGTTCGCCGGGACCACGACCGTCCTCGCGTCGATCCACTGCGCCTTGGCCGAGCCGAGGTCCAGCTGGGAGGAGGCGGCGGCGGTCTGCGGCAGCAGGTAGCCCTCGCGGCCGCCGAGGATCCAGACCTCGCGGCCGGTGCCGGCGAGGTCGAGGGACTGGTCGTTCGGCAGGTCCTTGTCGTTGCCCCGGTGCAGGATGTAGCCGAGGCTGGTCGCGCCGGGGGCGAGCGGCACCTCGAAGACGGCGCCGAAGGCGTCGCGGCGGACCGGCATCAGCGGGTTGCCCCAGTCGGTGGGGGTGGCGGCCCCGGTCCAGTCGTGCAGGCCCCAGCCGTCGTAGTCGCCGTCGGCCCGGTTGTAGTGGATCACCGCCGTGCCGGGCGGCTGGGTGTTCGCCGGCCCGGGGTTCGCGGTCAGGACGGCCGGGTCGCCCTCCTTGAGCCAGATCTCACCGGACGCGCCGACGTCGAGGTGGCGGTCGGCGTCGACGTCCTTGACCCCGTCCTTCTCCACGATGAAGCCGACGTCGGAGGCGCCGGGCTTCAGCTTCACGTAGGCGAAGGCGCCGTAGGCGTCCCGGCCGGTGAAGCCGTGCCCGGCCGGCCACGGGGTCGCCTCGCCGTCGGCGAGGTCGCCCCAGGCGTAGAGGTTCCAGCCGTCGTAGTCGCCGTTCTTGCGCTGGTAGTGGACGACGGCGTACGGGCGGGTGGTGGCGCTGGGCACCGGCGTGGGCGCGGGCGTGCCGGTGGTGAAGCCGCCGGTGGCGGCGCTCAGCCGGCCGGCCGCGTCCTGGACGACGGCCTTGTAGCGGACGGGCGTGCCGGGGGCGACGCCGGCGAGGTCCTGGGTGACGGCGTACCGGCCGGTGTCCGAGGTGCCGAGCACCTGCCAGGGCCGGTCGCCGACCTGGGCGGCGAAGGTGACCCGGCCGAAGCCGCCGCCGGGGACGTCCGCGCCGACGGTGACGGTGCCGGTGGAGCCGTCGGCGGGCGCGCGCAGGGTGATCGCGGGCGCGGCGGCGGCCGGGGCGGCCTTCTCGGCGGCCTTGAGGACGACCGAGGAGAGCGCCGGCACGGTGACGGTGACCTTGCGGTCGGCGCCGCTGGTGGTCCGCTCCCCCGCGGCCGGGTAGATCCGGTCGAAGCCCTGGCCGGCCGAGAAGGTGTCCAGGGTGACGGTCTTCGGTTCGGCGGCGTTGTTGACCGCGACCAGGTACTCGACCTGCTGCCCGGCGTCGATCCGGGAGAAGGCGTAGACGCCGGGCCCGTCGGCGGCGTACCGCTCGATCTGGGCGCCGTCGGCGAGCGCGGGGTGGTCGCGGCGCAGCTTCGCCAGTCCGGCGACGCCCCGGTACAGCTCGCCGTCCTGCCCGTAACGGTCGGCGGAGCCGGTGGCGCCGCCGAGCACCCGGTCGGTGTTGTAGGAGGCGGTCTGCGAGGCGAAGACGTCCTGCCGGGCGTCCTTGTCGCCGCCGGCGCCGGTGAAGCCCTGCTCGTCGCCGTAGTAGACGACGGGCTGGCCGCGGGTGAGGAACATCAGCTCGTTGCCGAGCCGGTCCTTGCGCAGCAGGGTGGCCTCGTCGGCGCCCGGGTTGTCGGCGAGCAGGAAGGACCCGAACCGGCCCATGTCGTGGTTGCCGAGGAAGGTCGGCAGCTCGTAGGCGTCGGTGTCGGCGGTGGTGTAGCGGTGGTCCTGGCCGTAGACCTCGGCGAGGCCGCGTGCCGAGCCGCCCTGGGAGACGTAGGAGCGGGCGGCGTTCTGGAACGGGAAGTCGAGGGTGGCCTGGAGCCGGCCCTTGGTGACGTACGGCGCGGTGACCGCCGGGTCGCCGGAGTAGACCTCGCCGAACATGAAGAACTTCTTGTTCCCCTGCTTGGCGGCGAACGCCTTGAGCGAGGGCGCCCACTGCTGCCAGAAGGCCATGTTGACGTGCTTCACGGTGTCGATCCGGAAGCCGTCGACGCCGGCCTCCTCGACCCACTGCTGGTAGACCTTCTCGAAGCCCTTGACCACCTTGGGGTTCTGGGTGTCGAGGTCGTCGAGGCCGGAGAAGTCGCCCTCGGTGGCGGACTCGCCGGCGAAGGTGGAGTCGCCCCGGTTGTGGTAGAGCGCGGGGTCGTTGAGCCAGGCCGGGGTCTTGGCGGTGGCGTCGGCCGGCTTGCGGAAGACCGGGCTGTAGGGGAAGGAGTCCCGGTTCAGTTTCGGCCAGGCGGCTCCCGCGTCGGCGAGCGCGGTCTCGTCGACCGGCCGGCCGTCGGCGTCCAGCACCGGGTGGGCGCCGGTGGTGCGGTAGCCGTACTGCTTCTGCTGGTAGTCGATGACGTCGGCGGTGTGGTTGGTGATGACGTCGAAGAAGACCTTGAGGCCCCGCTGGTGCGCCTTGGCTATCAGTTCCTTGAGCTGCTCGTTGGTGCCGAAGTGCGGGTCGACCTGGGTGAAGTCGGTGATCCAGTAGCCGTGGTAGCCGGCGCTCGCGCTGTCGCCCGCCCCCTGGACGGGCTTGTTCCGGAAGATCGGCGCCATCCAGATCGCGGTGGTGCCGAGGTCCTGGATGTAGTCGAGCCGCTGGATCAGGCCGGCCAGGTCGCCGCCGTGGTAGAAGCCCTTGTCGGCCGGGTCGAGGCCGTGGTCCAGCCGGGTGCCGGTGATGCCCCCGGTGTCGTTGCCGCGGTCGCCGTTGGCGAACCGGTCCGGCAGGACGAAGTAGAACTGCTCGCGGGTGAGGTCGTGGCGCCCGGCGGTGGCGGCGAGCGCGGCGTCCGAGGGCGGTCCGGGCGGGGCGGCGGCGAGCGCGGCCGGGCCGGCGGTGCCGAGGGTGGCGGCGGTCAGCGAGGCGGCGAGCAGCACCGCCGTCCGGCCGGGTCTGCGGGTGGTGCTCCGCCGGCGGCGGGGCGGGACATCGGCCACTGAGGGCTCCCTTGCGGGGGAAGGGGTGAGCGAGTTGCCAGGACGCTAGCGGCCTGCAATATGTTTCAGCAAGATGCAGAAAGGGTTTCGGGCGGGGAAAATACGCCCGCCGCACCGGTGCCCGACCCCCGAATGCGCCACCCGCTCCACCCGGCGTGACAATGGGACGTATGCCCGTCCCACCGGTTCGTACCAGACTCGCCCTCACCCCCTACCCCGGTGGGAGAAACCCCCTAGCCCTGAAGGGGGACATCCGGTGAAGAATCCACTTCCGGAGGATGAGCAGACGGCTACGGGACGTCTGGCAGACTTCTCGTCCATGGGGGAACCGACCGAGATCCAGCAGAACGGTGGCCGCATGCCCGACGGAGCCACCCGCGCGGCCCAGACCCGTACCGCCGCGCTGCGCAGCCGCGTCCGCGAGCAGCGCCGCTCCCCGGCCCGGCCGCGGATCTGGTTCGAGCTGGCACTGATCGGCCTCAGCTACTGGATCTACTCGCTGGTCCGCAACGCCGTCCCCGAGCAGGAGGCGATAGCGCAGAAGCACGCCACCTGGATCTGGGACTTCGAGCAGAGCCTCGGCGTCGCGATCGAGCGCTCGGTGAACCACGCGGTGGACGGCGTCGGCTGGCTCATCACGGGGATGAACTACTACTACGCGACCCTGCACTTCATCGTCACCATCGGCGTCCTGGTCTGGCTCTACCGCCGGCAGCCGGGCCGCTACGTCGCGGCGCGCACGGTGCTGTTCGTCACCACCGGCATCGCGCTGGTCGGCTTCTACTTCTTCCCGCTGGCCCCGCCCCGGCTGATGACCGACGGCGGCTTCATCGACACCGTGAAGACGCACGGCACCTGGGGCTCGATGGCCTCCGGACCGGCCACGCACGTCTCCAACCAGTTCGCGGCGATGCCCTCGATGCACATCGGCTGGTCGCTCTGGTGCGGACTGACCATCTTCTTCCTCGCCCGCGCCACCTGGGTCCGGGTGCTCGGCCTGCTCTATCCGGTGGCCACCCTGGTGGTGATCGTCTCCACCGCCAACCACTTCTGGATGGACGCGGTCGGCGGCATCGCCTGCCTGGCGGTCGGCTTCGCCGCGGCCCGGCTGATCTACCACGCCTGGCCCTACCGGCTGCCCAGGGTGCCCGCCCGGGAGACCGACCCGGAGAAGCCGGTCACGGTGCCCGAGCAGTGGAGCGAGCCCTCGGTGACCGCCGGGCGACGCTGACCCCCGTACGCGCCGAAGGGCCCCGCGATCGTTCGCGGGGCCCTTCGCCGTCCGCCCGAACGCCTCCCCGGGCGGCGAAGGGCCCGGGTCGCGCCGGGCCGCGCGGCTCAGCCGTAGAACAGCCGCTCCACCACCGCCCTGGCCCGCCGGGTGGTCCGCCGGTAGTCGTCCACCAGCTCCCCGCTGTGCCCGGCGCCGTACCCCAGGTAGCGGGCCACCCCGGCCAGCTCCCGGGCGTCCGCGGGGAACGAGTCCCCCGGCCGCCCGCGGACCAGCATCACCGCCGACCGCACCCGGGAGGCCAGCACCCAGGCCGTGTCCAGCACCTCCGCGTCCCCCTCCTCGACCAGCCCCGCCGCCACCGCCGCCGCCAGCGCCGCCCTGGTCCGGGTGGTCCGCAGCGCCGGCAGCTCGTGGCCGTGCCGGAGCTGGAGCAGCTGGACGGTCCACTCGACGTCGGCCAGCCCGCCCCGGCCGATCTTGGTGTGGGTGGTCGGGTCGGCACCGCGCGGCAGCCGCTCGGCCTCGATCCGGGCCTTGATCCGGCGGATCTCCACCAGGTCCCGCTCCGGCACCCCGGCGCCCGGGTAGCGCAGCGGGTCGACCAGCCGGCGGAACCGCTCCCCCAGCGACTCGTCCCCCGCCACCGGCTCGGCCCGCAGCAGCGCCTGGCTCTCCCAGACGTGCGACCAGCGCCGGTAGTACGCCTCGTACGAGGCGAGGGTGCGCACCAGCGGGCCGTTGCGCCCCTCCGGCCGCAGGTCGGCGTCGACCTCCAGCGGCGGCTCGGTGGACGGCGCGGCCAGCAGCGAGCGCAGCTCGTGGCAGACGGCCTGGGCGGCCCGGGCCGCGTCCTGCTCCAGCGACCCGAGCAGCGGCTCGTGGACGAAGAGCACGTCCGCGTCGGAGCCGTAGCCGAGTTCGCGCCCGCCGAACCGGCCCATCGCGATCACCGCGATCCTGGTCGGCAGGGCCCCGTTCCGGGCCTCCCAGCCGGCCACGCAGGCGCGCAGCGCACCCTGCAGGGTGGCGGCGTTCAGCGCGGTGAGCGCCTCCCCGGCCGTGTCCAGCGCCTCGGCCGGGTCCTCGCCGAGCCGCCCGAGCACGTCGGCGGCGGCGGTGCGGAACAGCTCCCGGCGGCGCACCGAGCGGACGGCGGCCACCGCAGCTGCGGTGGAGTCGGCCCGGCCCACGGCGGCCAGCACCTCCTGCTCCAGGGCGGCCCGCCCGCGCGGCACCAGCCCCTGCGGGTCGCCGAGCATGGCGACCGCCTCGGGGGCGCGCAGCAGCAGGTCGGGGGCGAGCCGGCCGGCCGACAGGACCCGGGCCAGCTGCTCGGCGGCGGCGCTCTCGTCGCGCAGCAGCCGCAGGTACCACGGGGTGCGGCCGAGCGCGTCGGAGACCTGCCGGAAGTTGAGCAGTCCGGCGTCCGGGTCGGCGGAGTCGGCGAACCAGCCGAGCAGCACCGGCAGCAGGGTCCGCTGGATGGCGGCCTTGCGGCTGACCCCGGAGGCGAGCGCCGAGAGGTGCCGCAGGGCGGCGGCCGGGTCCGCGTAGCCGAGCGCCTCCAGCCGGGCCCGGGCCGCGTCCGGGGTGAGGCCGGCCGCGCCGACCGGCAGCTCGGCGACGGCGTCCAGCAGCGGCCGGTAGAACAGCTTCTCGTGCAGCCGCCGCACCTCGACGGCGTGCCGCCTCCAGTCCCGCTGGAGGGCCGCGACCGGATCGGTCCGGGTGTCGCCGTTGATCAGCGCGGCCAGCGAGCGGGCCAGCCGGCGCAGGTCCTCCTCGCCGGTGGGCATCAGGTGGGTGCGGCGCAGCCGGTGCAGCTGGATCCGGTGCTCCAGTGAGCGCAGGAACCGGTACGCGGCGTCCAGCGAGGCGGCGTCGGCCCGGCCCACGTACCCGCCCCGGGAGAGCGCGGCCAGCGCCTCCAGGGTGTTGCCGCTGCGCAGGGCCGGGTCGGTGCGGCCGTGCACCAGCTGGAGCAGCTGGACGGAGAACTCGACGTCGCGCAGCCCACCCGGGCCGAGCTTCAGCTGGCGGTCCAGTTCGGGCGCGGGGATCGACTCGATCACCCGGCGGCGCATCTGCTGCACGTCGGTGACGAAGTTCTCCCGGGCGGCGGCCTGCCAGACCATCGGGGCCAGCGCCGCCACGTACGCCTCGCCGAGTTCGGCGTCCCCGGCCACCGGGCGGGCCTTGAGCAGCGCCTGGAACTCCCAGGTCTTGGCCCAGCGCTGGTAGTACGCGACGTGGCTGGCCAGGGTGCGGACCAGCGGGCCGTTGCGGCCCTCGGGGCGCAGGTTGGCGTCGACCGGCCAGATGGTGCCCTCGCCGGTGGTGTCCGCGCAGAGCCGGGTGAGCGCGGCGGCGAGCCGGGTGGCGGCCTTGACCGCCTCGTGCTCGTCGGCGCCCTCGCGCGGCTCGGCGACGTAGATGACGTCGACGTCGGAGACGTAGTTGAGTTCGCGCCCGCCGCACTTGCCCATGCCGATGACGGCGAGCCGGCAGGCCGCGGCGGCGTCCGGGTCCTGTTCGGCGGCGATGTCGAGGGCGGTCTGCAGGGTCGCGCCGGCCAGGTCGGCGAGTTCGGCGGCGGTCTGGGCGAGGTCGGTGGTGCCGGTGAGGTCGCGGGCGGCGATGGCCAGCAGGCAGCGGCGGTAGGCGATCCGCAGCGCGTCGGCCCGGCTGCGGCCGCCCGCGCCCTGCTCCCAGACGCCCTGGTGGAGCGCGCGGAGGAAGTCCTCCGGCCCGGGGTGCATGTCGCGCAGCTCGAAGGTGACCAGGACGTGCCAGTCGTGCGGGTGCCGGGCCAGGTGGTCGGCGAGGGCGGTGGACGCGCCGAGCACGCCGAGCAGCCGGTCGCGGAGCGGCTTGCTGGTGGTCAGGGTGTCGCGCAGGGTGTGCCGGTCGGGCTCGTCGGCGGCCTCCAGCAGCCGGGCCAGGCCCAGCAGGGCGAGGTCCGGGTCGGCGGTGGCGCCGAGCGCGTCCAGCAGCAGCGGGTCCGCGGCCAGGCCCTCCAGGGCGGGGTCGGCGAGCAGCCGCACCGCCCGTGCGGGGTCGGTGAACCCGCGCCGCACCAGTCTGATCTCCGGCCGGCTGACCCGGCTCCCGGCCCGCTGTTCCTCCACCGCCATCGCCCCTCCGGCTTCCGGCCCGTTTCCGGCCCGCCCGGCCACAGGGCGGGCCCGCCCCAGCAGCGTACGCGGCCGGGCCCGCCGGCGCGCCCGCCCGGCCGGGCCCGGCCGGGCGGCGCGCCGGCCGCCCGCCCGGCTGCCGGACGCCGACCGGCAGCCGCTCGCCCTCGGGCGCGTCCTGTGCCGACCCAGAGCTGCGCCCGCTCTTCCCGGACCGGCTCGGCGATCCCGCCCGGCAGTCGTACATCGGGGAGACGCTCGACCTCGTCGCCGTCCGCTTCGCCCTGGGCGAGGCCGACTTCAACCGCGGCGCCGGCCTGCTGTTCCGACGCCCGCCCCGAGGCTCCGCGGACCGGGGGACGCCGTCCCGGCGGCCGCCCCCGGGCGTGTCCCGGAGCGGCCCCGGCTCGTTGGACCGGGGCCGACCCCGTCCGCGACCTCCGGAGCCCCGATGCCCGCCCGCCTGCCCTCGCTCACCGGGCTCCGGTTCTGGGCCGCGCTGCTGGTCGTCGTCTACCACCTGGCCCGCAAGGTCGGCGAGCTGCCGGTGCTGGGCCCGCTCGGCTGGTACGGCCGGAGCGGGGTGACCTTCTTCTTCGTCCTCTCCGGCTTCGTCCTCGCCTGGACGTACGACGGCACGCCGACCGCCCTCCGGAGCTTCGCCCGCCGCCGGTTCGCCCGGATCTGGCCGCTGCACGCGCTCACCACCGCGCTCTCGCTCGGCGCCGGCGCCGCCCTCGGTGCGGCCCTCCCCCTCGCGGCGGCGCTCTGGTCGCTGCCGCTGCTGCACACCTGGGCCCCGGGAACGGTCTTCGGCGGCAACCCGGCCGCCTGGTCGCTGGGCGCCGAGGCCTGGTTCTACCTGCTCTTCCCCTTCCTGCTGCGGGCGCTGGCCGGTCGCCGCCGGCTCTGGGCACCGCTCGCCGCGCTCTGCGCGGCGGCCGGCCCGGCGCTCTGGCTGGCCGGTCCGCTGCTGCCGGCCGACCCTGCGGTCCGCGGCTGGCTGCTCGACTACCTGCCGCTCACCCGCACCCCGCAGTTCGTCCTCGGCGTGGTCGCCGGGCTGGCCGTCCGGCACGGGCTGCTCCCCCGCGTCCGGCTCGCCCCGGCCGCGGCGGCGGTGGCCGGCTGGCACCTGCTGCTGGTGCCGTGGCACGCCGCCGCGCCGGACTCCGCGTGGTGGGGCCCGTACAGCGCCGCGCAGCTCTTCCCGGCCCCGCTGTTCGCCGCCCTGCTGGCGGCCGCCGCTCAACGGGACCTCGGACCGTCCGGCGGGCCGCGGCTGCTGGCCGGGCGGGTGGCGGTCCGGCTCGGCGAGTGGTCGTACGCCTGGTACCTGGTCCACGAGATCGGCATCCGCTGCTGGCTGCACGCGGCCGGCCGGCCCGCGCCGGGGGCGACGGCCGCCACGGCCGCCGTCTGGCTGCTGCTGGCCGGCGCCTCGCTGCTCGCCGCGGGCGCGCTGTACCACGGGGTGGAGCGCCCCTGCGAGCGCCTGCTGCGGGGCGCGCCCCGCCGCGGCGGAACGCCGCTGCCGCACCACCCGGTGCGGGTGGTGCGGCAGCGGACCTCGCCGGTGACGCGGGATCAGCCCTCCAGCGAGCCGTCCAGGTTCACGTAGGCGTAGAAGACACCCAGGTCGTAGCCGTCCTTGTCGGTGTCGAACTTGATGGAGATGTCGGTGTCCCCGTTGCGCAGGTAGGGCGAGATGTCCCACCGGTTGGAGTCGTAGCCGAAGTTGTTGCGGTTGTACGGGTTCCGGGCGAACTGGTCGGCCGGGGCCAGCTCCTCGATGGTGGAGTTGAACGAGTCGTCGACCGGGTGGTTCACGTCCTGGAAGGGCGTCAGCGGACCGTTGGTGGACTTCATGGCGAGGGTGTCGCCGGTCCACTTCAGGTCGCCGTCGTAGACCACGAAGCCGAGCTTGCCCGCGACCGGCCCGGTGGCCGGGGTCTGCAGCCCGGTGAGGTCGAACTCGCGCGGCGGGCTGTCCGGCAGCTCCACCTGGAAGCCGTCCCACAGGTGGACGTGGCGCAGCGGCTTGCACGGGTTCTCGTACGCCACCACGATCGTCCAGCCGCCCCAGCTGTGCGGCTTGACCACGGAGTCCATGTTGGCCGCGGTGTAGGTGCCGTTGCCGTGCTGCTTGACCAGGTCGGTGATGTCGGCGGAGGCCTGGTAGCTGCTCTCCTCGCTGGTGGTGATGTAGCCGATGGAGGGCTGGTCGTTGGCGATGTTGGTGTACTGGCTGTCGCCCGGGAGCTTCAGGTAGATCTCGTCGATCTGGCTCTCCGGCAGCACCGTGTCACCGATGCCCCGGGTGCCGCCCCAGTACAGCCGGGCGTACTTGATCACGGAGCCCTCCAGCAGGCCGAGGTCGGCGGAGCTGGCGGAGTAGATCGGGTCGCCCAGCGGACCGATCGAACCGGGATCGATGTTGATGTACTTCATCTGGTAGTTGTTGTTGATCGGGCGGCTGCCCGCCCCGGTGCGGGCGTCCACGCAGGCGGGCTGCGCCGGGTCGACCGGGGGCTGGGACTCGTCACAGGTCATCAGCGAGTTGCTGATCCGGGTGACCGACCCGTGGAAGTTTCCCTCGAACCGGGTGGTGAAGGGCAGCGGGTTCGAGGCGATGGTGTCGGCGCGCAGCTGCGGCCCCTTCGGGCCCGAACCGCGGGCGTCGGCGACCGGGCCGGAGAGCAGCTGTCCCGCGACGGCGGCGACGGCCACCCCCGCGATCCCGATCCGACGGGCGAGCAGGCGGGAGGCAGCGGCGCGGCTGACGGTGGAGGAGGGCATGAGGTCCTCTTCAGGTGGGGAGGGGGGTGATCACGCTTATCGGATCACAACCCAACGTCACAATCCCCTCACATTCCGCCATCAGGGTTCACCGCAACCCGAACGGCGGGCCCGCCGTCATCCGTTCGAACGACAGCGGGCCCGGAGGTCCTTGACTCGGCGCCGGACTCACAGCACCTGGAGGTTCTTCCGCAGCTCGAAGGGGGTGACCTCGGAGCGGTACTCCTCCCACTCCTGGCGCTTGTTGCGCAGGAAGAAGTCGAACACGTGCTCGCCCAGGGTCTCGGCGACGAGCTCGCTGCGCTGCATCAGGTCGATGGCCTCGCCGAGGTTCTGCGGCATCGGCTGGATGCCGAGGGCGCGGCGCTCGGCGTCGGTGAGCGCCCAGACGTCGTCGTCGGCGCCGGGCGGGAGCTCGTAGCCCTCCTCGATGCCCTTGAGGCCGGCGGCCAGGGTGACCGCGTAGGCGAGGTACGGGTTGCAGCCGGTGTCCAGCGAGCGGACCTCGACCCGGGTGGAGCCCTGCTTGCCCGGCTTGTACATCGGGACGCGGATCAGCGCGGAGCGGTTGTTGTGGCCCCAGCAGATGTAGGACGGGGCCTCGCCGCCGGCGCCGGCGGTGCGCTGCGAGCCGCCCCAGATCCGCTTGTAGGAGTTCACCCACTGGTTGGTGACGGCGGCCGTCTCGGCGGCGTGCCGCAGCAGGCCGGCGATGAAGGAGCGGCCGACCTTGGAGAGCTGGTACTCCGCACCTGACTCGTGGAAGGCGTTGCGGTCGCCCTCGAACAGCGAGAGGTGGGTGTGCATGCCCGAGCCCGGGTGGTCGGAGAAGGGCTTCGGCATGAAGCTGGCGTGCACGCCCTGCTCCAGCGCGACCTCCTTCATCACCAGGCGGAAGGTCATGATGTTGTCGGCGGTGGAGAGCGCGTCGGCGTACCGCAGGTCGATCTCCTGCTGGCCGGGTGCGCCCTCGTGGTGCGAGAACTCCACCGAGATGCCCATCGACTCCAGCATGGTGATCGCCTGGCGGCGGAAGTCGTGGCCCACCCCGCGCGGGGTGTGGTCGAAGTAGCCGGACTGGTCGGCGGGGATCGGCGGGGTGCCGTCGCCGGGCAGGTTCTTCAGCAGGAAGAACTCGATCTCGGGGTGGGTGTAGAAGGTGAAGCCCTGGGCGGAGGCCTTCTCCAGGGTCCGCTTCAGCACGAACCGCGGGTCGGCGTAGGACGGCGAGCCGTCGGGCATCAGGATGTCGCAGAACATCCGGGCCGTGCCGGGCGTCTCCGAGCGCCACGGCAGGATCTGGAAGGTGGTCGGGTCCGGCTTGGCGATCATGTCCGACTCGTAGACCCGGGCGAAGCCCTCGATCGCCGAGCCGTCGAAGCCGATGCCCTCCTCGAACGCCTGCTCCAGTTCGGCCGGGGCCACCGCCACCGACTTCAGGAACCCCAGCACGTCGGTGAACCACAGCCGGACGAACCGGATGTCACGCTCTTCGAGCGTCCGAAGCACGAACTCCTGCTGCTTGCCCATGGGGACAGTCTCACCTCTGCTCTTTACGTTCGTGTTACGCCCGGAAACCACCCGACAGCGACTGCCCCCATCATGGCGGATCACCGTCTCCGAGGGCAGCGGCAACCCCGGCCGAGACATTGCGTCAGATCGACGATTACACTCGGGGGCATGCCCAATCTCCGTCTCGCCCTCTGCCAGACCGACCCGTGGGTCGGTGACATCGCACGCAACAGCGATGAGGTGGTGCACTGGACCAAGCAGGCCGTCGAGGCCGGTGCCCAACTGGTCGCGTTCCCCGAGATGGCCCTCACCGGGTACCCGGTCGAGGACCTCGCCCTGCGCCGTTCCTTCGTGGAGGCGTCCCGGTCCGGGCTGGTGGAGCTGGCCGGGCGGCTCGCCGGGGAGGGGCTCGGCGAGGTGCCGGTGGTGGTGGGGTACCTCGGGCGGTCCGACCAGGCCTCGCCCCGCTTCGGGCGGCCGGCCGGGTCGCCGCAGAACTGCGCGGCGGTGCTGCACCGGGGTGAGGTGGTCACCCGGTTCGCCAAGCACCACCTGCCGAACTACGGCGTGTTCGACGAGTACCGCTGGTTCGTCCCCGGTGACCAGCTGCCGGTGCTGCGGCTGCACGGGGTGGACGTCGCGCTGGCGATCTGCGAGGACATCTGGCAGGACGGCGGCCGGGTGACCGCCGCCCGCGAGGCCGAGGCCGGCCTGCTGCTGGTGGTCAACGGCTCGCCGTACGAGCGGAACAAGGACGACGTCCGGCTGGAGCTGGTGCGGCGCCGGGCCGCCGAGGCGGGGTGCGCGCTCGCGTACGTGAACATGGTCGGCGGCCAGGACGAGCTGGTCTTCGACGGCGACTCGATCGTGGTCGGCCCGGACGGCGGCGTACTGGCCCGCTCGCCGCAGTTCGAGGAGCACCTCCTGGTGCTGGACCTCGACCTGCCGGCCGCCAGCAGCGACCACACCGACGGGCTGCTGCTCGCCGACGGCCTGCACCTGGTCCGCACCGAGCTGGGCGGGGAGCCCGCGGCGGCGCCCGCGGCGGCGGCGCCCCCGGCGGAGGTCGCGCCCCGGCTGAGCGACGAGGCCGAGATCTGGTCGGCGCTGGTCTCCGGCACCCAGGCGTACGTGCGCAAGAACGGCTTCCGCTCGGTGCTGATCGGCCTGTCCGGCGGCATCGACTCGGCGCTGGTGGCGGCCATCGCGGTGGACGCGATCGGCGCGGAGAACGTGTACTGCGTCTCGATGCCGAGCCGCTACTCCTCGCAGCACTCCCGCGACGACGCGGCCGAACTGGCCCGCCGCACCGGGCTGAACTTCCGGACGGTCTCGATCGCCCCGATGTTCGACGCCTACCTGGCGGCCACCGAACTGACCGGGCTGGCCGAGGAGAACCTGCAGTCCCGGCTGCGCGGCACGCTGCTGATGGCGATCTCCAACCAGGAGGGGCACATCGTGCTCGCGCCCGGCAACAAGAGCGAGCTCGCGGTCGGCTACTCCACGCTCTACGGCGACTCGGTGGGCGCGTACGGCCCGATCAAGGACGTCTACAAGTCGCTGATCTTCCGGCTGGCCGGCTGGCGCAACGAGGAGGCCGCGCGGCGCGGGGAGGTGCCTCCGATCCCGGAGAACACCATCACCAAGCCGCCGTCCGCCGAGCTCCGGCCGGACCAGAAGGACACCGACTCGCTGCCCGACTACGACCTGCTGGACACCGTGCTCGACCTCTACGTGGAGGGCGACCAGGGGCGGGACGCGATCGTGGCGGCCGGCTTCGACCCGGCGGTGGTGGACCGGGTGGTCCGGCTGGTCGACACGGCCGAGTACAAGCGCCGGCAGTACCCGCCGGGCCCGAAGATCTCGGTCAAGGGCTTCGGCCGGGACCGCCGCCTGCCGATCACCAACCGGTGGCGGCGCGGCTGACCCGGGACCGGCCGGGGGCGGGCCGCCGAGCCGGCCCCCGGCCGCGGCCGGTCACTGGTACCGGTAGGTGGCGGCCACCGCCAGGTGGTCGCTGCCGTCCCGGTCCAGGGTCCGGGAGTCGGTGGGCTTCAGGCCGCCCTTGCTCATGATCTGGTCGATCCGGGCCATCGGGAAGGACGCCGGCCAGCTGAAGCCGAAGCCGTCGCCGGCCGCGCCCTGGGCCGAGCGCATCTGCGAGGTGATCGGGGCCAGGCTGCGGTCGTTCATGGTGCCGTTGAGGTCGCCGAGCAGCAGGACCTTCTTCAGCGGGTCCGCCTGGATGGCGTCGCCGAGGGCCTGGGCGCTGGCGTCCCGCTGGTTGACGGTGAAGCCGCCCTCGGCCCTGAGCCGGACCGACGGCAGGTGCGCGACGTACACCCCGACCGGGCCCTGCGGGGTGGTGACCTTCGCACGGAACGCCCTGGTCCAGCCCATCTTGATGTCGACCACCTCGACCTCGCTGATCGGGTACTTCGACCAGAGGCCGACGGTGCCCTCCACCGCGTGGTACGGGTAGGTGTCGGCGAGTCCGCTCTCGCTCGCGCGCCGGGCCCTGGCGTCCAGTTCCTGCAGGGCGACGATCTGCGCGCCGGACTCCTTCAGCAGCCGTACGGTGCCCGGCAGGTCGGTGTTGGCGGCGGCCACGTTGTGGCTGACCACCGTCCAGTCGCCGGCGCCGCCGCTCTTGTCGGTGAGCAGGCCGCCGAAGAGGTCGGCCCAGATCGCCACCGGCAGCAGCAGGGCGATCAGCGCGGTGGCGGAGCGGCGCAGCAGGGCGGGGACGAGCAGCACCGGCACGGCCAGGCCGAGCCAGGGCAGGAAGGTCTCCAGCAGGCTGCCGAGGTTGCCGACGCTGTTCGGCACCTCGGCGTGGAACGCCAGCAGGGCCGCGGTCAGCAGGGCCAGCACGGCGATCACCAGTCCGCGCCGCCAGGTGTTGCTGCCGCGGGCGTCCCGGCCCCAGCCGCGCAGGGCGAGGAAGCCGGGCGCCGGGCGCCGGGCGGACCCTTGGTCACCGGCCTCCGCCGCCGCCATGAGATCCGTCCTGTCCGCCTGCGCCATACCGTGGCTCCCGTCGTTCGCGCCGTCTGTCCGGTCCGATGCCGGCCGTCACCGGATGGCGGACGGCGTGCCGGACTGGTGCCGGTTTGGTCGGATTCCCGGCTCAGCCTATGCCGGGACAGACGTCCGGCCGGTGGACCGGGGTTCCGGCGTGGCCGGGTTTGGTGAGGCAGGCCACGTCGACCGGCGCGCACGGGTGCCGGGGCCCGCGCGGACCGCCCCCGGGCCCGCGCGGACCGCCCCCGGGCGCGGGCGGGCGGCGTCCGAGGGGCGGCACCGGCCGGGCGGTGCCGGCCAGGCCGGACGGGCGGGACGGGCTGGACGCACCGGACGGGCGGGACGGCTCAGGAGCCGCCGGCCCGGTATGCCGGTCCGCCGAGCCCCTCCAGCACGGCGTCGACCATCCGGGCGGCCAGCTCCGGGTCCTCCAGGTCGGAGTCGTCCCAGAGGATGCTGCGGGCGAGGATCGGGCCGAGCAGCATGTCGCCGAGCAGTTCCTCGTCGAGGTCGGCGCGGAGCATGCCCTCGGCGATGCCCCTCCGGACCACCTGCCGGGCCATCTCCCGGCGCGGGCCGATCACCCGTTCGCGGTACGCGGCGTGCAGTTCGGGCCAGCTCTGCATCTGGCCGAGCGCGACCTTCAGCACCCAGCGCGACCGCTTGGCCAGGCCGCGCATCCGCATGTAGTCGACCATCGCGACCAGGTCGTCGCGGGCGGAGCCGCCGGTCGGCCCGGGGACGGGCGCCTCCATCCGGTGGAGCATGTCGACCAGCAGGGCCTCCTTGTTGGGCCAGCGCCGGTAGATGGTGGCCTTGCCGACGCCGGCGGCGGTGGCGATGCCCTCGATGGTCAGCTCGGACAGGCTGGTGCCGGCCGCCATCAGCTCCTCGACCGCGGCGAAGATGGCCTGTTCGGCGGCCTCGCTGCGGGGCCGGCCGCGCCGCGGGCCGGCGAAGGTCGGCGCGGCCGTCGGGTCCGTCTTCATCCCGGTCTTCTCCCTGGCTCCTCGCGGACGCACGACGTCGTTCCACTCCCGATTCTCCCGCCCGCGGCCGGAACGGGGGCAGGCCCCGGCACGGACGGCGGCCCCGCCGCTCCGGACGGGCCGGAGCGGGCAGGGCCCCCATTGTCGCTCAGCGGTGTCGCAGGTCAGGCGTCCGCGTCGGCCGGTCAGGCGTCCGCGGCCGCGGCCTTCCGGTCCGGACCGCCCTGGCCGGGGAGCCGCTCGGCGTCGGCGGCCGCCGCGCCCGGACCGCCCCGGACGGCCGGACCGCCGGGCGCGCCGGGGCCGCCGGCCGGCACCCGGCCGGGCAGCAGGAGCCAGGCCAGCAGGGCTCCGACCGCGATGATCCCGGCGGAGAGCCCGGCCACCACGTGCATGGCGTGGATGAAGGCGTCGTCGGCCGGGCCGACCAGCGCCCGCCCCTGCTCGCCGAGCCGACCGGCGACGGCCAGGGTGGCCTCCAGCGACTCGCCCGCCTTCGCCCGCAGTTCCTCGGTGGGCAGCTGCGCCAGCTCGTCGGACATGCCGTCGCGGTAGACGGTGGAGAGCACCGCGCCGAGCACCGCGACCCCGAGCGAGCCGCCGACCTGGCGGAAGGTGTTGTTGACCGCCGAGCCGGCGCCGGCCTTCTCCCGCGGCAGCGAGCCCATGATCGCGACGGTGACCGGCGGCATGACGTGCGCCATGCCGGTGCCCATCAGCAGGCCGAGCACGATCAGCACCCAGATCGGGGTGGTGGCGTCCAGCAGCAGGTAGCCGAGGAAGCCGACCGCCATCAGGGCCATGCCGCCGGCGCAGGTGGCGCGGATGCCGAACCGGTCGACGACGAGCCGGGCCCGCGGGGCGAACAGCAGCTGGGCGACGGCCAGCGGCAGCATCAGCAGGCCGGCCTGCAGGGCGCTGTAGTCGCGCACGCTCTGGATGTAGAAGACGCCGAAGAACGAGACGCCCATCAGTGCGAAGAAGACCACGCCGACGACGACCACCGAGGCGCTGAAGACCTTGTCGCGGAACCAGGTGATGTCCAGTGCGGGGTGCGCGGTGCGGCTCTCGAAGACCACGAAGGCGGCCAGTGCCGCCACACCGACCAGGACCGGCCCCCAGGCCTCGACGGCGGTGAAGTCGGCCAGCTCGCCGCCCTTGATGATGCCGTAGATCAGCGCCACCAGACCGATGATCGAGAGCAGCACGCCGACCGGGTCGAGCCGGCCCGGGTTCGGGTCCTTGGACTCGGGGACCAGCACCACCATCGCGACGAGCGCGACGATCACGATCGGCACGTTGATCAGGAAGACCGAGCCCCACCAGAAGTGCTCGATCAGCAGGCCGCCGGTGATCGGGCCGATGGCTATGGCCAGGCCGACGGCGCCGGCCCAGATGCCGATCGCCTTGGGCTGCTCGGAGCGCTCGAAGACGTTCATGATGATGGCGAGCGTGGCGGGCATGGCCAGTGCGCCGCCGATGCCCATCACCGCGCGGTAGCCGATGAGTTCGCCCGGCGTACTGGCCAGCGCGGAGAGCAGCGAGGAGACCCCGAAGATCGCCATGCCGGCCAGCAGGGCCCGCTTCCGGCCGAAGCGGTCACCGAGCAGGCCGGAGGTGAACAGCAGCCCGGCGAAGACCAGGGTGTACGAGTTGATCGACCATTCGAGGTCGCTCTGGCTCGCGCCGATCCCGGTGGGCGCCGGCGACGCGATGGTCTTCATCGCGACGTTGAGGATCGAGTTGTCGAGCACGACGACGAGCAGGGCGAGCACCAGAGTGCCCAGGATCGCCCAGCGCCGGCGGTGGATGGCTTCCGGCACGCGGGGTGGCGCGGCTGCGGTGGTCATTGGTTTTCCCGTCCGTGGTACGGCGTGGCACTGGCGGGCATTTCCGAGCCGTAAGCGTCTCGTATCCCCCCTCGGTCAGCGTAGCGTCCTTTTCGATACGAGACGAATCCGTTTCGTAAAGACCGGGCAAAGCTCCGCCCGCGACCGCCCCGGCGGTCCGGTGTGTCCTGGATCGCACCGTGCGCGACGCGCGCCTCTTTGCGCCCGCGCCGGGGCGTGCAAGCATGGAGGGGATCCGGGGACGCCGCACGGCGCCACGAGACGACAACCCTTCAGGAGCCTGTTCGATGAACGCTTCTTCGCCTTCGCCTGCCCAGAACCAGGCGTCGACCGCCACCCTCTACGGTGGGGTCACCAACCGCCGCGTCACCGTCCGCGACCTCGCCACCGCCAAGCAGCGCGGCGAGAAGTGGTCGATGCTGACCGCCTACGACGCCCTCACCGCAGGTGTCTTCGACGAGGCCGGCACCCCCGTCCTGCTGGTCGGCGACTCCGCCGGCAACTGCCACCTCGGCTACGAGACCACCGTCCCGGTGACCATGGACCAGATCGTCATGCTGGCGGCCGCGGTCGTCCGCGGCACCAAGCGGGCCATGATCGTCGCCGACCTGCCGTTCGGCTCGTACCAGGAGTCCCCCGCGCAGGCCATGCACAACGCGGTCCGGCTGATGAAGGAGGCCGGGGTCGGCGCGGTCAAGCTGGAGGGCGGCGAGCGCAGCGCCCGCGCGATCGAGCTGCTGGTCGAGGCCGGCATCCCGGTGATGGCGCACATCGGCCTCACCCCGCAGTCCGTGCACGCGCTCGGCGGCTACCCGGTCCAGGGGCGCGGCGACGAGGCGGCCCACCAGCTGCTGCGCGACGCCAAGGCGGTGCAGCAGGCCGGCGCCTTCTCGGTGGTCCTGGAGGCGGTGCCCGCCGAGGTGGCCGCGCAGGTCACCGAACAGCTCGCCGTCCCGACCGTCGGCATCGGCGCGGGCCCGGACACCGACGCGCAGGTACTGGTCTGGACCGACATGGCCGGCATGACGGCGGGCCGGGTCCCCAAGTTCGTCAAGCAGTACGCCGACCTGCGGGCCGTCCTCGGCGAGGCCGCCCGCGAGTTCGCGACGGACGTGCGGGGCGGCACCTTCCCCGCCCCGGAGCACACCTTCCACTGACGCGCACCGCCGCCGTGGTCCGGCCGGCCGGACCACGGCGTGGGCGCCCCGGGCCGGCGACTCCGCGCGGGCCCGCCGGCCCGGCGACAGCGGCGTGACAGCGGGCCGACAGCGGGCCGCCGGCGCGACGGGGGGACGACCGGGTGCTGACAGCGGGCTGACAGCCGGGCCGGACAACCTGGTGGCATGACACGAATCGCCACCGCCCCGAACGACCGGGGGCCCGCCGCGGGGAATGCCGTCGAGGTCCGCGGCATCGTCAAGCACTTCGGCGCCACCAAGGCGCTCGACGGTGTCGACCTCACCGTCCGCGAGGGAACCGTGCTCGGCGTGCTCGGCCCCAACGGCGCCGGCAAGACCACGCTGGTCCGCGTCCTCTCGACCCTGATCAAGCCCGACGCCGGCACCGCCTTCGTCGGCGGCTACGACGTCCTGCGCCAGCCCAAGCAGCTGCGCCGCACCATCGGCCTCACCGGCCAGTACGCCTCGGTCGACGAGCTGCTCTCCGGCTACGAGAACCTCTACCTGATCGGCCGGCTGCTCGACCTCTCCCGCAAGGACGCCAAGTCCCGCGCCACCGAGCTGCTGGAGCGGTTCTCGCTCACCGAGGCCGCCAAGCGCGTCGCCAAGACCTACTCCGGCGGCATGCGCCGCCGCCTCGACCTGGCCGCCTCCATGATCGGCCGTCCCCGGGTGCTCTACCTGGACGAGCCCACCACCGGCCTGGACCCGCGCACCCGCAACGAGGTCTGGGACGAGGTGCAGCGGATGGTCACCGAGGGCGCCACCGTGCTGCTCACCACCCAGTACATGGAGGAGGCCGAGCAGCTCGCCCAGGAGCTGACCGTCATCGACCGCGGCCGGGTGATCGCCAGCGGCGGCGTGGCCGAGCTCAAGGCCAAGGTCGGCGGCCAGACCCTCCAGGTCCGCCCGACGCACCCGGCCGAACTCCCCGAGATGGCCCGCTGCCTGCACGAGAGCGGCATCGCCACGGCCACCTTCTCCGCCGACACCGGCCTGCTCTCGGTGCCCATCACCGCGGACGACCAGCTGACCGCCGTGGTCGGGGTGCTCGGCACCCGCAGCTTCGGCATAGCCGGCATCGACACCAAGGTGCCCAGCCTCGACGAGGTCTTCCTCACCATCACCGGCAAGCCCGCGGACACCGCGGGCCTCGCGGACACCGCCGCCCCCAGCCTCGTCAAGGAGCCCGTCGCATGACCACCGCCACGCTCACCCCGACGCCGGGCACCCGGAGGACGGCGGCCGAGGACGGCCGGATCGGCCCGCGTGCCAACCTCCGCCACGTCGGCGCGCTGACCCGCCGCAACCTGATGCGGATCAAGGCCGACCCGGAGTCGATGTTCGACGCGGTGCTGATGCCGATCATCTTCACCGTGCTGTTCGTCTACGTCTTCGGCGGCGCCGTCTCCGGCAACCAGGACGCCTACAAGCAGTACATGATCCCCGGTCTGATGGGCCAGACCGGCCTGACCCTGGCGATGGCCGTCGGCACCGGGCTGAACAGCGACTTCCAGACCGGTGTGATGGACCGGTTCCGCACCCTGCCGATCGGCCGGGCCTCCGTACTGCTCTCCAAGATCGGCGCGGAGACCTGCCGGGCGCTGCTCTCCTTCACGATCATGATCGTCTTCTCGCTCTGCATCGGCTTCGACCTGAACGGCGGTCTGCTGCCCACCCTGGCCGCGGTCGGACTCTCGCTGGTCTTCGGCATGTCGATCGTGTGGATCTCGATGCTGCTGGGCATGTCGCTGCGCAGCGCCCAGGCCGTCCAGGGGGTCTCCATGCTGGTGCTGATGCCGATGCAGTTCGGCAGCTCGATCTTCGCCCCGGTCGAGACCATGCCGGGCTGGCTCCAGTCCTTCACCAAGGTGAACCCGCTCTCGGCACTGGCCGACGCCTGCCGGGGCCTGATGAACGGCGAGGGCGCGGTGGCGCACCCGGTGCTCATCGTGCTGGCCTGGTCGGTCGGCATCACGGCGGTCTTCGCACCGCTCGCGGTGGCCCGGTTCCGCAAGCGGACCTGAGCGGCCACCGCCCGCCGCCGGCCCGGACATCCGAGGGGAGTGCCCGGGCCGGCACCACAGGACGGGCCGGCCGGCCCGGGGGTAGGGGACGGATCCCCCGGGCCGGCCGGTCGGATCAGCCGGTCGGCCCGGTCGGTCGGATCAGCCGACCGGGTCGGCCGGTCATGCGCCGCTCGCCAGGTCGAGCAGCGCGCCGACCTCCTTCACCGACAGCGCGCCGCCGTCGGCGAAGGCCGCCTCGAACGCCTCGTCACCGAGCAGCCCGCGCAGGCTCCGCTCGGTCCGCTCCCGCTCCACCCGGTCCAGGTGGCCGCCCTTCGGTCCGATCAGACCGGCGTGCGCACCGAGCAGCACCGCGGCCCGGCGGGCCCGTTCGCGGTCCCCGTCGCGCCGGGCGAACGAGTCCAGCACCCCGATCACCGGCGGCACCAGCATCACCGACATCTGCTCGACGAAGCCCTGCGCACGGTCCTGCACCGCCCTGAGCAGCCCGCGCCCCTCCCGGACCAGTTCCAGCCCGCGCTCCGGGTCCCCGGAGCGGGCGATGATCCAGCCCCGGCTGACCGTCAGCATCCCGCCCATCACGTCCGGGGCGAACATGCCGAGCCTGGTCCAGTTCAGCCGGTCCAGCTCGGCCAGCGCCTCCGGGTACTCGCCGCGGTGGGCGGCGAGGCCGCAGAGCATCAGCCGCCCGAAGAGCAGCGCACCGTTGGTCGCCTGGTTCTGCCCCGGCACGATCCCGTCCAGCGTCGACCGGATCATGTGCTCCCCCTCGACGAGGTCGCTGCCCAGCAGGGCGGAGCCCAGGTGCACCCGGAGCATCGGCACCTCCTGCGGCGCACCCAGCTCCTCGGCCAGCTCGATCGCCCGCCGGTACGCCTCGGCCGCCTCCTCCGAGCGGCCCTGGTTGGCCAGCGACTCGCCCCGCGCGGCCAGCGCCTGGGACATCCCCCACCGGTCGCCGGACTGGCGGAACAGCTCCAGCGACTCCTCGCCGTCCCGGACGCTCTGGTCGGCGCCGCCCGGCCAGTCGTTCATCATCTTGGCCCGGATCTGCAGGATGAACGCCAGGTCGCCGGCCGCGCCGTGCACCCGGCAGCCCTCGACGGCGTCGTCCAGCATCTCCTTCATCCGGCCGAGCTCGCCGACCAGGAAGGCCCCGAAGACCCGCATCAGCCCCGGGAAGCGGTAGGACTGCGGCAGGTCCGGGGTGTAGACCTCGATGATCCTCTGGGCGGTGGAGATCGCCTCCGGATCGGCCAGCACGTCCAGGTTCCCCTCGAACAGGCTGACCAACCGGTAGATGACGAGCGCCCGGCGGGCCTCCGCGAGGACCGCCTCGGGCATCGGCCGCGGGTACTCCAGCACCCGCAGCTCCAGCGCCACCGGCGCCGGGGTCTCCGGCGCGAACGGGTCGGGCCCGAGCGCCAGCACCGCGTCGTACCAGCCCCGGGCCTCCAGGCTGAAGCCGCGCAGCGACCAGTACCAGCTCATGCCCAGGGCGAGGACCAGTGCCTCGCCCTCGTCCCGCCGGTCGACGGCCCGGCGCAGCGCGGCCCGGATGTTGTCGTGCTCCCGCTCCAGCACGGTCAGCCAGTACGGCTGCTCCGGGCCGTGGATGCTCAGGTCGGCGTTCCGGACCAGCTCCCGGAAGTGGGCGACGTGGCGGCGCTCGGTCGCCTCCGCCTCCCCCGCCTCGGCGAGCCGCTCGACCGCGTACTCGTGGATGGTCTCCAGCATCCGGTAGCGCGGCGGGCCGTCCCCGCCGAGGTCGGCGACCAGCAGCGACTTGTCGACCAGCGACAGCAGCAGGTCGGCGAACTCCTCGTGCGGCACCTCGGTGTCGTCCGAGCAGACCGCCTCGGCGTCCTCCAGGGTCCAGCCGCCGGCGAACACCGCGAGCCGGCGCAGCACCGCGCGCTCGCGCTTGCCGAGCAGGTCCCAGCTCCAGTCGACCACCGCGCGCAGCGTCTGCTGGCGCGGCAGCAGGGTGCGGCTCCCCGCGGTGAGCAGCGCGAACCGGCCGTCCAGCCGGTCGGCGATCTGCCGGGCCGTCATCACCCGCAGCCGGGCGGCGGCCAGTTCGATGGCGAGCGGCAGACCGTCCAGGCGCCGGCAGATCTCGGCGCAGGCCTCCGGCTCGCTCTGCGGGTCGAAGCCGGGGCGGGCGGCGGCCGCCCGCTCGACCAGCAGCCGCAGCGCCACCGGGTCGGGCAGCGGCTCGACCGGCAGGACGGTCTCGCCGGGCACGCCGAGCGGCTCGCGGCTGGTGGCCAGCACGGTCAGGCCGGGGCACTCGGTGAGCAGGGTGTCGGCGAGGTCGGCGGCGGCCTGGATCAGGTGCTCGCAGTTGTCCAGGACGAGCAGCATCCGGCGGCGTCCGCAGTACTCGACGAGCCGGCGCACCGGGTCGTCGCCGCGGGGCTCGATCACGTCGGCGACCATGCTGCCGGTGGTGTGGAGGACGGTCTCGCGCAGGCCGAGCGCCGAGACCACCGCGCCCGGCACCGAGTCCGGGCGCTCCACCGGGGCGAGCTCGGCCAGCCAGACGCCGTCCGGCCAGTGCCCGGTGCTCTGCTCGCCCCGGCCGGCCTCGACCGAGAGGCGGGTCTTGCCGGAGCCGCCGGGCCCGGTCAGGGTGACCAGCCGGCTGGCCGCCAGCGCCGCGCGCAGGGCGGCGAGGTCGCTCTCCCGGCCGACGAAGCTGGTGAGGCGGCCGCGCAGGTTGCCGGCGCCGCGGGCGGGCGGTGCGGGTTCGGGCGCGGGGCCGGTCGGCGGGGTGGCGCCGGAGGCGGCCGCGGCCGCGGCTGCGGCGGACCCGCGGTCGGCCGGCCGACCGGGCTCCACGGGAGCCAGCAACTCGGCGTAGAGGGACTGCAGTTGGCGGCCCGGGTCGACACCGAGCTCGTCCGCCAGCAGGCGCCGGGTGCGTTCGTAGTGGCGAAGCGCCTCGGCGGTCCGGCCGCTCTCGTGCAGCGCCCGGACCATCAGGCACTGCACCGGCTCGTCCAGCGGCTGCTGCTCGGCGAGTTCGGCGAGCTCGGCGACCAGCTCGGCGGCCCGGCCGAGGCCGAGGTCGGCGGTGATCCGGTGCCGGCGGGCCTCGTCGCGCTGCGCCTCCAGCCTGGTGGCCGGGCCGCTGCGGTCGGGCAGGTCGGCGAGGGCCGGGCCGCGCCAGAGCGCCAGGGCGGCCCGCAGCCGTTCGGCGGCCGAGACGTGGTCGCCCTGCTCCAGGGCGCCACGGCCCTCGCCGGCCAGCCGCTGGAACTCGGCGAGGTCGGTGTCCGGGTCGGTCAGCCAGTACCCGGCCGGGCCGGAGCCGACCTGGTCACGGCCGATGGTCCGGCGCAGCCGGCCGACCAGGGTCTGCAACGCGGCCGAGGAGTCCTGCGGCGGCTCGGCGTCCCACACCTCGTCCACCAGCAGGTCGGCCGGGACCGGCCGGCCGTGCCGCAGCGCCAGCGCGGCGAGCAGCGCGCGCAGCCGTGCACCGCCGAGTGGAACCGGGGTGCCGTCGTCGTGGTGGGCGGTGGTGGTGCCGAGGATGCCGTAGTGCACCGCCCCATTCTGGTCGATCGGGGCCGTGCCCACGCACAATTGTCCGGGCCCGTTCCTCCCCCGCTCCTCTCCCGCTCCTCCGACCGGAACCCGGCGCGGGGCTCCGTACGTTCACCCGGAACGGCTTGTCCGGTGGCGGGCCCGCCCGGCATGATCGACCCTTGCCCGCAATCCGGACCCGCGCACCCCGTCCCCAGACTCCCGGAGCTCCCACGCCATGACCTTCGCCGCCACGCAGCGCTCACGCAGCGAGGACCGCCGGATCAGCCCGGTGTTCTGGGTGCTGCTCGCGATCCTCGTCACCTCCGGCTGGGCGGTCTCCCAGGGGTACGGCAACGCCCGGTTCGGCGTCTTCCTGTTCGTGGTGGCCGGCTGGATGGTCTCGCTCTGCCTCCACGAGTACGCGCACGCGCGGACCGCGCTGCACGGCGGCGACCTCACCGTCGGCGCCAAGGGCTACCTGACCCTCAACCCACTCAAGTACGCGAACGTGCTGCTCAGCTTCGTGCTGCCGATCGTCTTCGTGCTGCTCGGCGGCATCGGCCTGCCCGGCGGCGCGGTCTGGATCGAGCGGCACCGGATCAAGGGGCGGCTCAAGCACAGCCTGATCTCGGCGGCCGGGCCGCTGGTCAACCTGCTGGCGGCCGTGCTGCTCCTGGTCCCGGTGGGTGCCGGCTGGCTCGACGACCCCAAGGTGCACGCGGTCTGGAACGGCTACGAGCTGAACGTCTCGCCGCTGGCGCTGGCGCTGGGCTTCCTCGGCATGCTGCAGCTGAGCGCGACCCTGCTCAACCTGCTGCCGGTGCCGGGCCTGGACGGCTACGGGATCATCGAGCCCTGGTTGTCGCACAAGACGCGGCGGGCCATCGAGCCGTTCGCGCCGTACGGCATGCTGGCGGTCTTCGCGCTGCTCTGGCAGCCCGAGGTGAACCACTGGTTCTTCGAGGCCGTCTACGGCGTGATGGACCTGCTCGGCGTCGACCGGATCTACCCGCAGCTGGGCCACGAGCTGTTCATGTTCTGGAAGGACTGAGCCCCTGAGGCCCTGAGGCCTCGCGGTCCGGAGGCCCCACGGTGCGGGGGCCGGCGGTTCGGGGGCCCTGTGGTGCGGCCCTGTCGTGCGGGGGCCGGGGCTCCGGGAGCGGCCTGGCGCGGCTACGCGCCGGTGCTCTGCGCGGCCCGCTCGGCGGCGGCCCGGGCGATCCTCTCGCGGCGCAGGTTCATCCAGAGCACGTTGCTGGCCACACCCGCCATCGGGATCCAGATCACGCCGGGCCACCAGCCCTGCACCAGCGAGACCACGGCCGCGGCCAGCGACAGGACGACGACGATCGAGGCGAAGAGGGACGTGCGGGGCATGGCGGGAGGCTCCTAGCGCCGGTGGACGGACGGCCCCCATTGTCGCCGACCTCACCCCCGGACCGGGTCCAGGGGTGAGATCGCGTCCTCCGGGCCGACGGCCGGGGCTCCTCCCGGGCGGAATCCGGGGCGGAATCCGGCGGCCGGCCACCGCCGGTCAGACGTCGGTGATCCGCAGACCCGCGTGCGCCTTGTACCGGCGGTTCACCGAGATCAGGTTGGCGACCAGCGCCTCCACCTGGTGCGCGTTGCGCAGCCGGCCCGCGAAGATGCCGCGCATGCCGGGGATCCGCCCGGCCAGCGCCTGCACGATGTCGGTGGCGGCCCGCTCCTCGCCGAGCACCATCACGTCGGTGTCGATCCGCTCGACGGACTCGTCCTGCAGCAGCACCGCCGAGAGGTGGTGGAAGGCGGCGGTGACGCGGGAGTCCGGCAGCAGGGCGGCGGCCTGCTGGGCGGCGCTGCCCTCCTCCGGGACGAGCGCGTAGGCGCCCTGCTTGTCGAAGCCGAGCGGGTTGACGCAGTCCACCACGATCTTGCCGGCCAGGTCCGCGCGGAGCGCGGTGAGCGTGGCGGCGTGCCCGTCCCAGGGCACCGCGACGATCACGATGTCGCTCTCCCGGGCGGTGGTGGCGTTGTCGGCGCCGCGCACCCCGAGGCCGATGTCGGCCGCCGAGGCCTCCGCGCGGGCCGCGTCGCGCGAACCGATGATCACCTGCTGGCCGGCCTTGGCCAGCCGGAGGGCCAGCCCCCGCCCCTGGTCGCCGGTGCCGCCGAGGACACCGACCACCAGCTGCGAGACGTCCGGCAACTCGTGGGCCGGGTTTGTCGCTGAATCGAGGGAAGTCATGGGCCGATCCTGCCAAACCGGCGGCCCACCGGACATCCTGTCCGCCATGGACGCGGTGAGAGTTTCGGCACTCCGGGAACGGCTGGCCGGTACGGGCTGGCTGGAGGCGGTCGGCGGCTTCGCCGGCGAGTTGCGGCACGCGGTCTCCCGGCGCGGCGCGGACGGGCTGCTGCTGGTCGGGACCGAGGGCTACGAGCCCTGGCACCTGGCCGCCCACCTGGAGGACGAGGCCGCCTGGTCGGACGTCCCCCGGCTGGCCCCGACCCTGCTCCGGCACCGGGTGCCGGCCCAGGCGCCGGCGCACCTGGCGCACGGCCTGCGCCGGCTGACCGAGGCCGGGCGCGGGGCCACCGTCCTGGTGGTCGCCCCGACGGCGGCCGGCGCTCCGCTGCTGGAGCGGGTGCACGACGCCCGCCGGAACGGTGCGACGGTGCTGGCGCTGGACGGCGCCGCGCCCGTCCGGGCGGGCGGGCCGGGGGCGTCGCGCGGGCCCGGAGCCGCGGGCGAACCGGGTGGGCCGGGCGGGTTCGGCGGGCCGGGCGGGCCGGGCGGGCCGGGCGGCGGCGACGGCCTGGCCGACCTCGCCGGACTGGCGCACGGGCGGCTGGCCGTCGGGACCGCCGAGGAGGAGCCGTTCGACCTCGCCCAGCACCTGGTCAGCGCCGCCGCCGGACAGGCACCGGCCCGGCGCTCGACGCTCGACCGGCTCGCCGCCCTCGCCGGCCGGCTCACCGAGGGGCCCGCGATCAGCCGCTGGTGAGCGTCGCGGCCGCGGCGGGCGATCCGGATCGCCGCCGTCACGCCCGCGCGGAAGCCCCGGGGTGCGGCCCCCCGGGGTGCGGCCCCGGGGTGCGGCCCCGGCCGGGCCGAAAACCTGTTGCGGCCGGGCGCGGCACCCGCCGAGGATGGTCGCTCGTGAACGACTCCGACCATCCCCCGACCGGTCGGGTGCGCTCCCTGCTGCGCTCGGTCGCCCCCGACCTCACTCCCTGGCGTTCGTCCCGGGAGTTCCGCCTGCTCTGGTTCTCCGGCTGCGTGACCAGCCTGGGCAGCTTCCTGACGTACGTCGCCCTGCCGGTGCAGATCAAGGAGCTGACCGGCTCCTACGTCGCGGTCGGCCTGATCGGCGCCTTCGAGCTGGTCCCGCTGATCGTCTTCGGGCTCTGGGGCGGTGCCCTGGCCGACGCCCTGGACCGCCGCCGGCTGGTGCTCTTCGCCGAGGCCGGACTCGGCCTGCTCAGCGCCCTGCTGCTGCTCAACGCACTGCTGCCGACGCCGGTGCTGTGGCCGATCTACCTGGTGGCCGCGCTGGTCGCCGCCGCCGACGGCCTGCAGCGCCCGGCCCTCGACTCGCTCACCCCGAGGATCGTCCCGCACGACCAGCTGACCGCCGCCTTCGCGCTCAACTCCCTCTACCGAAACGTCGGTTCGGTGGCCGGACCGGCGCTGGCCGGGGTCATCGTGGCGTTCGCCGGCGTGCAGACCGCGTACGCGCTGGACGTGCTCACCTTCGGCGCCTCGCTGCTGCTGCTCGCCCGGATCCGGGCCGTGCCGCCGCCCACCGGCGCCGAGAAGCCGTCCGTCCGGGCGGTGCTCACCGGCGTGAAGTACGCCTGGAGCCGCAAGGACCTGCTGGGCACCTACGCCGTCGACCTGGTCGCCATGCTGTTCGCGTTCCCGGTGGCGATCTTCCCGTTCCTCGCCTCCGAGCTGTCCGCGGACTGGGCGCTCGGCCTGATGTACGGCGCCACGGCGGTCGGCGCCCTCGTCGTCTCGGTCACCAGCGGCTGGACGTCCCGGATCCACCGGCACGGCCGGATGCTGGTGCTGGCCGCCCTCGGCTGGGGCACGGCGATCACGCTGGCCGGGTTCTCCGGCTCGATCTGGCTGGTGCTGCTCTGCCTCGCCCTGGCCGGCGGCGCCGACCAGATCAGCGGCATCGCGCGCTCCACCATGTGGAACCAGTCCATCCCGGACGAGGTGCGCGGCCGGATGGCCGGGGTGGAGCTGCTCAGCTACTCGGTCGGTCCGCAGCTCGGCCAGGTCCGGGCCGGCGGCATGGCCGGCCTGGTCGGCGTCCGTGCCTCGGTCTGGGCCGGCGGCGTCGCCTGCGTGGTGGGCGTGGTCGCCCTCGCCACGGCCCTGCCCAGCCTGCTCGGTTACGACGACCGCACCGACCCGAACGCGGCCGCCGTCCGCGCCGAGCACGAGAAGGCCGCGGCCCTGCGCGAGGAGGCCGCGCGGGCCGAGGTCCTCCGCGAGGAGGCCGGGCGGGAGCGCGAGGACGCCGGGCGGTAGCGGGCGGGGGCCGGCGGCTACTCCTTGCCCTCGCCCTCCGGCCGGTCGGACCAGCGCGGGTCGTCCTTCCACTCCCGGTTGCGCAGCTCGGCGGTCTCCAGCGCGTGCGCCGCCTCCTCGCGGGTGGCGTACGGGCCGAGGCGGTCCTTGGCCGGGCACTCCGGCCCCTCCTCGACCTTGCCGTGCTTGATGCAGTAGAACCACTCACCGGGCTTGCCGGTCGGCCGGTTGCGGTGGAATCCCAAGGGCATGGCGGTCACTTCCCGTTCGACGGCTGCGTCGTCCCGATCATTCCCCGGCCGGACTCCATCCGCACACCCGGCGACAGGCGCTGCCATAGACTCGCGGCCATGGCTCTCGTACCCGGCATCCAGTCCCCCACCCGCAAGGTCCCGGCGAACATCGCGCGCCCCGAGTACGTCGGGAAGCCCGCCCCGACGCCGTACACCGGGCCCGAGGTGCAGACCGCCGAGACGATCGAGAAGATGCGGATCGCCGGCCGGATCGCCGCGCAGGCGATGGCCGAGGCCGCCAAGCTGATCGCGCCCGGCGTCACCACCGACGCGCTGGACGCCGTCGCCCACACGTACATGTGCGACCACGGGGCCTACCCGTCCGACCTCGGCTACCGGGGCTTCCCCAAGTCGATCTGCACCTCGATCAACGAGGTGATCTGCCACGGCATCCCGGACTCGACGGTCCTCCAGGACGGGGACATCGTCAACATCGACGCCACCGCGTACATCCACGGTGTGCACGGCGACCTCAACGCCACCTACCTCTGCGGCGACGTGGACGAGGAGTCGCGGCTGCTGGTCGAGCGGACCAGGGAGTCGCTCGACCGCGCGATCAAGGCGGTCAAGCCCGGCCGCCGGATCAACGTGATCGGCCGGGTCATCGAGTCCTACGCCAAGCGCTTCGACTACGGCGTGGTGCGGGACTTCACCGGCCACGGGATCAACACGTCGTTCCACTCCGGCCTGATCGTCCCGCACTACGACAGCGAGCGGGCCACCGAGCTGATCAAGCCGGGGATGACCTTCACCATCGAGCCGATGCTCACCCTGGGCACCTACGACTACGAGATCTGGCCGGACGGCTGGACCGTCGTCACCAAGGACCGCAAGCGGACCGCCCAGTTCGAGCACACCCTGGTCGTCACGGCGGACGGCGCGGAGGTCCTCACCCTGCCGTAGCGCGGACCCGTTCCGGCCCGGGCCGCGCCGACGGGGCGCGGCCGGGCAGGCGGGCGGCCCGGCGCGGCTAACCGATCAGCCACTGCTCCTCGGCGACCGCGCCCACCTCGGTGCAGGCGTCGGTCAGCACGTCCAGGACGCGCAGCGGGTCCGGCAGCGGCTGCTCGGGACCGCTCAGCCACCGCACCTCGGAGCCGTCCGGCAGCGCGGCCGGCGGCAGCAGGGTGTACGAGCCGCGGCAGTGCCAGCGCAGGCCGGGGTGCTCGGACATGGTGTCCGGCGTGGAGTCCAGGGCGCTCGGCCACCACTCGTCCTCGTCCACCGGGGTGCCCCGGGTGGCGGTGAAGAAGAGGTAGCGGTCCTCGCCGACGGCGGCCACCGGACCCTCGACGCCGAGCGCGGTGAGCCGCTCCAGGGCGAGCCGTCCGGCCTCGGCGGGCACGTCCAGGACGTCGTGCGCGCGGCCGGTGGCGGTGATGAAGTTGGCCTGCGGGTCCCGGGAGAGCCAGCGGGCGAGCTGCTCCGGGTCGGTGGTGGCCTGCGTCTGCCAGGCGAACGAGACGGGGTGCTGGGCCGGCGCCGGACAGGCGACCCGGTCACAGGAACATCGGTAGCCGGCCGGATGCGCGGCGGGGGCGAGCGGGAAGCCGGCGCGGACGGCGCCGAGCAGCTGGTCCAGTCTGGCGGCGGGACTGTCCGTGTCCGCCGCCCGGGCCCGCTCACGGTCACGCTTCTGCCACCAGGTCGTCCACCTGCTGCCGGATTCCATCGGGCCCCTTCCGCGCGTCGCCGTGCCTGGTGTGACACAGCGTTCGACGTACCACTCCGACGCAACGCACGGCGCCCCCCGCTGCTTCCCGGGTGGTGCTCGGCCCTGCAGTCCCGCGCCCTGCCGGCCGGAGCCGGGGTTGCCGGACGGCCGACGCCGGGGTCACGGTACGGAGTCAGGGCAGCACTACGGCTGCGGCTCGGCGGCCCGGCGGGCACGGTCAAGTGCGCCTCGCCCGGCCCGTACGGGCCCGCTGACCCGGGTGGACCCCGAGGGCGTAACAGGAAGGATAAGGGTGCGCGGGGCCTCCGGTTGACCGGGGGCGGTGCCTCTCCGGTCACACTCCCGGCACCCGGCCGTCACAGCACCTCCGCCCGACCCCCGTGCGCCGTCCGCCACCTGCGGCGGGATGAGACCCTGGTGGGGTGAAGAGTGCGGACACCGAATTCGTCGGCGGCCCCCTGGACGGCCGGATCCTCCCCATCCCGCTGGGGCCGATGTACGGCGTGCCCAAGAAGTACACCGTGCCGGTCCCCTCGCACGGGGACGGTCCGGCGCGCACACTGGTGTACGTCCGGGCCAAGCAGCAGCGGGGCACCCGCTGGTACTGGCGCTACGAGTACGACGAGGCGGCCACCGCCCGCGCTTCCGGGTGACGGCCGCCCCCCTGGCGGGAGGACGGCGATGGCGAGGACCGCACGGCACCCCAGGACCCGCGCCCAGTCGGTGGCGCTCCACAACCGGCAGGTGGCCGGCGTCACCGCCGGACTGCTGGTGCTGATCAGCGCCTACAGCGCGGTGCTCGGTTCCAACGGCTGGCTCTGGTTGGGCTGGACGGTGCTGCTGCTCGCCAGCGTGGCACTGTTCGCCATTCGGGCCTGAGCCCTCCTGCCGCCTCGTGCCCTCGCCGCCCCGCCACCCGTCCCGCCCTTCCGGCGTTCCGGCGTTCCGGCGTTCCGGGCCGCGAGCGGCCGCACCGTCCACCGTCCCCCGGCCGGGGCCGGTCGTCCGCGGTCGTCTCCCGCGGACGCCGGTCGCGGTCAGTCCTCCTCGGCCAGGATCAGGTACAGCTTCTTCCGGGCCTCGGTCAGCACCGCCAGACCCTTGGCCCGCTGCGCCTCCGTGCCGGTCGCCATGACCTGCCGGACGGCCTGCTCCACCGCGCCGAGCGCCTGGCCGACCTCCTGGACCGCGGCCCAGTCGACGTCCTGGCCGGCCTCGGCCCACGGCTCGTCCGGCCCGGCGTCGGCCTCGGCGCGGCCCGCCTCGGTGAGCGAGACCAGCCGCTTGCCGCCGACCTCCTCCGCCGTGATCAGGCCCTCCTCCTCCAGCAGCTGGAGGGTCGGGTAGACCGAACCCGGGCTGGGCCGCCAGGCCCCGCCCGACCGCTCGGCGATCTCGGCGATCATCTCGTAGCCGTGCATCGGCCGCTCCTTGAGCAACGCCAGCAGCGAGGCACGCACGTCCCCGCGCCGCGCCCGGCCGCGCCGGCCGCGCGGCCCGAAGCCGCCGGGCCCGCCGAAGCCGCGGGCCCACGGGGGCCCGGGCGGCCGGCCCGGTCCGCCGACGAACGGCGGCGGCCCGAACGGGCCGAACGCCTCGCGGCCCTCGAAACACTCGCCGGGCAGGCCGGCGAAGTCCGGACCCCGGCGGCGTCCGCCCCAGGGGCCCTCTTCACGGAATCGTCCTGGACGCATGGCACCCACCTCCCGTTTCCGGCCGCTGGAACGCGACCGTACAGACGATCGTTCGGGACAGTCGAGTTACTGTCTCGATAACTCGACGATATATCGCTGACTGTCGGCCGTCAACGCTTCCGATACGGTCGCCGACGGCCGACGGCATGCCGGGACGACGCACCGGGGCGACATGCCCCGGCGGTACGGCCGCGGCCTGCGGCGGAGCCACTACGGTGACGGGCATGGCCGGAGAACGAGACCTCGCGACACTGCTGCGCGGGATGCGCCCGCAGCTCAACCCGGGGCGGTACGTGTACTGCACGCTGCCCGCCAAGGTGCCCGCCGGCATGCGGCCGGTGGTCACGGTCGCCGAACCCGAAGGGGTGACGGTGGTGGTGGCCCAGGAGGAGGCCGACGCGCTGGGCCTGCGCTACGAGTACGTGGCCGCGTGGATCACCCTGCAGATCCACTCGGCGCTGGAGGCCGTCGGCCTCACCGCCGCGGTGGCCGGCCGGCTGGCCGAGGACGGGATCAGCTGCAACGTGGTGGCCGGCTTCCACCACGACCACCTCTTCGTCGCCGCCGACGACGCCGACCGCGCCGTCCGCGCCCTGGAGGAGCTCGCCGCCCGGCCCGCCTGACCGGGCCGGGCGCGCCTCGCGCGACGCGACCACCCGACCGCCGCGACCGCCTGACCGGGTGCGCCGGGTGGCCGCGCCCCGAGGGGGCTCCGAGACTGGGAGGGCCGGGCACCCGCCCGGCCGGTCAGCCCCGCTCCGGAAGGGAGTGCGCCACCATGGCCACCTGCGTCACCTGCGGCAACGACTACTGGCTCGCCTTCGAGATCAAGACCGTCACCGGCGACGTCTACACCTTCGACAGCTTCGAGTGCGCGATGGAGAAGCTGGCCCCGCGCTGCGAGCAGTGCCAGGTCCGGATCGTCGGCCACGGCGTCGAGGTGGCCGGCATGTTCTTCTGCTGCGCCAACTGCGCCCGCGTCAACGGCGGCCTCGGCACCCAGATCCGCGACGCCGTCGGGGCCCACCCCACGTCCTAGGGCGCCCGGAGGCCGGCCGGGTCAGGCGTGGCAGGCGGGCAGGCCGCCGAGGTGCTCGACCATCTCCCGGAACGACGCCAGCACGTCGATCGGGGCGCCCGGGGCCGCGCCCTCGCGCTCGGCGGCGGCCCGGTGCAGGTTGGAGACCAGCCGTTCGGCGTCCAGCAGGTCGGCGAACGGGCCGGACGCGGCGTCCCGGGCCGCCGCCAGTGCGGTCAGCCCCGCATCGGCCGCCTCCGCCGCCAGGCCCTGCACCCAGCGCAGGTAGGCGATGTTCCGCTCGATCAACTCCGGCCCGCCGACCGGCCCGTGGCCCGGCACCACCACCTCGGGCCGGAGCGCCGCCAGCCGCTCCAGCGCGGCCAGCGAGCCGGACACCGAGCCCATCAGCACGTACGGCGTGACCCCCGACATCACCAGGTCCCCGGCGAACAGCACCCGGCGCTCGGGGAGCCAGACCACCGTGTCGTTGGTGGTGTGCGCCGGCCCCGGGTGGAACAGCTCCACCCGGAGCCCGCCGACGTGCAGGGTGAGTGCGTCCCGGTAGGTGAGGGCGGGCAGCCGGACGCCCACCGCACCCCACTCGACCTGCGGGAAGAGGCCCTGGAGGCCGAGGCCGGCGAGCTCCGCCTGCACCCGGGTCTCCCGGTGCGCGACGACCACCGTGCGCGGGTCGAACAGCACGTTGCCGAAGGTGTGGTCGCTGTGGTGGTGGGTGTTGACCAGGAGGCCGGGCTCGCCGGGCGCGACCTCGGCGATCGAGGCGCGCAGCAGCCTGGTCCGGCGCTCGGTGGCGGCGGTGTCGACCACCAGGGTCTCGCCCTCGGAGACCACGATGCCCGCGTTGTTGAGGCACCAGCCGCCGTCCGGCTGGACGTGCGCGTAGACACCCGGGGCCAGCTCCGCCAGGACCGGGGCCGGGGTCGGCGGCTCGCGGCGGTCGGTACCGGTCGGGCGGGTGGACGGCGCGGCGGTCATGGTCGCTCCCGGTGCGGCGGCGGAGGGGCGGGCGGGGCAGCCCCGGTGGGGCCCGGTCAGCCTCGCAGGGCGTGGTGCAGCCGCCCTGGAGGTCCGGTCCAGGACGGTTGGACCGGGCCTCCAGAACGCTCTGCGACGGTCGGTGGCGACGGCGGACCGCGCCCGGCGGTACGCGGCACGGGACGGAGGAACCACCGTGGCACCCACCACGCACCCGCAGACCGAGGTCCGGACCGGATCCGGGGGCCGGACGGACACGGCCCTGCGGTACACCGAGATCCTGGAGCTCTACGCCCGCCAGGCCTGGCAGTTGGACGGCTTCGACGCGGACGGGTTCGCGGCGACGTTCACCGCGGACGCCTCGTTCACCCACGTGTCCAGCGGCGAGGTGCTGGTCGGACCGGCGGCGATCGCGGCGGCCGTCCGCCGGGTCGCCGAGCGGCGGGCCGGCGCCGTCCACCGGCACTGGTTCTCGCAGTTGCTGGTCGAACCGGCGGAGGACGGCGCCGCACCGGACGCCGAAGGGGGCGTGGCGGACGGCGAGGAGGGCGCGGCGGACGGCGAGGAGGGCGCGGCGGACGGCGGCGCGGTGCGGGCCCGGTACTACGCGATCGTCAGCGTCACCGGGAAGGACGGCGCGGTGGCCTGGGACCCGAGCTGCGTCGTCGAGGACGTGCTGGTGCGGCGGGGCGGGCGGTGGCTGACCGCCGAGCGGGTGGTCCGCCGGGACGACCTGCTGCTGCGCTGAGCGGGCCCACCCCTGCCCCGGCCCCGGCCCCGGCCCCGGCTCCGGGGTGGGCCCGGGGCCGGGGCCGCGCCCGGATCGGCGTCGGCGCCCGGCTCAGTGCCCGCGACCGCCCGGCACGGCGGCGAGCAGCTCGCGGGTGTACGGGTGCGCGGGCTCCTCGAAGACCCGCTCGGTCGGGCCGGTCTCCAGCAGGCGCCCGGACCGCATCACCGCGACCCGGTCGCACAACTGCCGGGCGACGGCCAGGTCGTGGGTGATGAACAGGTAGGCGATCCCCAGCTCGGCCCGCAGGCCGTCCAGCAGGTCGAGGATCTGCGCCTGCACCGAGACGTCGAGGGCCGACACCGGCTCGTCGCAGACCAGCAGTTCGGGCTGGAGGGCGAGGGCCCGGGCGATGGCGACCCGCTGCCGCTGGCCGCCGGACAGCTCGGCCGGGCGGCGCTCCAGGAAGTCCCGGGGCAGCGCCACGAGGTCGAGCAACTCGGCGGCCCGGGCGAGCCGTTCGGCCCGGCCGCCGACCCGGAAGGCCCGCAGCGGCTCCTCGACGATCCGGCGGACGGTGAACCGCGGGTCCAGCGAGGCGAAGGGGTTCTGCTGGACGGTCTGCAACCGGCGGCGCAGACGGCGCAGTTCGGCCCCGGGCAGCTCCGCGAGGTCGGCGCCGTCGAAGCGGACCCGGCCCGCGGTGGGCTTCTCCAGGCGCAGCACCAGCCGGGCCGTGGTGGACTTCCCCGAGCCGGACTCGCCGACCAGGGCGAGCGCCTCGCCGCGGTCCAGAGTGAACTCCACGCCGTCCACCGCGCGCAGGGTGCGGGCCGGGCCGGCACCCCTGGGCAGCTCGAAGTCCTTGACCAGGCCCGTGACTTCGAGGAGCGGCGGCGCACCCTCGGGCGACCGGGCGGCCCGGGCCGCAGCGGGGCGCCGGAGGACCTTCGCACGGCCGGGGACGGCCGCCGTCAGCTGCCGGGTGTAGGGGTGCTCGGGCTGCTCCAGGACCTGCCGGGCGGGGCCGGACTCGACGACCCGGCCGCCGGTCATCACGACCACCCGGTGGGCCCGGTCCGCGGCCACCCCGAGGTCGTGCGTGATCAGCAGCAGCGAGATGCCCAGCGTGCCGGTCAACTCCTCCAGGTGGTCGAGGACCTGGCGCTGCACGGTGACGTCGAGCGCGCTGGTCGGCTCGTCGGCGACGATCAGTTCGGGGCCGGCCACGAAGGCCATCGCGATCAGCACCCGCTGCCGCATGCCGCCGGACAGCTGGTGCGGGTACTGCCGTGCCCGCAGCCCGGCGTCCGGGAGGCCGGCCAGGGTGAGGGCCTCGACCGCCCGGTCCCAGGCCTCCTGCCCCTTGGCCAGGCCGTGGATCCGCAGCACCTCGGCGACCTGGTCGCCCACCCGTCGCAGCGGGTTGAGCGCGACCGCCGGGTCCTGCGGGACGAAGCCGATCGCCCGGCCGCGCAGGGTGCGCAGTTCGGACTCCCGGAGCGCCGCCAGGTCGCGTCCGGCGAAGCGGATCGCGCCGCCCTCGACGCGGGCGGCGGGGGGCAGCAGGCGGGTCACCGCGAGCGCGGTGGTGCTCTTGCCGGAGCCCGACTCCCCCACCACGGCGACGGTCTCGCCGCGCCGCACGTCGAGGTCGACGCCGTCCACGGCCGTGACCGGCCCGCGCCGGCCGCCCCGGTAGACCACCCGCAGGCCGCGGACGGAGAGCAGCTCGCCCGACTCCGCCCCGGGGGCGGCGGGCGACGCGCCGGCCGGGCCGGACGGGCGGCGCGGGCCGGGGGCGGGCGGGCCGCCGCGGTGCTGGTGGTCCGGGTAACTGTCCATGTTTCTCCTGCCCTTGGGCGTGCGGCCGGCCGGCTCCGGCGCGACCCTAGCAGCCGCCGGAGCGGCGACCGGCCGGCGTTCGTACAGCTGTCACACGGCCGTCACACTGCGACCGGCCGCAGTGCCTCCGGCGCCGGGCCGCGGGCCGCGGGCGGGGTTCGCGAGCGGGCACCGGACCGCGCGCAGGACGTGTGTCGGGCCGCGCGCGCCAGACAGACGCCGGACGGGTGTCGGGCCGCGCGCCGGAGCCGTTCTGGAGCGCCCCTCCAGTCGCGACTGCGAGCCTGCTCGACGCGGCGGCTCCCCCGATCCGGGGGCACCCGGCCGCCGGGACAACGAGCGGAAGGGACATCGGGGATGACGGTTCATCAGTCACGCAACGCCCTGGTCACCGGGGCCACCAGCGGCATCGGACTGGCCACGGCGACCACGCTGGCCGGCCTGGGGCACCGGGTCTTCCTGACCGCGCGGACGGCCGAGGCGGTGGAGCAGACGGTGGAGAAACTGCGCGCCGAGGGCCACCAGGCGGACGGTCTCGCCGCCGACGTCCGCGAGGCCGAGGACGTCCGCCGGCTGGTCGCCGCCGCGACCGAGCGGTTCGGGCCGGTCGACATCCTGGTCAACAACGCCGGCCGCAGCGGCGGCGGCCCGACCGCCGGACTGAGCGACGAGACCTGGTTCGACATCATCGACACCAACCTGCACAGCGTCTTCCGCGTCACCCGGGAGGTGCTGGCCGCCGGCGGACTGGCCGAGCGCCCCTGGGGGCGGGTGATCAACATCGCCTCCACCGCCGGGAAGCAGGGCGTCGTGCTGGCCGCCCCGTACTCGGCGTCGAAGCACGGCGTGGTGGGCTTCACCAAGGCGCTCGGCCTGGAGCTGGCCCGCACCGGGGTGACGGTCAACGCGGTCTGCCCCGGCTTCGTGGAGACGCCGATGGCCGTCCGGGTGCGGGCCGGCTACGCCGACCTCTGGGGCACCGACGAGCAGGACGTGCTGGGCCGGTTCGAGGAGCGCATCCCGCTGGGCCGCTACACGACGGCCGAGGAGGTGGCCGGGCTGGTCGGGTACCTGACCACCGACGCCGCGGCGTCGATCACCGCGCAGGCGATCAACGTCTGCGGCGGGCTGGGCAACTACTGACCGGCGCCGCCGAGGAGCGGCGGACGCGACCGCGGCGGTGCCCCGGCCCGAGGAGGGCCGGGGCACCGCCGTGTCCGTGTCCGGGGCACCGCCTGTCCGTGGCCGGGGCACCGGCACGCCCGGGCGCCGGGGCCTGGACGGGCCCCGGCGTCCGGGCGGGTTCAGAGCCGGATCCGCCGTACCGCGCCGACCTCGGCGATCCGCCGCTCGGCCAGCCGGTCGGCCGCCGCGGCCGGGGTGACGCCCTGCTCCCTGGCCTCCCGGAACACCGCGCGGGCGGTGTCCCGGATGCCGAGCGCCCGGGCCCGGGCCCGCGCCTCGTCGTAGCCGCCGTACTCGTCCGCGACCTGGATCACCCCGCCGGCGTTGACCAGGTAGTCCGGCGCGTACAGGACGCGGCGGTCGGCGAGGATCCGGTCCACCTTCGGCGAGGCGAGCTGGTTGTTGGCCCCGCCGCAGACGATCCCGGCCTCCAGGGTGTGCGCCAGTTCCTCGGTGAGGGTGCCGCCGAGCGCGCAGGGCGCGTAGACGTCGAGGCCGGCGGCGAGGAAGGCGGCGCGGTCCGCCACCACCTCCACGGACCGTTCGGGCAGCCGGTGGCGGGCCCGTTCGGCCGCCGCCGGGTCGGTGTCGTGCACCACCACGGTCGCGCCGTGCTCGACCAGGTGGGCGACCAGCCGGCGGCCGACCTTTCCGGCGCCCTCGACGCCGATCCGCCGGCCGGTCAGGTCGTCACCGCCCCAGGCCTCCTCGGCGGCGGCCAGGATGCCCTGGAGCACGCCGAGCGCGGTCAGCACCCCGGAGTCCCCTGAGCCGCCGTGCTCGGCCGTCCGGCCGGTCACGTAGCGGCTCTCCCGGGCCACCACGTCCATGTCGGCGCTGGTGGTGCCGACGTCGCAGGCGGTGATGTAGCGGCCCGCCAGCGACTCGACGAACCGGCCGTAGGCGCGCAGCAGCGCCTCCGAGCGGAGTGCCGCCGGGTCGCCGACGATCACCGCCTTGCCGCCCCCGAGGTCCAGGCCGGCCAGCGCGTTCTTGTACGACATGCCGCGGGACAGCCGCAGCACGTCGTGCAGCGCGCTCCGCTCGTCCGGGTAGACGCGGAACCGGGTGCCGCCGAGGGCCGGGCCGAGCGCGGTGGAGTGCACCGCGATGATCGCCCGCAGTCCGCTGGCCCGGTCCTGGCAGTACACCACCTGCTCGTGCCCCTGGTCGTCCCCCGCGCCCGGCTCCCCGGCGGACGGCCGGTCGGTGCCGAACACCGACCGGTCCGCGCCGAACACCGGCCAGGCCTCCCCGCCACCGCCCGGGCCGCCGGGGCCGCCGGGGCCGCGCCGGTCTCCCCCGGGGCTCATCGCGCGAACGCGGGCGCGACCCGCTCCGCGAACAGCCGCAGGGCCCGCTCCGCCACCTCCGCCGGCAGGTTGCCCGAGTGCACGGTGAGGCTGACGGTGATGTCGTCGCCGAACCACTCGACGACCTCGCGCAGTTGGGCGGTCACCTCGTCCGGGTCCCCGGCCAGGATCAGGTTCTCCTTCAGCCGGCGGTCGAAGTGGAGCAGCTTGCCGGCCTCCTCCAGCTTCTCGTAGCCGGGGTAGTCGGCACTGCGCGCCGTGCCCCAGGCCCGGGTGGCCTCGGCGATCCGCTCGCTGTACTGCTCCTCGTCGTAGCGGCCGAGCCGGCGGGCCTCCTCGCCGTCCTCGTCCAGGAAGAGGCCGAAGCTGACCTGCACCTGCTCCCGGCCGGCCTCCCGGCCGCCCTCGACCCAGCCCTCCCGGTAGGCGGCCAGGATCTCCTGGAAGCCCTGCCGGCCGGCGATCGCCGGGACGCCCTGGAGGCCGCGCCCGGCCAGCCCGGCGGCGCGGGCGGAGGCGGGGCTGGTCGCGGAGGCGACGAAGATCGGCGGGTGCGGTCGCTGGTAGGGCCGGGGCAGCAGGGTGACCGGGCCGAAGCGGTGGAACCGCCCCTCCCAGACCACGTCCTCCTCCGCCCAGAGCCGCTCGACGGCGCGCGAGCCCTCCTCGAACCGGGCCCGGCTCTCGTCCAGCGGCACCTCGAAGGCGGCGAACTCGTCGGGCAGGAAGGCCCGTCCGAAGCCGACGTCGAGCCGGCCCCGGCTGAGGTTGTCCAGGACGGCGAGCCGCCCGGCCAGCTGGACCGGGTGGCTGAACGCGGGGATCACCGCGCCGGTGGCCACCCGGATGCGGGAGGTGGCTCGCGCGATGGCGGTCAGCAGCGGGACCGGGTCCGGGCTGTAGCCGCCGTACGCGAAGAAGTAGTGCTCGACGGTCTTGACGTGGTGGTAGCCGAGCCCGTCGGCGAGCACGGCGATCCGGATCGCCTCGTCGTAGTAGTCGGCGGCGGCCCGCTGCTGCGGACCGACGGTCGGGAAGAAGGTGATGCCGAAGCGCATCGGGACTCCTGTCGAGTGGTTCTGCGGGCGGGGGGATCGGACGGCGGGACGGTGGAGCGGGGGCAGTGGAGCGGGGACGTCGGGACAGGGACAGGGGCAAGGGCAGGGGTTGGGGACGGTGGAGCGGCGGACGGCAGGACGGCGCGGTGCGGAGGCGGCGCCGCGCCGCCGCTCAACGCCGCACGACGAGAGCGGAGTTGAAGCCGCCGAAGCCGCGCGCGAGGATCAGCGCGGTGCGCAGCACGGCCTCCCGCGGGGCGCCGGTGACCAGGTCGATCGGCAGGTCGTCGGGCGCCGTGGTGCCGACCGTCGGCGGCACCACCTGGTCGCGCAGGGCGAGCAGGGCGGCGACCACGTCGACCGGCGGGCCGCCGGCCAGCAGCCGGCCGGTCATCGTCTTGGGCGCCGTGACCGGGACGCCGCGCGGACCGAAGACCTCGGCCAGCACCTCGGCCTCGGCCCGGTCGGCCTCCGGGACGCCGGCCGCGTCGGCGAACACCACGTCCACCTCGTCCGGCCTCACCCCGGCGTCCGCCAGGGCCAGTTCGACCACCCGGCGGAGCGCCGGCGGGCGGCCCGAGCCGGGGCGCGGGTCGAAGCCGGAGGCGTAGCCGACGATCTCGCCGTAGCGCTGCCGCGCGCCGCGCCCCTCGGCGGAGTCCGCCGACTCGACGACGAGCAGCGCGCCGCCCTCGCCGGGCACGTAGCCGTCGGCCTCCGGGTCGAAGGGCCGGTAGGCCGTCTCCGCGCTGCGGGCCCGGCTCAGCAGGCCGTGCGAGATCTGCGAGACCAGCGCGTACGGGTTGAGCGGCGCCTCGACTCCCCCGGCCACCACCAGCCGGACGCCCTTGCGGAGCAGCCGGCGGGCGTGGCCGAGCGCGTCCAGGCCGGCCGCCTGCTCGGCGACCAGGGCGCTGCTCGCCCCGCGCAGGTTGTTCCGGATGGAGATCTGGCCGGTGTTGACGGCGTAGAACCAGGCGAAGCACTGGTAGGCGCTGACGTGCTGCGGGCCGAGCGTCCACAGCTTCTGCACCTCGTGCTGGGTGAACTCGAAGCCGCCGGAGGCGTTGGCGGTGGCCACCCCGACGTCCAGCGGGTCGAAGGCGGCGAGGTCCACGCCCGCGTCCTCGACCGCCCAGTCGGCGGCGGCCAGCGCGAACCTGGTGACCTGGTCGGTCTGCGGGATGAGCCGCCCGGGCAGGTGCTCCACCGGGTCGAAGCCGCGGACCTGGCCGGCGAACCGGGACGGGTAGCGGGAGGCGTCGTACCGCTCGATCTCGCCGATGCCGCTGCGCCCGGCCAGGGTCGCCGCCCAGTACTCCTCGGCGCCCAGGCCGTTGGGGGCGACCACGGACAGGCCGGTCACCACCGCCGTCGCGCTCACCGGGCGCTCCCGGCGGCCTGCGGGCGGCGCAGGACCATCGCGCTCTGGAAGCCGCCGAAGCCGCTGCCGACCGTCAGTGCGACGTCCACCCGGTGCTCGCGTGCGGTCAACGGTACGTAGTCCAGGTCGAGTTCCGGGTCCGGCTGGTGGAGGTTGGCGGTCGGCGGGACGACCGAGTGCTCGATCGCCAGTGCGCAGGCGGCGATCTCGATGGCGCCGATCGCCCCCAGCGAGTGCCCGATCATGGACTTGATGGAGCTGACCGGGGTGCGGTAGGCGTGCTCGCCGAGGCTGGTCTTGAACGCCGCCGTCTCGTGCCGGTCGTTCTGCTTGGTGCCCGAGCCGTGCGCGTTGACGTAGTCGACCTCGGTCGGGTCGGTGCGGCCCTCGTCCAGGGCGGCGGTGATGGCCTGCACCATCTCGGCGCCGTCGGGGCGCAGTCCGGTCATGTGGTACGCGTTGCAGCGCGAGGCGTGGCCGGTGATCTCCGCGTAGACGCGGGCGCCGCGCCGCCGGGCGTGCTCCAGGCTCTCCAGGACGAGGACGGCGGTGCCCTCGGCGACCACGAAGCCGTTGCGGGTGCGGTCGAACGGCCGGGAGGCGTGGCCGGGGTCGTCGTTGCGCGGACTGGTCGCCTTGATGGCGTCGAAGCAGGCCACCGCGAGCGGCGAGATCGGGGCGTCGGTGCCACCGGTGACCACCACGTCGGCGAGGCCGTCGCGGATCAGGTCGCGGGCGTGCCCGACCGCGTCGAGCCCGGAGGTGCAGCCGGTGGAGATCAGCACGGACGGCCCCTCCGCGCCGACCGCCCAGGCGACCTCGGCCGCGATCGAGCTGGGGACCAGGTAGTTGTACAGGTGCGGGGTGGCGTGGTCGCTGTCCAGCACCCACTTGCCGCCGGTGTCGCTGAGCACCACGTACTCGTCCTCCAGCGCCATGGTCGCGCCGACGGCGCTGCCGACGCTGACGCCGAGCCGGCCCGGGTCGGTGCCGGAGAGGTCGAGGCCGCTGTCGGCGACGGCCTCGCGGGCCGCGACCACGGCGAGTTGGGCGGCCCGGTCGGTGCGCCGGATCTCGCGGGCGGTGAGCCCGTGCTCGGCGGGGTCGAAGTCGCACTCGCCGGCCATCTGCGAGCGGAACGGCGCCGGGTCGAAGAAGCTGATCCGGCGGGTGGCGGTCCGCCCGGAGGTCAGCAGGTCCCAGAAGTTCTTCACCCCCGTCGCGCCCGGCACCACGGTGCCGATCCCGGTGATGACCACTCGTCCGTCCATGCGTTGTCCTCGGTGTTCGTCGTCGGTCCGGCCGGTGGCCGGTCTGGTCGGTGCGCCCGTGCGGGCGGGTGCCCGGTCACCGGCCGCGGCCCCGGTCACGGGGCGGGCAGCCGGATCGAGCGGGGGTGGTGGAAGAAGTCGGTCGGGTCCCAGCGGGCCTTGACCCGGCGCAGCCGGGGCAGGTTGACGCCGTGGTAGAGCTCGGCCCAGGGGACGCCGGAGGTGTTGGCGGCCGGGTCGTCGGCGGGGGCGGTGTCGGGGTAGTTGATGTAGCAGCCGTCGGTGCGGTCGTCCGGCACCGGGACGCCGCCGGTGCGGGCGTACACCTCGCGGTAGAGCCGGGTGGCCCAGCCGGTGTTGGCGGCGTCGTCGGCCGGGTCGGTCCACAGGCTCTGGAACAGTGCCTTGGCGATCGCGCCGCGCTGGGCGACCGCGGTGTCCCGGGGTGCGACGGCGCCGATCCGCCCGCCCACCAGGTTGACCACCACCATGGCGTTGGGGTTGTCGATGCCGTCGTCGGTCAGGTAGCGGTGGATCACGGCGATCTGTTCGTCGGTGAAACCCTTGAGCAGGTAGGCGGAGTGGTGGTCGCCGCGCACCGCCGGATGGTTGCCGATCGCCGAGGCGGTGCCGAGGTAGCGGGTGGCGCGCAGCCAGGGCAGCCCCTTGGGCGGGGGCAGTGCGGCCGGGTCGGTGCCGGTGCCGGCCAGCAGGTCGCGCAGGTAGGCGTCGAGCAGCGCGCGGGCGCCGGGGGCGCCGGCGTCGAGCTGGGCGAGCAGGGTGACGTGGCCGCTCGACCGGTGGGTGAAGGAGAAGGAGCCGCTGAGCGCGGTGTACGGGGAGTCCGGTCCGCTGTGGGTCTCCAGCCAGGCGCCGGCGTTGCGCAGCAGGGCGGTGAAGCGCGCCTCGGTGAGGGTGCTCCAGGGGATCGGGACGGCGCTGATCAGCACCTCGCGGGGCGGGGCGACCAGCAGCCGGCCGGGGTCGTCCCCGGTCCGGCCGGGGGTGCGGAACCAGTAGCGGGTGATCACTCCGAAGCTGCCGCCGCCCCCGCCGCTGTAAGCCCAGTGCAGGTCGCGGGCCGGGTCGCCGGGCTCGCGGGTGGCGATCACCGCGCGGACGGTGCGGTCGGCGTCCACCACGACGACCTCGATCGCCTCCAGGTGGTCGACGGTCAGGCCGTGGGCTCGGGAGAGCAGGCCGAACCCGCCGCCGCTGACGTGCCCGCCGACGCCGACCGAGTAGCAGAGGCCGCCGGGGACGGTGACGCCCCAGTTCTTGTAGAGCGTGTCGTAGACGTTGAGCAGGGTCGCGCCGGCCCCGACCTCGAAGGCCCGGCGGGCGGGGTCGTAGCCGACCCGGTCGAGGGCGGAGAGGTCGATCACGGTCTCCACCTCGGGCCGGTAGACCAGGTCGGCGAGGCTGTGGCCGCCGCCGCGCACGGAGATCCGCTGCCCGGCCCGGACGGCCTCGCGGACGGCGGTCACCACCTCGGCGGTGCTCCGCGGCAGGCGGATCCGGCCGGGGGTGCCGACCCAGCGCTGGTTGACGCCGGTGACGAGCTCCGGGTAGCGCGGGTCGTCGGGGGTGACGGTGGTGACGGTGGTGGGGCCGTCGGGGCGCGGGCCCGGCCGCTGCGGGGGTTCCGGGGCGGCGGCCGCGGTTCCCGCGACGGGGCCGAGGACGGCGGCGGAGCCCAGGGCGGCGCCTGCGCCCAGCAGCGCGCGCCGGCCGATGGCGGGTGGCATGGCGGTTCTCCCTCGGTGGTGTGGTCGCTGTGGTGTCGCCCGGGGCGGTGGCGCGGGGCGGACGGAGCGGACGGGGCGGTCCGCGGCCCGGGCCGGCCGGACCGGACCGGGTGGCCGGGAGTCAGGCGGCGGCGTCGCGGACCGGGGCCTCGGCCAGCACGTCGACCACCGCGAACGACCAGGTGAAGCCCGCCCCGACGCCGGCCAGCAGGCAGCGCTGCCCCGGCCGCACCCGCCCGGACGCGGCCAGCTCGGCCAGCCCCGCGTACTGGTCGCCCGCGCCCAGGTGCCCGACCGTCCGCGCCCAGGACCAGGTGGTGACCGCGGCGTCCACCCCCCAGGGCCGCAGGTACGCGGCGGTCAGCCGGCGCAGTCCGAGGTGCGGCAGGACGAACCAGTCGATCTCGGCGAGCTCGGTGTCCGCGTCGGCGAGCGCCCGCTTGAGCGCCTCCTCCTGCCCGGCGGAGACCCGGTTCACGCAGTACGAGATCCCGTGCACGGCGACGAAGTCGTCCTTGTGCGCGGCGAGGTCGACGGCCGGCCGGTGGCTGAACGGGGCCGGGCCGAACGGGTCGTCGCCCCGGTGCAGGCCCTCCAGGTCCGGGTCGGAGACGGTGGCCAGGCTGCGCAGCGCCGCGAAGCCCGGCCTGCGGGTCAGCACCAGCGCGGTGCCGCCGTCCGCGTAGACCGTGCCGGGGTCGCTGCGCCAGCGGTCGAAGCCGGGCGGGCCGAACCAGTCGCCGGTGGTGAGCAGCGCCGCCGTCCCGCCCGTCCCGCGCAGGTAGCCGGCCGCGAGTTCGAGCGCGGCCATGCCGCCGTTGGACATCTGCCGGACCTCGACGGCCGGGCACCGATTGCCGACGGCGGCCCGCTGCACGTACGAGGCGGGCGGCCAGAGGTCGTGGCCCTGGTAGTAGACGTCGGCGTGCAGCACCAGGTCGATGTCGTGCGGCCCGTGTCCGGAGGCCCGCAGGGCGGCGCGGGCCGCGGCGGCGGCCATCTCGGCGGGCGGCTCGCCGTCGGCGACGGAGATCTCCCGCAGGCCGGTGCGCCGGGCCACCGTGGCGTCGCAGAGCCCGTCGGCCACCGCGTCGGCGACCGCGACCCGGCCGGGCAGCCGGTGCGCCGCGGCGGCGATGTACAGGTCGTCGTACCGCATGCCTGCTCCTCGGTCGCGGGGTTCCGCCGGCGGGTGCCGGCGGCCCTGTCATGGTGGGCGGGCTGCCTGGACGCGTCGTCCAGAGCCGGTCCAGCGGGGCTTGGCACGGTGGCCCGGTGACGGTCCGCCGCAGGGGCGGGCCGGGTCGCCGAGGAGGTCCGTGATGACCGTGGAACACCGGGAGGCCGCTGCACAGCGGCAGGAGGCCGGGGCCGGGAGCCCGCAGGCGGCGCCGGGACGGCGGCGGGTGGCGCTGCTGTTCCCCGGCCAGGGCGCGCAGCAGCCGGGGATGGCGCTCGGCCTGTACCGGGCCGATCCGCGGTTCGCGGCCCGGGTGGACGAGGTCCTGGCGCTCTGGGGCGCCGAGGGCCGGGCGGTCCGCCGCGACTGGCTGGCGCCGGACGCGCCGGACGTCCCGCTGGACGACCTGCGCCGCGCCCAGCCGCTGCTGTTCGCGGTGGACTGGGCACTCGGCCGGACGGTGCTGGACTGGGGGGTGCGGCCGGACGCGCTGCTCGGCCACAGCGTCGGCGAGGTGGCCGCGGCCGCGCTGGCCGGGGTGCTGACGCTCGCCGAGGCCGCCGCCGTGATGGCCGACCGGGTGCACCACCTGGCCTCGGCCCCGCCGGGCGGGATGCTGGCGGTGGCCGGCGCGCCCGAGCAGGTGGCCGGGCTGCTCGGGGAGGGCGTGGTGGTCGGCGCGGTCAACGGCCCCCGGCAGGTGGTGGTGGCCGGTGCGGAGGCACCGTTGGCGGCCGCCGAGGCCCGGCTGCGGGCGGCCGGGCTGAACACCCGCCGGGCGCGGACGCTCAGCGCCTTCCACAGTCCGGTGGTGGCACCGGCGGCGGCCCTCGGGCTGCCGGTGCTGCGCTCGGTGGCGCTGCGCCCGCCCCGGCTGCCGCTGCACTCCGGCTACACCGGCGGCCCGCTGGACGCCGCGACGGCGGTGGACCCGGAGTTCTGGGCCGGCCAGCCGGCCGCGCCGGTGCTGTTCGGCCCGGCGCTGGACGGGCTGCTCGCGGAGGGCCGCTGGCTGCTCGTGGAGGCGGGCCCGGCCCAGGGGCTGACCATGCTGGCGAAGCGTCACCGGGCGGTGGCGGCGGGGGACTCGGCGGCGGTGGCACTGCTGCCGGCCCGGCCGGGGGACGACGGGCGGGAGGCCGCCGCGGTGGCCGCCGTCCGGGCCCGGCTGGCGGCGGAGACGCTGCTCCCGGCCCGACCGGCCTGACCGGGCAGGCCCTGCGCGGCTCCGGGCAAGCCCCGCGCGGCTCCGGGCAGGCCGCGGGCGGGCCCGGGCGGACGCCGGGCGGCTTCAGGGGGACTCCAGCGCCGTTCCAGGCCCCGCTGCGAGCTTGGGGCAGCGACCGTACCGAAACCGACAGCGAGGACAGCGACATGAGCGCACTGACCATCGACGACCTGCGGACGATCCTGCGCGACGCGGCGGGCGAGGACGAGGAGGTCGACCTCTCCGGGGACATCGCCGACACCCTGTTCACCGATCTCGGCTACGACTCGCTGGCGCTGCTGGAGACCGCGTCGGTGATCAGCCGCCGCTACGGGATCACCCTGCCGGACGACCTGTTCGACGGCGTGGAGACCCCGCAGGCGCTGCTGGACGAGATCAACTCGGCGCTCGCGCCCGCCTGATCGTACGTCAGTTCGGCTTCGGCGCAGGCTTTTCTCAGTTGGTTTTACCCAACCAACCGGTCTAGCATGACGGCATGACAACTGAAGCGCCTGCCGTCCCGCCCCCCGGCGCCACGCGCCGGGAGCTGTCCGACCGGGCCATCGCGGAGGCCGCCGTGGCCCTCAACACCATCGGCTGCTGGCTGCTCTCGCCCGCGACCAAGCGGCGGATCGCCGCCGAGGCCGAACTGACGCTCCCACCCGGCGACTACACGCTGCTCACCCAGATCGAGCACTGGCAGCCGGTCCGGCTCTCCACCGTCGCCGAGCGGCTGGAGGTCGACCGCTCCTCGCTCACCCCGCAGACCCGGCGGCTGGAGGACGCCGGCCTGATCGTCCGGCTGCCCGACCCGGTCGACCACCGCGCCCAGCTGGTGCAGGTCACCGACCGGGGCCAGGCCGTCCTGGAGCGGCTCTGGCAGGCCCGCTCGCAGGCCCTGGCCGGGCTCCTGGAAGGCTGGGCCGACGCCGACGTTGCGCTGCTGACGGAGAGTCTGAGCGCGCTGGCCGGCAGCGTCGGCGCCCGCGCCTACCGGGAGGGCCGGTCATGAGCGGGCGGTCCACCGACGCCGCGGTCACCCCCGGGCAGCCGGGCCCGGCCGGACCCGACGACGCCGCCGACCCCACCGGTCCCGGGGCCGGCACGGCGCCCTCCGGCGCGGCTCCGGCCGCCGCCGTACCGACCGCCACCGCCGCCACCACCACCACCAAGGCGTCCCCGGAGCAGGACACCCCGGCCGGGGAGGCCGCCGGCACGTCCTCACCGAGTCGGCGGCGCGAGAGCCTGATCGTCGGACTCGCCTGCCTCGGCCAGTTCATGGTCGTCCTGGACGTCTCCATCGTGAACGTGGCCCTGCCCGCGATGCGCGACTCGCTGCACTTCGCCACCGCCGACCTGCCGTGGGTGGTGAACGCCTACACCCTCGCCCTGGCCGGGTTCATGCTGCTCGGCGGCCGCGCCGCCGACCTGTACGGCCGGCGCCGGATGTTCCTGGTCGGCGTGGTCGCCTTCACCGCGGCCAGCGTGGTCGGCGGCCTGGCGCCGTCCGCCGGGGTGCTGGTCGCGGCGCGCGCCGTGCAGGGCCTCGGGGCCGCCGTCCTCGCCCCCTGCACGCTGACCATCATCACCACCACCTTCACCGAGGGCCCCCGGCGGACCAGGGCCATCGCCACCTGGTCGATGGTCGGTGCGGTCGGCGGCGCGGTCGGCGCGATCGCCGGCGGCCTGCTCACCGACTACCTGTCCTGGCGCTGGGTGCTGCTGGTCAACCTGCCGATCGGCCTGGCCGTGGTGGTCGGCACCCGGCTCTGGCTGCCCGCCGACCGGGGCAACTCCGGGCGGAAGCTGGACGTGCCCGGCGCGGTCACCGTCTCGGCCGGCCTGACCGCCCTGGTCTACGGCATCGTGCAGGCCGACAAGGACGGCTGGGGCTCCACGGGCACCCTGCTGCCGATCGTCGCCGGCCTCGTGCTGCTCGGCCTGTTCGTGCTGATCCAGGCCCGGCTCGCCTCCGAACCGCTGCTCCCGCTGCGGCTGTTGGGCGTCTGGCAGCGTTCCGGCGCCAACCTGGTGATGTTCCTGCTCGGGGCGGGCTTCTTCTCCCTGCTCTACTTCGTCTCGATCTACCTGCAGAACGTCCGCGACTTCTCACCGATCGAGACCGGCCTGGTGTTCGTCCCGCACACGGTGGCGACCGTGGTCGGCGCCAAGTCCGCCGCCCGGCTGCTCGGCCGCGGCATCCCCGCGCCCTGGCTGATCATCGCCGGACTGGTCGCCTCCGCCGCCGGCTTCCTCTGGCAGGCGCAGCTCGACGCGACCGGCTCGGTGCTGCTCTGGGTGGTCGCCCCCGGCAGCCTGGTGTTCCTCGGGATCGGCCTGGCCCTCACCCCGGTCGCCATGACGGCCACCTCCGGGGTGCCGGGCGCGGACGCCGGCATCGCCTCGGGACTGGCCAACGCGGCCCGCCAGATCGGCGGTTCGTTCGGCCTGGTGGTGCTCACCGGCATCGCCTCGGCGCACACCCGGAGCCTGCTGGACGGCGGTGAACCGGCCGCCGGTTCGCCCGAGCTCGCCTCGGCGCTCACCTCCGGCTTCTCCTGGGCGTTCGTCTCCGCCGCCGCGATCCTGGCGCTCTGCATCCTGGTCACGCTCACCCTGCCGCGTCCACCGCGGCGCACCGCCGGGGGCTGACCGCCCGGCGGCTGGCGGGCCCGTCCCGCGAGGGCCGCTCCAACCGCGTTCCAGCGCCCCTCTACGGACGGCTGCGAGGTTCGAGGCGACCCGGCCGCCGCCGCACCCGCGGCGGCGGCCCGCCCCAGCCCCGGCGAACAGAGGACCCCGCGATGCCCAGCACGCCCGCCCCCGGCGCACCGGCCGTCACCGTCCGGGCCCCGGCCCAGCAGTTGAGCGACCTGCTCGGCGCCGTCGAACGCTGGCCCGTCCTGCTCGACCACGTGGTCTACGCCCTGCGCACCCCGGACGGGGAGAACGAGCGGATCGAGGTGTGGACCCGCGACGGCGAGCAGATCACCCACTGGTGGGGCGAGCACCGCGCCGCGCCGGACGGCCTGCGGACGGACTTCCGGCACTCGCCCGCCCCGGGGAGCCCGGCCACCGTCACCGGCCACTGGGTGCTCACCCCGGCCGAGGAGGGGGCTGCGACCGGGCTCGTCCTGCGGCTCGACCGGGACTCCGCGGGCGCGCCGCTGGCGGGCGCCGGTGCCGCCGGGGCGGGCGCGGGTACTCCCGGGGCGGGCGCCGGTGCCGAGCCCTCTGCCGAGGCCGCGGGCACCGGCGCCGAGGCCGCGGGCACCGCTGCCGCCGAGGTCGCCGAGGTGTTCCGGCGGCACGCCGAGGCCGACCCCGGGCTGGTGTTCACCTTCCAGGACACCCTCCGCACCACGGCCCCCGCCGAGCCCGTGCTGGACTTCCTGCGGCGCGTCCGGGACTGGCCCGGCGCCGTGTCGCACATCGCCACCGTCTCCGTCACCGAGACCGCCCCGGGCGTCCAGTCCGTGGTCTCCGGCGTCCGGGCCCCCGACGGCTCGGTCCAGGACGTCCCGTCCGTCCGCCTGGTGCTCGCCGACCGGGTCGTCTACACCCCGCTGACCGTCCCGCCGTTCGCCTCCGCGCACCTCGGCGAGTGGATCGTCGGCACCGCGCCGGACGGCACCACCACGGTGACCGGCCGGCACACCGTGGCGCTGCGCGCGGACCGGCTCGCCGCCGCCTTCGGCCCGGGCACCACGCCGGCCGACGCCCAGCGGCGGGTGCGGGCCGCGCTCGGCGCGCACAGCCTGGCCACCCTGGACGCCGCCCGGGCGGACGCGGAGTCCCGCACCGCCCCGGCGCCCGTGTCCACGCCCGCCCCCGTCTCCGCGTCCGTCCCCGTTCCCGTCCCCGCTCCCGCCTCCGGAGGTCACCGATGACCCGACCGCCCCTGACCGAGCCCGCCCGGCCCGCCATCGCCTTCCCGCCCGACCGGAGCGACCCGCTGGCCCCGCCGGTCGAGTACCGGGTGCTGCGCGAGTCCGCCCCGGCCTCCCGGATCACCCTCTACGACGGCAGTGAGGCCTGGCTGCTCACCCGGTACGACGACGTCCGCGCCGTCCTCGGCGACCTGCGGTTCAGCGCGGACGCCCGGCGCGACGGCTTCCCCTTCGTCTCGGCCGCCGTCCGGGCCAGCGTCGGCGGACGCACCCCGTTCTTCCGGATGGACCCGCCCGACCACGACCGGATCCGGCGGATGCTCACCCGGGACTTCATGGTCAAGAGCATCGACGCGCTCCGGCCGCGGATCTCCGCGATCGTCGAGCGGTTCCTCGACCAGCTGCTCGCCCAGCCGCAACCCGCCGACCTGGTCCAGGAGTTCGCCCTGCCGATCCCCTCCGCGGTGATCGCCGAGCTGCTCGGGGTGCCGTACGAGGACCACGAGTACTTCCAGACCCGCGGCAAGCGGATGCTCAGCCGCTCCAGCACCCTCCAGGAGAGCGCGCAGTCGGTGGTCGACCTGCGCGAGTACATCGGCAAGCTCGCCGAGCGGCGCCGCACCGACCCCGGCGACGACGTCCTGAGCCGGCTGGTGGTCGAACGCGAACTGACCGGTGAGCTGGACCACGAGGACGTCAAGAGCACCGGTCTGCTGCTGCTCGTCGCCGGGCACGAGACCACCGCCAACATGATCGCGCTCAGCGTGCTCACCCTGCTCCGCCACCCGGAACAGCTGGCCGTCCTGCGGGCCGACCTCGCCCGGGTCCGGGACGTGGTGGAGGAGCTGCTCCGCTTCCTGTCGGTGGTGCACAGCGGGGTGCCGCGGGTGGCGCTGGAGGACGTCGAGATCGCCGGGGTGGTGATCCGCGAGGGCGAGGGCGTGATCGCCTCCGTCCCGGCCGCCAACTGGGACCCGGCGCACTTCGCCGCCCCCGAGGTCTTCGACATCGACCGGGACGCCCGGCGGCACGTCGCCTTCGGCTTCGGCATCCACCAGTGCCTGGGGCAGCCGCTGGCCCGGGCCGAACTGGAGATCGCGCTGACCACCCTGCTGGACCGGCTGCCCGGGCTGCGGCTCGCCGAGGAGGACCGGGACGGCCGGGGCGGACCGGAGTTCGCGCCGGAGAAGGCCGTCTACGGCCTGCACCGACTGCCGGTGACGTGGTGAGCGCGGCTCCGCCGGAACGGCTGGCGGTGGACACCGGCCTGTGCTTCGGCTCCGGGCAGTGCGTCCGCTACGCGCCCGGCGTCTTCGAGCAGCGGGACGAGGACGGGTTGGGCCGTCCGCTGGTCGAGCACCCGGCCGGGGAGGCCCTGCGGGAGGCGCGGTCGGCCGTCGAGCTGTGCCCGTCCGGGGCCATCAGCCTCCGGCCCGACCGGACCTGACTGCCCGCCGGGACCTGACGGTCCGCACGGGACCGGCCGCGGACGGACGGGCCCGACCGGCCGCACAGGAACCGGCCGCACCGGAACCGACCGGCGCCGGCTCCACGCCCCCTGACGTGGCCCGGCCCGACGAGGCCCGGCCGGGCCGCCGGTCAGCCGGCCCGGCGTCGGGCCCGTTCGTCCGCCGCCGGGCGCCGGGCGGGCGTGCCCAGCGACCGCGTCCCCAGCCCGCGCGGCACGCCGCCGGCCGCGGGCGCCCCGGCCACGGCCACCGCCGCTGCCGCTGCCGCCGCCATCCGCGCCGCGGCCGTCCTCGCCGCAGCCGTCGCCACCGCCCCGTCCAGGGCCGGCTCACCCCGGTCCCGTACGGGGCGCAGCAGTTCCGCCAGCGCCTGGTGGACCAGCAGGTACCCCCACACCTCCTGCTCCACCCCGCGCCGCGACCTGGCCCGCAGCGCCGGGACGGCGCCTTCCGGCCGTCCGGCCGCCAGCTCGGCCAGCGCCTCGCGGAACCGCCAGCGGTGCAGGAAGAGCGCGGCCAGCGCGTCCGCCGGGGCGGCGACCGGGTCGAGCAGGCTGGTGACCAGCCGCAGCCGCCGGCCGTCCACGGTCTGCTCCACCACCCGGACCGGCACCGCCAGCGCCGAGCCGTCCTCGTCGCAGTCGCCGGCGCCGTCCAGCACCGAGCGGTACGAGCCGTCCGGGAGCGTCGCGTGCCGGACGAACTCCGCCTCCACCGGTACGCCCCAGAGCAGTTCGGCGCCGTTGGCGCGGGCCGTGCACCAGGAGCGGGCCCCGACCATGCCGAGGGCGGCGAGCAGCAGGTCGCCCCGTCCGGCCTCGCGCAGCAGCGGCCGGGCCGCGACCACCGCGGGCTCGCCGCCGATGCCGATCCGGGCGTCCACCACCACGCGGTTGGCGTCGCAGGCCAGCGCGACCACCCGGACCCGGGGCGGGCCGCCGGGAGTGCCGGGCCGGGTGAAGCCGGCCGCGTTCTCCTCGGAGTCCGGCACCTCGAACCGCGCGGTGTCCAGGCTGAGCACCCGCAGGCCCAGCAGGCCGGGCGCGGGCGGCACCAGGGCGGCCCGGGCGGCGAACAGCGCGCGCAGCGGCTCCGGGCCGAGCCGGGCCCGGGCCCGGGAGAGCGCCGCGGCCGTCGGCACCGGGCAGCTGCCGGGCAGGCCGAAACCCCATCTCATTCCCTGAGACAGAAGCTCGGCCACCCGCTCGTACTTAAGACCGGGGAACAGGCAGAGCGCGAGCACGAAATAGACCACCACGCGGGCCGGGAGCAGCCGGGTCCGCTGTTCGGTCCGCCCGGTGAGGGTCAGCACCTCGTCCACCAGGGCGGGCGGGAACGACCACGTGAGCAGCCCGATCGCGATCCGCTCGGCCAGTTCGGCGTGCGGGGCCGCCGCCGACTCGTACCGTCCCATCCGCTCCCCCCTCGGATCGCGCCCGGCGGCACCGCTGCTTAAGTCAACAGGCCTCGGTTCCGGTCCCTCCACTCACCATAGCCGCAGGCAGAACGGCCGCGTAGGCTCAGTTCCGTGATCCCCGGAAGCCCGTTGCTGATGCGCCGCCTGGACGTCGACCTCGTCCGCCAGGCCAGCGCGCTCTGTCGCTGACCGGTACGCACCTCACCGCACCGCCGCGGTGACCGCCCCCGGGCCGGTCGCCCGGACCGCTCCCCGCCGCCCCGGCACTTCCTCCCCCGGCGTCCCTCCGCCGTGTCCGGGACGGCCCGGTCCGGCCCGTCCGCGCCCTGCCGCGGCGGGCCGCCCGACCGGCCGATCGACCCAGAACCGCCGCCCAGCACACAGGAGTTCGACCATGCCCCGCTCACCGCGACCCGCCCGCGTCCGCCCCGGCCCGGCACGCCCGGCCGCGCTGTCCGGCACCGCCCTCGCGCTCGCCCTCGCCCTCGCGGGCTGCGCGTCCGGCGGCACCGACCCGGCGGCCTCGGGAGCGGACGCGGGGCCGCCGAGGTCCGGCGGGACGCTCACCCTCGACATCGCGAGCAAGCCGCTCTGCCTCGACCCGCAGAACAACAACTCCAACGGCAACACCGCCGTCAGCCGGCAACTGGTCGACTCGCTCACCGACCAGGACCCGGCCACCGGAGAGGCCCGCCCGTGGCTCGCCTCCGCCTTCGAAGCCTCCTCCGACGCCACCGAGTTCACCTTCCACCTGCGCTCCGGCGCGACCTTCAGCGACGGCAAGCCGGTCGACGCGGAGGCGGTCCGGGCGAACTTCGACACCATCGTGAAGCTGGGCGCGGTGGCCGCCGTCGGCTCCAGCTACCTCGCCGACTACAAGGAGACCGTGGTCGTCGACCCGGGCACCGCCAAGGTCGTCTTCAACCGGCCCAACGCGCAGTTCCTGCAGGCCACGTCGACCGCCGCGCTGGGCCTGCTGTCGCCCGCCTCGCTGGCCGGCAGCCCGCAGGACCGCTGCCAGGGCAAGGGGTTGGCGGGTTCCGGGCCGTTCACCCTCAAGTCCGCCCAGGGCGAGCAGATCCAGCTGACCCGCCGGGCCGACTACGCCTGGGGCTCCTCGCTCTGGAAGCAGCCCGGCCCGGCCCTGCTGGACGGCGTCGACTACAAGGTCGTCCCGGAGCCCGGCGTGCAGACCGGGAGCCTGCTCTCCGGACAGGTGCACGGCATCATCGGCCTCCAGCCGCAGGACGAGAAGACCCTGACCGACCGTCACATACCGGTGGTGACCAGGTCGGTACCGGGCGTCGTCTACAACCTCACCGCCAACACCCGCAATCCGGTACTGGCCGACACCGCGGTGCGCACCGCGCTCACCCGGGGCATCGACCGGGCCGAGCTGGTCACCACCCTGCTCTCCCCCAGCTACCGGCCCGCCACCAGCGTGCTGAGCTCCACCACGCCGTCCTACACCGACCTCGGCTCCGACCTCTCCTACGACCCCGACCAGGCCCGCCGCCTGCTCGACGCGGCCGGCTGGACCCCGGGCTCCGACGGCGTCCGCACGAAGAACGGCACCCGCCTCCAGGTCAAGCTGCTCTACCCCGGCGTGGACGCGGCCAGCCGCACCGTCCTCCAGCTCGTCCAGCAGCAGTTGGCGAAGATCGGCGTCGCCGCCGAGCTCAACGGCCTCCCGCTGAACGAGCTCGCACCCGCCCAGGCGAACGGCTCCTACGACCTGCTCTGGTACGGGCTCACCCGCTCGGACCCGGACGTACTGCGCACCGCCTTCGCCTCCGGCGCCAAGAACCGCGCCCAGCTGCCGGCCGGCAACGAGCTGGACACCCTGCTGAGCCGCCAGTCCGCCACCGTCGACGCCGCCGGTCGGCGTGAACTCGTCACCACCGCACAGCAGCTGATCGTCCGCCAGGCGTACGCGATCCCGGTCTACGAGCAGATCCAGGCGGTCGGCCTGGCGGCCGGCGTCAAGGGCGTGGAGCTGGACGGCTCGGCGCAGCCCCGGCTGCACGACGCCTGGCTCGCCGGCTGAGGGGGGCGGCCCGGATGAGGCACCGGATCACCACCCGGCTGCTGCACGCGGCCGTCTCGGTCTGGGCGGCGTTCACGCTGTCCTTCGTCCTGCTCTACCTGCTGCCCGGCGACCCGGTCGCGATCATGCTCGGCGGGCAGAGCGGCACCGGGACGGCCTCCCCCGAGCAGGTCGCGCAGCTGCGGGCCGAGTACGGCTTCGACCGGTCGCTGCCCGCCCAGTACGCCGACCGGCTGCTGGCCGCCCTGCACGGGGACTTCGGCACCTCGCTCCAGACCGGGGACACCGTCGCCCACACCTTCGCCACCGCGCTGCCGCAGACCCTCGCCCTGTCCGGCTCGGCGCTCGCCCTGGCCTGCCTGCTGGGCCCGGGGCTGGCGGTCGCGGCGGCGCTCACCCGCTCCGGCCGGCTCTCCCGGCTGCTGCTCGCCCTGCCCGCCGCGGGCATCTCGCTGCCGCAGTTCGCGGTCGGCCTGATCCTGCTCCAGGTGGTCTCCTTCCAGTGGCGGCTGCTGCCCGCGGTCGGCGGCTCCGGCGCCGCCCCGCTCGTCCTGCCCGCCGTCACACTGGCCCTGCCGACCGCCGCCGTGCTCGCCCAGGTCTTCGCCCGGAGCCTGTTCGGCACGCTCGACGAGCCGTACGTGACCACCGCGCGGGCCAAGGGCGCCGGCCGGGTGCGGGTCCTGCTCGGGCACGCCGCCCGGAACGCGGCGCTGCCGCTGCTCTCCCTGCTCGCCCTGGTGGTCGGCAACCTGCTGGCCGGCTCGGTGATCGTGGAGACGGTCTTCTCCCGCGACGGCTTCGGCCGGATCACCGCCGCCGCCGTCACCGCCAAGGACATCCCGGTGGTCCAGGGCGCGGTGGTGTTCAGCGCCGCGGTCTTCACCCTGGTCAACCTGGCGGTGGACCTCGTCAACCCGCTGATCGACCCGCGCCTCGCCCAGGGCGGGCCGGAAAGGAGCAGTCGCCGGTGGCTGAGACCGCGCTCGACCTGACCACTCCGGCCGGGCCGCAGACAGGGCCGACCGCCGGGCCGACCGCCGTCACCGCGGCGGCCGGCCCGACCGCCGCCCCGGGCACCGGGCCGTCGACCGGACCGAGCACCGAGCCGTCGACCGGCACGGGCAGCGAGCCGGGCACCGGCCCGGCGACCGGACCGACCGGATCCCGGACCGCGGGCAGAACCGCCCTCGCCGTCGCCGCGCTCGCCGCGCCGCTGCGCCGACCCGGCACCCTGCTCGCCCTGCTCGTCCTGGCCACCGCCCTCGCCTGGGCCTTCGCCCCCGACCTGCTCGCCGGACACGACCCGCTCACCGCCTCCCCCGCGCACCGGCTGCGCCCGCCGAGTGCCGACGCCTGGTTCGGCACCGACTACCTCGGCCGGGACGTCTACGCCCGGGTCGTGCACGGCGCCGCGCTCTCGCTGCGCGCGCCGGTCATCGCGGTCGGCCTGGCCCTGGTCACCGGGACGGCGCTCGGCCTGCTCGCCGGCGTGCTCGGCGGCTGGGTCGACGCCCTGCTGATGCGGCTGGTCGACGTGGTGCTGGCGGTGCCCGGCATCCTGCTCTCGCTGGCCGTGGTGACCGCGCTCGGCTTCGGCACGGTGAACGTGGCCGTGGCGGTGGGCGTCGCCGGGATCGCCGGCTTCGCCCGGATCTCGCGCGCGCAGGTGCTGAAGGTCCGGCAGGAGCCGTTCGTCCAGGCCGCCCACGCGGTCGGGGTCGGCGGGCTGCGGTCGGTCGTCACCCACGTGCTGCCGCACGCCGCCCCGCCCGTCCTCGCGCTGGCCGCCCTGGAGCTGGGCACCGCGGTCCTGGCCGTCTCGGCGCTCAGTTTCCTCGGGCTCGGCGCGCAGCCGCCCACCCCCGAGTGGGGCGCGATGGTCGCCGAGGGCCGCACCTACCTGGGCACCGCCTGGTGGCTGACCGCCCTGCCGGGGCTGGTCATCGCCGCCGTCACGCTCTCCGTCAACCGGTTCGCCAGAGCCGCCACCCATCGCTGGACGACCTGACCCGCCGTCCGGCTCCGCCCTCCTGACCGGCCCCGGCCCGCCCGGTCTCCGGTCTCCGGTCCCCGCCCCGCACCGCCCCGCCCCGTCCCGCCTCCACCGCAACCCCGTGCACGCCCCGAGGAGTTCCGCCATGTCGATCGACCGACTGCCCACCGCCGACGCGCTCCGGATACCCGGCTGCGACGCCGCCGAGGAGTCCTGCGGGCCGTCCCGCCCGGCCCCGGTCGGCCCGTACCGCGAGGTCGAGTCGCTGCACGGCCGCCTCACCGCCGACGGCTCCAGCGGCTACCGCGCCGAGCCCGGCCGCTACCACCTGTACGTGGCCTGGGGCTGCTCGTGGTCCAACCGGGCCGCCGTGGTCCGCAAGCTCAAGGGCCTGGAGGAGGTGGTCTCGCTGTCGTACGTCGACGACTCGCGCGACGGCCGCGGCTGGATCTTCGGCGGCCGGTCCGGGCCGGACCCGGTCAACGGCTTCGCCCGGCTGCGCGACGCCTACGAGGCGACCGTCCCGCGGTGGCCCGGCCGTGCCTCGGTGCCCGCGCTCTGGGACCGCGCGGGCGGGCGGCTCGTCAGCAACGACTCCGGCGCGATCAGCCTGGACCTCTCCACCGAGTTCGACGCCTGGGCCGACCCGGCGGTGGACCTCTACCCCGTCCCGCTGCGCCCGCGGATCGACTCGTTCAACCAGTGGCTGCACCACGACATCAACAACGGCCTGCACCGGGTCGGGCACGAGGCCGACCCGGTGAAGCACGCCGAGTTCTTCACCATCCTCTTCGACCGCTTCGACACCCTCGACCAACGACTGGCCGGGCAGCGGTACCTGTTCGGCGACGCCGTCACCGAACCCGACGTCCGGCTCTGGCTCTCCCTGGTCCGGCTCGACACCGCCTACCCCGGCCTGCTCGCCGACCCGCTCGGCCGCCCCGGCGGCTTCCCCCACCTGTGGGCCTACGCCCGGGACCTCTACGCGCGGCCGGCCTTCCGCGAGACCACCGACTTCGGTGTGATCCGGCAGAACTTCGCCGACAACTTCGACCAGATCCACCCCGAGCGGGTGGTCCCGGCCGGCCCGGCCGCCGAGCGTGCGGAGGACCGCTGGTCGGCCCCCTCCGGGCGCGGTTCGGCCTGACCCGGGAATATCGGCGGGAATTCACCCGGCAAACACCGAAAAGACCGGTCGGCAGGTTTGTTGATAAACCTGCCGACCGGTCCTTCCGGCATGCTCAGCGAAATGCTGCGGCGTTCGCCCGGGCCCATTCCCGGAACGTCCGTCCGGGTCTCCCGGTGAGTTCCCGGAATGTCGGCAGCACCTCCGGCCGGGTGGTCAGGTACCGCTTCTGCACCGGAATGTAGATGTCGATGAAGCCCGGCGGGAGGCTCGGCCCGAGGACCGCCGGCGCCTCCTCCTCGCTCAGCTCCTCGAACCGGATCTCCCGCCCGGACTCCTCCGCCAGCACCGCCACCTGCTCCCGGACGGTGATCACCTCCGGACCGGTCAGCGTGTACACCCGCCCCTCGTGACCGGGCTCGCGCAGGGCCGCCACCGCCACCTCGGCGAGGTCCCTCGGGTCCAGCAGCGGGGCCGCCAGTCCGGGGAACAGCGCCCGCACCACCCCGTCCCGGCGGACCGCCCCGGCCCAGCGCAGCGCGTTCGACGCCAGCCCGCCCGGCCGCAGGAACGTCCAGCTCACGCCGAGCCCGGCGACCAGCTCCTCGCCGCGCAGGTGCTTGGCGTACAGCGGGTTCTCGAAGCCGACGAACTCCTGGTCGGAGACCGCCTTGGAGGAGAGCAGCACCACCCGCTCCAGGCCGGCGCGGCGGGCCGCCTCGGCGAAACCCGCGCCGCCGTCCTCCGCCAGCAGCAGGAAGGCCCGGCCGACCCCCGCCAGCGCCGGGGCGACCGCCGCCGGATCCCGCAGGTCCCCGGCCACCACCTCCACCCCTTCGGGCCACCGGACGGCGCCGGGGTCCCTGACCAGCACCCGGACCGGCTCACCGGCCGCCCGCAGCGCCGCCACCACCTCGCGCCCGGCCTTGCCGGCCGCGCCCGTCACCAGGATCACCTCGGACCACCTCTCGGAATGGGGAGAAGAAGGACAACAGGGCGGCGGAGCGCACCCGCCCCGACCGGGACCGGCGGCACCGGAGCACCGGCCCGCACGACGCCGGCACGCGCCACACCGGCCCACGTCACGCCGGCACGCGCCACACCGGCACGCGCCACACCGGCCGCCGTCACGCCGGCCGCCGTCACGCCGACCTCGCCGCTTCGACCGCCAGGTCGAGCGAGAGCAGGTCGCTGCCGCCCCGGTGCACGTCCAGCAGCGGATCGGCGCGCAGCACCGCCTCGTACAGCCGCTGCAGCCGGACGGACGGGTCCAGCCCCAGCTCCCGCCGGAGCACCGAGCGCAGCCGCTGGAAGACGGCCAGCGCGTCGGTGGAGCGCCCCGAGCGGTACAGCGCCACCATCAGCTGGGCGTGCACGTTCTCGTGCGCCGGGTAGCGGGCTGCGGTGCTGGCCAGCTCGCTGAGCAGCCGGTGGTGCCGGCCCAGCCGCAGCTCGGCCTCGACCCGGCGCTCCCAGACGCCGAGCCGCGCCTCCTCCAGGCCGCGTGCGTGCACCTCCAGCGACGGGCCGAGCTGGACGTCGACCAGGACGTCCCCGCGCCAGACCTCCAGTGCCTGTCCGAACAGTTCGGCCGCCCGGTGGTCCTGGCCGCGGTCCTGCGCCCGCTGGCCCTCGCGGACCAGCAGGCCGAACCGGACCACGTCCACGTCGTCCGGGCAGACCTCCAGCTCGTAGCCGTAGTCGTGGGTCTTGAGGATCTGCCGGGCGGCGGCCAGCGAGCCGACGCCGGGCAGGGCGCTGAGCGCCTTGCGGATGTGCAGGACATAGGTCTGCAGGGTCGACCCGGCCGTCGCCGGCGGGTCGCTGTGCCAGAGCTCCTCGATGCAGGCCGCGGCGGAGGTCACCCGGTTCGCGTTCAGGATCAGCAGCGCCAGCAGCTGTTTCGGCTTGGGGGCGGAGGGCAGATAACTCCGCCCCGCCGCGTCCAGGGACAGCGGCCCCAGGACCCCGAACTCCATGCTCATCGATACCCGACTCCCTTCCGATTCGACTGAATGCGTTGATTCGACAGTTGGCGGAGCCTGAAATCTGATGTTATCCGGGGCAACTGTAGCCTCGATCAAAGCTTCAGGTCCAGTACGAATTTCCCGCAGCCGGCACCGGAATTGGCCGATCCCGGCCGGTGGGGGGAAGCGGCTTTGCACGGGTTCGCGCGGCGAAACAAATCCGCAAGAATTCTCAGGGAAAACCACCAGGATTCCAGCGGTCCTCCACCGGCGGCGGACACCGTGGAAGCCGGCGCGGACCGTACGGCCCCGCCGCGCAGCACCCCGCCCCGTCCTGCCCAGCCCCACCCCGCCCCACCCCGCCCCACCCCGCCCTGTCCCGCACGCACGCACGACGAACGGAGGACCCCCGTGAGCGAACAGCCCGTGGCCCTGGTGACCGGCTCCTCGACGGGCATCGGCGCGGCCGTCGCCCGCCGGCTGGCCGAGGCCGGACACCGCGTGGTGGTCAACTCGGCCCGCTCGGTCGAGGCCGGCGAGGAACTGGCCAAGAGCCTGCCGGACGGCCACTACGTCCGCGCCGACATCGCCGACGAACAGCAGGCCCGCGCCCTGGTCGAGGAGACCGTCGCCCACTACGGCCGGCTCGACGTACTGGTCAACAACGCCGGGACCACCCGGATCATCCCGCACGACGACCTCGCCGCCGCCACCCCCGAGGTGTGGCGCGAGATCCTCGACGTCAACCTGATCGGCACCTGGCAGGTGACCGTGGCCGCCGTCCCGCACCTGCGCGCCACCGGCGCCGGGTCCGTCGTCAACATCACCTCGATCGCCGGCTCCCGCCCGGCCGGCAGCTCCATCCCCTACGCGGTGAGCAAGGCCGGCCTGGAACACCTCACCCGGCTGCTCGCCGCCACCCTCGGCCCGGAGGTCCGGGTGAACGCCGTGGCCCCCGGCCTGATCGACACCGAGTGGACGGCGGCCCTCACCGTGCCGCGCGAACAGGTCCCGCTGATCGCCCCGCTGCGCCGGCTCGGCACCGCCGAGGACGTCGCCGCGACGGTACTCGGCCTGGTCGGCGCCCCGTACACCACCGGCACCGTGCTGCTCGCCGACGGCGGCGTGCACCTGCGCTGACGCCCGCCGGTCCCGCGTCGGCGCCCTCCCCCGCCGGCGCCCCGCACCCCTCGCGACACCACGCCCCGCGAGCCCCGCCCCGCGAGCCCCGCGACACCCCGCCGAGCCCCGGAGGGCGCCCGGCCCCGCCCCCGACCCGAGCAGGGAGAAGACCCCGTGACCGACCCCGTCGTCCGCACCGCCCGGCACAGCGTCGACATCGCCGCCGATCCCCGGCTGGTCCACCGGCTGCTCGCCGAGGCCGCCGACTGGCCAGAGCTGTTCCCGCCCACCGTGCACGTCGAGCGCACCGCCCTCGACCCGCACCGCGAGCTGCTGGCGATCTGGGCGCTGGCCGGCCAGGAGGTCAAGAGCTGGACCTCCGAACGGACCATCGACCCGGACCGGCTCACGATCGACTTCGTCCGGCGGCGGAGCACACCCCCGGTCGCCGCGATGAGCGGGCGGTGGGAGATCACCGGGCGGCCGGACGGCGGCGCCCGCGTGGTGCTCGACCACCGGTTCAGCGCGGTCGACGACGACCCCGAGCAGCTCGACTGGATCGAGGAGGCCACCGACCGCAACAGCGCCTCCGAACTCGCCGCGCTGCGCGGGATCGCCGAGGGCCACGCGCACCACGCGGAGCTGCGGCGGGAGTTCACGGACTCGGTCCTCATCCGGGCCACCCCGGACGAGGTCTACGCCTACCTCGACCGTGCCGACCTCTGGCCGGCCCGGCTGCCGCACGTCGCCCGGGTCGAGCTGACCGAGGACCGGCCCGGCGAGCAGGTGCTGGAGATGGACAGCCGCTCCCCCGACGGCTCGGTCCACACCACCCGCTCGGTCCGGATCGGGCGCCCGCCCGCGCTGCTCGTCTACAAGCAGACCGTGCTGCCCGCCGCCTTCACCGTGCACACCGGCAGTTGGACGCTGGCCGCCGAGCCCGGCCCCGGCCCGGTCGTCACCCGCGCCACCGCCCGGCACACCGTGGTGCTCCACCCCGCCGAGGCGCTCGCACTGCCCGGCGTCTCCTCGCTGGACGAGGCCCACGCGACGGTCCGCCGGGCACTCGGCGGCAACAGCCTGACCACGCTGAACGCCGCCAAGGACCACCTGGAGCGGGCCACCGCCGCGCGCTGAACCGCGCGGCCCCAGGACTTCCCACGCCCCCGGCCGTCATCCACGCCGCCCCGGCCGGGGGCGTGGGAACACCCCTCCCGGCGCACGCACGCGCCTCCGGGCCCGTCCACGCCCCGTCCGGCACCGACCCGGCACCGACCCGGCATCAGCCCGGAACCGAGAAGGCCCCCCGAGCCGCGGATGCGCAGCTCAGGGGGCCTTCCGAACGGCCGGGGGCGGAAGAGTCGGCCTGTACGCCGGGTTCTGTCTCCCGGGCCGCTTGCGCGAGCCGGGGAGGCGGCCATCCATCTAGGACTGCCGTTGCCGACAGCCTCGTGCGGTCTACCCGCGGACTCGGGCGAGCAGCCCTCGGTCATCCGCGCACGGCGCCCGAGGGCACCGATCTTGACCTTGCTCCAGGTGGGGTTTACCGAGCCGACCGGGTCACCCCGGTCGCTGGTGGTCTCTTACACCACCGTTTCACCCTTACCCGTCGCCGAAGCGGCGGGCGGTCTGTTTTCTGTGGCACTGTCCCGCGGGTCACCCCGGGTGGGCGTTACCCACCACCCTGCTCTGTGGAGCCCGGACGTTCCTCGGCGGGTCCTGAGGACCCGTCGCGGCCGCCCGGCCGGCTCTTCCGCCGTACTGGTCATCGTAGCCGCTCGGGCGGGGCCTCCCGTACCGCGGCCCGGGCCACGGGCGGCTCGCCGCCGAGCCGGGCTGCCACCCCGGCGGCGGTCGCGGTGGCCCAGGCGGTGGTGGTGACCAGGCCGATCACCAGGATGGCGACGCCGAGGCCGGTCACGATCCACCAGCCGACGTGACTGGCCGGGGCGAAGCCGGTGACGACCGGCCCGACCACCGCCGCGGTGACCGCGGTGCCGATCACGGCGACGCCGAGCGACTGGCCGACCTGCCGGCTGGTCGAGGCGACGGCCGCCGCCACCCCGGCCTGGGCGCGCGGCATGCCGGAGACGGCCGCGTTGGTGATCGGCGCGTTCACCATGCCGAACCCGAAGCCGAACAGCGCGTACGCGACCAGCAGCAGCGCGGGCGGGGAGTCGGCGGCCAGCCGGGTGAGCAGGACGCCGCTGCCGGCCAGCCCCAGCCCGGCCAGCACCAGCGGGCCGCGCGGGCCCCGGCTGCCGACGATCCGGCCCGACACCGGCGCGCAGACCAGCATCATCCCGGCCATCGGCAGCGTCCACAGGCCCGCCTCGACCGGGCTGTAGTGGCGGACGTCCTGCAGGTAGAGGGTGTTGAGGAAGAGGAAGCCGCCGAGCGCGGCGAAGGCGCAGACCGCGGTCAGGGTGGCGCCGGTGAACGGCGCGCTGCGGAAGAACCGCGGGTCGACCAGCGGCTCGGCGACCCGCCGCTCCCAGAGCGGGAAGGCCACCAGCGCGGCCAGCGCCGTCACCGCCAGGCCCAGGATCAGCGGGGACGTCCAGCCGTGGTCCGGGCCCTCGATGATCGCGGCGGTGCCGCAGCCGAGCAGCGCCACCATGAGCAGCTGCCCGACCGGGTCCAGCTTCCGGGCGCGGGGGGCGCGCGACTCGGGGACGTAGCGGGCGGTCAGCAGGCAGGCGACCAGGCCGACCGGGACGTTGATCAGGAAGATCGCCGGCCAGCCCGCGGCGTGCACCAGGAAGCCGCCGAGCAGCGGCCCGAGCGCCATCGAGATGCCGACCACACCGCCCCAGACGCCGATCGCCCGGGCCCGTTCGCGCGGCTCGGTGAAGGTGTTGGTGATGATCGACATCGCCACCGGGTTCAGCATCGAGCCGCCGACCGCCTGCACCGCGCGGAACAGCACCAGCCACTCCAGGCTCGTCGCCAGGCTGCAGAGCAGCGAGCCGAGCACGAAGAGCAGCAGGCCGGTCTGGAACACCCGGCGGCGGCCGAACCGGTCCGCCACCGAGCCGAACAGCATCAGCAGCGAGGCCAGCACCAGGGTGTAGGCGTCGATGATCCACTGCAGACCGGAGGCGGGGGCGTCCAGGTCCTTCTGGATCTCCGGGAGGGCGATGTTCACCACGGTGTTGTCGAGCCCGACGATGAACAGGCTCAGGCAGCAGATCGCCAGGATCAGCAGTCGGCGGCGCCGGTCGGGATCGCCGAGCGGCGCCGGGTTCGGGGCGGCGGGCGGTGGGCTGGGGAAGGTCGCTTCGGCCACGGGTCGATCCTCCCACCCGAGGGGTGATCAGACGGTGGCGAAGCGGACCGTCCGGGTGGCGGGGTCGGCGGTGGTCAGCCGGACCCGGACCAGTTCGCCGAGTGGCAGGGCGGCTCCGCCTGACGCGCCGTCGGGGCTCTCGCAGCGGGCCCGGACGGCGGGATCGCGCAGCTGGACGGTGCCGCGGCCGGGCCGCTTCCCGTCCACCTCGACGACCAGCGCGGAGAAGTCCTCGCCCTCCCGGCCGGCCAGCAGCTCGGCCTCCACCAGGTCGATGCAGGCCCGCTCGACCTCACTCGAACGGCGGTCCCCGGCCGCCATCAGCGCCGGCGCCTCGGACAGCGCCTCGCGCGCCCAGGCCGGCACCTCCTCCCCCGCCGTCACCGCCGCGCAGACCTCCTGGGCGAACCGGTCCCCCAGCCGGCGCAGCGGCGCGGTGCAGTGCGCGTACGGCGCGGCCAGCGCGGCGTGCGCCGGGTCGGCCGGCGCGGGAACGCCGCCGCTCTCGTCGAAGGCGGCGTAGCCGGCGCCGCGCAGCAGGCCGGTGCACTCGTCGAGGAACGCCGCGTGCAGCGGCCGGTCCGGGTCGAGGGAGCGGATCAGGTCCGGGTACGGGAGGCCGTCCGGCCAGTCCACGTCGAGCGCGCGGGCGGTGCGGCGCAGCCGCTCGTACGCGGCGGGCGGGGCTGCGGGCAGGGTGCGGAGCAGGCCGATGCCCGCGTCCAGCATCAGCTCGGCCGCGGCCATGCCGGTGAGCAGCGAGATCTGGGCGTTCCAGCCGTCGGCGGGGGTGGGCGCGCGGTAGCCGAGCCGGTAGCCGCGCGGGGTCTCCTCGACCTCCTGCTCGGGGACGGGGAGGCTGATCCCGCCGCGGTCGCGCTCCCGCTCCTCGCGGAGCCGGCCGACGGTGGCGAGCAGGCCGAGCTGTTCGTCGGCGCCGCCGGCGTCCACGGCGCGCTGGACGGCCTCGTAGTCGAGCCGCCGCTGCGAGCGGACCACCGCGCGCCGCAGGTCGGCCAGGACGACGGCGCCGTCCGCGTCCAGGTCGAGCTGCCAGAGCAGGGCGGGGCGGATCTCACCGGGCAGCAGGCTCGCCGCGTCCTCGGAGAGGCGGGCCGGGTGCAGCGGGACGCGCCGGTCGGGGAAGTAGAGGGTCTGCACCCGGCGGCGGGCCTCCTCGTCGATCGCCCCGCCGGGGCGGACGAAGGCGGCGACGTCGGCGATGGCGTAGTGCACCCGGTAGCCGCCGCCGGGGCGGTGGGCGAGGTGCATCGCCTGGTCGAGGTCGCGGGAGCCGGGCGGGTCGACGGTGAACAGCGGCAGGGCGGTCGCGTCGTACTCGGGCAGGCGCGGGCGTTCGGCGGCCTGTTCGGCCTCCGCCAGCACGGCCTCGGGCCACTCGGTGCGGATCTCCAGGTGGGCCCGCAGCTCGGCCAGTTCGGCGTTGATCCGGGCGGAGTCGGCGGCCTTGACGCGCAGTTTTCGGCGGGGCATGGGGGCAGCGTAGGGCCGGCCGGGTGGTTCCGGCCGGACGTCGGCGGCGGGCGGCGCGCCGACGTCCGGCCGCCCGCGACCGGCGGCTTCCCGGGCGGGCCGCCGGGCCGGAGCGGGGCCGCCGGGCCGCCTGCGTAAGGAGTCGTAGCGTGGGAGGCGCTGATGATCGACGGTGAAGGGGGATCGGACGATGCGAGCTGTGCGGGCCGTGGGGACGGCGGTGGCCGGGGTGCTGGCGGGAACGGGGGCGCTGCACGCGCTGTGGACGGTGACGCCGTGGCCTTTGCGGACGCCGGAGGAGTTCGCGGACACCGTGGTCGGCACCGGCGAGGGGGTGCCCCCGGCGGTGGCGTGCGCGGCGGTGGCGGGGCTGCTGGGTTCGGCCGCGTACCTGGTGGCCGCGGAGGCCGGGGCGGTCCCGGCGGTGGGGCCGGCGCGGCTGCGCCGGGCGGGGGTGCGGACGGTGTCGGCGGTGATGCTGGCGCGCGGCGCGGGCGGACTGGTGCTGTTCGGGGGCGGGCTGGTCGGGCGCTCGGAGCGGTTCCGGCGCCTCGACACCCGGTACTACTCGCCGCTCTGCCTGGCGCTCGGGGCCGGGGCGGCCGCGGTCGCGGCGGCCGGCACGGGTTACCGGGAGCGGGGGCCGGTTGCGTAGGGTGGCGGGGTCCGTCGCCACAAAGTGTTGAGGAGTCCGCCGTGCTGGTCCTGTTGCCGCCCTCGGAGGGGAAGGCCGCGTCCGGGGACGGCGTGCCGGTGGCGCTCGACGGACTGTCGCTGCCCGGGCTGACGGCGGCCCGGGCCCGGGTGCTGGAGACGCTGGTCGGGCTCTGCCGGGGCGACGAGGACGCCGCCGCCGGGGTGCTCGGGCTCAGCGCCGGGCTGCGCGGCGAGGTGGCGCGGAACGCCGGTCTGCCGACGGCGGGCGCGCTCCCGGCCGGGCAGGTGTACACCGGGGTGCTCTTCGACAACCTCGGGCTGGCGACGCTCGACGAGGCCGCGTACGACCGGGCCGCGCGGACGCTGCTGGTCTTCTCCGGGCTCTGGGGCGCCGTGCGGATCGACGACAGGATCCCGCCGTACCGCTGCTCGATGGGCGTGAAACTCCCCGACCTGGGGGCGCTCGGCGCGTACTGGCGGAGCGCGATGGCGCCCGTGCTGCCGGAGGTCGCCGACGGCCTGGTGCTGGACCTGCGCTCCTCCGCGTACGCGGCCGCCTGGAAGCCCGCCGGCGAGGTGGTGTCCCGGACGGCGACCGTGCGGGTGCTCCAGGAGCGGAACGGCAAGCGCACGGTGGTGAGCCACTTCAACAAGGCCACCAAGGGCCGCCTGGTCCGCGACCTGCTGGTCGCGGGGGCCGAGCCCAAGACGCCCGGCGAGCTGGTGGACGCGCTGCTGGGGCTCGGCTACCGGGTGGAGGTCGCCGCCGAGGGCACCGCGCGCAAGCCGTGGCAGCTGGACGTGGTGGTCACCGAGGTGCACTGAAGCACACCCGGTGCGCGCGGTACCTGGGACGCGCGGGGCGCACGGGGGACGTGGGATGCGCGGGGCGCGCCTCGCGCACCGCGAGCCCGTGCAGGACGGCGAAGGGCCGGTCGTTCCCGACCGGCCCTTCGGCGTGTGCGTGCGGCGGCGCGCCCCGGCACGCGTCCGCGCGCTTCAGCGCAGGTGCACGCGGTTCAACGCAGGTCCGCGCGCTTCAGCGCAGGTGCGCGGTGTCGTTGAGCAGCCGCAGCGAGGCGTTGCCGTCCGCGTAGTACTGGACGGCGCAGAGCGAGGCTGCGGACAGCTCCATCCGGTACAGCGAGTCCGGCGGGGCGCCGAGCGCGAGCCGGACCAGCGTCTTGATCGGGCTGACGTGCGAGACGACCAGCACGGTCTTCCCCGGGTAGCGGGCGAGGACCTTGTCCCGGGCCACCCCGACCCGGTGGGTGAGGGTCGTGAAGCTCTCCCCGCCGCCGGTCGGCTTGGCCTTGGCGGAGCCGAGCCAGGCGGAGAGGTCCTCCGGGTACCGCTCCTGGACCTCGCCGAAGGTCAGCCCCTCCCAGGCCCCGAAGTCGACCTCGCGCAGCCCCTCCTCGTACCGGACGTCGAGGCCCAGCCGGGCGGCGACCGTCTCGGCGGTCTGCCGGGTGCGGAGCATCGGCGACGCGACCACGGCCTGCACCGAGCCGCGCGCGGCCAGCGCCTCGGCGGCCCGCTCGGCCTGCCAGCGGCCCTTCTCCGAGAGCTCCGGGTCGGTGCCGCCGCTGCCGGAGAACCGCTTCTCCGGGGTGAGGTGGGTCTCGCCGTGCCGGAGCAGCACGAACGTGGTCGGGGTGCCGAGGTCGGCGTCGCCCGCCCAGCCGGCCTTGGGGGCGGCGGTCTCCAGCGGCGGTTCCTGCGGTTCGTCGACGACGGTGGCGGCCTTGGGCGCCTTGGGCTCCCACTGGCGGCCGGCCTTGCCCGCGTCCATCGCCTCGTTGGCGAGCCGGTCGGCGTCCTTGTTCCGCTCGCGCGGGATCCAGGTGTACTTGACCTGCCCGCGCGGCAGGACGGTCCGCGCCTCGGCGGCGAGCGGCTGCATGTCCGGGTGCTTGATCTTCCAGCGCCCGGACATCTGCTCGACGACCAGCTTGGAGTCCATCCGGACGTCCACCGAGGCGTCCGGGTCGATCTCCCGGGCCGCCTTCAGCCCGGCGATCAGCCCCTTGTACTCGGCCACGTTGTTGGTGGCGTGGCCGATGAACTCGGCCGCCTCGGCGATGATCCGGCCGGTGTCGGCGTCACGGACGACGGCGCCGTAGCCGGCCGGCCCCGGGTTGCCCCGGGACCCCCCGTCCGCCTCGACGACGAACCTGCGCCCCGCCATCGGCTCAGGCGCCCGAGTCGGCGGTGCGGACCAGGATCCGCCCGCAGTTCTCGCAGCGGACCACCTTGTCGGCCGGCTCGGCCTTGATGGCGTTCAGCTCGGTGATGGAGAACTCGGTGCGGCAGCCCTCGCAGCGGCGCTGGTAGAGACGGGCCGCGCCGACGCCGCCCTGCTGCTCGCGCAGGCGGGTGTACACCTTCAGCAGGTCGGCCGGGACGACGGCGGCGACGGCCTCGCGGTCGCGCTTGATCTTGTCCGCCTCGGTGTCGATCTCGGCGAACGCGGCGTCCCGGCGGCCCTCGGCCTCGGTCAGCACGACGGTGGAGTGCTCCAGCCGCGCGGTCAGCTCGGTGACCCGGGTCTGGGCGGACTCCAGCCGCTCCATGATCTCCAGCACGACGTCTTCGAGGTCGCCCTGGCGCTTGGCCAGCGAACCGATCTCGTGCTGGAGGTTCTCCAGGTCCTTCGGCGAGGTGATCGCGCCGGAGTCCAGGCGCTGCTGGTTACGGGCGGACCGGGCGCGGACCTGCTCCACGTCCTGCTCGGCCTTGGTCAGCTCACGGGTGGTGTCGCCGAGCTGGGCCTGGGCGGCGACCACGAGGTCCTTGAGCGCGGTGTGGTCGGCGTTGACCTTCTCGATCTCGGCGTGCTCGGGCAGGCTGCGCCGCCGGTGGGCCAGCTGGTCGAGCTTGGAGTCGATGGCCTGGAGGTCGAGCAGGCGGATCTGGTCGGCGGGCGCGGCGTTCAAGCGGAGAGCTCCTGTGAATCGGGTCAGGCGGGGAAGGACATGGGGGCGTGCGCGGTCCACGGGTCGGTGACCGTGTGGGAGACCTTCGTCTCCACGGCCCAGCCGCGCTTCTCGCCGGCGCCGTGCAGCGCCCGCTCGGCCAGGGTGAGCCAGGGCCACTCGGTGGCCCAGTGCGCGGCGTCGACCAGGGCGATCGGCGCCGACTCGGCGGCCTCCGAGGCCGGGTGGTGGCGCAGGTCGGCGGTCAGGTAGGCGTCGACGCCGGCCGCGCGCACCTCGGCGAAGAGGCTGTCGCCGGAGCCGCCGCACACGGCGACCCGGCTGACCAGGCGGTTCGGGTCGCCGGCGACCCGGACCCCGGTGGCGGTGGCCGGCAGGCCCGCGGCGACCTTCGCGGCGAACGCGGCGAGCGGCAGCGGGGGCTCCAGCAGGCCGACCCGTCCGGTGCCGCGCCGGCCCAGCGGGTCGGTCGGGTCCGGGACCAGCGGGCCGGTCACGGTGACGCCGACCGCCTCGGCGAGCGCGTCCGAGACGCCCGGGTCGGCGTGGTCGGCGTTGGTGTGGGCCACGTGCAGGGCGATCCCGTTGCGGATCAGGGTGTGCACGACGCGGCCCTTGAAGCCCGTGGCGGCGACGGTCGTGGTGCCGCGCAGGTAGAGCGGGTGGTGGGTGACGACCAGGTCGGCCCCCCACTCGACGGCCTCGTCGACGACCGCCTGCACGGGGTCGACGGCGAACAGCACGCGGCGGACCTCGGCCTGAGGGTCTCCGCAGACCAGGCCGACGGCGTCCCAGGACTCCGCCCACTGCGGCGGGTACAGCTCTTCGAGGGCGGCGATGACGTCGGACAGTTTCGGCACCTGTCGAGACTACCGTGCGCGCGGGGCGGCCGGGCCGCCCGGTTCGCACGTCCGCCGGTGCGGGGCGGGGCGTACAGGTGCGCGTCAACCTGCGGTTCGGGGTACGGGGGCGGGCGGTGGGCGCTGTTCGGAGGGCGCTCGGGCGCGGTTCGCGCCGGGCCGCAGGGCGCACGCCGCGCACAGGGGGCGGCTCGCACGAATTCGAAACGGCGCCCAGATCACCCTTACGAGTGAAGTGACTGGTTTCGCATTGAGCATCCCCGGCTACCGAAAGTAACTTCACTTCTGCGAACGGGAGTTGCCCCGACCCGAGGATCGGGAGGCGCTCCGCCGGTCCGCGGGCACGGACCCGCCGGACCGCGGGCCGAGGCTGGACCGGGCCCGGGCGGACGCGGCCGGGCAGGACTCCCGCTCCTTTCCGAGAAACCGACGCAGGCCGTGGCCGTGTGCCCCGGTGCCGGAGCAGTGGGCACCCGCGGGGCACCGGCCCAGACGAAGGGATGTGGTGGCGAATGCGAGCGGGCACATCGCTGCGTACGGCCGGGGGAACGGACTCGGCGGGCCACGGGACGGATGCGGCCGGCCCGTGGCCCGAGCTGGCGCGGGCGGCACTGGCCGGCGCCGGGAGCCGGGGAGGCGGCGGCGACTGGCAGGTCACCGCCGAGGGCTTCTGGTGCACGGCCAGGCCGTCCGCGGGCGAACTCGCGGGCGAGGGCTGGAAACTCCACGTCAGCGCCGCCTCCGCGGTCGGCGGCGCGGTGCTCGCCGCCGTCACCGAAGTCCTGGCCGAGGACCCGTGCGCGTTCAAGTTCGCCGCCGGGGCGGCCCAGCTGCACGAACTCAACTCACGCAACAGCGACCGGGGTTCGGCGGGCAAGTTCATCACCGTCTACCCGGGCGGCGAACCGCAGTTCCGGCGGCTCGCCGCCGCGCTGCACCGCGCCACAGACGGCCTGCCCGGCCCGGTGGTGCTCTCCGACCGCCCGTACCGGCCGGGCAGCCTCGTCCACTACCGGTACGGCGCCATCGCCGCCCGCGCCGAGCTCGGCAACGACGGCGGCTACCGGTCCATGCTGCACGGGCCCGGCGGCGAACGGGTCGAGGACGTGCGCGGCGCCACGTACCGCTGCCCGCCGTGGGCCCGCGACCCGCTGCGCGACCCCGCCCCGGACGGGCGCCCCGGCGCCGGCAGACCGCCCGCACGGCGGCGCGGCAGCGGCGGAGTCCTGCTGGCCGGGCGGTACGTCGTCACCGGGGCCATCCGGCACGGCGCCAAGGGCGGCGTCTTCCTCGGACGCGACACCGACGGCGGCGAGGAGGTCGTGGTCAAGCAGGCGCGCGCCCACATCGAGGTGGACCGGGCCGGCACCGACGCCCGCACCGCGCTGCGGCACGAGGCCGCCCTGCTGGCCCGGCTCGACGGGCAGGGGCTGGCACCGCGACCGGTCGAACTGGTCGAACAGGACGACTCGCTGTTCCTCGTGCAGGAACGAATCGCCGGACAACCGCTCGGCAGCTGGGTCGCGGCCCGGCTGCGCCGCGACGGCAGCCCCGACGTCGACTGGGCCGAGGCCGAGCCGGTGGCCCACGCCCTGCTCGACCTGGTCGAGCGGGTGCACGAGCAGGGGCTCGTCCTGCGCGACCTCTCCCCCGGCAACGTGCTCGTCCTGCCCGACGGCTCGCTGCGCCTGGTCGACCTGGAGCTGGCCGCCGAGGCCGGCAGCCGGTCCGGCTCGGCCGGCACCCCCGGGTACCGCGCCCCCGAACAGGGGCCCGGGCGGCTCACCCTGGTCACCGACGGCACCTGCACCGCCGAACCGGAGGCCGACCTCTACGCCCTCGGCGGGCTCCTCTTCCTGCTCGCCACCGGCCACGACCCGCTGCTGCCCGAGGACCTCCCGCGCGCCCGCCCGGTCGCCGACCGCCTGGGCCGCTGGCTCGCCCTCGCCGCACGCTCCGGCACCACCGCCCGCCGGCTCGCCCCGGCCGTCCTGGGCCTCCGCGCGGAGGAGCCCCGGCGGCGGTGGGGCGTGGCCCGCGCCAGGGAGGCACTGACCGGGGAGGCGCAGGCAGAGGCATGGACGGCCACGCCCGGGCGCCGACCGCACGAAGCGGCGGGATCCCGCGACAGCGGCGCGTCCGCACCGGGTAGCCGCTCACTCCCCTGGCTCGGCACGCAGCGGCCCGTCGGCGGCGCCGACTCGGGGTCGGGCAGCGGCATCACCTCCGGCTTCGGCACCGACAGCGGCTCGGACTCGGGCAGCGGCTCCGACACCGGCACCGGCACTGGCACTGGCACCGGCACCGGCGCCACCCCGCGTGCCACCTCCCGTCACACCTCCGGCCCGGGCGTCGACGGAGCAGACGGAGCCGACGGCAGCAGCGACAGCGGTGTCGTCGACCGGGTGCTGCACGACGGCCTGCGCCACCTCGCCGCCACCGCGACGCCGTTGCGGCGGGACCGGCTCTGGCCGGTGGTCCCGGCCGGCGAGCGGTCGGACCCGTGCAACGTGCAGCACGGTGCGGCCGGGGTGCTGGCCGTCCTCGCCCGGGCGGCCGGGACCGGTGAGCTCCCGGCCGAGGTCCGGTCGGTGGCCCGGACGACGACCCGGACCGCCGCCGAGTGGATCGAGCGGCGCTGCGCCGCCGAGCCGGTGGTGCTGCCCGGCCTGCACTTCGGTCGGTCCGGCGCCGCCTGGGCGCTGCTGGACGCCGCCGGCGCGCTGGACGACCGCGCGCTGGCCGGACGGGCGGCGGAGCTCGCCCTGCGGATAGCCGTCGAGTGGCCCAACCCCGATGTCTGCCACGGCGCGGCGGGCGCCGGCCTCCTCCAGCTCCGCTTCGCCGCGGAGGCGTCCTGCGCCGCGCCGGCAGGTGTCCCGTCGGCCGACGGAACACCGACTCCCGGAACACCTGCCGCCGAGTCCTCCGTCGGCCGGACGCCGGCCGACGCCGCACAGGACGCCCCCGGACAGGACGGCCCCACGCAGGCCGCCGCCTTCCTCGACCGGGCCGCCCGCTGCGGCTACGGGCTGCTGGCCGCCGCGCGGCAGGCGCCGTACGGCACGGTGTGGCCGGTGCCGGAGGACTTCGACTCCGCCCTCGCCGGGATCACCCACCTCGGCTTCGCCCACGGTGTCGCGGGCGTCGGCGCCTTCCTGCTGGCCGTGGCCGAGGCCACCGGCGACCCCGCGCTGCTCGAAGGCGCCGCTGCCGCCGGGCGCACGCTCGCCGCCACCGTCCGCCTCGACGGGAGCGGATCCGACGAGACCGCCTGGTGGCCGCAGAGCGCCGCCGACCCCGCGCACGTCCGGCTCGCGCACTGGTGCAGCGGCTCCTCCGGCGCGGGCACCTTCCTGCTCCGGCTCTGGCTGACCACCGGTGACCCGGACGCCCACCGGCTGGCCCTGGCCGCCGGCCGGGCGGTGGCCGCCGGGCGCTGGCACAGCGGCATCACCGCCTGCCACGGGCTCGCCGGCAACGGCGAGTACCTGCTCGACCTGGCCGGGGCCACCGGCGACCCGGAGTTCCGTTCCGCCGCCGAGGAGTCGGGACGTCTGATCACCGCCCGTTCGGCGCTGCGCGACGGCCTGCTGGTCCTGCCGGACGAGACCGGCACCGGGTGCGCCGCCGCGTACGGCACCGGAACCGCGGGTGCGCTGGCCTTCCTGCTGCGGCTGCGGCACGGCGGCCCCAGGCTCTGGACGGACCCGGTCCCGTTCGCCGCCCCGGTCCCGGTCCCGGTCCCGGTCCCGTTCGCCGTCACCGACCGGCCGACGGTCGGCCCGGCCGTCGGCCCGACGGAGGCGAGTACGACATGAACGTGGCCACCCGGGCCGCGACGCAGGCACTGCGCCGGCTCAGCTTCACCTTCGCGGCCGACGGCAGCCACGCCGCCTGTCTCGCCTCCGCCGCCGACGGCGGCTGGTACGTGGAGAGTTGGCGTCTGCCGCCGGACGCCCCCGCCGTACCCACCGGGCTGCACCTGCCCGGCAGCCGCTCCGAGAGCATCCGGTCGCAGCTGGTCGCGCTGCCGGACGGTTCGGTCCTGGTGTGTCGGCACGACGGCGACCGGCACGACCTGGTGACCTTGTCCGACGCCACCGACCAGGACGGCCGACTCGTCACCGCCGAGCGGCCGTTGGCCACCCTGCGGGAACCGGGGCTGCGTCTCCTGCCGCTGCCGGCGGGCGCGCCGTCCGGCCCCCGGGCGCCGGTCGCACTGGCCCTTGGCACCGACACCCGCCCGGCCACGACGGTCTGGCTGGTCCGGGCCGACGGCTCGGTGCCGCACCGGGTCGCCGAGATCCCGGGACTGCACGGCGGCGGCGTCTGGCTGGACCACACCGGCGCGCTGCTGGCGCTCGACCGGGTGGGCGGCGGCCTGGTCCGCACCGTGGTGCTGGACCTGCGCACCGGAACGGTCACGCCGCTGCTGGAGATCGGCGAGCACAGCAACGACCGGCTGGTGCTCTTCGACCCGGACAGCCGGTTCGCGATGGTGCGCAGCGACGCGCCCGGCACCGACCGGATCGGCTGGGGAGCGCTGGGCGGCGGCGAGCCGCTGCGGTTCCCGGAGTGCCTGCACGTGACGGGGATGTTCCTGCGCCCGGTGGCGCTGCGCCCGGCCGCCGACGGGGGCCGGGTGGTGATCCAGGTCGACCACGGCGCCGGCTCCTCGCTGGCCCTCTGGCGGCCCGCCGTCGGGAGGCTGGACCCGCTGCCGGTACCGCCGGGGCGGCTCGGCGCGGTCGGGCACTGGTCGGCGGCCGGGCTGCGGATGCCGTACTCGGCGCCCGACCACCCGGCGGCGCTCGCCACCCTGGACGTGGACGCGCTGCTGGCGCACGGCCCGGCGGCCGCCACGTCCGGGCCGGCGCCGCTGCCCCTCCAGCTGGCGCCGCTCGGCACCGGCCCGCACGGGCCGTGGCGGGACACCGCCCTGCCCTGGCAGCCGGGCGCGCCGCGCACCGACACCCGGACACCACCGCCCGGCTGGCGGCTGGACGGCTCCACCCCGCCCGGCGACGGCGGCCGCTGGCACCCCGCACAGAGCCTCGAACTCGCGGGCCCGGCAGGCCCGTTGGAGGCCGTGGTGTACGGCGGGGACGCCTGGCTGAGCAGCCCGCACCTGGTGCTCGCACTGCACGGCGGCCCGGCGGACGCGTGGCGGCTGGAGTTCGACCCGGCGCTGCAACGGATGGCCAGCGAGGGACTGGCCGTGCTCGCACCGAACCAACGCGGCTCCACCGGTTACGGGTTGGCGCACGCGATGGCCATCAGGGGCGCCTGGGGCGGCCCGGACCTCGACGACATCCTGTACCTGCTGGAGGGCATCGCGGGCCAGCGCTCCGCGCTCGGCCTGGAACCGCCGGCCCTGTTCGGGGTCAGCTACGGCGCCTTCCTCTCCCTGCTGGCGGCGGCGCACGCACCGGCCGAGCACGTGTCCCGCTGCGCGGTGGTCGCCCCGTTCCTGTCCGGCGCCCGCCTGCTGGCCGAAGCCGCGACCCCGGTAAGGGCGTTGACCACCCGGCTGGGCGGCGGGGACCCGATCGCGGACGCCCGCGGCCCGCGCGACGTGCTCCAGCTCGCGCACCGGATCGGCGCTCCGCTGCTGGTGGTGCACGGCGACCGGGACGAGGTGGTCCCGGTGAGCCAATCGCGTTCGCTGCGGCACGAGTTGCTGCGGATCGGCCGCACCGAGGGGGCCGACTTCCGCTACGTGGAGGCGGCCGGTGCCGGGCACGAGGTGCTCGCCGAGGAGGGCGGCGCGGTCCTGCACGAACTGCTCGCCGCGTTCCTGCGCACCGGCCGGCCGGGGTAGGACCGGCCGGTCCCGTCAGAAGACTCCCGGGCCCTGTGCGGCCCGGGTCCCGGCCCCGCGCGGCCGGGAACGACCCCGGAGCGGCGGACCGAGCCGCCCGGGGGGGGCGGTACCCGACGCCCGCACCGCAGATCGCGGCGGGCGCGAACACCCAGGGGAGGAATCCGATCATGGAGAACATGGTGGACTTCGAGACCGACCTCGCGGCCCTGCAGGAGCTGCCGGAGACCGAGTCCGTCGAGCTGACCGGCCACGGGGGCGGCTGCCAGTACACCTGTCTGATCCTGACCTGTCTGATCTTCACCGTCAGCTAGTGGTGGCAATCGGCCGGTCCGACGGGTCCGACCGGTCCGGTCGGTCCGGCCGATAGCGCGCCGGTCACCCCGGTGCCCGTGGTGCCGTCTCCGCCTGTCCGGACAGGCGGAGACGGCACCGACCGTATTTCCCCTCGCGCCCGCTCCGCCTCCACCTGCTGTGCGGCGCGTCTCCTGACGTCCGAACTCGCCGGACCCGTAGGCCCGCTGAGCCCGGACGGACCGACAGGCCGACCGGACGGAGCGGCGGCCACCCGGCGCCCCGGCACCGATGCGCCCGGCTGGGGAACGTCAACTGCCCGCCCTGGCAAGAACCCTCACCTCCCCACCTCTCCCGCCCAGGCCGTCGCCCTCGACGGGGCCGAGCGGGAAGCGGGGCGAGCAGACCCTCGCGGCCGCCACAGGATGCCCGTCATCGGTGCGCACGCCGACAGTTCGGCGCGGCGGGAGGGGCACGTCCCGCTCCTGTCCCCCGCCCGGACGCCGTCCGCGGCGCGCTCCACCACCGCGCCGCCCCGGATCCGTCGCCGCCCCGGATCCGTCGCCGTCCCGGATCCGTCGCCGCCCCACCGCGAACCGGTCGGCCACCGGCCGGAGTCGGACGCGGCACCGGCACCGTGTCCGGCGTCACCGGGCGGTCCGGGGTCGCACAACCCGTCCGGGACCGGGTTGCCCGGGACCGTGCCGCGCGCGGGGCGCGTGTCATGATCTCGATAGGATCTCGCCTGCTCCGGCGGCTAAGGTGGCCGGGGCACGGGCCGCGATCACCGGCCGCGCGTGCCCGGAGACGCCCTGGCGCCGCCGCCCGGGTCGAGGGCCCGACCGGGCCCCGGCCACACCGACGGTGACGGCCGGGCGTCGAAGCACCCGCACCCTCGCACGGAAAAGACGATTCTGATGTCCGACACCCTCACCGACACCACCGGACCCACGACCCACGGGACCGGCGCCGACGAGACCACGGCGGAGGACACCGCGTCGCACGGTCGCCACCGTGGCCGGTCCGCCTCCGACGACGCCCCCGAGGTCGACCCGCACGGCCGGCACCGCGCCGCCGCCGACCGGAACTGACCCGGCGGCAGCACCCCGCAGCACCACCCTGCGACAGGGCCCGCCGGACACTCCGGCGGGCCCTTCGCCGTCCCCGGGCCCCGTGCCGCCCCGAGCCGCCCCGAGCCCCGCGCCGCCCCGAGCCCGCCTGCGAACGGGCCCGCCCGGGTCGCGTCCCCCGTCGGTCAGTTCACCGTCGGTCAGTTCACCGTCGGTCAGTTCACCGTCGGTCAGTCCAGCGTCACGATCGTCCGCAGCGCCTCGCCGCTCCGCATCTGCGCGAGCGCCTCGTCGACCTCCGCCAGCCCGACCCGGTGCGTGACCATCCCCTCCAGGTCGATCCGCCCGGCCCGCCACAGCTCCACCACCAGCGCGACGGTGCGCGGCACCGGCGCCCCGCCGTACAGCGAGGGCAGCAGCCGCTTCTCGTTGAAGAACAGCTCCCCCATGCTGAACTTCGCCAGGTCGTCCTGCGCACCGGCACCGATCACCACCACCGCGCCGCCGCGCCGGGCCGCGTCGTACCCCGCCCGAACGGTGGCCGAGCGGCCGACGGCCTCGAAGACGTAGTCGAACCCGCCGCCCGGCAGCCCCTTCGCCGCCGCCTTCAGGTCCTCGGGGGCGAGCGCCTCGGTGGCGCCGAAGGCCAGCGCCCGCTCCCGGCGCGACGCCACCGGGTCGACCACGGTGATCCGGCCCGCGCCGCAGACCCGCGCGCCCTGCACGGCCGCGACGCCGACCCCGCCCGCGCCGATCACCGCGACCGACGCGCCGGGCTCGACCCGGGCGGTGTGGACGGCGGCGCCGATCCCGGTGGTCACGCCGCAGCCGATCAGCGCGGCCGACTCGTACGGCAGGTCGGACGGGACGGGGATGACCGCGTCCCGCTCGACCACCACCTCCTCCGCGAAGGTGCCGGTGCCGTAGAAGCCTGACGCCTCGACGGCCCCGTCGCCCCCGGCTCCCCCGCCGAAGCGGAACCCGGGCGTGCCGAGGCGCCGCAGGCTCGCCACGCAGAGGTGGCCCCGGCCGCGCTCGCAGTGGGCGCAGCGGCCGCAGGGCGCCATCCAGCAGAGCACCACGCGGTCCCCGACGGCGAGGTCCGTCACGCCCTCGCCGACCTCGACCACGTCCCCCGCGCCCTCGTGGCCGGGGACGAACGGCGCCGGCTGCGGCAGCACGCCGCTCATCGCCGACAGGTCCGAGTGGCAGAGGCTGGCCGCACGGAGCCGGACCCTCACCTTGCCCGGGCCGAAGCCGACCGCCACCACGTCGTCGCGGACGTCCAGCGTTTCCTGGCCGGTCTTGTGCAGGATGGCTGCGCGCATGCGGCTGCTCCCGGTTCTGCTCGGATCGAGGGTCGGGCCGATTCTGGCACGACCCGCCGGAGCGGAGTAGAACACGTTCCACTCACCGGCCCGGCGCGGACGCCTCTCCCCGCCCCGCCACCGCGCCTCACAACCACACGTCCGCGCCCCACACCCGCCCTCCGACTCGCCCGCCCACGCCCGGCATGGTCGCCGCCGCATCGGCAGCGCCTTCCGCGACGCGCTCGCCCGGCTCGCCCTGCTCGCCACACAGGCCGGCGGGCCCGCAGGCCGAGTACCGCACCGCCGAACGCGGCGTCGCGACGCATCCGCCGAGGAAGCCAGCCGGATGCCGAACAGCAATGCCGCCGGACCGGCCACGGCGACCGTCACCACCCGCCTGCGCGCCCGCAGCCGTCCTCAGGCCCCGGAACTCCCCGCTCCACCCGCCCGGCACGCCCCTCCGGCGCCGACCGCCGACGACTCCGGACCTCCGGGAGAAGCTGCGCAACCGCCTCTCCGCCACCCCGCCCCGGAGCACGAGCGCCGGGACCAGATCGCCGACCGAGCCCGCCGCCCGGGCGGGGGCGGCCGACCACCGGCCTTCGACAAGGCCGCCCGCCGAGGGCGGAACGTCGTCGAGCGTCGCTTCGCCCGGTTGAAGCAGTTCCGCGCCGTGGCAACCCGGTTCGACAAGCCGGCGGCCCGCTACCAGGCCGGGGTGGTCTTCGCGGCACTGATCCTCCGGCGCGGCGCACCGGCGCGGCGGGGCTCAGGGCCGACGGCTGATCACGGTGGTCAGTCCGAGTTGAACCACACCAGCACGCCGGAACCGTCTGGTGTGATCACCGGAACCCACGCCTCATCGGCTTCACGGATCCGGCACTCATGCCGCGGCGTTCCCGACGAGCCGTTCGAGGAAGCGCGTCGGCCCGGCCTCGGGGTCGAGGTGCAGGCCCCAGAAGTCGATCGGGGCGCCGGGCAGCGGCGCCCCGTGCCGCATGCCCCAGAACGCCGTGGCGGCCACCAGGGCGACGAGGCCGGCCCCGGCGAGGACGTAGGGCCGGACCGGGGTCCCCACGCCGCGCCTGCGGGAGCCGCGGATGTGGTAGAGGGCGGTCGCCGCGTGGACGAGGACGAACCCGACCGTCCAGTAGAGCGACGACCCGTGCTTGGAGATGGTGCAACTCGTGAGGGCGGCGCCCTCCGTACCGGGGGCGGGCGGGCAGGTGGTGACGGTCTCGACCCTGAAGGTCAGACGGTCGACGAGGATCCCGCCGAGGGTGAGCACGCCGAACAGGAGGAGGGGGAACCAGGGGGAGTCCGAGCCGGTCCGTACCGTCGAGTAAGGTCCGACGGCGAGCAAGAACCGAACCGCCACCCCGCCGAGGAGCAGCACCATGTCCGACCTCCTGGAGACCGTGCACCCCGCGCCCGAGGTGCTGGCCGCGTTCGAGGGCGCGACGGGGTTCATGCCCGCGGACGAGGGCCTCGCGCTGTACGCCGCCGCCGTGACCGCCGCCCGCCGCACCGGCCTCCCGGTGCTGGAGATCGGCACCTACTGCGGCCGCTCGGCGATCCTGCTGGCCGCCGCCGCCCGCGAGACCGGCACGGTCGCCCTGACCGTCGACCACCACCGGGGCTCCGAGGAGCAGCAGCCCGGCTGGGAGTACCACGACCCGACCCTGGTCGACCCGGAGGTCGGCCGGATGGACACCCTCCCCCGCTTCCGCCGCACCCTGCACGCGGCGGGCCTGGAGGACCACGTGGTCGCCCTGGTCGGCCGCTCCCCGCAGATCGCGGCACTCTGGGGCGGCCGGCTCGCCCTGGTCTTCATCGACGGCGGCCACACCGACGAGCACGCCACCGGTGACTACGAGGGCTGGGTCCCCCACCTGGCGCCCGAGGGCCTGCTGGTGGTGCACGACGTCTTCCCCGACCCGGCCGACGGCGGCCAGGCCCCCTACCGGGTGTACCTGCGGGCGCTCGCCGAGGGGTTCGAGGAGGTCTCGGTGACGGGGTCCCTGCGGGTGCTGCGCCGCGCCACCGCCTGAGCCGCCCGGCCGACCTGCCCGGCCGATCCGCCCGGTTCAGCCACACACCCGAGCCGCACACCTGAGCCGCTCGCCCATGCCGCTCGCCCGGGCCGCCCACTCGTCTCACCTGCCCGGACCGCCGCCCGTGCCGCCCGCCCCACCGGGCGGAGGCCGGGAATCGACCGACCCGCCCCCCGCGCGATCACGGATGCTCTAACGTCGTGCCGGGGCTGTCGGGCGGGGGCGCGGACGGTACGGTGTCCGCGCGGTCGCGGGCGCCCGCGACCGCGGCACGGCCGCACGACACCAGCAGAGCATCCGGGCAGACCGTGGGGGCTAGCGCAATGACGGACCAGCAGAACACCGCTCCGGCGGTCTGGGACCCGACCGCCCGCGGTGGCGCCGGCGGCTGGGTGCGCGGCCCCCAGCAGCCCGCCGCGCCGGCCGGCCCCCCGCAGGCCCCCGCCGCCCCGCAGCAGCCCCCCGCGGGCGCCGTCGGCGACCAGGGCCCGCCGCTGACCGCCCGCCCGTACCTGGCCGCCGCCCCGGACCCCACCCCGGCCGCGGCGCCCGCTCCCGGCTTCGACGCCCCGACCGCCCGCATCCCGCTGCCGGTTCCGCCCCAGCCGGCCCCGCCCCAGTCCGTGCCGCCGCAGCCCCCGTACGGCGCGCCGTACGACCAGCCGCCGCAGCCCCACCAGCCGCCGTACGGCCAGGGCCCCGCCGGTGCCGCCCCGTACCCGCCCCAGCCGGGCGGACACCCGGGCCCGCACCCCGGCGCCTACCCCGGCCACCCCCAGCAGGGCCACTCCCCGGCGGACTACCCGCAGGCGGACTACCGGCCCGGCTACCCCCCGCCCTACCAGCAGCCGGACTACCCGACCGGCTACGAGGAGGTCGACGACGAGGACGGCCCGGGCAGCAAGCGCGCGCCCCTGCTGATCGCCTTCGCCCTGCTCTTCGTGCTGGCGCTGGGCGGCGGCATCCTCTGGGCGGTCAGGGACACCGGTTCCTCGACCGACCAGGCCGCGCCGTCCCCGGCGTCCGCCACCGCCGACGCCTCCGCGCCGTCCGGGAACCCGCAGCCGGCCCCGGCGCCCACCGAAGCCACCGGCGCGCCGACGCCGGGCGCCACCGACACCGCGTCGGCGAGCCCGAGCGCGACACCCAGCCCCACCGCCGCGGGCGGCCCGAACGCGCAGTCCCAGGCCAAGGCGCTGGACGAGCTGCTGACCCAGGGCGAGAGCGCGAAGGCGCCGATCGGCAGCGCGGTCGCGAAGGTGAACAGCTGCCCGGCCAAGCCCGACATCGACTCGGCCGCGCAGGTCTTCGACAACGGCGCCAAGCAGCGCGACCAGCTCCTGACGAAGCTCGCCTCGCTGGCCGTCACGGACCTGCCGGGTGGCGCGGACGCGGTGCAGTCGCTGAAGTCCGCCTGGCAGCTGTCCGCCGACGTCGACCGGGCGTACGCGAGCTGGGCCCGGGCGGTCGCCGCCCAGGGCTGCTCGGGCATGGCGCCGAACACCGCCGACAAGAAGCGCGCGGACGAGCTCAACCCGCAGGCCACCCAGGCGAAGAAGGACTTCGTGGCGAAGTGGAAGACGATCGCCGACCAGTTCGGTCTGACCGTCCGGACCCAGGACCGGATCTGAACCACCCCGTACGGCACAGGAACAGGACCAGAACCACCCGTGACCCGCACCACCCCCGGCCCGTCCGGCCCCACCGACCCGGCCGAGCCGACCCACCAGGCCGACCAGGCCCACCAGCCTGACCAGGCCGACCACCCTGACCAGGCCCACCAGGCCGACCAGGCGCAGCGGACCGGGGCGGCCGCGCCGACCGGACGGCCCGAACCGGCCGCTCCCCGCCGGCGCTCCGCCCTGCGGCGCACCGTCACGGTGATCGGCGTCCTGGCCCCGCTCGGCCTGGCCGGCTGGCTCGGCTGGCAGGCGGTCGGTTCCCCCGACCGCGGCGCGCCCGCCGCATCACCGGCGAACGCCGCACCGCCGAACGCCGCACCATTCGCCACCGCACCGCCCGCCGGCACCGCGTCCTCCGCCGCGACCGACACCGCACCGTCCGCCCCGGCCGTTCCCGGCACCCCGGGAACGGTCCCGGCCTCCCCCGTCTCCCCCGTCTCCCCGACCGCCCCCGGCACCACCACCCCCGGTGCGACCGCCGCGGGCCCCGCCCCTTCCTCCACCGCCCTCGCCGGCCGCACCGTCCTCCTCGACCCCGGACACAACTCCGGCAACTTCTCCCACACCACCGAGATCAACCGTCAGGTCGACATCGGCAACGCCCGCAAGGAGTGCGACACCACCGGCACCTCCACCAACGCCGGCTACACCGAGGCCGAGTACTCCCTCGACGTGGTGCGCCGGGCCCGCGCGATCCTCGCCGCCCGGGGTGCGACCGTGGTGCTGGTCCACGACGGCGACCGCCCGTGGGGGCCGTGCATCGACGAGCGCGCCAGGGCCGGCACCACCGCCCACGCGGACGCGGCGGTCTCGGTGCACGGCGACGGCGGTCCGGCCGGCGGCACCGGCTTCCACGTGATCATGCCCGCCAAGGTGGTCGCCGGCCGGGCGGACACCTCGGCGATCGTCGCGCCCTCGCACCGGCTCGGCCTGTTGCTGCGCGACAGCTTCCGCGCCGCCACCGGCGAGCCCTACGCCGACTACACGGCGAGCCAGGGGCTGGACACCCGTTCGGACCTCGGCGGGCTCAATCTGTCGACCGTGCCCAAGGTCTTCATCGAGTGCGGTAACATGCGCAACCCGACGGACGCCCGCCGGATGACGGACCCTCAGTGGCGCCAACAGGCCGCCCAGGGGATCGCCGACGCGCTGACGACGTTTCTGACCACCCGGTAGGCGACGCGGCAGGCAGCGCGCCAGGCCCCCGGCAGGCAGCCCGGCCCCGCGCCACCGGTGCGACAATGGCAGGCCGCGCGGCGTGCCGCGAGGCACGTCGTCAGGCGCGTCGCGAGCCGTATCCGCAGGGCGCGCCGTGGCGCACACTGTGAGGTACGCCGCACGGCAGGTGTCCTGAGGAGTCGACAACCGGTGGGCGGGCCGGTGGACGGCAGGGGTCGGAACCGCGCAGTTTGCAACGACTTCGCCCCATTGACGAGCCCGCCGTGCACCCGCCAGGCGGTTGGCCCTAGGCTTCTGGTCCGTTCGGGGTTTTCCGACCGGTCAGCCGACCGCGTCGGGCACCGACACGAGAACCGCCCACCACGACACACCAACGAGGGGAACGTTAGTGAATCTGCGCGCTCTCACCAAGGGAGACGCCGCCGTCGCAGGTGCGGCCGTCCTGCTCTTCATCGCCTCCTTCCTGCCCTACTGGACCGTCGACTGCAAGACGAAGTACTGCGGTGACACCTCGACGAACGCGTGGGACAGCGTCCTGTTCCCCATCCTTCCGTCGGTCTTCCTGATGGGCATCGTGGCCGCCGCCCTGATCCTGGTGCAGCGCTTCCAGGGCCAGGCCGCCGCCAACCGCCAGATCCTCGGCCTGCGGCTGGACCAGTGGGGCATCGCCTTCTCGGTGGCCGCGCTCTGGGCGGCGATCTGGTCGCTCGGCGGTGGCCTGGAGGGCCTCGACCACGGCTTCGGCGCCTGGCTCGCCGTCATCGCCCTGATCGTGCTGGCCGGTGCCGCCGCGGGCGGCCCGCTGATCCCGGTGCTCAAGACTCCGCTGGTCAGTGACAAGCCGGCCGTCCAGCCCTACCCGGGCGGCGGCTACCCGGCTCCGCAGGCGGGCCAGCCCGGCCAGCCGGGCGGCCACTACGGCTACCCGGGCCCGGGCCAGGACCCGAACCAGGCGCAGGCTCCGGCGTTCGGCGGCCAGCCCGGCGGCTACGGCTACCCGGCCGCGCAGGCCGGCCAGCCCGGCCAGCCGCTCGCGGGCCAGCCGCAGGCCGGTCAGCCGCAGGACGTCGCCGCCCAGCACGCGGCGCAGACCGAGCAGGCCCGGCCGGCGCCGGCCGCCGCCCAGCCGCAGCCGGCCCCGGCCGGCGACTTCTCGCCGTTCTGGTTCGCCGTCCCGGCACCGCGTCAGCTGGCGCCGAAGGACAACCCGGTCGGCGCTCCGGTCGGCGAACTGGTCCCGGGCACCTGGTACCTGGCGGTCGAGCAGCGCGGCACCGCGCTGGTCGCCCAGCTCCAGGACGGCACCCAGGGCCTGCTGGCGGACACCGCCGGCATCCAGCGCGGCTGACACTGCCGCACGCCACCAGCACCACCCGCACCACCCGCACCACGGGAACACGGTGCACGACACCGAAAGGGGCGGGACCGGATCTCTCCGGTCCCGCCCCTTCGGCATGTCATCGGCCGCCGCCGGCCCCCGCCCTGCGCGGCACCACCGGCGGGCACGTACCGGCCCCCGGCCGGTCACCGACCCCACCGCGGCCCGTCACGGCCCTGCGCCGCCCGGCAGGGGCGCCCAGCAGGGGCGCCCAGCAGGAGCGACCGGCAGGGGCGCCCAGCAGGAGCGACCGGCAGGGGCGCCCAGCAGGAGCGACCGGCAGGACCGGCAGGCTCAGCAGCAGTCCTGGACCACCAGCCCGGCCGGCAGCTGCTCGCCGCCGAACACCGCCACCGTCGCCGGGTCGCCGCCGAGCGCCGCGACCGTCAGCAGCAGCGCCCCGGCCGTCCAGGTGGTGCGCTCCTCCGGCCAGATCGCGTCGTCCTCGAAGACGTACCCGGTCCAGTACGAGCCGTCGGTGTGCCGCAGGTGCTTCTGGATCCAGCGCAGGATGTCGACCGCGCGGTCGGACTCGCCGATCGCCCAGAGCGCCATGGCCAGTTCGGCGCTCTCGCCGCCGGTCACCCAGGGGCGGTCGCTGACGCAGCGCACGCCGAGGCCGGGGACGACGAACCGGTCCCAGTCCTTCTCGATCCGCTCCACCGCGGGCGCGCCGCGCAGCGCGGTGCCGAGCACGGGGTAGTACCAGTCCATCGAGTAGCGGTCCTTGTCGAGGAACCGCTCGGGGTGGTGGGTGATGGCGTGGCGGAGCCGGCCGGCCGCGAGCTCCCAGTCGGGCTGCGGCTCCTCCAGGTAGTCCGCGACGGCCAGGCCGCAGCGGAGCGCGTGCAGGATGCTGGACGAGCCGGTGAGCAGCGCCTCGTCGGCGGCCTCGCCGTGCTCGTCGAGCCGCCAGGCGATCGGGCCGCCGGGCAGCCGCCGGGCGACGATGAAGTCGAGGGCCCGCCGGACGGTGGGCCAGATCCACTCCAGGAAGGCGTCGTCGCCGGTGGAGAGGTGGTGGTGCCAGACACCGACGGCGATGTAGGCGCAGAAGTTGGTCTCCTTGGCGGCGTTGCACACCTCGCCGTCCGCGAAGCCGCCGCCGGCGCCCTCCACACCGTCGGCGGCACTGTCGGCGGCGGCTTCGGGGCCGTCGACGCCACCCGCACCGGTGCCCGTTCCGCCGCCCTGGCCGTAGGCGTACGCGGCGTACCAGGAGCCGTCCGGGTTCTGGCGCGCGGCCAGCCAGCGGTAGGCGGCCTCGGCGGCGGCGTGCTCGCCGGCGGTGTCCAGGGCCATCGCCGCCTCGGTGTGGTCCCAGGGGTCGAGGTGGTGGCCGGTGTACCACGGTATGGCGCCGTCGGGCTGCTGCTCGGCGAGGATGCTGCGGACGGTGCCGGCGGCCTGCTCGGCGTCGAGCACGCCGTCCAGCAACAGGACCTCGGGGACGGCGGCGGTCACTCCGCGCCGCCCGCCACGTCCGTACCCGCGCCCGCGTTCGCGCCCGCGGCCGTACCCGTACCCGTACCCGCGCCCGCGTCGCCCGCCGTGCCCCGGCCGGCCGCCCCGGCCCGGTTCGGCTTGGAGGCGTAGGCGACGAAGCTCTTGCCTATGACCGGGTTGAGCGCCCGCTCGGCGGCCTTGGTGAGGGTGCTGATCACCGGGGTGCCGACGATGTCCCAGACCAGCAGCTGGTGGTAGGCCTTGACCGGCAGCGCCTTGTCGTTGTCCACGCCGACCGCGCACTTGATCCACCAGTACGGCGAGTGCAGCGCGTGCGCGTGGTGGGTGCCGTACGGCTCCAGGCCGGCGTCCTTGAGCTTGCCGAGCAGTTCGTCGCCCCGGTAGATCCGGATGTGGCCGCCCTCGACCTCGTGGTACTCGTCGGAGAGCGCCCAGCAGATCTTCTCGGGGAGCCAGCGCGGCACGGTGACGGCGAGCAGCCCGCCGGGCTTGAGCACCCGGAACATCTCGTTGAGCACGCCCTTGTCGTCCGGGATGTGCTCCATCACCTCGGAGATGATGATCTTGTCGAAGTACTCGTCCTCGAAGGGCAGGGCCAGCGCGTTGCCCTCCATCGCGACCGCCGACGCGCCCTCGGGAGCCTCGCCGGCCTGCTCCATGGCGGCGAACCACTTCCTGACCTCGGCGATCTCCTCGGCGTTCTGGTCGAGGGCGATCACGTCGGCCCCGCGCCGGTAGCACTCGAACGCGTGCCGCCCCCCGCCGCAGCCCAGGTCGAGCACCCGGTCGCCGGGGGCGAGCGGGAAGCGCGAGAAATCAACGGTCAGCACTGCGGGCTCCCATTCCTTAGGTACCAAATGCTTCTGACACCGAGTCAGAGGAATCGCGTTGCACGAACCGGTCGGCCGGTGGACCGACCGGCGGAGCGGCCGACCGCCGGGCCGACCCGCCGGCGGACCGGCTGATCGGCGGCCCGACCGGCGGCCGCTCGTCAGGCCACGTAGCGCCAGCCCGGACCGGAGCGGGCCCGCCGGCCGGCCCCGGTGGCGATGGCCGCCCGGTAGCCCTCGACGGTCAGTTCGGCGGCGCGCTCCCAGGTGTACCGGGCGAGCACCCGCTCGCGGCCGGCCGCACCGAGCGAGGCGCGCAGCGCCGGATCGTCCAGGAGCCGGCCGAGCGCCGACGCCAGCGCGCCCGCGTCGCCCGGCGGCACCGCGAGACAGGTCTCGCCGTCCGGACCGGCCACCTCGGGGATCGCCCCGCCCGTGGTCGCGACCAGCGGGGTGCCGGTGGCCATCGCCTCGGCGGCGGGCAGCGAGAACCCCTCGTACAGCGACGGCACGCAGGCCACCTCGGCCGAGCGGTAGAGGTCGACCAGCTCCCGGTCGGTCAGGCCGTGCCGGAACTCGATGTGCTGCTCCAGCCCGAGACGGCGCACCGCCTCGGTGACCGGCCCGTGCTCCTTCTGCGGCTTGCCGACCACGACCAGGTGCGCGTCCCGTTCGGTGCGGACCTTGCCCAGTGCCTCGACCAGGTGGACCAGGCCCTTCAGCGGCACGTCGGCGCTGGAGGTGGTGACGATCCGGCCGGGCACCCGCTCCACCGCCGCGGACGGGGACCAGAGGCGGGTGTCGGCGCCGATCGGCACCACCGAGACGGCGTCCGGCGCGGCGCCCAGGTACTCGGCGATCTCGCGCTTCGACGTGCCGGAGACGGTGATGATGTGGTCCAGCCGGGCGGCGACCCGGCGCTGCATCCGGGTGAAGGCGTACCAGCGGCGCAGCGACAGCCGTCGGAGCCGGGTGGGGGCCGCGTCCAGCTCCAGCTGCCGGTCGACGGTGATCGGGTGGTGGATCGTGGTGACCAGCGGGAAGCCGTGCCGGTCCAGCCCGAGCAGGCCGTAGCCGAGCGTCTGGTTGTCGTGCACGACGTCGTAGCGGCCGCGGTGCCGGGCCAGGTACCGGCGGGCGCGCAGCGAGAAGGTCAGCGGCTCGGGGAAGCCGCCGGTGCGCATGGTGGCGTACTCCAGGACGTCCACCGGCCCCCGGTACTCCCCGCGCGACGGGGTGCGGAACGGGTCGTCGGCCCGGTAGAGGTCCAGGCTGGGCAGTTCGACCAGGCGGACCGAGCCGGGGCCCTCGACCTCGTCCAGGACGGGGTACGGCTGGGCGCCGATCACGTCCACGTGGTGACCGAGGCGGGCCAGCTCGCGGGAGAGGTGCCGCACGTACACGCCCTGGCCGCCGCAGAACGGGTCGCCGCGGTACGAGAGCAGGGCAATCCGCAGCGGTTGCGCGGTCATCGTCGGCCCTCGTCTCTGCTGCTGTCGGTGCTGCCGGTCGGTAAAGTAGATCAGGTTTCAGTGTGGTGTGGAGTTCACCGGGAACCAGGTGAACAATGAGAGACCTCGAAGATACCGGCCCGTAGCTTCCACTCAGGAGCCAGGGCTGGTGATTCACGCCACGCCCGAGCACCATGCCCGGGCGGCCCGCCCGAACCGCCGCCCGAGCGGCCGTGGGAGCGGCCGTCCGAGCACTGCCCGGACACCGCCCGGACCGCCGGGCACCGCCGGAGCAGCCCGCCACTCTCGCGCCCCGGGAGCCCCCTTGCCGTCGTCCGCCCTGCCCCCGCCCACGTCCACCGCGCCCACCGCACCGCCCACCGCACCGCCCTCCGCACTGCCGGTCCCGCCGCCCGGTGCTCCGCCCGCCGCGCCCACCTCGGCCGGGCCCGCCGCCGGGTCCGCCACCGGGTCCGCCACCGGTGCGGCGGCCACCGCGGCGGCCGCCGACGCGGGGGCCGGCGCCACCGCCGGCCTGACACCGCCGCTCACCGCACGGCAGGCCGAACGGCGGCGCCGGATCCTGCGCACCGCCACCTCGCTGGCGGCCCGCGGCGGGTACGAGGCGGTGCAGATGCGGGAGGTCGCGGAGGGTGCGCAGGTGGCGCTCGGCACGCTGTACCGCTACTTCCCGTCCAAGGTGCACCTGCTGGTGGCGGTCATGCTGGAGCAGCTGCGCGGTCTCCAGGAGCAGGTCCGGCGGCACCCGCCGGCCGAACGCGAACCGGCCCCGCGGGTCGCCGAGGCGCTCACCCGGGCGTTCCACGCGCTCCAGCGCGAACCGCTGCTCGCCGAGGCGATGGTCCGCGCGCTCTCCTTCGCCGACCGCTCGGTGAGCGCCGAGGTCGACCAGGTGTCGGTCGCCACCGGACAGCTGATCCTGGACGCCATCGGCCAGTCCGAGCCACCGACCGAGGCCCAGCGCGCCGCCGTCCGGGTGATCGAGCACACCTGGCACGCCGCCCTCGTCGCCTGGCTCTCCGGCCGCGCCTCGATCGCCGAGGTCCGCGCCGACCTGCACACCGCGGCCAGGCTGCTCACCCTGCCCTGAATCCGCCCCTCCCCCGTCCCCCTCCCGTTCCACCACCCACTCCTCCCACCCTCTCCCCGCCTTCCCCACGCTCCCCTCGGATCCCCCTCCTGCTCTCCGTTTCCCCTCCGTTTCCCCTCCCGGACTGGAACCTGTTCTCGCCCCGCCGGGGCCGCCCCGCCCGGCGCGACGGCTAAAGTCGGCACGCAGGACAATTCCATCCCGCTTCTCCTCCGGGGAAAGCCGGCGCGAATCCGGCACTGACCCCGCAACCGTGAGCCCGGCGCCACACCTGCCGGGCGAGTCGGACCGCCCGGGGAGAGAGGCGAGCGGCCCAGCCGGGCGGACCACCGCCGGGCACCGTCGAGGGCTACGGAACGGCCTGTCCGGGCCGACACCGCTCACCGAAAGGCACACCTCCCACCATGCTCACCGCCGCCCGCCTGGGCGCTGCCGCCCTGACCGCCGCGCTGCTCACCGGAACCGCCGCCGCCCCGGCCCTCGCCGACACCCCCGGCGCCGGCGCCACCGCCCTCCCCGACGGCCTGTACGGCAAGGGCGACCCGAAGTACGACGCGGTGTGGCGGCAGTCGCTCGCGCTGACCGCGCTGTCCGCGGCCAAGGTGACCCCCGCCGACTCCGCCGTCGGCTGGCTCACCGGCCAGCAGTGCGCGGACGGCGGCTGGCCGTCCTACCGGGCCGACGTCTCGGCCGCCTGCGACACCACGCTGGAGGACAGCAACGCGACCGCCGCCGCGATCCAGGCGCTGGTCGCCCTCGGCGGGCACCAGGACGCCGTGGACAAGGGCGTCCAGTGGCTCAAGGCCAACCAGAACGCGGACGGCAGCTGGGCCTACAACCCCGGCAACCCGGGCGACGCCAACTCCACCGGCCTCGCCGTCAACGCCCTGTTCGCCGCCAAGGCGGACCCGGCGGGCGTCGCCAAGTCGGGCAAGAACGCCTTCGACGGGCTGGCGGCCTTCCAGCTCGGCTGCGCCGCCCCCGCCGACCAGCGCGGCGCCTTCGCCTACCAGCCCGCGGCGGACGGCGCCCTGGAGCCGAACGCCCTGGCCACCGGCCAGGCCTCGCTCGCCGCGACCGGCGGGAAGCTTCCGGTCGCCAACACCAACCGGACCGACGCCGCCCCCAAGCCCCTCCCCTGCGCCGACGGCGCCACGGCCGCCCCCGTCGCCCGCGCCGACTCGGGCGAGGCGGTGGGCTCGTACCTGAGCGCCCAGCTCGCGGCCGGCGGCCAGCACCTGATGCTGACCCTGCCCGGCGCGACGCCGACCCCCGACTACACCGCGACCGCCTGGGCCGCGCTCGGCCTGGTCCAGGGCGGGCACCCGCAGCAGGCCTCCGGTGCGGTCGACTGGCTGGCCAAGGAGGGCGGCACCTGGACCAAGGGCGGCACCGACGCCGCCGCCACCGCCACGTTGCTGCTGGTCGCCCAGGCCGCGCAGCGCGACCCGGCCTCCTTCGGCGGGGCCGACCTGGTCGCCCAGCTGACCGCCCTCGGCCCGGCGCCCAAGGCCACGGCCGCCGCGGCGGGTTCGCCGAGCGCGTCCGCGTCCGAGTCCGCGAAGAAGGACGACGGCGGCGGCCTCGGCACGTACTGGGTGCTCGGCATCGGCCTGCTCATCGGCATCGGCGGAGGCCTGCTGCTGAGCCTCCAGCGCAAGCGGGGCCCCAAGCTGTGACCGACCCCGCGCCGCCGGCCGGCCACCCCCGGGTGGCCGGCCCCGCCCCGTCGCCCTCCCTCCCGTCCGCCGGCAGCGACGTCGCTGCCGGCGGCACGGCCGACAACGCGACCGGCGGCACGGCCGACAGCATGGCCGACAACCCCGACAGCGGCACCGACGGCAGCGCCGACATCTCCGGCGCCGAGCGGCGCCGGCGGTGTCGGCGGCGGGTGGCGCCCGCGGTGGTCCGGTTCGTGGCCGGGCTGATCACCGGGGTGCTGATCCTGCTGGTGCTCGGGGCGGCGCCGGCGCAGGCGGCCGGATACCGGTACTGGTCGTTCTGGAAGTGGTCCGACGGCGGCTGGGCGTACCAGCAGCAGGGGCCCGCCGTGCACGTCCCGCCGGACGGCGCCGTGGACGGCTGGCGGTTCGCCGTCAGCCCGGACGGCGGCCGGCAGGCCTCGCGGCCCGGCGTCCCCGGGGACTTCGCCGCCATCTGCGCCGCCACCCCGGAACAGAGCGGGCGCAAGCGGATCGCCGTGGTCCTGGACTTCGGCACCGCCGCCGACGCACCCGGGCGCGAGACCCCGCCCGAACCGCGCACCGCCTGCGCCGTCGTCCCCACCCGGGCCAGCTCGGCGGAGGTCCTGGCCGCCGTCGCCCCGCCGCTGCGGTACGACGGCAACGGGCTGCTCTGCGCCATCGCCGGCTACCCGCGGGCGGGCTGCGGCGAGCAGCTCGGCAACGCCGACCAGCCGCCCGCCTCGGCCGCCTCCCCCGGCATCACCCCCGGCAGCGGGATCGGCAGCGGGTCCGGGGCCGACTCCCACGACGACGCCTCGCCCGGAGCCGGCGGACCCGACCTCGGCGTGGTCGCCGGCGTCGCGCTCATCGCCGTCCTCACGGCGGGCGCCGTCTGGCAGACACGCCGCCGCCGATGAGGACGATGCCCACCGCTCCCGCCACGCTGCCCGCCCCCACCTCCGTCGCCGAGGCCGCGCCCGCCCCAGCCGCCAAGGCCGCAATCGCCCCCGCGCTCACCCCAGCACTCGGCCCCGCACTCGCCCTGCCCGGCCGCGCGGGCAGGCTTCGGCCCGGGAAAACTATGACGACCGGTCTACTGATTCCCCGCTATGTAGACCGACCGACATATACCGACCGGTCTACATATACCGACCGGTCTACATAGAACCGGCGCCCCGAACCCACCCGCCCCGCCCCGCTCCCCTGGACCCCACCGTGCCCACACCCCGCGCCGCCCGCCGCCGACCAGCGCCCGGCCCCCGCCAACTGCACCCCGGGGCCTGGTGGCTGTGGGCACTCGGCCTGGGCGCCGCCGCCACCCGGACCACCAACCCCCTCCTCCTGCTCCTCCTCGCCGCCGTCGCCGGCTACGTCGTGGCCGCCCGCCGCACCGACGCCCCGTGGTCGCGCTCCTACGGCACCTTCCTCCGCCTCGGCCTCCTCGTCCTGGGCATCCGCCTGGTCTTCGCCGTCCTCCTCGGCTCGCCGGTCCCCGGCACGCACGTCCTCTTCACCCTCCCCGAGGTGCCGCTGCCCGCCTGGGCACAGGGCGTGCGGATCGGCGGCCGGGTCACCGCCGAGGGCCTGCTCGCCGCGCTGTACGACGGTCTCCGGCTGGCGACCCTGCTGGTCTGCGTCGGCGCCGCCAACGCCCTCGCCAGCCCGGCCCGCCTGCTGCGCACCCTCCCCGGCGCGCTCTACGAGGCGGGTGTGGCCGTCGTCGTGGCGATGACCTTCGCGCCGAACCTCGTCGCCGACGTCCAGCGGCTGCGCGCCGCCCGCCGCCTGCGCGGGCGCACCGACCGAGGTGTCGCCGCCGTACTGAGCGTCGGGATTCCCGTCCTGGAAGGCGCGTTGGAGCGTTCGGTGGCGCTGGCCGCCGCGATGGACACCCGCGGGTTCGGCCGCACCGCCGACGTCCCGCGCCGGCTCGCCCGGGCCACCGCCGCGCTCACCCTGGCCGGTCTGCTCGGCGTCTGCCTCGCCGCGTACGGGCTGCTGACGGCGGGCGGCGCCGGCTGGGCGGTACCGGTGCTCCTGCTCGGTCTGGCCGCCGCCTTCACCGGACTCGTGCTCGGCAACCGGCGCTCCGTCCGGACCCGTTACCGCCCGGACCCGTGGGCGCTGCCCGAGTGGCTGACCGCCGGATCGGGCGTGGCCGTGGCCGCGTCGACGACCTGGCTCGCCGCCGCCGACCCGGCCGCGTTCGCGCCCACCGTCGTTCCGCCGACCGTCCCCGTCCTGCCGCTCACCGCCGTCGTCGCCGTACTCATCGGCCTGGTACCGGCGTTCGCCACCCCTCTCCCGCGCCCCACCACGGCGACCGGCGCGTCCGGCCGTTCGGCCGCACCGCCCGCGGCCCCCGGCAGCACGCCGCACCGCCACACCCCGAGCGACGCACCGACCGACGCACCGACCCCGCCCCGGAGGGCCTCGTGATCACCTTCGAGCAGGTCACCGTCCAGTACTCCGACGCCGAGGCACCCGCGCTCAGCGGCGTCGACCTGACCATCCCCGAGGGCGAACTCTGCCTGCTGGTGGGCCCGTCGGGCTCCGGCAAGTCCACCCTCCTGGGCACGGTCAGCGGCCTCGTCCCGCACTTCACCGGCGGGGTGCTGCACGGCCGCGTCACGGTCGGCGGACGCGACACCCGCGAGCACCGCCCGCGTGAACTCGCCGACCTGGTCGGCACCGTGGGCCAGGATCCGCTGGCGCACTTCGTCACCGACACAGTCGAGGACGAACTCGCCTACGGCATGGAGTCGTTGGGCCTGCCACCGGACGTGATGCGACGCCGCGTCGAGGAGACGCTGGACCTGCTCGGCCTGGCCGGTCTGCGCGACCGGGCACTCACCTCGCTCTCCGGCGGCCAGCAGCAGCGGGTCGCCATCGGCTCGGTGCTGACCGTGCACCCGAGCGTGCTGGTCCTGGACGAGCCCACCTCCGCCCTGGACCCGGGCGCCGCCGAGGAGGTCCTGGCCGTGCTCCAGCGGCTGGTCCACGACCTGGGCACGACCGTGCTGATGGCCGAACACCGGCTGGAGCGCGTGGTCCAGTACGCCGACCAGGTCCTGCTGCTGAACCCCGGAGCGCCGCCCGTCCTCGGCGAGCCCGCCGAGGTGATGGCGCACTCGCCGGTCCACCCGCCGGTGGTCGGGCTCGGCCGCCTGGCAGGCTGGCAGCCGCTGCCGCTCTCCGTCCGCGACGCCCGCCGCCGGGCGGCCGGCCTCCGCACCCGCCTGGACGGCCTCGCCCCTGTCCCCTCCCACAACTCCCACAACTCCCACGACTCCCACGACCCCTCCCAGGTGCCCGCGCAGTTGGGCGCTCCGCTGGTCGAGGCCCGCCGACTGGCCGTCCGGCGCGGCTCCGTCCCGGCGCTGCGGGGCGTCGACCTCACCCTGCGCGCGGGCGAGATCGCCGCGCTGATGGGACGCAACGGCGCGGGCAAGTCGACCCTGCTCGGCGCCCTCGTCGGCCTGCACGCACCCGCCTCCGGCTCGGCGACGGTCGGCGGCCACGCCCCGCACCGCACCCGGCCCGCCGAACTGATCCGCCACGTCGGCCTCGTCCCGCAGGACCCGCGCGACCTGCTGTACGGGGAGAGCGTCGCCGCCGAGTGCGCCGCCGCCGACGGCGACGCGGGCGCCGAACCCGGCACCTGCCGCGTCCTCGTCGAGCGCCTGCTGCCCGGTCTCGCCGACGCCGCCCACCCGCGCGACCTCTCCGAAGGCCAACGCCTCACCCTGGCCCTGGCCGTGGTGCTCACCGCCCGCCCGCCGCTGATCCTCCTGGACGAACCCACCCGGGGCCTGGACTACGCGGCCAAGGGCCGGCTCGTCGAGATCCTGCGCGACCTCGCCACCGAGGGCCACGCCGTCCTCCTCGCCACCCACGACGTCGAGCTGGCCGCCGAACTCGCCCACCGCACGGCCATCCTGGCCGAGGGCGAGATCGTCGCGGACGGTCCGACGGCCGAAGTCGTCCTCGGCTCACCGGCGTTCGCCCCGCAGGTCGCCAAGGTGCTGGCGCCCGGCCACTGGCTCACCGTCCACCAGGTCGCCCGCGCTCTCGACGAGGCCGCGGAATGAACGCCGCCCGCACGAGGGGCACGAGGAACGTTCCCGGCATGAACCGCCCCGTCCCACTCGGCCGCCGCTCGATCGTCGCCCTCGCCCTGACCTCCCTGGTCGGGGTGACCGCGTTCGGCTGGCCGCTGCTCGCGTCCACCAAGTCGGCACTGGTCGGCCATTCCACCGACGCCCCCTGGCTGTTCGCCCTCCTGCTCCCGCTGCTCCTCGCCGTCGTCGTCGCCCAGATCTCCGAGGGGCGTACGGCAGGCGGCGGCGCACCCGGCCTGGACGCCAAGGCGGTCGCACTGCTGGGCGTGCTGGCCGCCGCAGGCGCGGCGCTGCGGCCGCTCGGGGCGGGCACGGCGGGGCTGGAGCCGATGTTCTTCCTGATGGTCCTCGCCGGGCGGGTACTCGGGCCCGGCTTCGGCTTCGTGCTCGGCGCGCTCTCGATGTTCGCCTCCGCCCTGCTGACCGGCGGGGTCGGCCCGTGGCTGCCGTTCCAGATGCTCGCCATGGGCTGGGTGAGCCTCGGCGCCGGTCTCCTCCCGGGCCCGGAGCGGGTGCGCGGGCGCCGCGAACTCGTCATGCTCGCCACCTACGGGGCGGGCGCGTCCCTCCTCTACGGCACGATCATGAACCTCCAGGGCTGGCCCTACATCGCCGGGCTGGCGAGCTCGATCTCGTTCGTCCCGGGGGATCCGCTCCCCGACAACCTGGTGCGGTTCGCCGTCTACTGCCTCACCACCTCCCTCGGCTGGGACCTCCCCCGCGCCGCCCTCACCATCACGCTCTGCCTCACCCTCGGCACCCCGGTCCTGCGCGCCCTCCGCCGGGCCACCCGCCGCGCCGCCTTCGCCGCGCCGGTGGCCTTCCACCCGCCGTCGAAGGACTGAGCCGGGGACGGGTCCGGGCTCGCCCCAACCGGTCACCAGCCCAACGGGCCACCCCGCCGTCCCACGAACCCGCCCCCTGGCTACCGGGAATCACGACACCCGGTGCAGAGCCTCCCGGCCGCCACCACGTGGCGCCCGCACATGCCGTCCCGCCCGGCACACTCGTGGTGCCGCCCCTGACGCGGGACCACGGCCACCGCAGCACCCGTCCCCCCTCCCGACGACGGGACCGGGCGCTCCGACGGGACGGGCGAGACCAGCGGGGCCGACGGAACCGGCGGCACCCCCAGCAGGCGGGCGGCGAGGATCGCCCCCACGCTGCGGGTGACCTTCTCCGGCAGCGGGGCGGACAGGATCCCCGCCAGGACGTCCGGTGCCCAGCCTCCCGCCAGCAGGCCCTCCACCCGGGCGGCCTGGTCCGCCAACGGCTTGCCGGCCAACGCCAACCGCGGCTCCCGACGTCCGAGTTCGATCAGCAGATTCAGGCCCTCGGTCATCCGTGGCGGTGGCGCAACCGGCCTCATCACCCCGGACGGAGGGACGGAAGGTTTCCCGACTTCCTTCTGCCTCATCATCCTTACCTTCAAGGAAGGGCTTCCCGCCCTCCCGGCGCCTGCCGCACCGGCTCCGGGCGGCCCGGCGGCCGGGGGTGCGGGAAGCGGCGGCAGCGTGTGAACCGCCTTGCCCGCCACCGGGACTTCATGCACCGAGACCACCGTCCGGACCTGGCCCGTGAGGGGATCGCGCAGGGTCCGGCGGACGTAGTGCCCGGCCTCCTCCAGCTCGCGCAACGCCCGGGCCACCGTCGCGCGGCCCTCGACGCTCTTCGCGGCCAGCGTCCGGACGTCCTCCCGAGCGCCGTCGGGCAGGCTGAGGAGGTACCCGAGCAGCCCGCGGGCCGCCCAGCTGAGCGAGTGCTTCCGCACGACATGCCCGTTGTCGAGGATCGTGTATCCGGGCGCGTGCTTGGGGATACGATTGATCTGCATCGTGGAGGCTCTATCTCTCCTGGTGTCATTCCCCGGGGTGTTGGCGCACCGCCGGGGCTTTCCTTTGAACGCTTCTGCTGAGCGCAATGATCACGCTAGTCCAGCAGAACACCACGGAAACCCCGTTCGGATCACCCGATCGGGCGGCGCACGCGCACTCACCCCGGCGCACTCCGACACCGGACGACGCGCCCCACTGGCTCACCCCCGACTCCACGGCGGACCGGAGCAGATCCGGGAGACTCTTCTAGCCGACCACCCGGCCCGGATCGTCGAGCCACACCCGGTGCTCTCCCTCGACCGTGACGGTCAGGCCGAACCGGGTGAGCCCCGGCCCTCCCTGCCGTTGCCACCACGCATGGGCCGCGGTCACCTCGTCCCACAGGTTCCGGGGCCCGGCCTGCGACACCGCATGCCGCGCGCCCCAGTCGGCGAAGCGGCAGTGCGCGTACGACAGTCCGTCCGAGATCTCCAGGCGGCCGGTCCCGAGGCGGTCGTAGCCTGCCGACACCTCGCGCCTGCACAGCCGGCCCGACAACCTCACACCGATCGCGAACGCGGCGGCGGCATGGTCGGCCACGACAGCGGGATCCAGCTCGGACGGTCCGTGGCGAACGCCGTCGATCGCGAACTCGCCTCCCTCCGGCCGCTGTTCCCGCGCCCACATGAACGCGGCCTCCTCGACGAACGGCCCGCCGGCGGATCGTCCGTCGTCGGCGACGGTCAGCTTCAACAACCCGCCGTTGCAGAACGGCGTGGCGTACGGGATCACGATGAGTCCGCCGGGCACCGCTTGTTCGATCAGGGCGATCGGCACGCGTTGCACCGCCGCCGCGACGTGGATCCGGTCGTACGGGGCGGCCTGCGGGTGGCCGAGCATGCCGTCGTCGGCAACCACCTTGACCGGGAGCCGATTGACGAGCAGACGGCGGCGCGCTTCGTTCGCCCGGTCACGGTCGAGCTCGACCGTGACCACCCGGTCCGCCCCGAGCCGGTGGGCGAGCATCCCGGCCGTCCAGCCGGCGCCCGTGCCGACGTCCAACACCCGCATGCCGTCCGCGACATCGAGATGCCGAAGCATCCGTGCGACCACCGCGGGCATCGGGCTGGATGACACGGGCGTCGTCCCGTCCTCGCCGTCCGCACGGGAGACGAGCGGGAGGTCGGATCCGACCAACTCGTACCACTGGACCGGATGTTCGATCCGATTGATCCACCTGCCCCGATGCTGGAAGGAGTCGGGCACGAACAGCCGACGCGGCAGGGCGCGAAAGGTGCCCTCCCAATCGGCGGACAGTGCCCCGGACTTCCGAAGGCTGTCGGTCAAGCAGTCCCAGTTCATCTGTGGAATCCCTTGCGATTGTCGCCCGGTCGAGGATGTGAGGTCGGAGCCCTACTACGGTGCGCAGCAGATCGCCAGCAGCATCACCGCGATCACGACGACGCCCGCGACGGAGACCGCGCAGGCGGAGAGGAGCCGACCAGGGTCCCGAAGGGGCTGCGACTGAGGTTCGCCGGAGCGCCGGCGGTGACCCGTCACCGGTGCGCGCTTGCGTGGTGACGACGCAGGAGGACGCGGGCATCGACCACCCCGGAGTAGTCGAACGCCCGCTGTGCGCGGGCCATTCGCCGGTCCAGCCGGGCACACTCGGAGCACCCCTCCACGGGACGGGGCTCGTCCCCGTCGACCACCGCCCGGATCGAACGAGCCCGCTCCCGCTGCGGCGTGGCGCGGGCGTCGGCCCACGGATCGGCGCCCGCGGCCGTCACGAGCCCGCCCGCCGCGCCAGGCACCGCCGGCACGAGCAGTGGGCGAGGATCGCCTCCCGCTGCAACAGTTCGCCGACGGCCCCGTACCCCGGGTTCCGCCGCGCCGCCCGGTAGTCGTCCAGGGGATTCCACCCCGACGACGCCACCAAAGGGGCGTCCGCCGCCCGCTGCCCTCGCCTGGCCATAACCGCTCCCTTACGCCGAAGAACCCGCATCGTCACTGGACGCTACGGGCCCTTCACGGAGCGAGTGGCCCCTAACTGGGGCACCTTGTTGGCGATCTTCAGGCCGCCACACCCACCGCCTCTGCGAGAGCGACCGCATCGCCGCGAAGCGGGCCCTTTGTCGTGCGCGCGAGCTCGATCACCAGGGAGCGTCCTGCGGGCACATACCGCACACCTTCGGGGGAGACGTCGTAGGCCCGCCTCAAGTAGTGAAGCGCACCCGCCGGTTCACGGCGCGCGTACTCCGACCGAGCCGCGTCCACGAACAGGCGGGACCTCCGCTCGACGCTCGGGATGTCCACGGGATCCACCTCAGCGACGCGCCGAAGGGCGGCGCCCGGCGTCTTCAGCTCGACACCGATCGTGACACCGTGGACGGCCACATTTCCCACGCCAAACACCGTCCACGGATGCCAGTAGCCAGGCGCGAGTTGAGCAGTCCTCTCAGCCTCCCCGAACCAGCGCCAGGCATCCCCTTCGCGGCCGTCCTCGGCGCACGTCATCGCGGCCTTCAGAGCGACAGAACCGAACGTGGCCCGGAGGAACTCCGAGCCGTCCTCGATCAGCGGCCGGAGCGAGTCGGCCGCATCAGCCAACAGCCGAAGGCACTCGTCCGAATGACCGCTGCTGGCAAGCCCGTTCGCGGCGATCCATGCCGAGAAGGACAGCATCACCGGATCGTCGGATTCCTCGGCCGCCATCCGGGCACGGTCGACAAGCACCCAGTAGAGCTCCGGCTCGGTCACGTGAGCCGCATACATTTGCGCCAAGGCATAGGCCTCGACCAGGATTCGCTGCGCCTGGCGACGTTCGTCGCCCATCCGCCCCCGCACCGTCGCATGGCAGGTCAGCAACAGCTCGGGCAGCAACGCACCGACCTGCGTCCGCTGGTGCGGCGAGGTATGCCAGAGCACCCAAGTCTGTCGGACCCGTCCGGCCAACTCGTCCACCGTCGTCGGTAGATCGTTCGGGCGCCGGAAGGTGCCCGCGTGAACGGCCTCTCGCAGCGCTGGAACCGAGGCGTGCGAGAACTTCTCCCAGGCCCCCGCCGAGACAATCCCCGGCGTTCCGGTGAGCGCACCCACGTCGTCAAGACGCAGGACCTGAGCCAGACGGACCAGTATCGCCAGGTTGCGAACGTCCCGCTCACCGTGCTCGATCTTCTTGAGCCAGCTCTCGGACCGCCCGACCAGGCCCGACAGTACGGCGCGGCTGAGGCCCAACCGCTCCCGATAGAACCTGATCCGCTCGCCGGTCGTCATCTCTGCCGACAGTTCACTCATGATCGCTCCCCGACGGTGTCACGCCTAGTCGGAGAGTACGCCTTGGACCGGCGTCTGGGCAGCCTCAACGGTGCGCCCCGGACGGGATCCGTCCGGGGCGCACCATTGATACACGAAGCCTCAGGCCTTCGGGCCCGTCGACTGCACCACGTCGAAGGACCACAGGGTGGAGCCGGTGGCGGCCGGGCGCTGCGGGGCCTCGCCCTCAGCGGCCGGCGGGCCCTGGCGGTGGGCGGCCTGCATGGGGCCGGCCAGCCAGGCCTGGAAGGACTCCTCGTCGCGCCAGCGGGTGTAGACGAGGTACTGGTCGGTGCCCTCGACCGGGCGGAGCAGCTCGAAGTACTCGAAGCCGTCCGAGTTCTCCACCGCACCGGCCCGGGCGGCGAAGCGCTTCTCCAGCACCTCCCGCTGCTCAGCGGGGACGGTCAGGACGTTGATCTTGACGACGGACACGCCGTACCTCCTCGTTCGCCCGCGCCCGACACCAGGTCGCCCGCGGGCCCTGTTCACTGAGAAGGCAGTCTGCTACACCTCACACCCCCGCACCGCCGCAGGTCAGGCGGTCCAGGACGGGGTGACGCGGTCGCCGGTCTCCGGGTTGACGGCCTGGGACGGGGCCGGGGAGGCGACGACGGCGGTGAAGCCGTCCTCGGACCGCATCTGCCGGGGGACGTCCGGCGGGAGGACGAGGGTGTCGCCGGTGGCCACCGTCAGCGTCTCGCCCGCCAGGTCGACGGCGGCGGAGCCGGCGAGGAAGGTCCACACCTGCTCGGTGTCCATGGCGTGCCGGGGGCCCGAGCGGCCCGGGGCCATCTCGACCCGCCAGAGGGCCAGGCCCGTGCCTCCCTGGGTGGGCGAGGCGTACGTGGTCATGACGGCGTTGGGCGTCTCGGTGCGACGGGCTTCGGTGCTGCGGATGACGGACAAGAGCGAGCTCCCCTAGAATGGACAATCACGTTGTCCATATAGTCAATGAGGTTGTCGATCGTGTCAAGGGAGCAGGACCCGTACCCGCCGCAGCCCGGCTACGAGCTGCCGCTCCGTCTGCTGCTCGGCTTCCGGGTGATCATCGACGAGCTGCACGAGCGCATTGCCCGCGAAGGCCACCCGGACCTCCGGCCGATGCACGGGTTCGTCTTCCAGGCGATCGGGCCGGACGGCACCACCGCCGTCGAGCTCGGGCGCCGTCTCGGCGTCTCCAAGCAGGCCGCCGGCAAGACCGTCGAGCACCTCGAACAGCTCGGCTACGTCGAGCGCGGCACCGACCCGGCCGACGCCCGGCGCAAGGTGGTCCGGCTGACCCCCCGCGGCGTCGACTGCCTGATCCGCTCCGCCCGGATCTTCGACGAGCTGCGTGCCCAGTGGTCCGCCACGCTCGGTGAGGACCGGCTGCGCGCACTGGAGTCCGACCTGCGGACCCTCGCCCCGGGGGACCCCTTCCGGCTGGACACCCCGCGCTGGTTCGGGGCCCAGTGACGGGCCCAACGACGGGCCCAGCGACGGGCCCGCTCCCGGGTGCCGGAGGGAGCCGGTAGCGGAGCGGGCGTCAGAAGGAGCGCCCCTCCCCGTGGTACGGCAGCTCGTGCCCGACCGGGTCGGGCCGGTCGCGGCGGTCCGCGCAGAGCGCCGACGAGAGCCTGGTGAGCAGCTCGGCGAGGTCGTCGAACTGCTTCTCGTCCCAGTCGCCGAGCAGGTCCGCGAGCTGCTCCCGGCGAGCGGCGACCAGCTTGAGCGCCACCTCCTCGCCCGGTTCGGTGAGCCGCAGCGGGAGGCCGCCGGTGCGGGCGGCCAGGCCGTTGCCCTCGACCTCCCGCACCGCCTCCTCCACCACCGCGAACGGGACGATCCGCCGTTCCGCCAGTTCGGCCGGCTCGACGGAGCCGTGGTGGTACATCTGGAGGAGCAGCCAGCTGGACGCGGGCTTGAGGTCGAGCCCGGCGGTGGCGGTGATCCGCTTGAACAGGTCGCGCCGGGCCTCGCGACTGCTCAGCACCGACAGGGCCCGGCTGATCTCGTCCAGCGAGGACCGCTCGACCGGGTTGAGGCCGATCGACTCGCTGAGGTCGGGTGCGGTCACGGTGGTCCGCAGCTTCTGCTCCTTCAGGAACAGCGACAGCACGAACGCCACCACCGCGACCGGCACCGCGTAGAGGAAGACCCTGGTGATCGACTCCGCGTACGCGTGGTAGACGTCGGCCTGCGTGTCGGGCGGCAGGCCGCTGATGACCCGCGGGTCCGAGGTGATCGCGCCGGCGCTGAAGCCGGGTGGCAGGGCGACCCCCGCCAGGGCCGTCGCCAGCCGGTCGTTCAGCCCGGACGCGAAGACCGTGCCGAAGACGGAGACGCCGAAGGAGGCGCCGATCGAGCGGAAGAAGGTGGCGCCGGCGGTGGCGACGCCCAGGTCCTCGTACCCCACCGAGTTCTGCACGATCAGCACCAGGACCTGCATCACCAGGCCCAGCCCGAGGCCGAAGACCAGGAAGTAGCAGCTCATCTCGAAGGTGCTGCTGTTCTCGTCCAGCAGGGAGAGCAGCAGCAGGCCGACGGTGGTGACGGCCGTCCCGGCGATCGGGAAGGCCCGGTAGTGACCGGTGCGGGCCACGATCTGGCCGGAGCCGATCGAGGTGGCGAGCATGCCGAGCACCATCGGCAGCATGTGGATGCCGGACATGGTGGGCGAGACCTGCATGACCACCTGGAGGAAGGTGGGCAGGTAGGTCAGCGCGCCGAACATCGCGAAGCCGACGACGAAGGAGATGACGGCCACCAGGCTGAACGTCCGGGAGCGGAAGAGGCGCAGCGGCAGGACGGGTTCGGCGGCCGCCCGCTCGGCCAGGACGAACGCGACCAGCAGCACGACGCCGAGCACGCCCAGGCCGACGATCTGCCACGAGCTCCACGCCCAGGTGGTGCCGCCGAGGGAGGTCATCAGCACCAGGCAGGTCGCGACGGAGGCGATCAGCACGGTGCCCAGGTAGTCGATCCGGTGACTCCGCCTCACCTCCGTCCCGTGCAGCACGGTGGCGATCACCACGAGGGCGACCACGCCGATCGGCAGGTTGATGTAGAAGACCCAGCGCCAGCTGAGGTTGTCGACGAACAGGCCGCCGAGCAGCGGTCCGAGCACGCTGGTGACGCCGAAGACCGCGCCGAAGAGGCCCTGGTACTTCCCGCGGTCCCGGGGGGCGACCAGGTCGCCGACGATGGCCTGGGAGAGCACCATCAGGCCGCCGCCGCCCAGCCCCTGGATGGCGCGGAAGGCGATCAGCTCGCCCATGTTCTGGGCGATTCCGCAGAGCACCGAGCCCAGCAGGAAGATCACGATGGAGGCCTGGAAGAAGACCTTCCGGCCGTACATGTCGCCGAGCTTGCCCCAGAGCGGGGTGGCCGCGGTGGAGGCCAGCATGTAGGCGGTGACCACCCAGGAGAGGTGTTCGAGGCCGCCGAGGTCGCTCACGATGGTGGGCAGGGCGGTGGAGACGATGGTCTGGTCGAGTGCGGCGAGGAGCATCGCCAGCAGCAGGGCGCCGATCGGTACCCAGAGGTTGGAGGCGGTGGCCTGCGGAGGGCCCGGCTCGCCCACCGGACTCCGGTCGGGGCCTCGGCCGGGACCTCGGTCGGGCGCGGCGATCGGGTCCGTCATGGCGTCTCCGTAGCGATGTCGGCGGTCGCGGCAGCCCGAAGAGCCCGGGGCACCGGTCGGATGATCACTCCCGATTCACCATGCTGTCAGAAATGCCCGGTTTTGCTCCGTTCAGTTGAGCCGAACGTAAGAGGAACCGACGGACGACCGACATCCGGACGCCGGGCCCGCCACACCGACCGTTCATCAAGTCCCAACCGGCACCAACCGGCACAAGGCCCCCACACCGGGCCGGACGCCCCTGTCCCGTCTCAGGGACGTCCTGCATAATCAGGCCCGTCCGCCACCTGGAACACGAGTCCGAGTCCGGGAGACCGAGCGAGAAACCGAGGAGGGCCGGCCGATGCCGGACCAGCACTGCCCGACGTGCGGCACCGCGCGCTCCGCCGGGTGCAGGTGCCTCCCGGATCCCGCCCTCGACGAGACGGCCGTCCTCCCGCACATGGAGGGCCCGCCGCTGGTCCGCCCGTACGTGCCGCAGGCGGTCGGGCAGGTCTCGGACGCACCGCAGGCCGGGGCCTCCGCAGCGGCCGCGGCGGCCGCCGGTGACCCGTTCGCCACCACCCTGCTTCCGCCGGCCGCCCATCCCCCGGGGCCCGGGCCGCAACCCCCCGTACCGCAGTCCCCCGTGCCGCAGGCGCCGTCGCACCGGCCTCCGGTCCAGCCCCCGGCGGCACCGCCCCTGGGGCCCGACGCGGACGCCTACGCGACCACGGTGCTCCCGCCCATCGCCTCGGCCCCCCAGTTCCCCCCGCAGCCGCAGTCGCAGCCCCAGCAGCCCCAGCAGCAGTTCCAGCCGCAGTTCCAGCAGCAGCAGCCGTACGCCGCGCCGCCGACCGAGGGCTTCCCGCCCGAAGCAGCGGCCGGGCCCGGCACCCCGGCCGCGCCCACCGGGCCCCCGGCTCCCGCCGGACCCACCGCCCCCGCCGCGCCCGCGGACGGCGAACTCGGCGTCTTCCCGTTCACCCACGCCCCCGCGCCGGGCGACGCCGCGCCCGCCCCCGGCGGCCGGGCCGCCCGCCGCGCGGCGGAGCAGGACGAGGCGGGCCTGTTCGCCCGCCGCAAGGGGCTGCTGATCGCGGCCGGCGCCGCTCTGCTGGCCGTCACCGTCGGCATCGCGTACGCGGTGACGCCCTCCGCCGAGCCGGAGCGCCGGGCGGATCCCGTCCTGACCACGACGCTGGCGCCCGCACCGGTGGACCCGACCACCCCGGCCCAGCCGAGCCCGAGCGCGCCGGCGCCCACCAGCGACTCCCCGAGCCCGACCCGGACGACCACCAAGCCGAGCCCGACCCGGTCGACGGCCACCACCGCGCCGCCCGCGCAGACCACGCCGCCCCCGGTCGCCGCTCCCCCGGTGCCGGCGCCGACCCCCGACCCGGTGGCCCCGGCGCCGAGCCCCTCCGCCGAGGCACCCACGCCCGCCCCGACGGCGACGCCGACCCCGGCCCCCACGCCCACCGCGACGGCCACCCCGACGCCGACGCCCACCTTCCAGGCCCTGCAGTACGGGATGAACGGGCCGGACGTCCTCACGCTGCAGCAGAAGCTGGCCGTCGTCCTGTGCTGGATGAACGTCCCGAAGAACGGCAACTACGACCGCCGCACGGAGAGCTCCGTCGCCTACTTCCAGGTGGTGCAGGGCGTCCAGGGCGACGCGACCGGGGTCTACGGACCCAACACGGCCGCCGCCCTGGCGAAGCGCACCGGCTGCTGAAAGCGGGCCCGCCACCCCGCCCCGGACGGCCCGCCGTCCGGCTACGGTCCCGCCGTCCGGGTGCACCGCCGACGCGAAGCGGCCGCGCACAACGCGCCCGGGCGGCCCGGCAGGCACTGCCGAACCGCCCGGTGCGTCCTGGTCGGGCCCGCCCGGCCGTCAGCCGGTGACCGCCTGGAAGATGCTGAACCCCGCCATCAGCACCATCACACCCGCCGCCACCCGGATGATCATCTTCATCGGGACGTGCTTCAGCAGCTTCTGCCCGCCCAGGATCGCGATGCCCGCGACGGCGCAGAGCGCCAGCCAGGCGCCCAGGCCCACCGCGAGCGGGTCGGCGTACTTGGCGGCCAGGTTGGCGGTCATGATCTGGGTGAGGTCGCCGAACTCGGCGATCGCCACGACCACGAAGCTGGCCCCGGCCACCTTCCAGAAGTTGTTGGCGGACGGCTCCTTGGCCGCGTGCCCGTCCTCGTCGTCCCCGCCGTGGAAGAGCAGCATCGCCGCGCCGGCCAGGAACAGCACGCCGGTGACGCCCTCCACCCAGCGGTGCGGCAGCAGCGAGAGCAGGTGCCCGGCGACCAGGGCGATGCCGACCTGGAGGGCGAAGGCGGCGGCGATGCCGGCGAAGACGTAGCTCGCGCGGTACTTGGCGCCGAGCATCAGACTGGCCAGGGCGGTCTTGTCCGGCAGTTCGGACAGGAAGACGATGCCGAAGGTGATCGCGGCGACGGTCAGGCTCATCGGGGGTTCGGTATCCCTCGGTTCGGGCCGCCGGACCTCGCGGCTCCGCCAGGGGACGCTTCGGCCCGACAGCACTGGTTGGAAAATCACAGCACTGCGGCCGAAGGTCTCGCCGGCACCCCTTCACGAGCGGTGCCCCGGGCGCCGGGCCCCGTGGGGGCCAGTATGTCGACGGTCCGGTGGAGGGCTACTCCCCTTCAACGCCCCCACCCTACCCGATGCCCTCACCCGGCCGTCCGGCGCGGACGAGCCCCCGGCCGACCAGCTCCAGCACCGCCACGACCGCCACCGCCTCCACCACCAGCAGCCCGACCAGCACGAACAGCTGCACCGCGCCCGCCTGGACCGGCGACGCCCCGCCGAGCAGCATGCCGACGAAGGCGCCGGGCAGGGTGACCAGGCCCACCGTCCGGGTCTGGTCGAGCGCCGGGACGAGCGAGGTCGCGGCGGCGGTGCGGCAGATCTCCAGCCGGGCGTCCCGTGCCTCGAAACCGAGTGCCAGCGCCGCCTCCACCTCGCCGTGCCGCTGCCGCAGCTCGTCCAGGGCGCGCCGGCCGGAGAGCGAGGTGGCGGTGAGCGCGCCGCCGATCAGGATGCCGGCGACCGGGATGACGGAGAGGCCCTTCGGCGGCAGGAGTCCGCCGGCCAGCAGCAGTGCGAGCACCGGCAGCACCCCGGCCCCGATCGGCACGGCCGCCCACGCCCGGGCGTGCCCGCGCCGGCGCCCCGTCCACCGCCCGCCCGCACGCCCCACCGCGCCCGCACGCCCCACCCCGCCCGGCGACTTCCCGCCCGACGACGGCCCCCCGCCCGCCATCCGCTGCCCCGCGGTCCGTACCGCGACCGCGAACATCAGCAGCACGAAGAGCGCCGACCACCAGAGCGAGCCGACCACCCAGGTGATCACCAGGGCGACGACGGCCAGCTGCACCACCGCGCGCAGCCCGGCCCGGAGCACGGCGTGCCCGTACCCGAGCCGGCCCCACCCGGCGACCGCGACGGCGGCGGCCAGCAGCAGCGCGGTGACCGCCCCGAGCGCCGGGGTGACCGGCAGCAACTGGTCCTGCGCGGCCGCCGACGCCGCCACGGGTCAGACCCAGCTGGTGAACCACATCCGGTCCTGCCAGGACGTCATCGGGATCACCTCCGCCGTGTACAGCGGGTAGAAGAAGGCGAAGCAGGCCATGATCGCCAGCACGATCAGCCCGGCCCCGGCCGCGCCGATCCGGCGCCGCTCGGGTGTGCAGCCCTCCGGCCCGAGCATCGCTCCGAGCATCTGTGCGACGGCCAGGCAGAGGAAGGGGACGAGCACCACCATGTAGAAGGAGAAGACGGTCCGCTCCTGGTACTGGAACCAGGGCAGGTAGACGCCGGCGACGCCGCAGAGCACGGCGCCCGACCGCCAGTCGCGGCGGAAGAACCAGCGCCACAGCAGGTAGAGGAGCGCGAAGCAGGCCGCCCACCAGAGCAGCGGGGTGCCCAGGCCGAGGATCTGCACCGCGCAGCCGCCGGACGCGGTGCAGCCGTGCTGCCCCTCGGGGGCCTGCTCCCAGTACATGGAGACCGGGCGGCCCTGGACCAGCCAGCTGAACGGGTTGGACTGGTAGGTGTGCGGCGTGCTCAGGCCGGTGTTGAAGTCGTACATCTGCGAGTGGTAGTGCCAGAGGCTGCGCAGCGGCGCCGGCACCCAGCTCAGCGGGACCTGCGGCAGCGGGATGCCGAGGAAGCTGTCCGGGGAGAGGCCGGCCCGGTCGTCGGCCCAGTGCCGGTCGAAGCCGCCGCCGGTGCCGCCCTTCCCGCCGCCGGTGAACAGCCAGCCGGCCCAACCCCCGACGTAGACGACGAACGCGGCGCCGACCGTGGCGAGGAAGGCGGGCAGCGCGTCCCGGCGGAGCATCGAGCGCCAGGGGCGGCGTGCCCCGGCCCAGCGGCGGCCGGACTGGTCCCAGAGGACGGTGAGCAGGCCGAAGGCGGCGAGCACCATGGCGCCGTTCCACTTGACCCCGCAGGCGGCGCCGAGGAACACCCCGGCGGCGATCCGCCACGGGCGCAGGCCGAGCCGGACGGTGTCGCCGCCGTAGCCGTCGCGGACGGTGGCCAGCCGGGCCCGGGCGTGGTCGCGGTCGACCAGCAGCGCGCCGAAGGCGGCGAGCACGAAGAACATCTGGACGCCGTCCAGCAGGCCGATCCGGCTCATCACCAGGTGGAGGCCGTCCACCGCCATCAGCAGGGCCGCGGTGCAGCCGATCAGGGTGGAGCCGAACAGCCGGCGGCCGATCCGGGCCAGCATCAGCACCGAGACGGTGCCGAGCAGGGTGGTCATGAACCGCCAGCCGAAGGGGTGCAGGCCGAAGCCCCACTCGCCGAGGGCGATGACCCACTTGCCGAGCGGCGGGTGGGCGATGAACTCGGGGGCCTGCGTGAGCGGGATGTGCTGCGGGACGGCCAGGATCTCGGTGTTGGAGTTCTCCGGCCAGGTGCCCTCGTAGCCCTGCCGGAGCAGCGACCAGGCGTCCTTGGGGTAGTAGGTCTCGTCGAAGACGAAGGCGTTGGGGTAGCCGAGGTTCCAGAACCGCAGCAGTCCGGCGAAGAGCGCCACACCGATCGGCCCGAGCCAGTCGGCCCGGTCGGCCGCTCTGCGCAGCAGCCCCCGCCGTCCCGGTTCCGGGGCTGCGGGGGCTGGTGGTGCGGGTGGGTGCGTGAGCGCCACTTGCGTCATAGCCTCGCCGATTTCGCCTGTCTCGCCTGTGCCGGCCGGGGCCGGGCGGTCAACAGCCACTGACACTATGTGCCGGTGGTCGCGAAGCCAAGCGCGACGGGCGCCGTCCAGGTGACCTGCACGATCCCGGCCCGGCGCCCGTTTTCGCACATCCGTCCCACCACCCGGCGGACGGCCGCACGCTCCGGCCTCACGCGGCGGTCTGGAGCTCCCGGACCACCGGCACCGGCGTGCGGACCACGGCCGGGGCCGCGTTGTCCTGGGCCGCGGTGAGGTACGGCCGCAGGCGCAGCGCCATCACCACGATCAGCACGGTGCAGCCGGCCATCGCCGCCAGGTAGAGCGGCCAGGTGCCGGAGCCGACCAGCAGCACGCCCACGGCCGGGCCGACGGCGATCGCGATCTGCTTCACCAGGGCGTAGCCGGCGTTGTAGGTGCCGAGCAGCCGGGCCGGGGCGAGGTCCGCGACGATCGGGCCCAGGGTGGGGGCGAGCAGCGACTCGCCGACGCCGAACAGGGCGTAGATCGAGACGATCGCGACCGTGGCGGCCATCGCCTCGGTCCGGATCAGACCGGCGACCAGGGCCATCCCCCAGGCGCCCAGCCAGACCACCCCGGCGGCGGCCATGGCGGTGGTGCGCCGGCGGCGGGCGGTGATCCGCACCATGAACATCTGGAGCACCACGATGGTCAGCGCGTTGGCGCCGATGGCGATGCCCAGGGTGGAGGGCGCGGTGCCGACGGTGTCGGTGGCGAAGGCCGCGACGCCGGACTCGAACTGGCCGTAGCAGGTGAAGAAGATCAGCCCGGCGAGCAGGCAGAGCCGGAGCATGGCCTTGTCGGCGACCAGGGCGCGCAGGCCCTGCGGGGCGTCGTTCTTCTCCTGGACGAGCACCGGCGCGGCGTTCGGGATCCGGGCGCTGCCGGTCACCAGGGCGAGGCCGAGGAAGGTCGCGGCCTCGATGGTGAAGAGCCGGGTCAGGCTGGCCGGGTCGGCGACGTCCACGATCTGCCCGCCGACCAGTGCGCCGATGCCCATGCCCAGGTTGACCAGGGTGAACTGCAGCGCGAAGGCGTGCGCCCGGGTCGCGGCCGTCGAGCAGCGGACGATCATCGTGGCGAGCGCCGGCTGGCAGGTGGTGACACCCGCGCCGAACAGGAAGGAGGACACCAGCAGGGCCGGGGTGTCGGTGGCGTGCCCGAAGGCGAACGCGCCGGTGGCGGCGAGCGCGGCGCCGGCGAGCAGCACCGGGCGCGGGCCGTACCGGTCGATGCCGCGGCCGGTGAACGGCAGCACGGCGAGCGCGGCCAGCGCGAAGACGGTGAACACCATCCCTGCGGCCAGCGAGCCCAGCCCCCGCACCTGGTCCACGTACACGAACATGTACGGCATCGTGAACCCACTGCCGAACGCGCTGAGCGCGTTGCCGATCTGGACGCGGCGCAGCGGGCCGCCCGCCCCGCTCCGCTGCTGCCTCTGCTGCTTCACCGTGCCGGTCACCGTGCACACCCCTTCGTTGAGATCCGTCAAGGACTCGTTGAGTTTCACCGGATACTCTTAAGACCGGAAGACTTAAGAGCTAAAGTTTGACCCTAAAGTCTTAGCACTGGAAGAGTGCTGAGTCAAAGGCTTAAGGAGTGCACCTCTCATGGGACACTGGTCCGCATGACTGCAGAGAAGCCCGCGCCGGCCACCGACCGCGAGCTCGGCATCGCCGAGCAGGTGGCCGTCTACCAGCGGGAATTCCCCACCGTGGACCCGCAGGTGGAGACCATCGTGCAGACGCTCTCCCGGGTCGCCCGGCGGATGACCGTCGCCTACGACCGGCAGCTCACTGTGCTCGGAATCACCTCCGCCGAGTGGGAGGTGCTCAAGGCGCTCGTCGTCTCCGGGAGCCCGTACCAGCTGGGGCCCGGCGAGCTGGCCAAGCGGCTCGGGCTGACGCCGGCCGCGATGACCCACCGGATCGACCGGATGGTCACCGAGGGGCTGGTCACCCGGGAGCGGGACGAGGCCAACCGGGTCCGGGTGATCATCGAGCTCACCGACCTCGGCCGCGACAAGTGGCTGGAGTCGATGCGGATGGCCGCCGTCTTCGAGGAGGAACTGCTCCAGGACGTCGTGGGCGAGGACCGCACCGTCCTCTCCGGGATGCTGGCCCGGATGCTGCGACGGATCGAGGAGAGCCGGCCGGACACCCTCGGCCGCGCCACCGACCTGGGCTGACGGCCCGCCGAACGACGACAGTCCGGCCCGCCGGGGAGACTCCCCCGGCGGGCCGGACTGCTCGGTACTGCGGTGCGGTGCGAGGGTCCGTCAGGCCCTCAGGTGCTCAGTCGCCCGGACGTCCGGGCGGCGGGGTTCAGCAGGGGCCGTTGTCGGTCCAGACGCCCCACTGGCCGGCCAGCGACGGGTCGTCGCCCTTGGTCCACCACTTGTTGGTGTAGTAGCGGCCCTTCCAGGAGACCTTGGTCGGGGTCGCGTAGGTGGTGGCCGAGTCCCAGCTCGGGGCCGCGGCGCAACCGGCCGGGGTGGTCGGCGGGGTGGTCGGCGGCGTCGTCGGAGGAGTCGTCGGCGGCGTCGTGGGCGGCGTGGTCGGCGGGGTGGTCGGAGGCGTGGTGGGCGGCGTGGTCGGCGCGGCCGGGCAGGCCGCGGCGGAACCGTTGGTGGCCTCGACCATCTTGTCGAACAGCGCGGTCTTGGTGCCCAGGTCGTACAGCGAGAAGGCGAAGGAGCCGCCGAGGCCGTTGCAGTGGGCGTAGTCGATCTTCGCCTGGATCGAGCGGGCGTCCTCACCCGTCCAGAACGTCGAACCGTCGTAGAAGTACGTGGTCTTCGCGGTGTCGTCCCAGAAGGTCTTCGCCGGGTTGTCGACGAAGCCGGTCAGCTCCTTGTACATCTGGATGCCGGGGACGTTGCCCGAGAGCGCGGCACCGGCGGCCGGGCCGGTGGCGGGCTGGAAGAGGCCGTTCTTGCCGTTGTTCTGGACGCCGGTCCAGCCGCGGTAGTAGAACGGCACACCCACGTTGATCTTCTTGGCGGGGAAGCCGCCGGGGATGCCGTACTCCGGGTCACCCGCGGTGTACGCCTTGATCGCCGCGTCGACCGAGTACTTGCCGTTGCCCGGCTTGGCCGGGGTCATCGGGTCGTCCGGGCCGGAGTAGATCGGGGCCTGGTGGTTGGTCGGGCCCTTGGCGTCCCAGGCACCGTGCATGTCGTAGGTCATGATGTCCAGGAACGTCAGGTACTGGCCGATCTTGTCGGTCTCGACGTTCCGGATCTTGTCCTGGCCGGCGCCGACCGCCGCCGCGGTGGCGTAGGTCTTGCCGTCGGCCTTGCCCTGCGCGTCGAGCTGCTCGCGCAGCTCCTTCAGCAGCAGGGTGAAGTTCTGCTTGTCGTTCGGGCTCTCCAGGTTGCCGGTGTGGCCGCCGCCGCCCGGGTACTCCCAGTCGATGTCGATGCCGTCGAAGATGCCGGCCGCCGAGCCCGGGCCGCCGTAGCCGGCGTCGACCGGCAGGTTGCCCTTGATGAACATGTCGATGCAGGACGAGACCAGCTTCTTGCGGGAGGCGTCCGTGGCGGCCGCCGCCGAGAAGTACTTGGAGTAGGTCCAGCCGCCCAGCGAGATCAGGATCTTGAGGTTGGGGTTCTTCGCCTTCAGCTTCTTCAGCTGGTTGAAGTTGCCCGCGATCGGCTGGCCCCAGGCGTCGCCGACGCCGTCCACCGCGATGTCCGGACCGAAGCTCTTCTGGTAGTCCGCGAACGCGTCACCCGCGCCGTCACCGGCGTTCGGGTTGTTGTCGTCCTGGTTGGCCGCCTTGGTGGCCTGGAAACAGGAGAGGTTGGTCGGGTGGATGTTGGCGAACGAGTAGATCAGGTAGTCCAGCTTCCCGGCCACGCCGGTGTCCTGGATCGTCTTGGGGTAGTACGCGTTCGCGTAGATCGACCACTGGTCGAAGTAGGCCACCTTGATGCCGCCGCTGGTGGCGGGCGCGCCGGTGGAGTTGGTGACGGCGGCGTTGGCCGCGGTGCCGCCGGAGAGGGCGAGGCCCGCGCCGAGCAGCAGGGAGGCCGTGGTGCCGGCGGCGATCGCGGTCAGGCTCTTGGACCGCCGACGACGGCCGCCCTCCTGAACCGGGGCCCCGGCCCTTTCGATGCGTGAACGGAGCATGGGTGCGTGACTCCTGGTCGTGGGGGATTCCGTCCGGCCCGGTTCGCTCGTACGGGGTGGGGCCGCACGACCAGGACATGACAGAACGGGATGGGGAATCGAGCGGAAACATGCCTTGACGGACGCCGGGATATGCCGAACCGGCGCCAGCGGCGAACCGTTGACGCCGGTTCAGGGGCTCCCTGCACCTGGGCACTAAAATGGACTAGACCAACTACCCCGTCAAGGGGTGATGTTGAGGCTTGAGCCGCCGTTAAGGTTCCCCGTGCAGCCGGAAGCCCCCGCTGACCTGCGGGTCAGCGGGGGCGGGCGGGCCGGGGCGGGCGGGCGGTACCGGGCGGCGGGGCCTCAGTACCGGACGGCATTGGCAACTACGGCCTTGACCGAACCCGTGAGGTCCCGGTTGCTGCGCGCCGTCGCCTGGGCGCTCTGCCCGGCGGCGACGTCCGGGACGTTGACCACCGTCGCGTCCAGCACGTTGCCGGAGTCGTCGGTGAAGTTGACCTGGACCACGTACCGGTTCGCCTGCTGCTCGTGGTTGGTCACGGTGAGCGGCACCTCGGCCTTGCCGTCCGAGGTGGTGGTCACCGCACCCAGTGCCACGTCCCCCTTCGCGTCCAGGCCGCCCTTGATCCCGGAGATCGCCGAGGAGGCCGCGGCCTCCGCCGACGCGGCCGCCGACGCCACGGACGAGGAGACCCCGCCCGCGACCGACGCCGCGGCCGAGGAGAGCCCGCCGGCCGCCGAGGCCAGCGCCGAACCCGCCGCCGAGGCGGCGGCCGAGGCCGCACCCTCTAGGCCCGAGCCCACCGCTGCGGCGGCCGAGGAGACCGCGCTGCTCGGCGAGGAGTCCGAGGAGCAGCCGGCCAGCGCGGCCCCGCCGAGCAGGACCGCGCCCAGGGCGGCGGCCAGCGCGCGGCGGGGCCGGCGGATGACGGGGGCGGCGTGGTCCTGCGCGGTGAACCGGGGCGGGGCGGCCCGGTTCACCGCGGTCGGCCCGGGCCGGACATCGGTCCGGGGGGACGGAGCCGCGGTGCGGCTGAGCGGCTGGCGATCCATCGGGGTCCTCGATTCTGGCGGGCGCCGGGGGCCCGGCACGCCTCCCGCCCACCCTCCGGGGACCTGACCGGGCCTGCCAGCAGGACTGATGCGTTCGGGTGAGCATCCTCCGGAGCCCCCGGGGACTCTCCGGGGCCCGCCCGGGGCGTCCGGGGAGGCACCCGGCGGCGGCCCGCGGCGCCCACCGGCGGCCCCGGACGACCCCGGACGGCCCCGGACGGCCCCAGGCGGTGACGGACGGTGACGGACGCCTGCGGCCGGCCGCGGCCGACGACCGGCCGGCGCTCAGGACAGCCCCGCGCCGTCCTGCTGCTGCGCCTCCACCGCCGCCCGCTCCTCCTGCAGCCGGACGACGTGCCGGCGCCGGGCCACCACCCCGTACGCCGAGGCGGCGCTGCCGACGAAGGCCAGCACCCCGACCCCCGGCCGGTTGAAGACGTGCCCGGTCAGGTGGTCCAGCGAGTACCGGCCGGGGCCGGCCAGGCCCAGCGCCAGCCCGGCCGCCCCCAGGAAGGCCGGGTACTCGTAGCCGCCGGAGGTCATGAAGAACCCGGCCGGGGCGTGCACGGAGACCGCGCCGGCCATGGTGCCGGCCACCACGGCGCCGGCCGCGGGGGTCGCCAGGCCGACGACCAGCAGCGCACCGCCGCCCGCCTCGCCGAGCCCGGCCGCCAGCGCGCTCTGCCGGGCCGGATGGAAGCCCATCGCCTCCATCGCCTTCTCGGTGCCGTCCAGGCCGCCGCCGCCGAACCAGCCGAACAGCTTCTGGGTGCCGTGGGCGATCAGCACCCCGCCGACGGCACTGCGCAGGGCCAGCAGGCCCAGGTCGATACGGTTCAGAGCCATGTCGAATCCTCTTCCAGAGTTCCACCAGCGGAGGGATGATCCGGCTTCCATAGCAACGGAAGGCGCCGCGCGGATCGACCCGGGACCGCCATCCGGGCGAATTCGAACCCGACCGGGAATGAACGGGCAGCCGGTCCGACGTGCGCCGTGCCACACCCGCCCCGGGGGCGTGGCGACCGGACCGCGATGACCGCCGCGGCCATGCTTGGCACATGTTCGTCTTCAACCTGAGCAGCGCCTTCATCGCCTTCTTCGCCGTCGTCGGCCCTCCGAAGGTCCTGCTGTCGTTCGCCCGGCTGGCCGGCAGCCGCTCCACCCGGGAGCTGCGCCGGCTGGCCGCCTGGAGCACGGTCATCTCCGCGGTGATCGGCGTGGTGCTCGCCTTCAGCGCCGACCCGGTCACCTCGCTGTTCCACATCAGCGACCAGTCGTTGCAGCTGGCCGGTGGAACGATCTTCTTCATCTACGCGGTGGCGCTGGTCTTCGGCATCCACCTGGGCAGCGGCGCGGACGAGGAGGACGAGCACCTCACCAACCCGATGGTGGACGGCATCCGTGAACTGCTGCTGCCCTACATCGCCAGCCCGCTCGCCGTCACCGCGGTCCTGGTCGGCTCGCTCACCAAGGACGACTGGGGCTGGCGGACCACCGTGGCCGGCGCGTACCTCGCGGTCGTGGTGATCAACTACTTCTGCGTGGCCGCCCTCGCCCCGCTGATGCAGCACACCCACCGCACCTCGCTGGAGGTGCTCTCCCGGCTGCTCGGCCTGCTGCTGGCGGCGGTCGGCGTCGAACTGTTCCTGAACGGACTCGCCGGGCTGGGCCTGCACCTGCCCGAAGGGCACTGAGCCAGGAGGGCCGGCCCGGGCCCGCGCCCGTCGGGAGCGGGCCGGGGGGCCGGGGGGCCGGGGGGCCGGGGCCGGGGGTCGGGGCCGGGCTCAGCCGACGGCAGCCAGCCGGACGAGCACCTCCCCGATCCGGTCGCGCATCAGCGGGTCGGCCACCAGCCCGTCCGCCCCGACGTCCCCGCGCGCCAGCGGCACCCGCACACAGGCCTCCTCCACCACGGTCGCCCCGGTGTACCGGAGCACGGTGCGCAGCGCCTCCTCCGCGCCCAGGCCGCGGCCCGGCCCGGCGGTGTTGATCCAGGCGGCCGGCTTCTCCGCGATCTCGACGCCACCCACCGTCCAGTCCAGCAGGTTCTTGAAGGCGCCCGGCAGGGTGCCCGCGTACTCGGGGGTGCAGATCAGCAGGGCGTCGGCGGCCTCGATCGCGGCCCGCAGCCCGGTGACCGGCTCCGGCAGCGGGTCGGTGTCCAGGTCCGGGTTGAAGTGCGGCAGCCCGGCCAGGCCGGTGTAGTAGGTGGCGGCGACGCCCTCGGTGACGCGCGCGACGGCGACGGCCGTGCGCAGCACCGTCTCGTTGGCTGAGCCGGCGCGCAGGCTGCCCGGGAGCAGCAGGATGTGACGGTCGTTCGGCATGGCGAGGAACCTACTCCCCCCGCCGCCCCGCCGTTCACCGCCGGGGCGGCGCACACCGCCGGGTCACGGCGCCACCACCGGCCGCCAGGGCACCGGGCTGGACAGGATCATCGAACTGGACGGCTGGCCGTAGGCGCCGAGACGGTCGGTGAGCGCCTCGAAGTCGGCCATCGTCGGCACCGCGACCAGCAGGACGCAGCAGGCCCCTCCGGTCACCCGGTGCAGCTGGAGCACCTCCGGCCAGCCGGCCACCTCGGGGTCGCGCAGCACGCAGCGCGGGCCGTAGCACTGGATCTGCACCAGCGCGGTGATCGGCAGCCCGGAGCGGGTCAGGTCCACGTGCGCGTGGTAGCCGGTGATCACCCCGTCGGCCTCCAGTCGGCGGACGCGCTCGGCCACGGCGGGTGCGGAGAGGCTCACCCGGCGGGAGAGTTCGTTGTACGAGAGCCGGGCGTCGGCCTGCAGCTCGGCCAGCAGACGGCGGTCTACGGCGTCCATCACGGCTCCTCGCGGATCGGTTTCGGGTGGCTGGATCCCGCTGCTTTGCGATCGTGAAGAGGATTGGGAAAACACCTCTCGTACGACAGGCCCGGTCGCGGTTGCGGTGCCCGCCGCCCATTCAAATGCGGGCCTGGGCCACCGCACAATGGGGCCGCGGCGACGTCCGGGGCACCAGGCCCGAATTCCGGGCCCGTCCGGTAATCGGCCGTCCGGCTGTCGGACACCCGGATGTCCGTCGCCGCAGGACCAGAAGGGATCGGGGCATGGGGCACGACACGGTGGAGACACCCAACCTGTCGTTCGGTCGGGGCGCGGAACCGGGCCGGGGCACCCCGTACGCCCGCTACGCCCGGCTGGAGGAACTGCACAGCCTGCAGCACCCGCGCAGCAAGGTGCCGGCGGAGCTGTCGTTCATCGTCACCACGCAGGTGATGGAGCTGCTCTTCGACCTGGTGCGACACGAATGGACGCTCGCCCAGGAGGCGCTGCGCGAGGACGACCTGCCGACCGCGCTTGCCGCGCTCCGCCGGGGCACGCACGCGCAGGACGTGCTGGTGGAGTCCTGGGACCTGCTGGCCACGCTGACCCCGCAGGAGTTCAACGGCTTCCGCTCGGTGTTCGGCGAGGCCTCGGGCTTCCAGTCGGCGGCCTTCCTGCACCTGGAGTTCCTGATCGGCAACAAGAACGCCGCGCTGCTGCGGATGTACCAGGACACTCCGGAGACGCTCGCCGAGCTGACCGGCGCGCTGCACTCCCCCGGCCTGTACGACGACGCGCTGGCGCTGCTGGCCCGGCGCGGCCTGGCGGTGCCGCACGAGCCCTCCGACCAGCGGTACAAGGCCGACGAGGCGGTGGCGGCGGCCTGGCGGCGGGTCTACACCGAGCCGGAGCTCGCCGGGCTGCTGCCGCTCGCCGAGACGCTGCTGGACGTCGCCGAGCGGGTGACCCGCTGGCGCCAGCGCCACCTCGCGTCGGTCAAGCGGTCGATGGGCGCCAAGCCCGGCTCGGGCGGTTCGAGCGGTCTGACCTGGCTGCGCCGCGCGGCCGAGCAGGACGTCTTCCCCGAGCTGTGGACCGTCCGGGACGGGCTGTGACGGGCCCGGCCGGCGACACGGGGTGGAGCGGCCCGCACCACCGCGGCGGCGGGGAGCCGTCCGGCACCGCGCCGGACGGGACGCGACCGGGCGACGACGACCGGGCGACAACGGCAGGACGAACGAGAGGCTGGGCATGATCACGCGCGAGGAGTGCGCGGCGCTGGACGCCGCCGACCCGCTGGCCGCGTTCCGCGGGGAGTTCGCCCTCCCGCCGGGGGTGGTCTACCTGGACGGCAACTCGCTCGGCGTCCTCCCGGTCCGCACCCCCGAGCGGGTGCGGCAGGTGGTCGAGGAGGAGTGGGGCCGCGAGCTGATCCGCAGCTGGAACGACGCGGGCTGGTTCGAGCAGCCGTACCGCCTGGGCCGGCGGATCGCCCCGCTGATCGGGGCGGCGCCGGAGGAGGTGGTGGTCTGCGACACCACCTCGGTGAACCTGTTCAAGGTGCTGACGGCGGCGCTGCGGCTGCGCCCCGGCCGGCGGACGGTGCTCGGCGACGGCGCGGCCTTCCCCACCGACCTCTACATCGCCGAGGGCGTGACGGGGCTCGTGCCCGGCGCCCGCAGCGTGCTGGTGGACCCGGCCTCGCTGGACGCCCACCTGGACGGGGACGTCGCCGTCGTCGTCCTGTCGCACGTCGACTACCGGACCGGCGAGCTGCTGGACATGCCGGGGATCACCGCCCGGGTGCAGGCCGCCGGGGCCCTGATGATCTGGGACGTCTGCCACTCGGTGGGCGCGCTGCCGGTCGGACTCGGCGCGAGCGGCGCGGACTTCGCGGTCGGCTGCACCTACAAGTACCTGAACGGCGGCCCCGGCTCGCCGGCGTTCCTGTACGTGGCCGGCCGGCACCTGGCGGCCGGTCCCGAGCAGCCGCTGAGCGGCTGGTTCGGGCACGCCCGTCCGTTCGCCTTCGAGCCGGGCTACGAGCCGAAGGAGGGCATCGGGCGCTTCCTGACCAGCTCGCCCTCGCTGCTCGGCCAGGCCGCGCTGGAGTCCTCGCTGGACGTCTGGGAGCGGGTCGACCCGGCCGCGGTCCGGGCCAAGAGCCTGGCGCTGACCGACCTGTTCATCGCACTGGTGGAGGGGCTGGACGGTGTCGAGGTGGCGACCCCGCGGGAGCACGCCCGGCGCGGCAGCCAGGTCGCCCTGCGGCACGCCGACGGCTATCCGGTGGTGCAGGCGCTGATCGCGCGCGGCGTGATCGGGGACTTCCGGGCGCCGGACCTGATGCGGTTCGGCTTCACCCCGCTCTACCTCTCCCACGCGGACGTGTGGGACGCGGCGCAGCAGCTGGCGGAGGTGCTGGAGAGCGGCGAGTGGAAGGACGAGCGCTTCGCCCGCCGCGGCGAGGTGACCTGACCCGGCCCGCTCCCGGTCCGGGCCGGTCGGGTCCGGCTGGACCAGACCGGCCCGTCGGCGCGTCCGGAGCGGGCGGTCCACGGGGGCGCCGTCGGGCCTCCGTCCAGCCGCCGGCCGGCCGCCGTCGGACGGCCGTCAGACCGCCGTCAGCTCGCCGATCAGCTGCCGGTAGACCCCGAAGGCCGGCTTGGGCGTGTAGTCGTCCCGGAGCAGGCCGAAGTGGTGGAAGAGGCCCGGCCCGGCGCTGTCCGCGTCCCGGAGGCCGAAGTGCCCGTAGCCGGTGATGTTCAGCTCGGCGGCGAGGCCGGCGACCGTCCGGACCACCTCCTCCACCACCTCGGCCTGGCGGTCCTCGGAGCGGTCCGGTCCGGTGGGCCAGCCGTGCTCGCAGATCCGGACCGGCACCGACGGGCCGATGCCGGCCCTGGTGACGGTCTCCCGCCGGAACCCGGTGAGCACCGCCGCGACCACCTCGGCGAGCCGCCCGGCCGGGACGGGGCGGAAGACGTCGGGGAAGAAGTCCAGCCCGACGTAGTCGAGCGCGCGGTGGAACCGCTCGTCGGCGATCGCGCCGAGGTCCGCCCAGAAGGTGTCGGCCGGGTCGAAGCTCAGTACGGCGTTGAATCCCACCGCGAGGTCGAGGCCGCGGGCCAGTGCCTCCTCCTTGGCCGCCACCACCCCTTGGACCAGCGCCTGCCGGACGTTCGGGACGGAGCCGTCGAGCACCGGCGAGTCGGCGTTCGGCTCCTCGCAGATCTGCAGCACGCCGATCCGGTGGCCCTCGGTGCGGACGGTCCGCCGGACGAAGTCCAGCCAGCCGTCCAACCGCCCGTCCGGCTCGCGGAACTGGAGGACCAGGTCGAGCCGGCGGCCCTCGACGGCGTACCGCTCCGGACCGGCCGGGGTGGGCGGGGTGGCCGGCCCCTCGGGGTGCGAGCGGTAGGCGCGGACCAGCAGGGTGGGCGCCCCGCCCTGCAGTTCGCGCAGCGCTGCGGTGATCCGGTCCGGGTCGTCGGGGCGGACGGGCGCGACCGTGCCGGTGTCGTCGCCGAGCAGGCCGCCGGGGTAGATGCCGAAGGTGAAGGTCATGGCCCCACCGTAGCCGAAATTTTTGGAGTGACTCCAAGTTTGGTGCGGCACTATGATTCCGGCATGGGACTTCGCGAGGAGAAGAAGCGGCAGACCCGCGCCCTGCTGGCCGACACCGCCATGGGGCTGTTCGCCGAGCACGGGTTCGAGCAGGTCACCGTGGTCGAGGTGGCCCGGGCCGCCGGGGTCTCGCCCAACACGGTGTTCAACTACTTCCCGACCAAGGAGGACCTCTTCTTCGACCGCCAGGCCGAGGTGGAGGCCCACCTCGCCCGGGTGGTGCGGGAACGCCCGACGGGCAGCTCCGCCGTGGACGCCGTCCGGGCGGACCTGCTGGCCGGGCTGGACGCGGACGAGCCGACGTACGGGCTGAGCCCGCAGGCCGCGGTGTTCTGGCGGCTGATCGCGGAGAGTCCGGCACTCCGGGCGCGGCTGCTCGACCTGGGCGAGCGCGCCGAGCGGGCGCTGGCGACGGCGCTGGCCGAGGAGGCCGGGGCGGCGGCGGACGACCCGCTCCCCCGGCTGGTGGCGGGCGCGATCTCCGGGGCGCACCGCGCGGCGCTGGCGGAGATCCGGCGGGGCATGGTGGCGGGTGAACCGGTGGACGCCGTCCGGGCCCGGGTGGAGGCGGCGGTGACGGCGGGCTTCGGGCTGCTGGACTCCGGCCTCGCGGGGTGGCCGCCCGCCGACTGAGGCGGCGGAGCACCGGGCCGCGGGCGGGGCAGGCCACGGACGGGTGCGGGGCAGGACCCGGCGCGGGGCGGGGCACGGCGCGGGGCGGCGCGGGGCGGGGCGGAGCGGGGGCCGGGAACGGACCAGGCCGCCCGGTCGGGGGAACCGGGCGGCCTGGGGGCCGGGAGTGCCGCTCACGGCATCCGTCGACTACGGCGTCCGTCAGCTGTGGCGGCCGCGACGGCGGGCGGCGAGCACGGCGAGACCGCCGAGACCCAGCAGGCCGACGCCGGCCAGGCCGAGGACGACCGGGCCGTTGCCCGCACCGGTCGACGGCAGCTCACCGCCACCGCCACCCGGCTTGCCCGGGGCCGGGTGGTGACCGGTCGGACCGTGGCTTCCGGAACCGTGGCCGCCCGGGCCGTGGCTCGTCGGACCGTGACTCGTCGGCGCGGCGCTCGACGAGCTCGGCGAGGAGGTGGGCGTGGTCGGCGAGGCCGTCGGCGAGGTGGGGCTCGCGGTCGGCGAGGTCGGCGAGGCGGTCGGGGACGTCGGAGACGCCGTCGGCGAGGTCGGGCTCGCGGTCGGGGACGTCGGCGAGGCGGTCGGGGACGTCGGGCTCGCGGTCGGCGAGGTCGGGGAGGAGGTCGGCGAGGTGGGCGACGGACTCGGCGTCACCTCGCAGTCCGGCAGGTCCCCGTCGAACGGGTAGCTGTGGATCTCGTAGCCGCCGCTGCCGGTCTGGATCAGGTTGCCCGCCAGGTAGACCCGGCCGTTCATGCCCGGCATGCTGATGGTGGTGGTGCCGGCCGGGTTGCCGGCCATCACCGAGCCCTGGAACTGCGCGCTGCCGAGGATCTGCGCCGCGGTGGACGTGGGGAAGTTCCACATCAGCCTGGAGCGCATCTCGGTGGTCGGGTCGCCCGCCAGACCCGTCCCGGTGTAGGTGTTGATGATCGGGTCGGGCGACAGCATGTTGACCACGACGGTGGCGCCGGCCGGGATGCCGGCGAACACCAGGCCGATCTGCTGGCCGGCGGAGCCCAGGTTCCCGGTGACGTTGAAGACCTGCTTCGCGCTGGTCCCGTCACCGGTGAAGGTCGCCTCGCTGACGGTGACCGCCACGGTGCCGGTGGCCGTCGCCCGGCCGACGCAGGCGGAGACGTCCTCGATCTGGGTCAGCACCGACTGGTACGGCGCGGCGGCGTTGGCGTCCTGGATCGCCTGGCCGGTCGGGTCGATGGCGACCGTGCCGGTGAGCGTGCCCGCGTACCGCAGGTTGCCGAAGGCCTGGCCCTGCGAGTCGCTGCCGCCGATCAGCAGGGAGTTGCCGGGCAGCACGGTCACGTTGCCGCCGACGGTGAGGAAGTCGCTGCCGTTCGGCGGCACGACGCGGGAGCCGACGCCGACCACGCCCGCGTTGAAGGCGCCACCGCCCTGGCTCTTGTCGACGGTGAAGTCCCCGAGGGTGACGATCTTGCCCTCGGCCTCGGCCGCCCTCCCGTTCACGGTGTAGTCGCCGCCGGTGAAGACGTTGATCGTGGCGTCCCGACCGGGGAAGTCCCCGTTGTTCGGCGGCGGCCAGGTGGCCGGGCAGTCCGGTCCGCTGCAGGCTCCCAGCGGCGGGGCCAGCGGCGCGGCCGAACCGATCGTCAGCACGGCCGCCATCGGCAGGACCGCGACGGCGGTCGCCACCGCGACCCGGACGGTCCGACGCCGGCGAGCGGCCGGCGGGCGCTCCACGGCGGTTCTTCTGTGATCCGGCGTACCGGTGCCCTGACCCATCGACACATTCCTCCGCGCAGAGAAAAGGGCAGGCTGGACAACCTGCCATGTTCCAGTTGATACAGGATCATCCCATTTAATTCGCACAGATCCGGGACATCCAATACCAAATCGGACGATCCATACCCTACAGAGCATCAGCACCGATCCGAAAATCCACCGAACGGCTGACCGGTCCCACCGACCGCCCGCCCCCGCTAGGTTGTGACCATGACTTCCGAGCCCCAGGAGACGCCCGACCACCCGGACGCGGGTACGGGCGCGGACACCGCGCTCGCCACCGTCGCGGCCAGTGCCGACGTGCTGCGCCACCCCGAGGCCGGGGAGCACCTGCTCACCGCCGTCGAGAAGGAGCGCGCCGCCCGGTTCCGCCACGAGGCGGGGCGGGTGGACTTCACCGCCGCGCACGTCCTGGTCCGGCTCTGCGCCGCCGAACTGCTCGGCCTCCCGGCCGCCGAACTGACCCTGGCCCAGAACTGCCCCGACTGCGGCAAGGGCGACCACGGCAAGCCGTACCTGCCCGACCACCCCGACGTCGCGGTCAGCCTCTCGCACACCAAGGGCGTGGTCGCGGCCGCCGCCGGGCACCGGCCGATCGGCGTCGACGTCGAGCTGAACACCCGCAGCGGCAGCCTGCTCGACGTGGCCGGCCGGGTACTCGCCCCCGCCGAACTGCGGCAGGTCGAGGCCCACCCCGACCCGGCGTCGGCCTTCCTGCGGCTCTGGTGCCGAAAGGAGTCGCTGATCAAGATCGGCCGCACCAGCCTGGACGGCCTCGCCTCCGTCGACCTCTCCGACCTCCCGCTGGACGTCCCGGCCGGCGGACCGCTGCTCAGCCGCTTCGAGGAGCTGTACCTGCTGGACTGGGTGGACGAGGCGCAGGGCGCGGCCGTCTCGGCGGTGAGCGCCGTTCCGCCGCGCGTGGTGGTGCTGGCGCCGCCGGCGGGCTGAACGGCGCGCGCGAGGGCGGGCGGCCGTGCGGTACGGCGGGCGTGCGGCGTGCGTGCGACGGGCGGGCGTACGGCGGGCGCGGCCTCACCGGCTGCGCGGGCGGTCCACCCGCGCGGAGGGCCCCCGGATAAGCGGTGTTAGCGTCCTGACCAGGGCGGAGGAACCGGACGCCCCGGCTGCCCGCGCGCCGCGAGCGCCTGCGCGCAGCCCCCGTTGAGTCACGAGGGTGCCCCGCCATGGCCAAATTCCTGCTGAGCCTGCACGTCCTCGCCTCGGTGCTGTTCATCGGCCCGGTGGCCGTGGCCGTCAGCATGTTCCCGCGCCGGGCGAAGGCCGCGCTGGCCGGCGGCCCGGACCGGGCGGCCGATGCCGGGGTGCTCCGCCTGCTGCACCGGATCACCCAGGTCTACGCGCTGCTCGGGATAGCCGTCCCGGTGCTCGGCATCGGGGTGGCCCAGGTGATGGACGTGCTCGGCCAGTCCTGGCTGGTCGTCTCGATGGTGCTCACGGCGGTCGCGGCGCTGTCCCTGCTGCTCTTCGTCCTGCCCGCGCAGCAGGCCGCGGTGGACGCGCTCGACCTCGACGCCGAGACGGACGAGCACGGCAAGGCCGTCCACGGCCTCAGGCTGCTGCCGATGACCGCCGGCGTGTTCAACCTGCTCTGGGCGGTGGTCGTGGTCCTGATGATCATCCGACCGGGGTCGACCACCGGCGCCTGACCCCGCCGAGGCCCCGCCTCCGGGCACCGCCCGGCGGCACCGCACCCGCCACTCGCCGCTCGCGCAGCGGGACGCCCCCACCCGCCCGCCCGTACCCGCCGCCCCCGCTGACCCGGTGGCGGCGGTCGTACTACTGTCCCGTCCATGACGATCATCGCGGGGATGGGGCCGGAGACCGGTACGGGCGTGGGTGTCCTGCTGCGCGGCTGGCGGGAGCGGCGCCGGCTCAGCCAGCTGCAGCTGGCCCTGCTCGCCGACTCCTCGGCCCGGCACATCAGCTTCGTCGAGAACGGCCGCTCCCGGCCCAGCCAGGAGATGGTGCTCCGGCTCGCCGAGCACCTCGACATCCCGGTCCGCGAGCGCAACGCGCTGCTGCTGGCCGCCGGGTACGCCCCGCACTACCCCGAGAAGCAGCTGGACGACCCGGCGATGGAGGCACTGCGCTCCGGCATGGAGCGGCTGCTCGCGTCGCACGACCCGTACCCGGCGCTGGTGGTCGACGGCACCTTCCGCGTGCTGGCGGCCAACCGCTCGCTCGGCATGCTGCTCTCCGGGGTCGCCCCGCACCTCCTGGAGCCGCCGCTCAACGCGATGCGGATCAGCCTGCACCCCGAGGGGCTGGCACCGCGCATCGTCAATCTGCGGCAGTGGCGCCGGCACCTGCTGGAGCGGATGGAGCGGCAGGTCGGGCTCGTCCGTTCCGAGCCGCTGCGGGCCCTGCTAGACGAGGTCCGCGCCTACCCCGAGCCGGCGGGCGGCCTCGTGGACGAGGTCGAGGAGGACATCACCGCACTGTTCCCGTTCGCACTGCCGCTGCGGATCGCCCACGAGGGGCGGGTGCTGTCGTTCCTGTCGACGATCGCGACGTTCAACACCCCGCTGGACGTGACCGTCTCCGAGCTGGCCATCGAGGCCTTCCTCCCGGCCGACACGGAGACGGTCGCGTTCCTCCAGGCCGCCGTGGGACCGGAGCGGTAGTCCTCGACGGGCGGCACCTCCGGCGGGCAGCACCTCCGGCGGGCGGCACCTCCGACAGCCCGGACCTCCGGCGGGCCGTGCCTTCAGCGGGCGGCGGCGAGCCGCCGCAGCGCGGTGAACTGGAGGACGGCGAAGAGGAGCACCGCACCGGCCTGCGCCGGGATCCAGAACAGACCGGCGGTGCTCGGCTCCAGCCAGAGCTCCATCGCGACCACGCTGAGCACCGCCCAGGCCAGGTTGATGTCGATCACCGCCTGCACGGCGAGCCGCGGCGGCTGCGGGCGGGCCGCCAGGAGGCCGACGGCGAGGCCGAACACCGCGAGCACCGCGCCGAGTTCGACCAGCGTCGAGCGGCCGACGCCGAGCAGGTCGCCGAGCGGACCGGAGAAGGCCAGGTAGGCGAGGCCGTTGCCGCCACTGACCAGGGCGTCCAGGGCGAGGTAGCCGCGCAGGGCCTTCCAGGAGCCGGGAGCGGTCGGGCGGGCGGCGAGGGTGTTCGCGGACATGGCGGATCAGCCTCCGGGGGCGGGGTGTCGGATCCCGGGCGGCGGTCCCGCGGCCCGGTACCGACCACTCTGCCGGGCCGCCCCGGAACCGTCGATTACCTCCGAGATCATGCCCTCCCCGCGGGCCGGACGGCACGTGCGGCGGCCGGCACCACACCCCCCACCATCCTCACATCACCTCCCGCACAGGCTTATTGACATGTCGTCACATACCGAAGAGCCGGGCCGCGTTGTCGTGGCAGACCGCGCGCAGCCAGTCCTCCCCCAGCCCGAGCCGCTCCAGCGCTTCCAGCTGGTGCACGTACCGGTACGGGATGTTGGGGAAGTCGCTGCCGAGCAGGACGCGGTCCCGGAGCCCGGCCAGGCGCGGCAGTTCGGCGGGCGGGAACGGGGTGTCCCGCTCGACGAAGTCGGTGAACGCGATCGTCGTGTCGAGCCGGACCTCCGGGTACCGCTCGGCGAGGTCGAGGAAGTCGGTGTACTCCGGCAGACCGAGGTGGGCGACCACCAGGACCAGCCGGGGATGCCGGGCGAGCACCTCGCCGATCGGCCCGGCGCCGGTGTGCTTGCCGGGGACCGGTCCCGAGCCGCAGTGCGTCACCACCGGGGTGCCGGTCTCGGCGAGCAGGCCCCAGACCTCGTCGAGCCGCTCGTCCGCCGGGTCGTAGCCGCCGACCTGGAGGTGCGCCTTGAACACCCGGGCGCCGTCCTCGATCGCCCGGGCCACGTACCCGGGCGCACCGGCCTCGGGGAAGAACGTGGCGGTGTGCAGGCAGTCCGGGGTGCGGGCGGCGAAGTCGGCGGCCCAGCCGTTGAGCCAGCCCGCCATGCCGGGCTTGTGCGGGTAGAGCATCGCGGTGAACGCCCGGACCCCGAAGTCCCGCAGCCACCCGACGCGCCGGTCCTCGGCCTCGCGGTAGGTGATCGGCCACGGCCGGTCGACCAGCGGGCCGGCCGCGTCGAAGTACGCCCACACCTTGTCGAGGACGTTCTGCGGCATGAAGTGGGTGTGCACGTCGATCAGCCCGGGCAGGCCGAGGCCCTGCCAGAAGGCACGGACCTCGGCCGCCTCGGCGCTACGGGCGGCCGGATCGCTCATGCCGGCACCGGGCGGGCGCGGTCGATGATCGCGCCGGTGTCCGACCCGGCCGGCAGGGTGCCGAAGGCGGCGCCGTGGTCGCCGCCGAGGCGGGAGGCGCAGAACGCGTCGGCCACCGCCGGGTCCCCGTACCGGACCAGCAGCGAGCCCTGGAAGGCCAGGGCCATCGACTCGACCAGCCGGCGGGTGCGGAACTCCAGGTCGTCCCGGTCGGCCAGTTCCTTGCGCAGCCCGGCGACGGCGGCGTCCAGCCTGCGGTCGGCGCCGGCGGCCGCGTCCAGCTCGCCGAGGAGGGCGTCGACGGTCTCCGGGTGCCGGGCCATGGCGCGCAGGGCGTCCAGGGCGGCGACGTTGCCGGAGCCCTCCCAGATCGAGACCAGCGGCGCCTCGCGGTAGAGCCGGGGCATGCCGGACTCCTCGACGTAGCCGTTGCCGCCCAGGCACTCCAGCGCCTCGGCCGCGTGCGCCGGGCCGCGCTTGCAGACCCAGTACTTGGCCACCGCCAGGCCGAGCCGGCGGACCAGCGCCTCGGTGGCGTCCCCGGCGAGCGCGGCGTCGGTGGCCTGGGCGAGCCGCATCGCGACCGTGGTCGCCGCCTCGGACTCGACGACCAGGTCGGCGAGCACGTTGCGCATCAGCGGCTGGTCGACCAGCGCCCGGCCGAACGCCCGCCGGTGCAGCGCGTGGTGGACGGCCCGGGTGGCGCCGAGCCGCATGCCGGAGGCGGCGCCGGTGGTGCAGTCGAGGCGGGTCATGTTGACCATCTCGATGATGGTCGGGACGCCCCGGCCCTCCTCGCCGACCAGCCACCCGACGGCGCCGTCGTACTCGATCTCGGCGGAGGCGTTGGACTTGTTGCCCAGCTTGTCCTTGAGCCGCTGGAGGTGGATCCGGTTCCGGCCGCCGTCCGGCAGGACACGCGGCAGCAGGAAGCAGCTGAGGCCGCCGGGCGCCTGGGCCAGGGTCAGGAAGAGGTCGGACATCGGCGCCGAGGTGAACCACTTGTGGCCGGTGAGCCGGTAGCTGCCGTCGGGCTGCGGGACGGCGGCGGTGGTGTTGGTGCGGACGTCCGAGCCGCCCTGCTTCTCGGTCATCGACATGCCGGCGATCAGACCGCGCTTGCCGTGCGGCTCGCGCAGCCCGAAGTCGTACGTCGTGGAGGTCAGCAGCGGCTCGAACTCGGCGGCCAGGGCCGGGGCGGCGCGCAGGGCGGGCACGGCGGCGTAGGTCATCGAGACCGGGCAGGTGTGGCCGGCCTCGACCTGGCCCCAGACCAGGAACTTGGCGGCGCGGGCGGCGTGCGCGCCGGGCCGGTCGTCCCGCCAGGGCGCGGCGTGCAGGCCGTGGCCGACGGCGGTGCGCATCAGCTCGTGCCAGGACGGGTGGAACTCGACCTCGTCGATCCGGTGGCCGAAGCGGTCGTGGGTGCGCAGCACCGGCGGGTTCTCGTTGGCCAGCCGGCCCCACTCGGCGGCCTGTTCGGAGCCGGCCAGCCGGCCGAGCTCGTGCAGTTCGGGCTCGGCCCAGCCGGCGCCGGCCCGGTGCAGGGCGGCGAGCAGGGCCGGGTCGGCGGCGGTGTCGTGTCCGTACGGCAGGGGCACCTGGTTGGTGACCTCATGCGTCGCTGTCATCGCGTCCTCCCAGGGCACGCAGGGTGAAGGAGACCAGGGCTGGGACCACCTCGGGCGGGGTGGTCCGGGTGTCCGGCGGGCGGGCGGCCGCGAGCGGGCCCGCCAGTGCCTCGCCGACCGCGCCGACGATCGCGGCGGCGGTCAGTTCCGGGTCCTGGCCGGGCACGTCGCCGGCGGCGAGGGCGGCGGTGATCTCGGCGGCGATCACGTCGCGGAAGGCCCGCCGGAACACCAGGCGTTCCGCGTCCACCACGGTGTCGGCCGGTTCGACCAGCAGCGCGTGGGCGAGTCGGGGGGCGCGCAGGGCGCGGGCGGCGAAGGTCTCGACCACGGCCGCGATCCGCTCCCGGGGGGTGTCGTGCCGGGCGACGGCCTCGTGCACGGCGGCCACCTCCCGGGTGACGACCCGGCGGAACAGTTCGACGGAGAGCTCGGCCTTGTTCGCGAAGTGCTGGTAGAGCGAGCCGGTGGCGATCCCGGCGCGGTCCGCGACGGCGGCCATGGTGCAGCCGCCGTAGCCGCGCTCGGCGAGCAGCCCGACCGCGGCCTGCAGCACCGCCTCGCGCTGGGCGTCCAGGCGGGCTTGTACGGCGGGCGTGCGTCGGTAGGCCATAAAAGAATTGAAGCACTGATTCACTGCTTCGGGGAGAGGCCCGCGGGGCCGGAAGCGCGAAGAACCGGAAACGCCGTGGGCAGGGAACGCCGTGGGCAGGGAACGCCGGAGGCCGGAGAACCCGCTGGGTCGGAAAACGCCGGGGGCCACCCGCCGACGCACGGTCGGCGGGTGGCCCCTGAGTCAGTGCGCGGCGCCGGGGACTACAGGCGGACGCGCTCCTGCTTCAGCCCCTCCTCGTCCAGCGGACCGATCGGCGGGACGCGGTACTGCCCGGTCAGCGAACGGGCCGCGACGTCGGCGCCGAGGCCGGCCCACTCCAGCACCTTCGCGGTGGCCGCGGCCGACTCCGCGGCCGGCAGCTTGTCGATGTTGGCACCGTGATTGCCGCCGGGCACGGTGTAGACGTAGCTGTCCTCGCTGCCCCAGCCCAGCCGGAACGGCTCGGCACCCCACGGGTCGTTCTGGCCGTAGACGTAGATGATCCGCTCGGCGGAGTTGCGGACCCAGCGGTCGACGTCACGCATCGCGGACGGGTCGAAGCGCATCGGGATGTTCTTCGGCACGTAGGTGCGCGGCGAGTACAGCTCCTTGTAGTCGTAGTGCAGCAGGCCCTTGAGGTGCGACACGTCGAAGCTGGGCGCGCCCAGCTCGGTGCCGGCCTGGTAGTAGTACGCCGTGTAGCCGGCGAGCGACTGGTCGCTGTTGCCGGTGATGCCGCTCTGGGCGTCGAACCAGGCGTACAGCTCGTCGTCGGTGGCGGTGGCCGCCGGGACCTTGGCGCAGTCGGCCTCCAGGCTGTACTGCCAGAACGCCCAGACCGTGTCGAGCACCCCGGCCTCGTACGCCCGGTCGGCGCTGCCGGTGGTGGTGAAGGTCGAGCCGGCGGCGGCGTTGTCGGCCGCGTAGCGGGCCTGCAGCCGGTCACGGCGCACCAGCAGCTCGCGCTGGGCGGCGGTCAGCGCGGCCCGGCACTCGGGGGTGCCGACGTTCTGGAAGAACCGGCTGTAGGCGGAGTCCTCACGGTTGTCGACGTCGTTCGGCGCGACGTAGGCGATGGTGCCGGCCACGTCGTCCGGGAAGAAGCGGCGGTGGTAGGTCGAGGACATGCCGCCCTTGGAGGCGCCGGTGGAGAGCCACTCCTCGCGGTAGATCCGCTTCAGCGCGTTGATGATCCGGTGCGAGTCGGTGGCCGCCTGGCGGATGCCGGCCTTGCTCCAGTCGGCGGGCTCGGGGCGGGAGGGCGAGAAGTAGCGGTACTCGATGGAGACCTGGTTGCCGTCGACCAGCCGGGCCGGCTCGGTGCGCGAGGGCGTGGTGCGCAGCGCGTAGCCGTTGGTGTAGAAGACGGTCGGGCGGTCGTAGCCGCGGTGCAGCACGCTCAGCCGCTGCTGGAAGGTGCCCAGCCAGGGGCGGTCGTGGTCGATCGGCTGGGTGTAGGTGAGCAGGAAGTAGCGGTGGCCCGTGGTGGTGGGCTTCTCCTCGGTGATGGTCAGCCCGCGGATCGCCGCCAGGCGGTCCTTGATGTCGGCCGACGGGTCGTCGGCGGCGGCGGACGCGCCCGCGGAGGGGTTCTCGGCGAACGCCGGGGAGGCCAGGCCGAGGCCGAGCAGCGGTATCAGCAGGACGGCGACCAGCAGTCCTCTGAGCTTGGTGGTCATCAACTCTCCATCGGGTCAACGGAACTGTTCGGTGCTCTGTCCGTACTCTCCGGCAGCCGGCGGGCGACTGCCGGACGAACGGACGAACCGGCCGTCCGGTAGACGGCCGAATGGGCCACCCGCCGGTCGCGGATGGCCCATCGGGGTGAACGTGCTGGTCAGGGGCGCGGCAGGGTGCAGCCGGGCAGGTTCAGGTCGAGCCGGTTGCCGGAGGCGAAGCAGGCCGGGATGGTGTACGTCTCCTGCGCGTAGCCGATCCCCCGGCGGACGGTGACCGTGCCGTTCTGGTCCACCTCGCAGGGGTTGTTCAGCGTGCAGCGCTGGCCGCTCTCGTTGATCGTGTTGTTGACGGCGACGACGGTGCCGTTGGCGTCGACGACCGGCGAGCCCGAGGTGCCGCCGATGACGTTGCAGCCGGCCGTGTAGCGGACGGAGTCCTTGAACGTCCACTCGGCTTCCTTCAGCCGGTAGGCGAAGCCGTCGACCGAGCAGGAGTAGATCTTCTTCCAGTACCCGGAGACGACCTTGATCGCGGTGCCCTGGACGGGGTGGGTGGCCGCGATGGTCAACGGGGCGATCCGGTACTGCGACTGGATCGCGGCGTAGGTGGTGTTCAGCTGGTAGATCGACACGTCGGTGTCGGTCATGGCGCCGTACACGATCTTGTTCGCGCGCAGGGTGCCGAGCGAACCGCCGCTCGCGTTGAGCAGCGTGAAGGTGCGGCTGGAGGCGCGGTTGACGACCACCTGGCCGGGGCCGGGCATACCGGTCTCCAGGCAGTGGCCGTTGGAGAGCACCAGCGCCGGGTCGTTGGCGGTGGAGTTGGGGAGCCGGACGAGCGAGCCGGAACAGTTGCTGAGGGCGACGGTTCCGGCGAAGGTGACGGCGGCGAGCGCCTGTTCACCCTGGGGTGCTGCCGCGACGGCCTGGGCGGCGGCTTCGGCGGTCACCGCGGCCGGTGCGGCGGGGGAGGCGGCGGTCGCCGCGGGGGCTCCGGCGAGGGCGGTGGCCCCGGCGAACAGGAGCGTGGCGAGCGTGCCTATGAGCGGCTTCTTCATGAGAGACCTCTCGGTGTGGGGGTGCACCAAAGCTGTCGCGGACATGACGTCATGTCAAGAGTCATGTCGCGGGGAAGGTCCGCCCACCACGACGAGGGCACGGATTCCGGCCGTCCGGACACGCCCACCGGACGCTCTGGCGGGTCAACTCATGGACCGGCCAACGCCCTTCGCCCGCCGAGCCCGACCTCCCCGCCCACCTTCCACCCCGCGCCGGACCCCCAGCACCGATCACGGAGACCCCGCCCCCAAGAGCCGGCCACCCGGCCGTCAGCCGTCAGCCCGTCGAGGTGTCAGCCCGTCGAGGCGTCAGCCCGCCGAGGTGTCGACCGGCCAGTGCCGACGGCCGACACTGATCAGCCGCAACTGGAGCCGGGCGGTGGCCGCGACGCGCCGCTCGCGCCCCGGGTCGGCAGCCCGCACCTCGGCCTCCTGCGCCTCCAGGAAGGCCGCAGCCGTGGAGACCACGTGGTCCACGTACAACTCGGCGAGCATCCGCAGATCCGGCTCGCGCCACCCGCGCGAGACCGGCTGGAGCGCGAGCGCCGCTCCGACCTCGGTGGCGAACCGCCCCAGCTCCGCGTCGATCGCCTCGCGCACCTGACGCACTCCCCCGTGCCGCTCGCGCGCCAGGAAGCGGACGTGCGGCCGGTGTTCGCGGACGTGGGCCTCGATCACGTCGACCGTGCGGTCGATCAGCTCCTCGGCGTCACCCGGCTCCGCGAGCAGTGCGCGGACCAGCACGTGCAGGCTCGCGAGCGACTCCTCGACCAGGGCGACCCCGAGCGCGGCGAGGTCCGGGAAGTGCCGGTAGAAGGCGCCCGGCGAGAGCCCCGCGGCCCGGGTGACCTCGCGGACGCCGAGGCTGGCCAGATTCTGATCGGCCAGCAGGCCCAGCCCGGCATCCAGCAACGCACGCCGGCTCTGCTGCTTCTGGGCCTGCCGGGCCCCCGTACCGCGCTCAGGGCGCTCGATGTGACTCACGCCATTCAGTAAACAAGTGTTTGCCGAACTTGGCCAGCCGGGCGTACCGTGCCGGAAGGATTCGGCGAACACTTGTTAACCGAAATCCCTCCCTCCTGCCGGAAGGACCGTCATGATCCTGCTCACCGCCCTGATCGCGTTCGGCCTCCTGGTCGGCGCCGCCGCCCACACCTCGCTCCCGGTCTTCCTCACCGCCTCCGCCGCCATCACCGCCTGGCTGCTCGCCTTCGGCGTCCGCGAGGGCCTCGCCCACCTGCGGCAGCGCTGAAACCCGCCCACCCCGGAAAGGAACGGTCGTCATGAGCACTCACCTGAGCACCCGTCCGAGCACCCGCCCTTCCTCCACCTCCGCCGTCCCCGCCTCCGCCGCCCCCGCCCCGGTGCCCTCCCGCACGTTCTCCCGCACGCTCTCCCCCGAGGCCGACAACCTGGCCGTCGCCTCCTTCCTCCTCGGCCTCCCGGGCCTGCTGCTCTTCAACCTCGTCCTCGGCCCGCTCGCCATCACCCTCGGCACGCTCGCCCTGGTCCGCCGCACCCGCCGCCCCGGCCGCGCCGCACTCGGCATCGTCCTCGGCATCGCCTCGCTCGCCGTCCTGGCCGCCGCCACCGTCGCCGACCACGGCGTGCTCTGGCAGTTCGGGAGCTAGCGCGAGAGTCCTCCCCGGGCACGTCCGAAGGCACGTCCGAGACAGGATCCGAGACGGGATCCGAGGTGGGACCCGGGGTCGGGTCCGCGCCGACCGTGCGCATGATCCGGCCACCCTGCGGGCACACACCCGGCCGCCCCCCGTACTGTTGGCCGGAGGCCAGGTGACGACATGGGGGCTGAAGTGACCGGACTGACCGACGAGACCACCGCAGGGCGCGGCAGCACCGGCCCCGGGCGGGCCGGACGCCTGCTCGCCGTGAGCGACCTGCACGTCTCCTACCAGCAGAACCGCGACCTGGTGGAGCAGCTGCACCCGGACTCGCCCGACGACTGGCTGATCGTCGCCGGTGACGTCGCCGAGTCCACCACCACCATCCGCTGGGCTCTGGAGGTGCTCGCCGAACGGTTCGCCAAGGTGATCTGGGCGCCCGGCAACCACGAGCTGTGGACGCACCCCAACGACCCGGTCCAGCTGCGCGGCGTCGCCCGGTACGAACACCTGGTCGACCTCTGCCGCGAACTCGGCGTGGTGACCCCCGAGGACCCGTACCCGGTCTGGAACGGCGCCGGCGGACCGGTCGCCATCGCACCGCTCTTCGTGCTGTACGACTACTCCTTCCGTGCCCCCGGCACCACCACCAAGGAGGAGTCGCTGGCCGCCGCCTACGCCAGCGGCGTGGTCTGCGCCGACGAGCGGTTCCTCCACCCGGACCCGTTCCCGGACCGCGACTCCTGGTGCCGCGAGCGCGTCCGGCTCACCGAGAAGCGGCTGGCCGGGCACGACCCGGAGCTGCCGCTCGTGCTGGTCAACCACTACCCGCTGGTCCGGCAGCCCACCGAGATCCTCTGGTACCCCGAGTTCGCCCAGTGGTGCGGCACCGACCTGACCGCCGACTGGCACACCCGGTTCAACACCGCCGCGATGATCTACGGCCACCTGCACATCCCGCGCAAGACCAGCTACGACGGCGTCCGGTTCGAGGAGGTCTCGCTCGGCTACCCGCGCGAGTGGGGCAAGCGCGGCCTGCCGGACCCGCTGCTGCGCGAGGTCTTCCCGCAGGCCTGAGCCGGGGCCCGAACCGCGGAGCTCGACACGCGGGCGGCGCGCCGGCCACTCCCGACGCGCCGCCTCCCCGTCCCGCTGCCTCTGCCTCTGCCTCTGCCCCACCCCTCCCTACCCCGTCCTCACCTGTCCGCCCCCGTCTTCTCCTCGGGCTTCTCCGCAGCCGCCTGTTCGGCCTCCTCGAAGGTCGCCGAAGGCTCCGGCCGCGCCAGCACCACCACCAGCTCGCCGTCCGACACCTCCGCCACCAGCGTGTCGCCCTCCTGCACGGTGCCGTCCAGCAGCAGGTTGGAGACCCGGTTGTCCAGCTCCTGCTGGATCGTCCGGCGCAGCGGCCGGGCCCCGAACTCCGGCTGGTAGCCGCGGTTCACCAGCCACGCCTTGGCGTCCTCGGTCACCTCCAGCCGGATGTCCTGCGCCTTCAGCCGGCGCCGGCTGCGGTCCAGCAGCAGGTCCACCACCTGGAGCAGGTCCTTGCGGGTGAGCGCGTGGAAGACGATCACCTCGTCGATCCGGTTGAGGAACTCCGGCCGGAACTGCGTCCGCAGGTCCCGCATCAGGTCGTCCTTGATCTCGTCGACGTCACCCGCGTGGTCGAGGATCCGCTGCGAGCCGATGTTGCTCGTCATGATGACCACGGTGTTGCGGAAGTCGACCGTGCGGCCCTGCGCATCCGTCAGCCGCCCGTCGTCCAGCACCTGGAGCAGCAGGTTGAAGACGTCCGGGTGGGCCTTCTCCACCTCGTCGAAGAGCAGCACGCTGTACGGCTTGCGGCGCACCGCCTCGGTGAGCTGGCCCGCCTCGTCGTAGCCGACGTACCCGGGCGGGGAGCCGACCAGCCGGGAGACGGTGTGCTTCTCCTGGAACTCGCTCATGTCGAAGCGGATCATCCGGTCCGGGTCGCCGAAGAGCAGTGCGGCCAGCGCCTTGGCCAGCTCGGTCTTGCCGACACCGGTCGGCCCCAGGAAGAGGAACGAGCCGGTCGGCCGGTCCGGGTCGCCCATCCCGGCCCGGCCGCGGCGCACCGCCTGGGCGACGGCGGTGACCGCCTGGTCCTGCCCGATCACCTTCTCGTGCAGGTGCTCCTCCAGCCGGAGGAGCCGCTCGCGCTCGGTCGCGTTCAGCTCGGCGACCGGGATGCCGGTACGGCGGGAGAGCACCTGCGCGATGTCGTCCGCGGTGACCGCGACGACCTCCTCCCGGTCCTCGGCGAGCGCGGCCAGCTCGTCCTCGGTCCGCCGCAGCTCGGCCTTCAGGTTGGCGGCCCGGACGAACTCCTCGTCCGACACCGCCTCCTCCAGCTCGCGCCGCAGCTTGGTGATCCGGTCCTGCACCGGCATCGCCGCCGTCGAACCGCTCAGGCTGCGCAGCCGCACCCGCGCACCGGCCTGGTCCAGCAGGTCGATCGCCTTGTCCGGCAGGAAGCGGTCGCTGACGTAGCGGTCGGAGAGCGACGCGGCGGCGTCCAACGCCTCGTCGGTGAAGCGCACCTGGTGGTGCGCCTCGTAGGCGTCCCGCAGCCCGTGGAGGATCTCGACCGTCTCCTCGACGCTCGGCTCGGGCACCAGCACCGGCTGGAAGCGGCGCTCCAGGGCGGCGTCCTTCTCGATGTGCTTGCGGTACTCGTCCAGGGTGGTCGCGCCGACCACGCTCAGCTCGCCCCGCGCCAGCGCCGGCTTGAGGATGTTGCCCGCGTCCATCGAGCCCTCGCCGCCGGCGCCCGCCCCGACCACGGTGTGCAGCTCGTCCAGGAACAGGATGACGCTCTGCTCGGCCGCCGTGACCTCGTCGATCACGCTCTTCAGCCGCTCCTCGAACTCGCCGCGGTACTTGGAGCCGGCCACCAGTCCGGTGAGGTCCAGGGTGACGACCCGCTTCTCCTTCAGGCTCTGCGGGACGTCCCCGGAGACGATCCGCTGGGCCAGCCCCTCCACGATCGCGGTCTTGCCGACACCCGGCTCCCCGATCAGCACCGGGTTGTTCTTGGTCCGGCGGGACAGGATCTCGACGGTCTGCTCGATCTCCTCGGCCCGGCCGACCACCGGGTCCAGCCGGCCCGCCCTGGCCTCCTCGGTGAGGTCCCGGCCGTACTCGTCCAGGGTGGGCGTCTGACTCGGCTGCGCACCGCCGGAGCTGCGCTCGCCGCCGACCCCCCGCCCGTCCAGTACGGTGCGCAGCGCCTCCTGCGAGGGGGCCACGTTCCGCAGCGCCGCGCCCGCGCCCGACCGCTCCTCGTCCAGCAGTGCGCCGAGGATGTGCTCCGGCCCGATGTACGAGGCGCCCGCCGCCTGCGACCGGGCGTGCGCGGCGAGCAGGGCGCGCTTGGCGGCCGGCGTCAGCGCGGGGCGGCCGTCCCCGGTCGGCGTCGCCGCGCCGGCGGGCAGGGCGTCGGCGAGGTCGCCGGCCAGCCGGTCCGGGTCGACGCCCGCCCGCTCCAGCATCCGGCGCGACGGCTCCACCCGGGTGGCCGCCCACATCAGGTGCGCGGTGTCGAGGTCGCTGCTCCCGTCCTCGGCCGCCCGCTGCGCGGCCAGTCCCAGCAGCTCCTGCGCCGACTCGCTGAGCAGCCGGCCGATGGGCACGCGCTGCACGGCGGGCGGGGAGGCCATCGGGCTCATCCCGAAGAACCGGCTGAGCAGGTCGGAGAACGGATCGTTCGATCCGAACGGCGGCATGGTCACGGTAGTTCACCTCTCCCAAGCGGTCTGCGAGCCACACAAACACAGCCCACCCGGGCCCGCCTCCCGGAGCGGGCCGCCGCTCACCCGGTGACGTGGTCCAGCAGCGAGCCGCCGCAGTAGGTCACCACCATCGCCAGCAGCCCGCCGGCGACGTTCCGCAGCACCGCCCGGCCCGGCCGGGCGCCGCCCAGCCGGGCGCTGACCCAGCCCGACACGGTGAGCGCCACGAGGACGGCCGCCACGGTCACCGCGAGCCGCCACGACTCCGGCGGCAGCAGTACCGCCAGCAGGGGGACGAACGCGCCCAGGGTGAACGCGGCGGCACTGGCCAGCGCCGCCTGCCAGGGATTGGTGAGCACGTCCGGATCGATGCCCAACTCGGCCTGCGCGTGCGCGGCGAGCGCGTCCCGCTCGGTGAGCGCCACCGCCACCTCCCGGGCCAGTCCGCGGTTCAGACCGCTGCCCCGGAAGTACCCGGTGAGCTCGTCCAGCTCCCCCTCCGGGTCCTCCTCCAGTTCGCGCTTCTCCTTGGCCAGCGCCGCCCGCTCGGTGTCCCGCTGCGTGCTCACCGAGACGTACTCCCCGGCCGCCATCGACATCGCCCCCGCCAGCAGCCCCGCCACCCCGGCCGCCAGCAACGCCGCCCGCGACTCCGACGCCGCCGCGACGCCGGTCACGATCCCGGCTGTCGACACCACCCCGTCGTTCGCCCCGAGCACCGCCGCCCGCAACCAGTTCAACCGCGCCGACAGCTCCGCCCGGCTCTCCCCCGGCACCTGCGCGGTCTGCTCGCTCATCCGCACCACCTCTCCCTGATGATCACCCGCCCGTCCGGCCCCCGCACTCCCTGAGCTCGGCGCCCGTTGGCGGGAGCGTTCGCGCCTCTCTCCGCTGCATGCCCCAATCCGATGTCAAAAATCGGTATCCAATAAGCATCTAGTCCTACTACCTTCCTGGATGAGCACCGCCAGCCCCCATCAGGAGGATCCATGTCCGCGATCGCGTCCCCGGCCGAGTGGGACCTCAAGCCCGGCGACCAGATCGAACGGAAGAAGCTGCACGCCAAGTACGGAGGACGGACCCAGGGCGGCATCGGCCCCTCCGCCAAGAGCCCCAACGTCATGATCTTCACCGACCAGGTAGCCGGGGAGAAGCACGGCTACTACGACGATTGGATCGACGGACTCTTCCACTACAGCGGCGAGGGGCAGTACGGCGATCAGCGGATGATCTCCGGCAACGCCAGCATCCTCAACCACAAGAAGGACCAGCGGGCCCTCCGGGTCTTCGACGGTGCCCGCGGAGTGGTCACGTACCGCGGCGAGTTCGAGGTCGACGAGGATCTTCCCTGGTACGAGGCCGACGCGCCGGAGACCAACAACGGGCCGCTGCGGAAGGTCATCGTCTTCCGGCTGCGCGCCGTCGACGCCGAACCGAAGGCACCCACCACCAGGCTCGGCCGCCTACTGAAGACCAAGCCCGAGGTCGTCAAGACGCTGCCGGTAGAACAGCAGTTGACCGAGAAGTCCTTCGTCGACCCGAACCGCGAGCCCTACGAAGCCGAACGCAAGGAAGGCAAGCTCCTGACCGCCTTCAGTGACTTCCTGCGCGCCAAGAAGCACGAGGTCGGCCGGCAGCAGATCCTCCCCGACGGCGAAACTCGCCCCCTCTTCACCGACCTCTACGCCGCGGAACTCAACCTGCTCATAGAAGCCAAGGGCAGCGTCACCCGCGAGACGGTTCGGATGGCGATCGGCCAACTCGCCGACTACGTGCGCTTCATGCCCTCCGGAACCACCAAGGCCATCCTGGTACCGAGCAAGCCGCGCCCCGACCTGCTCAGCCTCGCCGAAAGCCAGGACTGCACCGTCATCTGGCCCCACGACAAGACCTACCTCAGCACCGACCCCGACCTGACCTTCTAACGTCGGACCCGGGACCCACCGCCTGCTTCCTCCAACTCGCCCCTGCCAACGCCTGCCGGTCCTCGGTCCGCCTCCGCCTCCGCCTCACCCGATTCACCACGGCCCGGCCGCCTCTCGCCCGGTGCAGCGCTACGAACGCGCCGCGCCGGGCGAGTTGGTCCACGTCGCCGCCGAGCGGCCGGGGCACGAACCCGACGGCGGACGGGCCATCTCCGTGGGCGTGTCCGCGGAGATGGCCCCTCCGCCGTCCCCCTCCCCCGCCGTCAGGTGGTGACGGTGCTTCCGCAGGCGGCGATCGGGACGAACCCGTAGTCGACGATCACCGCGGGGTGGGCGCAGATCCAGCCCTGCGGGCCGAAGACGCTCTTCAACGCGGTCGCGTACGGGGTGGCCGCCGTGTACTCCCCGGTGCGCATGATGTTGTAGAGCGTCCGCCCGTAGACCGTGCCGAGGAACGCCGAGTTGATGCTGTTCGACGCGTTGACCGGTGCGATCCCGTTGATGCTGCGCAGCGCCAGCGGGCCGGGGCTCTCCACCGCCGTGCCGTGCCCCCGGTACACCTGGGCCACGTAGGTGCCGACCGAGTACGGGAACACCACGTTGACGTCGTTGAGCACCGGGTCGGTGCCGCGGTCGTTGCGGGGGCCCGCCGTCACACAGACGCCCGGGGTGCTCACGGCGATCGCCTTGAGGAACGCCGTCCGGGTGTCAGAGATCGCCGGCGGGAGGTACGGCTTGATGGCGACGTTCGGCAAGGAGGCCGAGATCTGGGCCCAACTGGTGATCGAGCACTCGTAGATGCCCTTGAGCTGGGCGGTGGTCAGGTTGGCGGGCGCGTTGCCGCCGGCCTTGGCCGACCAGGTCACCGCGTCCCTGGCGAAGGGCACGAACGTGTAGGGCGTGGGATCGCCCGCCACCGGGCCGCGCGAGGAGCGGCTGTAGTTCACGGTCGCAGCGGTGTTGATCGCCAACGCGGTGAGGCCCTGGCCGGAACCGTCGGGCCGCGCGATGGAGAGCGCACCCGCCTTGGGCGTGATCGGGTTGACCCCGGTGACGTCCCAGCTGTACAGCTTGGGCAGCGTGGGCGCGACGACGGCGTTGTAGTCGCCGGACGTCTGGTTCATGAAGCCCTGCGTGGTGTCCACGCCCACCCCCACCAGATCGACGGCGGCCGGGACGACACCGGGCGGCGGATCCGCGACCGCCGCCGGAGCGGCGAGCACGGCGCCGCACACGGCGGCGGTGAGAGCGGTGAACACACGGACAGTGGTCGAACGCATCGAGGGACCCTCCCGGGCAGACGGACACCAAACGGCAGCGAGCGCGCCCATCATCGGGACTCACCCAGCTCCGAGCAACGTCCCCCCGCACCCCGCCGACCGGGCTCGTACGGTGACGAACGGTCCCGCTCCACCCCGCCAACCGGCCATGAATCCCCCACCCCGGCAGCCCCCGACCTCCCTCGGCCCCGGCCGGACTCCAAGAGTTCTTCCTGCGGCCGCCCGTTTCCCCGCGCCCAGGACTCGTCCGACGACCCACCCGCCTCAACCGACGCCCGGCCCGGCCCGGAACCCGGGGGCCACCGGGCCTTGCAGGACGGCCGCGGGAGAATGAGCCCCGCTGCTACTTGGCAGGGGCGCCGTCACCGGTCACGACGTTCGCGATCTGCCGCACCAACCCGTCACCCGCTTCGACGGCCTGCGTCACACCCACCACGCCGGTCGTGAAGATCGCCAACGCCGCCGTGATCTTCACCAGGCCGTTCCGCCAGCGCCCTCGCCCTGAACCCGTGGGGAAGGTTCTTGCGCACACCCCCGGTCCGCGCGTGCCCGATGCCCTCTTGGCAGTCGACCGTCACCGTGTTGTGGTGGACCGTCGGGTGATCGCTGTCTCGGGGGTGGGGATGGACGAGTTCACGGTGGGACGCTGGCGCCGGCACGGGCATGACCGGCTGTATGTGAACCAGCGCGGCGCCGAGAGGGCTCTCGGCTGGTACGACTTCAGGACCGGCGAGACCGTGGTCAGCGACGAGAGTCAACGGGGCCTCGTCGAGCGCGTGTTGGCCGCTCACCTGGGGGCGACCACGCCCGGCTGCGCGGAGACAGATCCAGGGCTCCCTGCCGCACCGCCCGCCGCGCCCCCTGCACCAACCTGCTTCGACCTGGCGCAGAACGCCCCTGGTGACTCCATCCGTCGGAAGATCAGTGAGCTTGAGCCGAGTTGGATCAAACGACGCCTCGCCTACTGGCTCAGCACCGAGCAGACGCAGGCCCACACCTGGGCGGTCGGCCTCCGGGGCGAGCGTCTGGTCGGCCGTCGGCTGGACCGTCTTCGCCGTGACGGATGGGAGGTGCTCCACTCGGTGCAGCTCTCCAGCGGAACCGACATCGACCATCTGGTCATCGGGCCGCCGGGCGTCTTTACGGTCAACACGAAGCACCACCGGGGTGCCGCCGTCTGGCAGGGGGATCAGGCGATCACCGTGAACCGCGCGCCCACACGCTATGCGCCCGTGAGCCGGAGCGAATCGGCGAAGGTCGCACGAGTGCTGTCGGCACGCTCCGGATTCCCGGTGCCGGTTCAGCCGGTGGTCGCCGTGGTGGGGGCGGCCTCGATCACGATCGGGTCGACGCTGTCCCCCGTTCTGCTGCTGGACGGTGCACACGTGGATCGGCACCTGTCCGGGAGGCTGCCTCAGCTTCGGAGCGATCAGGTGGCCCATATCTTCGCCGTGGCCCGCGACAGCCGAACCTGGCACGGCTGAGCGTTCACGCGGTGGGCGGGGGAGCCTCCGGCGCGCCGGAGGCGCGGGGGGGGGGGGAGTGAGGGCCTGGAAACGATCAAGGGCCAGTTCGGGAGGACCACGCCTCCGAACTGGCCCTTCTCCGCTGTGGGCGCGGACGGTTTCGAACCGCCGACATCTGCTTTACAACATCCGACCTGCCAATTCCCGGCCCCCCGCACCACCGGGCACCACCGGGCACCACCGGGCACCACAACTGGCCACCACGGAGCACCCGTTCTGGCACGCGAGTGGCACGGGCAGTCACGTGCCGCGGGTCCGGGTACGGACAGGCCTCAAGCGGATCGCCCGGCCGTGACTCTTGTTCATGACCCTTTCGTCCCGAAGCAACCCTGATGCCCGTCCGACGTGAGGGGCGGTGTTCCCCACGACTGGTCCAGATCTTGGACGCCAGTGATGGTGAGTCATGCCTCACACTCGACGAGGGAACTGATCTCCGGAAGGTGAAGTTAGTAGGCTCACGTCGCACGTCGAGACCTAAGGGTGGGCCATGGGGATCAGGGACCTGACGAGTGCCACTGCGGTGGAAAGGGCACTCGCTGAGTACAACGACCTGGGCGGGCAGGCTTTCCGCGACAGGTACGGATTCGGCCCCTCGACGCAGTACTACCTCAGCCACGCCGACCTGCTTTACGACGCCAAGGCGATCGCCGGCGTCGCTTTCGGCTATCAGCATGGGACCAGCGGCCCGTTGTCGAACGACCAATTCGATGGTGGCGAGGCGGCCACGAACCCCGTACTGCGCGCCATGGGGTTTACGGTCCTAAGCAGCCACACGGAGACCGTGGACGCAGAACGGGAGTGGCGCCTGGCCGTGTGGCGGAATCTGCTCGGACGACGGGACAGCTCAGGGCTAGTCACCGCGGACATCGTCCGCTCGGTAGGTGCATACGGCAACTACCGGGGCATCTGGACGAACAAGTCCCGGACCCAGAAGATCCACCCCGACGGCGTGACGATCGGGCTCAAGCACACAGGCCAGCACTACCCCGACAACCTGAACGAGAACGGAGCTCTCTACCACTACCCAGTCACGAGGCAACCGGGCCGCGACCTCGGTGAAGTCAACGCCACGAAGGCGGCCGCCACGCTCCGACTTCCGCTGTTTGTGATCACCGAGCATGGCGACCTCCGAGGCGTACACCTTGCATGGGTAGAGGGCTGGGAGGACGAGAGCAGCCTGTTCTTGGTCAACTTCGGTGAGACCCCGCCCGTGCAAGTCCTGGACCGCGACCGGTCAGAAGAGCAGCCGTTCCAGCTCGAAGGCAACAGGCGCCGCCGACGGAACGGGACCGTGGTCACACGACCGGACCAGGCACGATTCAAGATCGAAGTGTTCCAGCGGTATGGTCCACGTTGCTCGCTCTCGGGGATCGCGATTCCCCAGATGGTCGAGGCGGCCCATCTCCGGGGCGACGCTGACGGCGGCGCCTCGGACGCCCGCAACGGCCTGCCGATGAACGCCGCGCTCCACAGGGCCTTTGACGCTCACCTCTTCGCCATCAACCCCGACACCCTGACCGCAGAGGCGCGCCCTGGCGGGCCAAGCCTGGAAGCCATGGGCATCGTGAATCCAAAGCTCGCCCTGGACCGCCAACCGCACCCGGAAGCTCTTCGGTGGCGTTACACCGAGTGGTTGCGCTGCACTGGCCAAGAGGCGGACGTACCGGCAGGCCGGTAGACAGACTGGGCACTCCAGAAGCCCCGCATCGTTCGGTGCGGGGCTTCTACGCTGCTGCACTCGGCAGGAACCGCCATCACCGGCCCGTAGGCGACGCTAATGCCGGCCTAGAGAACCCAATGCCCATAGGCTCAGAATCCGATTCAACGCGTCATCCGCCAGGGCCTTAAGCCTCTTCTCGATCTGGCCATCAGCCGGGGAATCTACTCCTCCTTCCCACGTGGCGAGTTCCGGATCGAGATATGCCACCCCCACTCTTGAGCACCTCAGCCTCGAATGAGTATGGAGCATCCCCAAGTGAACTGTTGAGGCGTTCGGCAAGTGGCATTGGATTTCCGATCGAATAGACCGGTCCACGATATTCCGCAGGTGCGGCTGATTTCGACCTCGCGGATGGCTTCGAACGCCGGCATCTGCTTTGTAAGCTCGTTCGATGCCCCGGACAGGCCCAGCGAAGCCGCACACACCTCCCAGCAGCCGGACGCCACAGCCTCCGTAGCCATCTCGTGTCCGTCGGTGTTGCCGTCAGATCTGCCGTCAGCGGAGTCCAGCAGCCGACAGTGGCACTCCGCACCCCGACTGGCCGCTGACCGGGATGACTTGACTCGCCGTCTGGTCGCGGGTCATCCTCTTCCTGCGTCGATCCGCGTCGGCACGGCGTACGACACCTGGACCCCCAAATCCGGATGGCCCCGCTGGGGCACTGCGACCCGACCGGCAATCCGGACGGTGAATGTTCGTACTGCTGCACGACGTGGCAGGCGCCACGGAGTACACACCGTCAGTTGGCGGTAGTTCCCTCCGTGGGCGGACGACACTTCTCGCCTTCGGGCGTCGCACCGCTGAAGCTGTCGCAGCACTCGGCTGCGCAGCAGCGTCACGATGGGCAAACCCAGTGACCGAGCACATCCCGCTCTTCCGTGAGCCGCACAACCTCCAGCCCCGTATCGAGCTTCCCTCCCAGGCGGATCACGACCTCGAGGCTCTCAGCATCACCCGCCGGCCGCCGCCGCTGCCGGAGATGCCGGCCACCGCCGCGCTGCGGAAGGTCGCTGTGCGGCTGGAGAAGAACCCGCGTACCAACCTCGACGAAGACGCCCGCAAGGCCGCCGCGGCCCTGCAGGTCGAGCCCGAGCGGGCCGCCCTGCTGGTCACCACGCAGCCCAACGGCGTCTCGCTGCTCAGCGAGGTGGCTGTTCCGGGTGGCGCGCTGGACGTGATCGAATGCCGGGCCTGGGCCCGGATGCTGTTCCCGCTGTACCAGCCGCGTATCGCCGCCCTGTCCCTGTCGGTGCCGGCGCCCCGTCTGCTGGACGAGCACGACGGGAACGGTCACCCGCTCGCCCAGGCCCAGTGCGTGTTCTCCTCCCCGAAGGAGCTCGCCGAGCTGGTCCGCGAGACGGTGGTCAGCACGCTGAACACTCCGAAGTCCGACTACTCGGACTCGATCATGCAGCGCGGTGTGTCCGAGCCGCTCCTGGTCATCCTGGTCCGGGTCACCTTCACCGACGGCTCGCCCTCCCGCGTCCTGCCCGTCGTCGTGGACGGCATCTCCCGGCTCTCCTCCGCCGCGAAGACCCGCACCGCCCGGAGTAACGAGGGCACCGGCGACGCCGTGGTCGAGGACCTCCTGCGCGACCCCAACAGCCTGCGCCGCGCGGTGCGGGATGAGGTCGTCACCTACAACACCGCCTACCAGCGTGGGCTGACCGACCAGGTCGTCCGCGTCGGCCAGGCCACGACCGTACCCGTCCGCCTGGTCGTCGGCGCCCACAACGGCAACACCCCGGAGGCCGGCCAGTGACCACGCAGACCACGACCGCGAACCCGCTCGCCCCGGAGGGCACCTTCTCCTTCGTCACGATGGTGGAGAACCTCGTCGCCGGCGAGCACCTCGAGAAGAACCCCTGGACTCAGGACGCGATGTGGCACAACATCGCCAACCAGGTCATCGACGGGCTCGTCGCCCGCGGCGTGCTGACGCGGATCCAGGGCGACATCATCACCGGGGTCACACCGCTCGCCGAGCTCCCCGACCTGATCGGCTGCCCCGACGCCTCCCCCATCTGGCGCGCGATCTACACCACCCACCGCCTCGCCAGCGGTGCCGCGTTCCGCGCGGCCAAGGCCGAGGTCCGCAACATCATGGCCCGCCGTGCCGTGACGACCAAGCAGTTCAGCTTCATGCTCGGCGTCATCGTCGACCGGGACATCCGCAAGTCCAAGAGCCGCAAGGAGAAGGGCACCCACAAGCCCGCCTCCCTGCAGACCGCCCGCAACGCCTTCGGGGACGGTGGCTACCTCATCGAAACCGTGACCGCCGCCGCCTGGACGCCGATCTACAAGGCACCCACCGAGCTGCTGGAGATGGCGCTCACCGGTGACGCCGCGGCCCGGACCACGCTGATGATCGGCGGCGGCTACGCCCTGATCATGGACGGCTACCTCACCCGCGACCGCGAGTCCAAGTTCTACGAGGGCACCACCCCCTACCGCGGCACCCCGCCGGTGATCCTCAGCGACTTGGCCAGCCACCCCCACGGCCTGCGCATGCTCGCCACCGCGTGGTCAGGGTGGGACCCTGAACGGCCCACCCACGAGTACAACATCCCCGACATCAAGGAGGACGGCAGCGTCGTCATCACGGGGTCGACCGTCGAGACCCGCCAGGCGACGCGGCTGACCGAACACCGGCTCTTCGAGATCGCCAGCCCCAGCAAGGTGATGGCCGGGTTCCTCAAGCAGCAGGAGAGCCGCCGCAACCGGAGCACCGACAGCCCTGAGGACCGCGACCGCGAAAACCGGGACCGTCTCACGGTCGCCCTTGAGATCGCCATGGATGCCGCCAACGAGCTCAGCATGTCCACCGTCTCGCCGCCGCCGCACCCCTTCGGCACCCACGACGAGTGGACGAAGGCGCGGGATGCCGCACTCCAGGTGTACGCCACTCTCGTGAAGAACGAGCCCGACGCCCAGGCCGGCTTCATCGATAGCGATGACCCGGACAGTGCCGAGGATGAGTCGTACTAGTCACAGAACCTAGCGCTCGTTGACCATGGCGCCGACCGGCATCCCTGCCGGCCGGCGCCATGGTCAGTTGGTCAAGTGGGCAAGCTCGCTCCGAGACCGTGAGACGACTGAATGGAGATCCTGGGATACTCGCAAATCGCCGTGCCGATGAACGTCTACACCCACGTCTCGGAGGACACCCGGCGGGAGGCGCTGGGACACATGGACCGCCTGCTGAAGCGGAGGCGGCCGACGGCCTGACATCAGCAGTTGCCGTCAGTCGGTGCAGTCAAATGGCCCGCAGCATGATTGCTGCGGGCCATTTCTGCTGGTGGGCGCGGACGGTTTCGAACCGCCGACATCTGCTTTGTAAGAGCAGCGCTCTACCACTGAGCTACGCGCCCCTGGTCGTGGGCCTGTGGAGGGCGCACGACGAGTGCCTAGGGTACCTGGTCTGCGGGGCGGTGTGGTGCACGTGGTCGGTGGGTGGGACGGGTGGGGTGCCGGTGGGGCGGGGTGATCGGGAACAATGGGCGGTGGATCAGCTGTCGGAGCAGGGAGCGCACAGTGAGGGTGGCCGGCGGAGGCGGGCGGGGGCGGCGGTGGCCCGGGGGTGTGATGGCCGAGGCTCTGGTGCTGCCGCTGGTGGTCGCGGGTGTGCTGGGGGCGGCGGGGGCCGCGTCGTTCGGGGCGGGCGGGGGCTGGTGGGGGCGGCGCAGCGGTGACGGCATGCGGGCGGACGCCCGGGCGGCGCGGGATGCGGCGCAGCAGGCGTTCTACGAGGTGGACTCGGCCCAGCGCGAGGTCCGGCTGGCGGTGGAGACGGTGCGCGCGGTCGGGGACAGCGCGACGACCCGGCGGGCGGTGGCGGACTTCGAGGCGATCTCCGGCCGGGTGGACCAGGTGACCGTCAACTACCTGGCGGCCCTGGACGCGCACGACCTGGACGCGGAGGAGCTGGAGTCCGGCGTGGCGGCGCGGGCCAAGCACCAGTTGGACGACGTGAAGGGGCAGCTCGGCTCGGCGCTGGCGGAGCTGAACGACTTCCTGCGGAAGCTGCAGCCCTCGCTGGACCGGGCCGAGTCGCAGCTGATGCGGGTGGCCCCGGCGGTGGAGCAGGCGAAGCATGCGCTGCTGGCGGCGACCAACGCGCTGGACGCGGTGCGCGGCGCCGGGCTGCGGGCGGACGACCTGGCGGCGCGGCTGGCCGAGCTGGCGCCGGAGCTGGGGCGGCTGAACGAGGGCGCGGGACGGCACGGGGTGGCGGCGACCCTGCAGCGCGCCGAGCGGGTGAAGGAGCGCGCGGACGCGATCGTGGCGGACGCGGAGCAGTTGCCGGAGCGGGCCCGGGAGATCGACCGCCGGGTGGCCAGTCTGCGGACCAGGATCCAGGCGCTGGAGACCAAGGCCGAGACGGTGGAGCCCGCGCTGAGCGAGCTGCGCCGGCGGTTCACCCTCGCGTGCTGGCAGGACCTGCAGCGGGTGCCGGACCAGGTGGTGGAGACCCGGCGGGCGGCCGAGGAGAAGCTGGCCGAGGCGGCGCGGGCGCGTGACGAGCAGCGGTGGCCGGACGCCACGGGCGCGCTGGGCACGGTGCGGGCGCTGCTGGAGACGGCGGACGGCTCGGTGGTCGCGGTGAACGAGCGGTTGCGGCAGCTGAACGAGGTCCAGCACGACCCGAGCCGGGAGATCGAGCGGACCAGGTTCGCGCTGCGGGACGCGCAGCGCCTCGCGATGGCCGGGCGGCAGGCGCCGGACCCGCGGCACGCCGCTCCGCTGGACGCCGCGGTGGCGCGGCTTGACCGGGCGGCGGCGGAGCTGGAGGAGGCCGGGCGGCACCCGGACTACTGGCACTTCCTGACCGAGTTGGCCGCGGTGCGGGAGACGGCGGCGAACGTGGTGGAGCTGATCCGCGGCGACCTGGGCAGCGGGCACCGGTAGCAGAGGGGAAGCGGGGCCGGGCCGGCGGAAGCGGGGAAGCGCGGGCCGTCGGGAGCGGCGCCCGGCTACGCTGCGTGGTATGCCACGCTATGACTTCCGCTGCCGCTCCTGCGGCGCCACTTTCGAGCTCCGCCGCACGATGGCGCAGGCCAACGATCCGGCGGTCTGCCCCCAGGGCCACGAGGACACCGTCAAGCTGCTCTCCGCCGTAGCCGTCACGGGCGCCGCCGGCGGGTCCGGCGCGCCGCAGCAGGCCCCCGGCGGCGGGGGCGGCTGCTGCGGCGGCGGGTGCTGCGGCTAGCGCGTTCCCGGTCGGCCGGTGCTGCGGCTAGCGCGTTCCCGGTCGGCCGGTGCGCGGCAGGTGCCGGCCGGCCGACCGGGCGGGACTCAGCGGACGGCGGCCGGCAGGAGGTCGTCCGCCTCGCCCCGGACGCGGGCGAGGAACTGCCGGACGATCTCCTCGCCGGCGGCCACCCCGACCTCGTCGAGGGCGGTGACGCCGGGGGCCGTCCAGCCGCTGTCGGCCAGTTCGCCGTGCCCGGGGCGCCAGCCGGCGTCGGCGGCGAGCAGCAGGTCCGCGTCGAGCAGGGAGTCGCCGGCGGCGAGCACGGTGGGCCCGGGGTCGACGCCGCCCGCGGCATCCCCGGCCGCGGCGCGACCGCCGACCCGGCGCCGGACCTCGGCGAGGGCGGCGCTCTTGCTCAGCGGCCCCGGCACCGCGTACACCTTGCGGCCCTGGAGCGACACGTTCCAGCCGCGTTCGGCGCACCAGCCGGTGAGCTCGTCCAGCCAGCCGGCCGGCAGCTCGGCCCGCTCGACCACCAGGTAGGCGAAGAGCTCGTCGGCGACCCGGCGCTTGTGCGTCCACTCCGGGTCGGCGCAGAGCGCCAGGTGCTCGACCACCTCGGTCAGCGGCGCCGCCCCGGCGGCCAGCCGGCCGGCCATCTCGGCCTGCCAGTCCTCGTCCGGCACGCCGTCGACGAGCAGCCGTCCGCCGTTGCTGCAGATCGCGTACGCCGGCACCCAACCGGGCGTCGGGCCGGGCAGGTTGACCCGCTCGTACTGCGCCCGGGTGCGGGTGGTGGCGGGGACGAGCAGGGCCTCGCGGGCCAGTTCGACGAGCAGCCCGGCGGCCTGCTCGGTCATGAACGAGAGCGCCTTGCCGTCGTGCACCTCGACGGAGAGCAGGCGCGGCGCGAGCCGGTCGGGCACGTCCAGGGCGAGGGCACGGTTGGAGTAGATCAGGGTGCGGTCGAGGTCGCTCGCGACCAGGAAGTCGCGGGGCAGCGGGCCACGGGGGCTGCTCATCGGGTTCAGGACTCCTTCACCAGGACAGCCGTGCCGGAGGCGCCGGTCGCTCCCCGGCTGTAGCGGGGGTGGATCAGGCCGACGCACGAGTACGGCAGGTCGTCGACCTCCTCGACGGGGACGCCGCGCTGGGCGGCGAGCAGGCGCACGTGGTCGAGGTCGGCGCCGGTACCGCGACGGGCCAGCACCCGCCAGGGGACGCGGCGCAGCATGACCCGGGTGGTCTCGCCGACGCCGGGCTTGACCAGGTTGATGTTGTCGATGCCGTACTCGGCGCTGATCCGTTCGACGGCGGCCCAGCCGGCCCAGTCGGGCGTGCGGTCCGCCGCCCGGTCGGTGTCGAGGAACCGGCCGGCGGCCGCGACGGCCTCGGCCCGGACGGCGTCGAAGTGGTCGGCGACGGTGTCCAGGAAGGCCTCGGAGACGTCGGCGCCGGCCAAGTCGGTGTAGTGCTTGGCGCCGTGGAAGTCGTCCGGGCCGATCAGGTCGGCGCGCAGCACGGTGCGCGAGACCAGGCCGGAGACGGTCGAGTTGAGGCAGGCGGAGGGGATCAGGAAGTCGTCCCGGGTGCCGAAGGTGCGCACGCAGCGGCCGGGGTCGGCGAGGACGGCCAGCCCGGGGTCGAAGCCGGTTCCGGCGAGGGCCTCGTCGAGCTCGCGGGTGATCGCGCCCTTTCCGGTCCAGCCGTCGACGAAGACCACGTCGGAGGCCTGGTGGTGGGCGGCCAGGTAGCGCAGGGCGACCGGGTCGATGCCGCGGCCGCGGACGATCGAGACGGCGTAGTGCGGGGCGTCGACGCCGTGCCCGGCGGCCAGCCAGCGGCGGATCAGGACGCCGACCGGCGTTCCGGCGCGGGCCAGTGAGGCGAGCACGAGGCCTCGGCCGCGTTCGGCCAGCAGGGTCTCGGCGACGGTTCCGACGGCGAGCGCGATCCGCCGGGCGGAGACCCGCAGCGCCTGGTGGAACAGCTCCTGGTACTCGGGGCTCGGCTGGTACTCGACCGGCAGCGACTCCGCGTAGTGGGCGCCGCCGCTCTGCACGGCCTCCTCGCGCTCCTCGGTGGGCGCCTCCAGGGCGACGCCGGAGAGGTCCTTGAGCAGCCAGGCCACCTCGTCGGCGCGGTAGGAGGAGAACTCCGGGCCGTACAGCGGGCTCGGCAGCCGGGACGCCGGGTCGGCGGCGGACGGGTCGGCGGACGACTCGGCGGCGGACGACTCGGCGGCGGGCGACTCGGCGGCGGGTGCGGCGCCCGACGGCGCGGCGGCGGGCCGGTGCGACGGCAGGACGGCGAGCACCACCCGGTCGGTGACCCGCCGCAGCTGGCCGAGCAGGGCCCGCTCGCCCTCGTGCAGCGCGGGGGTGTCCGCGACGTCGTCGACCACCAGGACGACGGTGGCGAATCGGCGGGACGGGTCCACGCCGGGGGCGACGTTGTACGCGTACCGCTCGCGCGGGGAGTCGTCGGCGGGTTCGTCGTGGGCGGGGAAGGCCAGCCGGGTGCGGATGGCGTACCCGGGGTCGTCGACGGCGAGGACGGGCGAGCGGGTGGTCGTGGAGTAGTGGACCCGCTCGGCGCCGCCGGGGAGCCGGTCGGCGAGGGCTGCGGCGAGCCGCAGCGGCGCGTACATCAGCTCCTCGAAGCCCAGTACCAGCACGCGCCCGCCGTCGGCCGCTCCGGCCGCCCCGCCGTCCACGCCGCCCCGGCTGTCCCCGACGCCCCCGCCGTCAACGCCGTCCCCGACACCGCGCACGGCGTCGGCCAGCTGCCCGGCCAGCGCCGGGAGCGCGGCGTCGAGCCGGGCCCGGTGCTCGCGGGTGAAGCCGTGCCGGCCGCCCTCGGGCAGGCCGGCCGGCCAGGCCAGCTCGGCGCGGACCAGCGGCGCGGCGGGGGCGGGCGGCGGTTCGGGCGCCGGACCGGCCTCGGCGATCAGCCGCTCGGCCCGGGCCAGGATGTCCTCGGGGAGCTCGACGCCACCGTCGGCCAGGGCCACCAGGTCCAGCCGGGCACCGAGCTCGGCGGCGACGTCGGCGAGCCGGCGGCGGTCGGCGGCGCCGCGCAGGTCGACCAGGGCGACCACCACGTAGTGGTCCCGGGGGTGGCGGGCGTGGAGCGCGCGCACGGTGTTGAGCACGGTGGTACCGGTGGAGAACTCGTCGTCCACCAGCACCAGTGGCCCGTCCCCGGCGAGCAGCCGGGGGTCGGTGGGCAGCAGCAGGTGGGAGGTCGCGTGCGAGTGCTCCTCCTCGAAGCCGCCGACCGGCTCGACGCCGGGCACCGGGCGGCGGGTGGAGTGCAGGTACGGGGCGTCCAGGCCGTCGGCGACGCTGTGGCCGAGGCCGGTGGCGGTCTCGGCGTAGCCGAGCACGACGGCGCGGGCGGCGGCCTCGTCGCCGAGCAGCTCGCGCACCCGGCGGCCGAGGTCGAGGCCGGCGCCGTGCACCACGGCGGGAAGCTGCGGGACGTGCTTGCCGAGCACGCTGGAGACCAGCAGGTGGGCCCGCTTGCGGTTCTCCCGCAGGGCGAGGCCGACCAGTTCGGGGAGCCGCTCGGAGCCGGTCAGGCCGATGCCTGCCCGTTCGGCGACCCATCGGCCGGTCCACTCCTGCGGTGCTGCCACGAGACGTCCTGTCACTACGGGTCCTGCTTTCGGTGGTGCGGTTCACATCTGGGAAGGTCTTCTGGACGGCGCCGTCGGACGGCGGGCCATCGGGCCGAGGTCGAGCCGGACCGCCCCGGTCCGGGGCCGAACCGACGAACCGACGAAGCGACGAAGCGACGAACCGACCGACCGGAACGCCGCCGCCGGACGCCCCTCAGCGGCAGAGGCAGGCCGAGAGCAGCTCCGCGAAGCTGACGTCCTCCCGGGCCACCCCGAACACCTCGGCGCGCAGCAACACCCGCTCCGCCCAGGCCCGGTGGGGCTTGGCCTCGTTCATCTTGTTGGTGTACGCCGAGCGCATCACACCGCCACCGCCGCGCTCCTGGTCGAGGATGTCCCGGGCATCGCTGTACTCCTCGTGCGTGACCACCGAGAGGGCGTGCACGGCGGGCACGTGGCTGGGGTGGATGCAGGTCTTGCCGAGCAGGCCGTTGGCGCGGTCGAGCTCGATCTCGCGGATCAGCCCGTCGAGGTCGTGCTCGATGATCCGCTGCCGCACGGCCTCCCCCGACGGTTCGGCCTCGGCGAACGGGGTGCGGCGCAGCTGCGGCTTGAACATCCGCTCCTGGACCGGGAAGTACTCCCAGACCGGCCCGGTGACGGTGAACCCGGTGCCGTCGGCCCGGCCGAGCACGTTGACCACGTCGCCGATCACGCCGGCGACCAGGGCGACGTCGTACGCGGTGAGGTCGGGCGAGCGGCGCAGGCCGTACGCGGAGCAGAGGTCGGTGACGCCGAGCCGGACGGCGAGGATGCGCTCGCGGTACTTGTCGAGCAGCCGGGCTATGCCGAACAGCTGCTCCCGGCGGGTCTCCAGGTGGGCGAGTTCGGGCGACTCCAGGACGGGCATGGCGAACAGCCGCCGGCCGGTGGCCGCCTCGGCGGCGGCGAGCGCCTCCAGGAAGGCGCCGCCGGTCTCGTCGGTGAACTTCGGGAGGACGAAGCCGGTGAGCAGGCCGACCGCCGGTCCGAGCCGGTCGGCGAGGTCGGTGATCTGGGCGGGGGTCCGCACCCTGATGAAGAGGAGGGGCAGATCATGTGTGCAATCCGTGGAGGCTTCACGGCTCGGACCGACTTCGGTCGCCCCGCCGGACACCTCGCCGAAGAGCTCCCCGAGCCGGGCCACGAGATTGGCCTCGGCGGCGGGCACCTCGTGGTCGGCGATCGCGTCCTCCAGGCAGAGGACCATCGAGACGACGCCCTGCGCGGCCTGCTTGCGGATGTCGGTCCGCAGGGTCGGCCGGGTCGCCGGACTGTAGAGCGTGGCGCCGAGCGCGGTGGCCAGGACGGCCGCGTCACCGTCCGGGGTGAAAACCCCCGGAGGTTCGAGAAAGAGCCGGTCGCGTACGTCGTCCGCGAGGTGGCCGAAGTGGCGCAAGGTGCTCTCCTCAGGGTTCGGCCGCCGGTCCGGCGGATGCGAGAACGGAACGCGGAGCGGGACTCGGGAGCGATGGGCGGAACGGCGACGACACCCGGTTGAACAGACCCGGCTGCCGCGATGGTTCCCGGGCGGGCGCCGGTCCGATCCCCCTTGACCGGACCCTCGGGCCACCCCACCGCTCATCGTACGGACCTCGCCAGGTCGAACGGGGTTCCGAAACATCGAATTCTCGGAAGGTTACCTTCCGCTTCACAAAGCGCAAGCGTTGGCAAAGTCCCACCGTTCCGCCACCTCCGGTCACGTTGTCCGAAGGGGTGGCGAACGGGCAGGATGGTCGGCTATGACGCACGTGATGGCCAAGGGCGCCAACATCGCACTGCCGGTGGCGGCGGTCCGCGCCGTGCTGCGCTGGAGCGCCACGCCCGGTGCGCCGGACGTGGACGCCTCCGCACTGCTGCTCGGCACCGACGGCAAGGTCCGTTCGGACGCCGACTTCGTCTTCTACAACCAGCCGCGCCACCCGTCCGGCGTGGTCCGCCACCTGCCCAAGCAGCAGACCTCGGGCGGCGCCGAGATCGCGGACACCGTCGAGGTCGAGCTCGGCAAGCTTCCCGCCGGGGTCGACCGGGTGGTGCTGGCCGGCTCCTCCGAGGGCGGCTCGTTCCGCGCCGTGAGCGGGCTGCGCCTGCTGCTCTTCGACGCCGCGGCCGGCGAGGGCACACCCGCCATCGCCGAGTTCGGCATGGCCGACGCCGACGAGGTCACCGCGCTGGTCGCGGGCGAGCTGTACCGGCGGGCCGGGGCGTGGAAGTTCCGCGCCGTCGGCCAGGGCTACGCCACCGGGCTCATCGGCCTGGCCACCGACTTCGGCATCACCGTCGAGGACGAGGGCGACGCGCAGGCCCCGGCCGCCCCGCAGGCCGCCGCCCAGCCGTCCCCGTCCGCACCCGCCGCCGACCCGCGCGCCGCACTGCCCGACCCCCGGCCGGCCCCGCGCCCCGAACCGGGCACGTTCACGCTGGCTCCCGCCGTCCCGCAGCCGCCCACCGCGGCCCCGGCCGCCTCCGCCGCCCCGGCGACCGCCGGGGTCCCGGCCAACACGCCCCCGCCGCCCACCGCACCGCCCACGGTTCCGCCGACCGCGCCGCCCGCCCCGACGGCGCCCCCGGCGCAGCAGCAGGGCGGGTACGGCTACCCGCAGCAGCCCCAGGGCCGGCCCCAGCAGCCCGGCGGGTACGGCTACCCGCCGCCGGCCCAGCGCCCCGGGTACGGCTATCCGCAGCAGCAGCCCTACCCGCACCAGCCCGCGCCCGCCTCCGGGTACGGCTACCCGCAGCAGTCCCAGCCCCCGGCGCAGCAGCAGGCGCCGGAGCAGGGCGGCTACGGCTACCCGCAGCCCAACAGCGCCGCTCCCCAGTCCCAGCAGCAGCCGGCCCAGCAGCAGGCGCAGCAGCCCGCGCAGCCTCAGGCCGCCGCCGAGGAGTTCGCGCTGCCGCCGCAGGGCCCGCAGTTCCAGCCGCGCTGACGGCCGCGCCGGCCCGGCCGGGCCGCGGCATTCCCGTCGCGGCGCGGCCGGACCCACGCCCGGTCCGCCCTCGGCCCCGCCGCGAGCCCTCCCTCGGCCCGGCGGGGCTCAGTCGGACCCCGACGCCCCCTTGTACCCGCGCTGCCACTGCATCCCGAAGCCGTACAGCCGGTCGATGTCGGCCTGGAAGCCGTTGACGTACCGCACCTCGCGGCGGACCGTCAGCATGTTGTCCCCGGTGTTCTCGATCAGCACCACCGCGCAGGAACGTGCCGCCGGGGCCCGTTCCTCCAGCTTGATCTCGATCCGCGGCCCGGACTGCGGCACGATCGTCACCACCGCGTTGGCCTGCTCGAACGCCGGCGTGCCGTCGTAGATGTACACGAAGATCAGCAGTCGCTTGAACTGGTCCTTCTTCTCCAGGTTGACGTACATCGTCTCGCCGGACGGGGCCCCGTACTGGTCGTCGCCGCTGAGCTTCACGAACGGCGCGTGCTGGAGGTCCCCGAAGTAGCCGCCCAGCGGCTGCACCACGCCTCGGCTGCCGTCGGCCATTTCGTACATGCAGGCCAGGTCGAGGTCCACGTTGACCTGGGCGTTCTGCGCGGAGTCCGGCTCCATCGGCCTGAGGATGCGCGGGTTGAACAGGCGCCGGAGGGCGTCCCGGCCGGACGCCCGCGGGGCTCCTATCCGGGTGGTCCAGTGCAGGTTGACGTAGAGGTAGCCGGTGGTGGCCGCCGCACCGGTGATCGCGTGGTGCGGCGAGGACTTGGTGAGGGTGACCTTGTACTGCCCGCCCGTGTCGAGACTGTTCCGCTCCCCGCGCAGGTACTCCCAAATCGAGGCCATGCCGTCCTCCCCCAGCCCCGCCAGTCGATCTGGCGGTCCGCCGCTCCATGATCGGGCATCAGCCCGCCACCGGGTACCCGAACTCCCTACCCACCGCCGCTTACCGGACACCGGCCGGCCGCCCTCCGGCGCCCCGCACCACCACCGGAATACCATCGGACGGCCAGGAGGCGGCCATCCCGCGGCCACCGGCGGGTCGATTGGCGGGGCGAAGCTCCCCTCCCGTACCATGCGGCCACTTCGGACGCGATATCGTCTAGCCGCACAGGTGTCCCGCCCGCCCCTGTCCGGGCAAGGCGGACGCCCGTCGACAACGACGCACCGTCAGGCCCGGTCCCGGGGACGGGCCCTGACCGCCTGTGTCGCACTGTGACCTGTCCCCTGCGGAAACCCGAGGCCCGACCCGCAATGAACCTGACCTCCATACAGCTGGTCTGGACCGTCATCGGCGGCGCAGCCCTGCTGTTCACCGCCATCCTGGTGGCGACGCTGCGCTTCAAGAACAACACCAAGAAGCAGGACTCGGGCGACTCCTGGGAGCGCAGCGAGGAGCGCCGCCGGCGCAAGGAGATGATCTACGGGATCTCCTCCTACGTCCTGCTGTTCTGCTGCGCCGGCGTCGCGGCCGCGCTCTCCTTCCACGGCCTGGTCGGTTTCGGCAAGGAGAACCTCGGCCTGTCGAACGGCTGGGAGTACCTGGTCCCGTTCGGTCTGGACGGCGCCGCGATGTTCTGCTCGGTGCTCGCCGTGCGCGAGGCCAGCCACGGTGACGCGGCGCTCGGCTCGCGCCTGCTGGTCTGGGTGTTCGCGATCGCCTCGGCCTGGTTCAACTGGGTGCACGCCCCGCGCGGCATCTCGCACGACGGCGCCCCGGAGTTCTTCTCCGGCATGTCGATCTCGGCGGCGATCCTCTTCGACCGCGCGCTGAAGCAGACCCGCAAGGCCGCGCTGCGCGAGCAGGGCCTGGTGCCGCGCCCGCTGCCGCAGATCCGGATCGTCCGGTGGCTGCGTGCGCCCCGCGAGACCTACGCCGCCTGGTCGCTGATGCTGCTGGAGAACGTCCGCAGCCTGGACGAGGCGGTCGAGGAGGTGCGCGAGGAGCGTCAGGCGAAGCTGGACGCCAAGGTGCGCGCCCGGAGCGCCGACCGTCGCGAGCGCGCCGAGCTGAAGGCCATCTCCCGCCAGGGCGGGATGCTCTCCCGCGGCCGCGGCGGCCGCCAGGTGCCCGCCCTCGCCTCCGCCGGAGACGGCCCGACCGCTACGGAGCCTGCCCTAGCCGCCGAGGCTGACGCTCTCTCCTCCGCCACCTCCTCCGCGCTGGAGCCCGCCTCGCTGGGCACCCTGGACGCCGGCCGCCGGCCCCGCGCCGCCGTCGGATCCTCGGCCTCGACCTCGACGTCGTCCTCCGCCTCGCTGTCGTCGCTGTCGTCCTCGTCCTCGTCCTCCTACCGCAGCTCGACCATCGACCTGACGGCGGACGACGACACCCTCTCGATGCCGAAGCTGGACTCGCTGGAGCGCAAGCTGCGCGCCATCGAGCAGCAGCTCGGCTGAGCCCGCCGGGACACCCCCACACCGGTTCCGGAACCGGAACCGGAACCGGAACCGGGCCACGGATGCACCGAAACGCCGGAACGGCCGCCCCCACTCCGAGGGGGCGGCCGTTCCGGTTTCGAGGACCGCGTTTCGAGGACCGCGTTTCGAGGACCGCGGTCCTGCCGACGGGCTACTTGCCCGTGCTCACCAGTTCCTTCTCGCCGTCCCCGTCGCCGCCCGCGGCGGCGACGCGACGGTTGCGCAGGACCGACGACCCCAGGGCGAGGCCGATGAAGGCGACGCCGATCAGGCCGGTGACGATCTCCGGGATGTGGTACTCGATGCCGACCATCAGGATCACGGCCAGCGCGCCGATCGCGTAGTGCGCGCCGTGCTCCAGGTAGACGTAGTCGTCCAGGGTGCCCTTGCGGACCAGGAAGACGGTCAGCGAGCGGATGTACATCGCGCCGATGCCGAGGCCCAGGGTGATCTGGAAGATGTCGCTGGAGATGGCGAACGCGCTGACCACGCCGTCGAAGGAGAACGACGCGTCGAGCACCTCCAGGTACATGAACAGGAAGAACGCGGCCTTGCCGCCCACCTGGACGATGGACTTGCCGCTCTTCTCGGCGGCCTCCTCCTTCTCGGCCTCCTCCTCCAGGCCCGACTCGAAGACCGAGGAGAGCCCGTTGACGGAGAGGTAGGTGACGAGGCCGAGCACTCCGGCGAGCAGCACCGTCTCGGCGTGGTCCCCGGCGAAGAAGTTGGACGCCAGCAGCAGGGTGACCAGGGCGACGACGGTGGAGAAGGCCTCCAGCTTGCCGACCTTCTCCAGCGGGCGCTCGATCCAGGCCAGCCAGTTGTAGTCCTTCTCCTCGAAGATGAAGTCGAGGAAGATCATCAGCAGGAAGATGCCACCGAAGGCCGCGATGGCCGGGTTGGCCGCCTCCAGGTACTGGGCGTACGTGGAGCCCTCGTACGTCTTGTCGCTGTTCAGGGCGAGGTCGATGACCGTCGCCGGGTTGAGGTGCGCGGTGAGGCCGACGACCAGCAGCGGGAAGATCAGCCGCATACCGAAGACGGCGATCAGCACGCCGATGGTGAGGAAGATCTTCTGCCAGTACGGGTTCATCCGCTTCAACACCGTGGCGTTGACCACCGCGTTGTCGAACGAGAGGGAGATCTCCAGGATGGAGAGGATCAGCACGATGCCGAATCCCTCGGCTCCCCAGAGCAGGCCGGCGGCGATCAGCCCTGCGATGGTGATCGCGAATGACCAGCCGAATGTGCGGAGGAACACGGGACTTGGTTACCTTTCGGGTTCATGGCGTCGAGGACGTCGGGTACGTCGGGTACGTCCGACACGGCGAATGCGTCGAACACGACGATCGCGGCCTTTACTGTACGTTTACGCCGAAATCGAGGGCAATGCCCCGCAGGCCCGAGGCGTAGCCCTGGCCCACTGCGCGGAACTTCCACTCGCCGGCGTACCGGTACAGCTCGCCGAAGATCATCGCGGTCTCACTGGACGCGTCCTCGGAGAGGTCGTACCGGGCGATCTCCTGCCCGTCCAGGGAGTTGACCACCCGGATGTAGGCGTTGCGCACCTGGCCGAAGTTCTGCAGGCGCGTCTCGGCGTCGTAGATCGACACCGGGAAGACCACCTTGTCGACCTGCGGCGGCACGAGGTCCAGGTTGACCAGCACGACCTCGTCGTCGCCGTCGCCGTCGCCGGTGAGGTTGTCACCGGTGTGCTCGACCGAGCCTTCGGGGCTCTTGAGGTTGTTGTAGAAGACGAAGTACTCGTCGCCGAGGACCCGGCCGACCGAGCAGAGCAGCGCGCTCGCGTCGAGGTCGAACGGCGCACCGGTCGTCGACCGGGCGTCCCAGCCGAGACCGATCTGCACCTGCGTCAGATTCGGCGCGGCCTTCGTGAGCGAGACATTCCCACCCTTGGCGAGCGTGACACTCATGACTGTCGTTCCTCCCTTGCCTCCCGGGGCGCATCTCAGGTCTATTCCCCCGCGACCCCGGCCGGCCCCTTCCGGCCGGCTGAACTTTCCTGAACTCCCATCCTTCCAGTGCGACGGGCCGGTTCGAAGCCGGGGCGCACGAAGCAGTCCGCCCGGCGCCGGCGGCACCGCCGGGAGGCCCGGGCGGCGTCGGGGGACGAACCGGACGGCGAACGGACAGCGAACGGACGGCGAACGGACGCACAACGGCCGGGGCGGCCGCCGGCGTCCTGCGCCCGCGGCCGCCCCGGCCGTCACTTCCCGTAGGGGCCGTCACCGGCCCCCGCCCGCCGACTCAGACGTTGACGCCGAAGTCCTGGGCGATGCCGCGCAGGCCGGAGGCGTACCCCTGGCCGATCGCGCGGAACTTCCACTCGGCGCCGTTGCGGTACAGCTCGCCGAAGACCATCGCCGTCTCGGTGGAGGCGTCCTCGGAGAGGTCGTACCGGGCCAGCTCCTTGTTGTCCGCCTGGTTGACCACGCGGATGAAGGCGTTGCGGACCTGGCCGAAGTTCTGCGTCCGGTTCTCGGCGTCGTAGATCGACACCGGGAAGACGATCTTCTCGACGTCGGCCGGCACGGTGGCCAGGTTGACCTTGATCTGCTCGTCGTCGCCCTCGCCCTCACCGGTGAGGTTGTCCCCGGTGTGCTCGACCGAGCCGTCGGGGCTCTTGAGGTTGTTGAAGAAGACGAAGTTGCCGTCCGAGCCGACCCTGCCCTGGTCGTTGCAGAGCAGTGCGCTGGCGTCCAGGTCGAAATCCGTGCCGGTGGTGGTGCGGACGTCCCAGCCAAGGCCGACGATCACGGCGGTCAGGCCCGGGGCCTCCTTGGTGAGCGAGACATTGCCGCCCTTGCTCAGGCTGACACCCACTTGTCCTCCAAGAATCGGGAGGCACGCCCTGGTGCCCCCGTGGTGCGGTTCAAGGCTCCGGCGACGAGCCGCCACCGGGCCTCTGACCTGCCAACGGACCGATCGTAGTGCCGGGTTCCCGTCCGCGCGGGCGAACCGGTCCGACGTGGCCGCCGAACCGGGTCCCGGGCGTACCTCCGGATGCCGCGCGACCTGCGGGTTCCCGGCAGGATCCGGCCGGGACGCCCCGGCGGCGGCGTCCGGAGGGGCTCAGAGCGCGCCGAGGACCTTCAGGTACTCCTGCTCGTCGCGGGCGTCCGGCAGGCCGTTCACGACGCTCCAGCGGACGACGCCGGCCTTGTCGATCACGAAGGTGCCCCGGACGGCGCAGCCCTTCTCCTCGTCGAAGACGCCGTACGCCCGGGAGACCTCGCCGTGCGGCCAGAAGTCGGAGAGCAGCGGGAAGTCCAGGCCCTCCTGGTCGGCGAAGATCCGCTGGCTGAACGGCGAGTCGTTGGAGAGGCCGAGGACCTGCACCTCGTCGTTCTGCAGGCGCGGCAGCTCCTTCTGGATCGCGCAGACCTCGCCCGTGCAGACGCCGGTGAAGGCGAACGGGTAGAACACCAGGACGACGTTCTTCTCGCCCCGGAAGTCGGAGAGCTTGACCAGCTCGCCGTGCTGGTTCTTCAGCTCGAAGTCCGGAGCCTCGGTGCCGATCTCGATGGCCATGGTGGGACCTTTCTGACGCGACGGGGCCGCGCTGCGGGGCGCGACGAGCGCCATCCTTGCATTTCGTCGGGGCCGGTTCGGCCGTACGGGTGAGGGCTGCGCCGTCCGGGACCACCGCTTTCGCCCTGGGCGAACGACCGCTGGTCGGAGCAGCCGAACCGGGACGCGAAACGACCGGGCCCCGCTGGAGGATGCTCCAGCGGGGCCCGGTCCGGCCCGTCAGGGGATGCTCAGCGCTTGGCCGGCCTGGCCGTGGACTTGGTCGCCAGGCGGGTCGCCGCCCAGTCCTTGGCGACCGCGATCGAGCTGGTCTGGGAAAGGCCTGCGGTCCGTGCCGCGTCGGCGATGTCCGAGGCCTCGATGTGGCCGTCCCGACCGGTCTTCGGGGTCAGCAGCCAGATCAGGCCGCCCTCGGCCAGGTATTCCAGGGCGTCGACGAGGGCGTCGGTGAGATCCCCGTCGTCGTCGCGGTGCCACAGCAGGACGGCGTCGGCGACGTCGTCGTAGTCCTCGTCGACGAGATCCGTACCGGTGATCTCCTCGATGCCCTCGCGGAGATCCTGGTCAGTGTCTTCGTCGTACCCCAGCTCCTGGATGATCTGGCCCTCATCGAAGCCAAGACGAGCTGCCGGGTTGGACTTGTCCGCGGGGTCCGCGGTCGCGCTCACGGGAATAACCTCCAGTATTCGGCTCGGCATCCATGCCGAGGCTGTGGCCGTAGTCCACACGGGCGCGGCGGTTCGCGCAAGTACCCGACCCCCGATCCCCTCCAAAGGTTGACGTGTCGCACCGGGACACGCCGTGCGACGTGTCGCGAATCACACCGATTTGCCCTTCTCTGCGTAGGACAAGGATGCTTCGGGAGGTCCCGGTCCACAGGCCGTACGCACGCCCGAGATGCGAACGGCATTCGGGTCCGCGCGTGCGCGGGCGTAGAGTCTCCTGTTGGCCCTCACCCCGACCGTCCGCCATCGGACGGGCGGGCAACCAGGTCGGACCACCTCTTTTCGTAACACCCGGGGGTGCGCGGCCCGGACGATGCTGTCCGAACCGCACACCTCCAGACCGTTCCTTCTGTCAGGGGGAGCGGTTACCGATCGGTAGAGATGACGGATCTCCGAGCGCGGTAGCACGATGGAGGCGGCGCGACACACCTCAGTTTCGACCGACAGTGAAGGAACAGCGTGGCTTCCGGATCCGATCGCAACCCGATCATCATTGGCGGCCTTCCGAGTCAGGTCCCGGACTTCGATCCCGAGGAGACCGCGGAATGGCTGGAGTCGCTCGACGCGGCCATCGACGAGCGGGGGCGCGAGCGTGCCCGCTACCTGATGCTGCGGCTGATCGAGCGCGCCCGCGAGAAGCGTGTCGCCGTGCCCGAGATGCGCAGCACGGACTACGTCAACACCATCGCCACCAAGGACGAGCCGTTCTTCCCCGGTAACGAGGAGATCGAGCGCAAGATCCTCAACGCGACCCGCTGGAACGCCGCGGTGATGGTCTCCCGGGCGCAGCGCCCGGGCATCGGCGTCGGTGGCCACATCGCCACCTTCGCCTCCTCCGCGTCGCTCTACGACGTGGGCTTCAACTACTTCTTCCGCGGCAAGGACGCCGAGGGCGAGTCGGGCGACCAGATCTTCTTCCAGGGCCACGCCTCCCCCGGCATCTACGCGCGCGCCTTCCTGCTGGACCGGCTCACCGAGCAGCAGCTCGACGCCTTCCGCCAGGAGAAGTCGAAGGCCCCGTACGGCCTCTCCAGCTACCCGCACCCGCGGCTGATGCCGGACTTCTGGGAGTTCCCGACCGTCTCGATGGGCCTCGGCCCGCTCGGCGCGATCTACCAGGCCCGGATGAACCGCTACCTGGAGCACCGCGGCATCAAGGACACCTCCGACTCGCAGGTCTACGCCTTCCTCGGCGACGGCGAGATGGACGAGCCCGAGTCGCTCGGTCAGCTGTCGCTGGCCGCCCGCGAGGGCCTGGACAACCTGACCTTCGTGGTGAACTGCAACCTGCAGCGCCTCGACGGCCCGGTCCGCGGCAACGGCAAGATCATCCAGGAGCTGGAGTCGCAGTTCCGCGGCGCCGGCTGGAACGTGATCAAGCTGGTCTGGGACCGCAGCTGGGACCCGCTGCTCGCGCAGGACCGCGACGGCGTCCTGGTCAACAAGCTGAACACCACGGTGGACGGCCAGTTCCAGACCTACGCGACCGAGTCCGGTGCGTACATCCGCGACAACTTCTTCGGCGGCGACCTGCGGCTGCGCAAGATGGTCGAGTCGATGACCGACCAGCAGATCCAGCACCTGGGCCGCGGCGGCCACGACCACCGCAAGATCTACGCGGCGTTCAAGGCGGCCCGCGAGCACAAGGGCCAGCCGACGGTCATCCTCGCCCAGACCGTCAAGGGCTGGACGCTGGGCCCCAACTTCGAGGGCCGCAACGCCACCCACCAGATGAAGAAGCTGACGGTCGAGGACCTGAAGCGCTTCCGCGACCGGCTGCACCTGCCGATCACCGACAAGCAGCTCGAAGAGGGCTACCCGCCCTACTACCACCCGGGCCGCGACTCGGAAGAGATCCAGTACATGCACGACCGCCGCCAGGAGCTGGGCGGCTACGTGCCGACCCGCAAGGTGCGGCCTCGCGCGCTGGAGCTGCCGGGCGACGACGCCTACAAGGCGGTCAAGAAGGGGTCCGGCAACCAGACCATCGCCACCACCATGGCGTTCGTCCGGGTGCTCAAGGACCTCATGCGGGACAAGGGCATCGGCAACCGCTTCGTGCCGATCGCGCCCGACGAGTACCGCACCTTCGGCATGGACTCGCTGTTCCCGTCGGCGAAGATCTACAACCCGCTCGGCCAGACCTACGAGTCCGTCGACCGCGACCTGCTGCTGGCGTACAAGGAGTCCCCGACCGGTCAGATGCTGCACGACGGCATCTCCGAGGCCGGCTGCACCGCCTCGCTGATCGCCGCGGGTTCGGCCTACGCCACCCACGGCGAGCCGCTGATCCCGGTGTACGTCTTCTACTCGATGTTCGGGTTCCAGCGCACCGGCGACCAGTTCTGGCAGATGGCCGACCAGCTGGCCCGCGGCTTCGTGATCGGCGCCACCGCCGGCCGCACCACGCTGACCGGTGAGGGTCTGCAGCACGCCGACGGCCACTCGCACCTGCTGGCCTCGACCAACCCCGGCGTCGTCTCGTACGACCCGGCGTACGGCTTCGAGATCGCGCACATCGTGCAGGACGGTCTGCGCCGGATGTACGGCTCCAGCGCCGAGCACCCGCACGGCGAGGACGTGTTCTACTACATGACCGTCTACAACGAGCCGATCAAGATGCCGGCCGAGCCGGAGAACGTCGACGTCGAGGGCATCCTCAAGGGTCTGCACCGGTACGCGCCCGGCACCGCCGGCCAGATCCCGGCCCAGATCCTCGCCTCCGGCGTGGCCGTGCCGTGGGCCCTGGAGGCCCAGCGCATCCTCGCCGAGGAGTGGAACGTCAAGGCCGACGTCTGGTCCGCGACCTCCTGGAACGAGCTGCGCCGCGACGCGGTGGAGGCCGAGGAGTTCAACCTGCTGCACCCCGAGGAGCAGCAGCGCGTCCCGTACGTGACGCAGAAGCTCCAGGGCGCCGAGGGCCCGTTCGTCGCCGTCTCCGACTGGATGCGCGCGGTGCCGGACCAGATCGCCCGCTGGGTGCCGGGCCAGTACCAGTCGCTGGGTGCCGACGGCTTCGGCTTCGCCGACACCCGTGGCGCGGCCCGTCGCTTCTTCCACATCGACGCGCAGTCGGTCGTGCTGAGCGTGCTCACCGAGCTCGCCAAGCAGGGCAAGGTCGACCGCAGCGCGCTGAAGGACGCGATCGACCGCTACCAGCTGCTGGACGTGGCGGCGGCCGACCCGGGCGCCGCCGGCGGCGAGGCCTGATCGCCTGACCGCCTGATCGCCTGACCGGTCCTGAGGGGCCGTCCCTCCCCGCCCGGGGAGGGACGGCCCCTCGGTCGTTCCCCGTGACTCCGGTCACATCCGCTTGAACCTCACACCGGTGTCAGCTCCTAGGCTCGTCCCGACGAACCGGACCAGTCCAGGAGGGTCTCCGATGAACGCCGTCCACCCCGAGCCCGCCGCCGGCGGCAACGACTACAACCGCAAGGTGATCGACGAGTTCCGCGCCTCGGCCGGTGCGGTCGGCGGCGACTTCGCCGGCAAGAACCTGCTGCTGCTCACCACCCGCGGCCGGCAGAGCGGCGAGCCGCGCACCACCCCGCTGGTCTACCTGCGGGACGCCGGGCGCGTGGTCGTCTTCGCACTGAACGGCGGCGCCCCGGCCGACCCGCTCTGGTACCGCAACCTCGCGGCCGCCCCCGAGGTCACCGTCGAACTCGGCGCCGACCGCTTCGCCGCGCACGCGGTGCCGGTCGCCCCGGACGAGCACGAGGACCTCTGGGCGCGGCAGATCGCCGTCGAACCGCTCTTCGCCGACTTTCGGGCCCGCACCACCCGCACCGTCCCGCTGGTGGAGCTCCGCCCCGCCGCCTGAGCCCGGCCCCGGCTCCCTCTTAACCTTCCCGAGAGTCCCGCTTAAGGTGGGTCCACGGGGAGGCAGAGGGAGGGGGCCGGTTCCGTGCGCACACCGAGGACGGGGGCCTTCCCCCTCGCGATCCTGGTCGGCCTGACGGCGGGCGGCCTGGTCTGGCAGCTCTTACCGACCCCGGACGAACTCGGGCGGCCGTCGGTGGCCCTGCCCGCCCCGGACCGGCCGCCGGCCGGCCTGCTGCCGCTGCCCGTGCCCGCACCGACGCCCGCGCCCGAGTCCGTGCCGGTGCCCCTGCCGCAGGATCCGGCGGGCCCGGCGGCGGAACCGCCCGCGCCCGATGCGGCCGACGAACCCGCTCCGCCCGCCCGCCCGCTGACCGCGGGACTGGCCGGCGCCCCGGCGGCCGCGGTGCCGCCCGCCACCCTCCCGAACGCCTCGCCGCCGCCCCCGCCGCCACCCCCGGCGCAGACCGCCCCGACGGCCCCCGCCGCTCCGGCGAGCCCTCCCCCGCCCCCGGCCCCGCCGGTCACCCCGGTCGTACCGGTCGTACCAGTCACCCCGGCTCCCCCGGTGACGGACTCCGGCGCCTGGGTGCCCGACACCGACGAGTCCTTCACCGACTGGTCAACCGAGGAGTCCTTGACCGAGGCGCGGCCGCCCGTGACCGTCCTCCCCCCGCCCGCCCCGGCACCCGGCGCCGGCGGCCACCACCTGGCCCCCACCCCGCCGCCCACCGGCCCCGGCATCGCGCAGGTGCCCGAGGGCCAGTCCGAGGAGGAGTACTGGGCCGCCCAGGAGGAGCTCTGGGCGAAGGCCGAGGAGGCCTGGCGCCAGGCGGAGGCCGACCAGCCCCGCTGACCCACCCGCCACCCACGCACGCGGCCCCGGACTCCGTCGAGTCCGGGGCCGCGCGGGGCGGGTCGGCCCGCTCGTCGTCAGACGGTGATCACGCGCGGCTCGTCCAACCCGTCCAGCTGACCGGCCGCCTGGCACAGCTTGGGAATGTGCGAGGCGTCCGAGGTGACCAGTCGCACCGGAGGCTCGGACAGTGCTGCAGTGGCGACCACCAGCGCGTCGACCAGGCACTCGTGCCCATCCAGCCCCGAGGTGTCGAGCAGCGCACCCGCCGCCTCGATCACCCGGTCCGACACGGGGGCGACGGTGTACCGCGCAAGGAGGAACTTCAGCCGGGCGCCGGCCTTGCCCGTCCGCCGGACCTCCAGCGGGGTGAGGGCGCTGATCGCCACCCGCGCGGAGTCCAGCTCGGCCATCTCGACCATGATCTTGAGACGTCCGTCCCCGTCCGTATGCAGCGACAGGCCCTGCGCATCCAGGACCAGCGTGCCCCCACCCTGCGGCGTGGCCTTCTCCCGCATCAAGCGCTGTCGCGCCATGCCGCCTCCGCCCACTCCCGATCCGCCTCACTCACGGCGCCGTGGAGGCGGTCCGCCTCCACGATCTCGCGAAGCTTGTCCATGGCGATCCTGTGTTCCAGCGCCGCCGCGACGTACGACGAGAACCCGTTCTTGCCCGTACGCGCATCCACCTCGGCGGCCAGATCGGCCGGGAGCGAGATCGACCGTCTGACAGCGAGGGGCGTTTCGGGAGTCAGTTCAGCAGCCATGAGCGAAGAGTAACACCGCACGTATCAATAACTCAGAGTGTTCATCCGATCGCATCTAGCACATGTGAGCGGCCCCGGACTCCGACGAGTCCGGGGCCGCTCGGGCCGTGCGGGGCGGGTCAGATGTGCACGGCGGGGCCGGCGTCGGTGGCGCCCCGGCGGGTGAGGAGGCCCAGGAGCGCGGCCGCGAAGGCGACCACGGCGGCGACCGCGAAGGCGAGCGACATGCCGCTGACGAAGGAGTCGTGGACGGCGCCGGCCATCGCGTCGACCGCCTGCTGCGGGGTGCCGGCCGGGGCGGGCGGGGCGATGCCGAGCTGGGCGGCCTGGTTGAGGCCCTCGGACTGGGCGGGGTCGACCGGCGGCAGGCCGGCCTTCGCCCAGTTGCCCGGCAGCACGTCGGTGACCTTGGCGGCCATCAGCGCGCCCAGCACGGCGGTGCCGAGGCTGCCGCCGACCTGCATCGCGGACTGCTGGAGGCCGCCGGCCACGCCGGAGAGCTCCATCGGGGCGTTGCCGACGATGACCTCGGTGGCGCCGACCATGACCGGGCTGATGCCGAGGCCCATCAGGACGAACCAGAGCGCCATCGCGCCGTTGCCGGAACCGGCGTCCAGGGTGGACATGCCGATCATCGCGGTGGTGGTGATCAGCATGCCGGCCACGATCGGGATCCGCGGTCCGAGCTTGCCGATGGCCACGCCGGCCACCGGCGAGCCGATGATCATCATGCCGGTCATCGGCAGCAGGTGGACGCCGGCCTCGACCGGCGACATGCCGTGCACGTTCTGCAGGTAGAAGGTGACGAAGAAGATCGCGCCGAAGAACGAGAAGGCCATCAGCACCATCAGCAGGGTGCCGGCCGACAGCGGCAGCGAGCGGAACAGCCCGAGCGGGATCAGCGGCTCCCGGGCCGCCCGCTGCCAGAACGCGAAGAGCGTCATCAGCACGACGGCGCCGCCCAGGAAGAGCAGCGTGGAGAGGTCGCCCCAGCCCCACTCGGGGGCCTTGATGATGCCGAAGACCAGGGCGAACATCGCCAGCGAGAGCAGCACGATGCCGGGGATGTCGAAGGACTTGGCGGCGTTCTCGGCCCGGACGTCCTTGAGGATCCACAGGCCGAGGGCCAGCGCGATCAGGCCGACCGGGATGTTGATGAAGAACACCGACTCCCAGTTGACGTGCTCGACCAGCAGGCCGCCGACGATCGGGCCGGCCGCGGTGGAGGCGCCGATCACCCCGCCCCAGATGCCGATCGCCATGTTGAGCTTCTCGGCCGGGAACGCCCCGCGCAGCAGGCCGAGCGCGGCCGGCTGGAGCAGCGCGCCGAACAGGCCCTGGAGGACGCGGAAGGCGATCACCGTCTGGATGTTCCCGGCGAAGCCGATCGCCGCCGAGGTGGCGGCGAAGCCGACCGCGCCGACCAGGAAGGTGTTCTTGTGGCCGAACCGGTCGCCGATCTTTCCGGCGGTGATCAGGAAGACCGCGAGGGCGAGCAGGTAGCCGCTGGTCACCCACTGGATCTCGGAGGGCGCGGCCTTGAGGTCGGCCTGGATCACCGGGTTGGCGATCGCGACGATCGTGCCGTCCAGGGCGACCATCATCACGCCGACGGCGACGGTGAGGAGGGTCAGCCAGGGGTGCCCCTTGAGGCCCCTCCCGACGGGCGGCGCGGCCGACGGCGGTACGTCCGCCTCGGCGCTCTTGACGACGGACTGGCTCATCTGGGCCCTCCGGGGCTGACTGCGGCGAACGTGGTCGTGGCGCCCCGGCCCACCCGTCCCCACGAGTGCCCCGGCCCGACGGGCGCCACTCCGGCAGATTATGTCAGTGACTGACATTCGGCAAACACTGACTTCTGACCTCGGCTGACATTTGTCACACGGCTAGAGTTGTGCCCCGACACCCCAGCCGCACCACCGTCCGGAGGGCACCCGCCATGGCCGCTCAGCCCGCACCCCCCGCCACCGCCCCGGCCGGCCGGGCCCCCGGCGGCCCGGACCGGGAGCCGGGCCCCGGACTGCGCGAGCGCAAGAAACAGCGCACCCGGGACGCACTGATCGAGGCGGCCCACCAGCTCTTCCTCGGCCAGGGCTTCGCCCGGACCACCGTCGACGAGATCGCCGCCGCCGTCGACGTCTCGCAGCGCACCTTCTTCCGCTACTTCGCCAACAAGGACGAGGTCGCCCTCGCCGTCCTCGCCGACGCCGAGGACTACTTCATCGACCGGCTCCGGGCCCGCCCCGCCGACGAGAACCCGCTGCAGGCACTGCGCGCCGCGATCGTCGAGTCCTGGCGCGAACTGGGCTCCCCGGACCGGACCGGCCCCGGATCGGTGACCAGCGCGCTGGAGCTGATCCGGATGATCGAGGACACCCCCACCCTGCTCGCCGCCCACCTGCGCCGGGTCACCGAGCAGGAGCGCGTGGTCGCCCGGGTGATCGCCGAGCGCGAGGGCCTCGACCTCGCCCGGGACCTGCGGCCCGCCGTGATCGCCGCCGTCTTCGGCGGCGTGCTGCGCGCCGCCCACCTCTCCTGGACCGCCGACCAGGAGGAGGACGGCCCGGAGGGCATGATCGCGCTGATCGGCCGCCACTTCGACCAGCTCGGCCCCGCCCTGGCCGGCGACTGGCGGCACTGAGGTCCGACGCCCGGGTCATACCGGGGTATCACCCCGTACCCCGGTACGGGGTGAAAGCTCTGCCCACGGTGCGACGACGGACGGCGCACCGGCTCCTAGGCTGGCCAGCGATGAAGACGCTCACCAAGGACACCTCCCGGACCGCAGCCCTCCGCCTGCTCGGGACGCTCCGGCACCACCTCAGCACGCCCACCGGAGGGCACACCCCCCTGTTCGGCGACTCCCCGCGCCGCTGGGTCCGGCGCCTGCCGTACCTGGTCGCCCTCACCCTCCTGGCCTCGCTGATCCCCACCGGGATCACCGTCCTGGCCGACGCCTTCGGCGTGGCCCTGCCGGTCGCCGCCGCGCTCACCGTCGCCCAGACCGCCCCGCTGCTGCTGGCGGTCACCCGCCCGCTGGCCGCCTGGTGGATCGGCGCCGCCGCCCTGGTCGCCACCGCCGCCGTCACCGCACGGCACGACCACACCGGCGGCACCTGGCCGTGGACGGCCCCGATGATCCTGGCCTACCTCTTCCTGCTGCTGGCGCTCGCCCTGCGGGAGAGCCGGGCCACCCTGGTCGCGGTCTGGGTCGCCACCGTGCTGCTCACCGGCCTCACGCTCACCCTCGGGCTGCCGCGCGGCGGCGACGGCACCACCGTGCTGCTGGTCGCGCTCAGCGGCGCCGTGCTGCTGCTCGGCTGGTCGGTCCGGGACCGGGCCGAGGCCCGGCGGCTGCTCGCCGAGCAGGAGCACATCAGCGAGGCCGAACGCGAGCGGCGGACCCTGCTGGAGGAGCGCGCCCGGATCGCCCGGGAGCTGCACGACGTGGTCGCCCACCACATGTCGGTGATCGCCGTGCAGGCGGCCAGCGCGCCCTACCGGATATCCGGCGTCCCGGCCGACGCCGCCGAGGAGTTCACCGCGATCGCCGGCACCGCGCGCGAGTCGCTGGCCGAGATGCGGCGGCTGCTCGGCGTGCTGCGCAGCGAGGAGTCGAGCACCGAGAAGGCCCCGCAGCCGGGGGTCGGCCAGCTCACCCAGCTGGTCGAGACGGTCCGCCGGGCGGGGGTGGCCGCGGAGCTGACGGTCGACGCCGACCTGGCCGACGAGCTGCCGGCGGCCGTCGACCTCTCCGTCTACCGGATCGTCCAGGAGGCGCTGGCCAACGTGGTCCGGCACGCCCCGGGCGCCGGCGCGTGGGTCTCGCTGACCGTCGCGGACGCGTCCCTGCTGGTCACGGTGGTGAACGCGGCCCCACCCGAGCGGACGGAGTCGCTGGAGGCCTCGGTCGAGGGCACCGGCCATGGACTGGTCGGCATGCGCGAGCGGGTCCGGCTGCTGGACGGCCGGCTGGACACCGGTCCGCTGCCGGACGGCGGCTTCAAGGTGGCCGCCGTCCTGCCGCTCGACGGCCTGTCGGATACTCGATCCACCGGCACTCCGCCGGCCCGGCCGTAGGAGCGGCCGGACGACGACCGGGAGACCACCGCATGACCATCCGCGTGATCATCGTCGACGACCAGGCGATGGTGCGGGCGGGCTTCGCCGCCCTGCTCAACGCCCAGAGCGACATCGACGTGGTGGGGGACGCGGCGGACGGCGCGCAGGCCCTGGAGGTGACCGGCCGCACCCACCCCGACGTGGTGCTGATGGACGTCCGGATGCCCGTGATGGACGGCCTGGAGGCGGCCCGCCGGCTGCTCGACCCGGCCGTGCCCGGCGCGCACCGCCCGAAGGTGCTGATGCTCACCACCTTCGACGTCGACGACTACGTCTACGAGGCGCTGCGGGCCGGGGCCAGCGGGTTCCTGCTCAAGGACGCGCCCCCGGCCGACCTGATCGCCGCCGTCCGGGTGGTCGCGGCCGGCGAGGCGCTGCTCGCCCCCTCGGTGACCCGCCGGCTGATCGAGGACTTCGCCCGGACCCGGCCCGTCAAGCGCCGCGACCCGAAGCTGCGGCTCAACGGGCTGACCCCGCGTGAGACCGAGGTGCTGGAGCTGATCGCCCGCGGCCTGTCCAACCAGGAGATCGCCGCCCGGCTGGTGCTCGCCGAACAGACCGTCAAGACCCACATCGGCCGCATCCTGGCCAAGCTCGACCTGCGCGACCGCGCCCAGGCGGTCGTCCTCGCCTACGAGTCCGGCCTGGTGGCGCCCGGCCAGTAAGGCGTCCCCCAGCCCCCACGGTGGGGAAAACCCCAGTGATACCCGGGTAGCACCCGGGAGTTGGCCCCGCGGAGTGACGTCCGCGGGGCCGTCGCGTTCCTACCGTCCTCCCCGTCGAAGCCGAACGGACGAGGGAGAGAACGGACATGCGGCAGCAGCCCACGCAGCGGCGCACCCGGCAGCGCACCGAGCGGCGGCCCCGGCGGATCCGGCGGACGGTCGCCGCCGCCGGCCTGGCGCTGGCCGCCGTGCTCGGAGCGGGCGGCTGGGCCGCCGCCGACGGCCAGCACGCGGTGACCGGGCCGCCGCCCGGCGCGGCCGCCTGGACCGCGGACACCACCCTCGGCCTGCGGCTGCCCGACCCGGCCACCGCCGCCCCCGCCGAGGTGGCCGCCTTCTTCGACCGGCTGCCGGCCGCCGCCCGGGACGCCCTGGCGGTCCGCCACCCGCTGGTGGTCGGCAACCTCGACGGCGCGCCGGTCCGGCTCCGCTACCGGGCCAACGAGTCGGCGCTGGCCGAGGAGCTCGGGCGTGAACTGGCCCGCGCCGCCGACCCCTCGCTCACCCCGCAGGACCAGGCCGCCGCCCGGCAGCGCGCCGACCGGTACCGCACCCTGCTCGACGGGGCGCGGCGGGGCGGCCGGCAGTTCCTCGCCTTCGACCCGCGGGGCCGGGGCCAGATCGCCGAGGTGTACGGCGACCTGGCCGCCGCCGGCCGGACCGCGGTCGTCGTCCCCGGTTCCGACATCGACCTGCACACCTTCGACCGCGCCGGCGACCCGTACGGCACCCCGGCCGGAATGGCCCGCGCGCTGTACGGGGCCACCGGCGGGCGGACCGCCGTGATCGCCTGGGCCGGCTACACCACCCCGGTCGGGGTGGGCCCGGACGCCGCCACCGAGACGCTGGCCGAGGCCGGCGCCGAGCGGCTGACCAGGCTGCTCGACGGGCTCGCCGCCACCACCCGCCCCGCCGCGCCGGCCACGGTGTTCTGCCACAGCTACGGCTCGGTGGTCTGCGGGCTGGCCCGGCCGGGGCCGGAGCAGTCCTCCGGCGTGGTGGTGCTCGGCTCGCCGGGGCTGGGCGTCGACTCGGCCGCCGACCTGGATCCGCGGGTGCCGCTCTGGGCCGCCGAGCGGAACGGCTCGGACTGGATCGGCCACGTGCCGTTCGTCCGGCTCCTCGGCCTCGGCCACGGCGCCGACCCGACCGGCCGGGGGTTCGGCGCCCGCCCGCTGCCGGCCACCGGCTCGCACGGCCACACCGGCTACTTCGCCCCGGGCACCGCCTCGCTGACCGCCTTCGCCGACGTCGCGCTCGGCCGCTGACCCGGCCACCGGCCGCCGACCCCGCGCGCCGCCGACCGCCCCGCCCGGCACCTCCCGCTCCCCCGCCCCGCTCCCCCGCCCACCGCTCCGCCATACCCGCGAACGGAGACCCCGTCATGCCCAGCCCGCTCACCGCCCTCCGACGGGCCGCCCACCAGGTGGACGCCCGCACCCCCGGGACCCGCGACCGGGCCCTCGACGGCCTGCGCGCACTCGCCCTGCTCGCCGTCCCGGTCGGCCACTGGCTGCTCGGCGGATTCACCCTCTCCCCCGACGGCGCGCTGCACAACGCCAGCCCGCTCTCCTCCCCGGCGCTCGGGTTCTTCGCCCCGGCCAGCTGGCTGCTCCAGATGCTCGGCGTGTTCTTCCTGGTCGGCGGGTTCTCCTCGGTGCGCTCGCTGGAGCGGGCCCGCGCCAAGGGCGTCGGCCAGGGCCGCTGGCTGCGCGGCCGGGCGGTCCGGCTGCTCCGCCCGGTGCTCGGGGTGACGGCCGTCTGGGCCCTGCTGATCCCGCTGCTGCCGCACCTCGGCGTCCCCGCCGACACGGTGCGGACCGGGTCGACGCTGGTGGTGCAGCCGCTCTGGTACATCGGCGTCTACCTGGGGCTGACCGCGCTCACCCCGCTCTGCGTGGCCGCCGCCCGCCGGCTGGGCGGCTGGTCGGCGGGCGTCCTCCTGGCCGCCGTCGCCCTCGTCGACCTGCTCCGGTACGGGCCGTGGGCCGAGGCGGTGCCGTCCTGGGTCGGGCTGCTGAACATCCTGCCGGGCTGGCTGTTCGGCTACCAGCTCGGTGTGCTCTGGGCGCGCGGCCGGCTGGGCCGCCCGGCCGCCCGCCTGCTGCTGCTCGGCGGCGGCGCGCTGTTCGCCGCGCTGCTGCTGTTCTGGAACTACCCGGCCAGCATGGTCGGCGTCCCCGGCGCCGAGCGGACCAACTCCCACCCACCGTCCCTGCTGGTGCTGGCGCTGGCCTCGGTGCAGTGCGGCGCCGCGGTGCTGCTGCGCGAGCGGCTCGGCCGGCTGCTGACCCGCCGTCCGCTGCTGTGGCTGCCGGTGGTCGCGGTCAACCTGTCGGCGATGACGATCTTCTGCTGGCACCAGAGCGCCATGCTGGCCGTCGCGGTGCCGGGTGCGGCCGCCCTGGGCGAGGTGCCGGGGCTGACCGTGGCGCCGGACTCGCTCGGCTGGGTGGCCGTCCGGCTGGCGCTGCTGCCGCTGTTCGGCGCCGTGCTGGTCGGGATCGGGTGGTTCACCCGGCGGTTCGACGGGCCGTGGACGGCCTTCTCGCGGCCCGCCAAGGCGGTGGCCGGAGCGGGGGCGGCGTTCTTCGCCGCGTACGCGCTGGGCGTGGTCTGAGCACCCCGGCAGTCGAGGCGAAGGCGGGGCGCGGGCCGACTGGCTCGCGCCCCTTCCGCGTACGGCGCCCCGTCCCCGGCCCACCGGTGGCTCACCGTCACCCACCCACCGCTGGCACTCCGTCACCCGCCGACTGGTGGCGCGCCGTCACCCGCCTTCGGCACCCGCCCGCCGAACGCAGTGCATCCGCATGCGAACCACCACGCACTGTGATGTTCTGTGACGGTCGGCGACCATCGGTGCGCCCGCGCCCGCCCACGGCCCGTCCGCCCGCACCGTTCGACCCCGATGCCCCCACACCGGACGCCCCCACCCTCCGAGGAGTTCCATGTCCCCGTCCCCACCGCGGCCCGCCGACCGGCCCCGGGCCCACCGCCGACTCGCCACCGCCGTCGCCACCGCCGTGGTCTGCGCGCTGACCGCCGGCACCGTCCTCGCCGCCGCCGGCCCGGCCGGCGCCCTGGTCGGCACCCACGGCTCCGACCACCACGACCCGGCCGGGGCCGACGCCGCCGCCGGCACCGCCCCGCGGATCGCCGACCCCCGGGTCCAGGCCGAACTGCGGGACGACGAGGTCGCCGCGCTCGGCCAGGAGCACGCCGAGGAGCACGCCAGCGCGCGGGCGGCCATGCGCGGCATCGGCGACTACCCGCAGACCACCCGCACCAACCGCCTCAAGGCCCTGACGGACTCCCAGACGAGCATCAACGCCGGCTTCGACCCGACCGTCTTCGGCGCGTTCAAGGAGTACTTCCCCTCCCCCGACTTCGCCGCCCACATCGCCATGCTGCCGACCGGCAAGGTGCTGCTGTTCTCCTTCGAACGGATCGAGACCAACCCGGAGAAGGAGCCCGCCCCCACCCAGACCACCGGCAAGGAGAACGCCGGCCGCGCCTTCCTCTGGGACCCGGCCAAGGGCTCCGGCCCCGACTCGTTCACCAGGGCCACCCCGCCGGTGATCGACATGCCGGACGGCCTCAGCGAGCCGCGCCCGGCACCGTTCTTCTGCGCCGGCCACTCCTTCCTCCCCAACGGCATGCTCGGCGTCTTCGGCGGCAACCTCGGCGGCAACGGCGGCACCGGCGCCAAGCTGTCGCTGATCTTCGACCCCTGGACCGAGACCTGGACCCGCAACCCCGACATGTCGGTCGGCCGCTGGTACCCGTCGGTGGTCACCGGCGCGGACGGCCGGCAGCTGATCATGTCCGGCCAGTCCGAACTGGGCTGGGGCACCCCGACGCCGGTGGTCGAGCGGTTCCCGGCCAAGACCTACCCGGTGCCCTCGCTCAAGACCGAGACCCCGACGAACACCCCGGTCGACCGGTTCAAGGCCGACGCCCCGTTCAGCCTCGACTACCCGCACCTGTTCTCGCTGCGCGACGGCGACGTCTACGCCTTCGGCCGCCAGCCGGCCGAGCAGTGGGCCTTCGACCCGGTCAACGAGACCCGCCGCGACCTGCTGGCCCGCCCGGACGGCCGCAAGCGCAACTACGGCTCGGCCGTCCCCCTCCCCGGCGGCCCGAACGGCCCGGACTCCGCCCTGGTCCTCGGCGGCGACCGGGACAACCCGAGCACCCTGCGCTTCTCCAACGGCAACTGGACCGCCGAGAAGTCCCGCGCCTTCGGCCGCACCCAGGACGACACCCTGCTGCTGCCCAACGGCAGCCTGCTGACCGTCAACGGCGCGTACGACATCCGCGACTACGGCAACGGCCCGTACAACCCGAACGCCGACCTCAAGTACCGGCAGACCGAGCTGCGCGACGCACAGGGCAACTGGAAGCTCGGCCCCGTCCAGCGGCTGCCGCGCGGCTACCACTCCAACGCCGTGGTGATGCCCGACGGACGGATCATGGTGACCGGCGACGAGCTCCAGCAGCTCGCCAACGACCCGGACATCAAGGACGACATGAACGGCAGCATCGAGATCTACGAGCCTGCCTACCTCCACCAGGGCAACCGCCCGTCGATCGAGCGGGCCCCGACCACCCCGATCGGCTACGACAAGAACTTCCTCGTCACCACCACGACCCCCGGGCTCGTCTCCAAGGCCGTGCTGCTCTCGCCGACCACCGCCACCCACTCGGTCAACACCAGCCAGCGCCACCTCGAACTGCGGCTCAGCAGCCGGGCCGGCAACCGCCTGGAGCTCCAGGCCCCGCCGGACGCCAAGGCCGCGCCGCCCGGCTGGTACATGCTCTTCCTGCTCAACGACCAGGGCGTGCCCTCCGTCGCCAAGTGGGTGCAGCTCAGCTCCTCGGCCTGACCCGGCCCCGCCCCCTCCCCCACGCACGACGAGGAGAACACCCCCATGACCACCCCGACGGATCTGCGGCTGCGCGAGAGCGACGAGATCCAGGGCGACATCATCGCCGGCTTCAAGAAGGACAACGTCTCCCTGCTGTTCCTCAAGTTCGAGGACGCCGCCCGGGCCCGCGACTGGCTGCGCCGGCTCGCCCCGCAGATCGCCACCACCCGCCAGGTCGCCGACTTCAACGCGGCGTTCAGCGAGGCCCGCAAGTCCTCGGGCGGTGACGACCCGAGGACGCTCAAGGCCACCTGGCTGGGCCTCGGCCTGACCTACGAGGGCATGCGCCAGCTGTCCGCCACCGACCCGTTCCCGCAGCCCCCGCCGCCCGGCAGCGGCCTGGAGGCGTTCAAGGAGGGCTCGGCCAAGCGGGCCGGCGCGCTCGGCGACACCGGCGACAACTCCCCGGAGAACTGGCTCTTCGGCAACGGCAGGAGCCAGCCGGTGCACGCGGTGCTGACGATCGCCTCGGACACCGAGGAGGACCTGAGGACCACCGTCGAGGCGCAGCGCGAGGCGGCCGCCGCCGACCGGATCGTGATCGTGTTCCAACAGAACGCCCAGACCCTGAAGGGCAGTCGGCGGGGCAAGGAGCACTTCGGCTTCAAGGACGGCATCAGCGAGCCCGGCGTCCGCTTCTTCGACCGGCCCGACCCCAACCGGCCCGAGGAGGTCGAGGGCCACCCGGGCACCCGGATCGTCCCGGCCGGCGAGTTCGTCGTCGGCGAGCAGCCGGCCCCCGGCAGCGCCACCGAGTTCCCCGACTGGGCCCGCAACGGCTCCTTCCAGGTGGTCCGCCGGCTGTCCCAGGACGTGCCCGGCTGGTGGGCCCAGGTCTCGGTCAAGCTGAAGGAGCTCAAGCAGGCCAAGGCCGTCCCGGAGTCCGCCACCGCCGAGTGGCTGGCCGCCCGGCTGGTCGGCCGCTGGCGGTCCGGCGCGCCGGTCTGCAAGCACCAGGACCGGGACGTCCCGAACGACCCGGCGGCCTCGTCGGACAACGACTTCGACTTCCGGGACGACCTGGAGGGCCTGGCCACCCCGCTGTTCTCGCACCTGCGCAAGACCAGCCCGCGGGCCGGTCTGCAGGCGCCCGACCCGAGCTCGCCGCCGTTCGACGCCAAGGTCCTGGACGGCCGCCGGATCATCCGCCGCGGCGCGCCGTACGGGCACCCGTTCGACCCGGCCTCCGAGGGCCCGGGCGGCCCGGACGACCCGCGCGGCCTGCTCTTCGTCTGCTACCAGGCCGACATCGCCCGGCAGTTCGAGTTCATCCAGGCCGACTGGATGGATCAGCCGGACTTCCCGCCCGGCCGCAACCCGGAGCCCGGCAAGGACCCGGTGACCCAGGAGGCCGACCTGGTCGACTTCGAGAGCCGGGGCGTGGACGGTGCGGTCAGGCACACGCCGCTGAGCTTCCAGCAGTTCGTCCAGACCCAGGGCTCGGTCTACGCGTTCGCGCCGTCGATCAGCACCCTGAAGGCGCTCTGCGACGGGCGGCTCACCGGCCAGGGCCAGAACGGCAGCCAGAGTCAGAACGGCAGCCAGGGGCAGGGCCAGAGCGGGAGCCAGGGCCAGACCCAGACCCAGCAGGGCGGCCAGACCACCCCGCAGGCCGGCCGGGCCTACCCGTGCGACGAGATCATCGCCGTCCCGGACCAGTGGCGGCGCGGCGGGCAGAGCCAGTTCTGGGCCTGCCACGGCGACCGCTACCGGAAGATCTCGGTCGCCGACGGCACCGCCCACACCGACCGGGTGGTCAAGGGCGACAGCGGGCTGAGCAGCCACTCGTGTTTCCAGGGCGTCGACCGGATCGACTGCGTCCTGCCGATGCCCGACCTGCAGAACCCCGGTGGCAAGAGCTGGTACTGGTGCTTCCACACCACCGGCGGCCGTCAGCAGTACCGGGCCGTCTCGATCACCTGCGGCAGCACCCACACCGGCACGCTGGAGCGCCCGGACCGCGACCTCACCCCCTGGGGTTCGCTCAAGGGCGTCGGCCGGGTCGACTGCTTCCTCCCGGTGCCCGACCAGCAGCGGGTCGGCGGGAAGAGCTGGTACTGGTGCTTCCACACCACCGGCGGCCGCCAGCAGTACCGGCTGATCTCGGTGGCGGACGGCGCCGCGCACACCGACGTGCTGGAGCGCACCGACCGCGAACTCTCCCAGTGGGGCTCGCTGAACGGCGTCGGCACGGTGGACTGCTTCCTGCCCGTGCCGGACTGCCAGCGGGTCGGCGGGAAGAGCGAGTACTGGGTGTTCCACGGCGAGAACTACCGCCGGATCTCGGTGGCCGACGGCAGCGGCCACCCGGACCGCCTGGTCAGCGGCGACCGCTCCTGCTCCGCCTGGAACTCGCTGAGCTGACCGGCCCGCCCCGGACGGCACCCGGCAGCACCCGGTCCGCCCCCGCGCCCTCCGGCGCCGGGGGCGGACTGTCGTACCCCTGCCCTACGCTGCCGCCATGGTGACCTTCGACGAGTTCCGGGCGATGGCCCTCGCCCTGCCGCAGGCCGCGCAGCAGCCCACCTGGGAGATCGAGACCCTGCGGGTGGGCGCGAAGATCTTCGCGATGGGCTCCCCGGACGGCGACTCCGTCACCGTGAAGGCCTCCCGGGCGGACCAGGCCGAGCTGCTCGCCGCCGAGCCTGAGGTCTTCTCCTACGCCCCGTACGTCGGCCAGCACGGCTGGGTGAGCGTCCGGCTGGACCTGGTCGACGGGGACGAGCTGCAGGACCTGCTGACCGAGGCCTGGCGGCGCACCGCACCGAAGCAGCTGGTCCGGGAGTTCGACGCGGGGCGGGACGCCGGTACGGCGCCGGCGCGGAAACCGGGGGTCGCGGAGTTCGGACGGGTGAAGCCGACCCGTGGAGCGGGGCGCAGCCCTAACGGGTGACGCCCATTCGGTCACCTCCGGTTCATGTGATCCATCCCACAGTTTAAGGTGCGCCCAGTTCTCCCCCCGGCCCCTAGGCTTGCGCTGGGAAGTTGGCAGTCGTACCACCCTCCGGGCCCCGTCCGCGGATCGGTGACGGGACTCTCAGGGAGTTGAGGCGATGCGCCGTCGGCGGTGGAAGCATGTCCTGATCGGCGCCTTCGCGGGCTGCGCGGTCCTCGCCGACGCGGGTGCGGCGGCCGCCCAGGCCGCCGCCGCCACCGAGCAGTTGGCTATCTCCACGCCCCCGGCCGGCAGTGCCGCCTGGGTCGAGGACCACTCGTACGGGCAGGACCTGCCCGACCCGGCCACCACCACGCCGGCCGCCGCGGCCGAGTTCTTCGCCCGCCTCACCCCGGCCGAGCTGAACCGGCTGGTCGAGGCGTACCCGCTGGTGGTCGGCAACTTCGACGGCGCCCCGCTCGCGCTGCGCTACCGGGCCAACCGGGTGGCGCTGGCCGCCGAGCGTGACCGCGCCCGGGCCCGGGCCGCCGACCCGAAGCTCGACTCCGACCTGCACGCGCTGGCGGTCTCCCGGGCCAACGACGTCGAGAGCCTGCTCGCCGCCGGGCGGCAGATCCTCGCCTTCGACCCGCGCGGCCGCGGCCTGCTCACCGAGGTCTGGGGCGACCTCTCCTCGGCCGACCGGGTCGCCGTGATCGTCCCCGGTTCGGACGCCGACCTCGGCCACTTCGACCAGGCCGTCGAGCCGCTCCGCTCCCCCGCCGGGATGGCCCGCGCGCTGTACGCGGAGGAGCGCCGGCAGTCCCCGGGCTCGCACACCGCGGTGGTCGCGTGGACCGGCTACGTCACCCCGTCCGGCCTCGGCCCGGACGCCGTCACCTCCCGGCTCGCCGACGTCGGGGCCCCCCGGCTGCGGCGGCTGCTCGCCGGGCTCCGGGAGACCACCCGGCCGGAGGCGCCGCCGGCGCTGTTCTGCCACTCCTACGGATCGGTGGTCTGCGGCACCGCCGCACCGGACATCCCCCGGGCCGCCGCCTCGCCGTCCGACACCTCCGGGATCACCGACCTGGTGGTCTTCGGCTCCCCGGGCATGGGCGTGGAGAGCACCTCGGAGCTGGGCGACGGCGTGCACGTCTGGGCCACCCGCAACGAGAGCGACTGGATCGGCAACGTGCCGTACCTGGAGTTCGGCGGGCTCGGCCACGGCGCCGACCCGACCTCGGCGGACTTCGGCTCCGAGCAGGTGTCCTCGGCCCGTTCCTCCGGCCACAACGGCTACTTCGCCACCGGCACCGACAGCCTGCACAACTTCGCGGCCGTCGCGCTCGGCACCTACCAGGACGTGGTCCGCCCGGCCCCCGAGGCCTGACGGACCGCCGGGGCCTGCGGTGCGTTCAGGGCCTTCGGTGCAGTCAGGGCCTGCGGTGCGTTCAGGGCCTTCGGTGCGTTCAGGGCCTGCGGCCGGGTCGGCACCGGTCGGCCGGACGGCCGCCGGAGCCGGCGGGGCGGGTGCGGCCGCAGGAGCGTCAGCGCGCGTCCTGGTAGAGCCTGGCCGCCTCGGCGGCCGCCCGGGCCATCTCCCGGCGGGCGGACGGCGGGGAGAGCACCTCGGCGTCCGCGCCGAAGGCGAGCAGCGCGCGGACCGCCGGCAGCGACTGGAAGCCCAGCGCGAGCTCGACCCAGTCCTCCGGAGCCCCGCCGCCGGAGCCGGGCGGCGGGGCGGCGAGCCGGCCGCCGTGGATCCGGACGAACATGTCCAGCCGACCGCGCCGGACCCGCACCGCGACCCGCACCTCCTTGGGCAGCCGCTCCACCTGCTCGCGCAGCACGGCCCAGACCTCGCCCAGCCCCAGCCCCGGCCGGCGGCGCACCGGTTCCTCGGACGTCTCGGCGTACAGCACCCGGTCGGCCCGGAACAGCCGCGGCTCGCCCTGCAGATCGGCCACCAGGTACCAGACGGCTGCCTTGCTGACCAGGCCGTACGGGTCGACGGTGTACTCCACCGGGCCGGGCGTGCCGCTGTGCCGGTAGCGCAGCAGCAGGCGGCGGTCGGCGAAGACGGCGTACTGGAGCTCGCCGAGGTCCGGCCCGGGCGGGGCGCCGGCCTGCAGCCAGCGCGCCGGGTCGACCAGGATGCGTTCGCTGATCCGCTCGGCGCCCGGGCGGTGCGGGGCGGGCAGCGCGGCCATCACCTTGCGCAGCGCGGAGCCGAGCGCGCCGTCCAGTCCGAGGTCGGTGTGCGCGCCCTGGGCCGAGAGCACGAACAGCGCGCGGGCCTCGTCGGCGGTCAGCCCGCTGACGTCGGTGCGGTAGCCGGGCAGCAGACTGATGCCGCCGTGCCGGCCGCGCTCGGTGTACACCGGAACGCCCGCCGTGGAGAGCGCCTCGACGTCGCGGTAGATGGTGCGGACCGACACCTCCAGCCGTTCGGCCAGTTCGGTGGCGGGCACCCGGCCGCGGGTCTGGAGCAGCAGCAGGATCGAGAGCAGGCGGTCGGCCTTCATGGGGACGAGGATCGCAGAAAACCTGACGCCGGATGTCAGGTTTTACCGGGAGATTGCCTCCCGAGACGAAAAACCCTCCGTACCGATGGAGTTGATCCCGCATGGACACCGTGGACACCACCCAGGACCCGCGCCCGCAGTACCTGCTCGCCCTCGGCCAGCTGGAGAAGCTGATCGCCGAGGCCGGACCGGAGACCCTCGACCGGCCCACCCCGTGCACCGAGTACGACCTGCGGACCCTGCTCGGCCACGTGGTCGGCGGCGTCCACCGGCTCGCGTACATGGGCGAGGGCGGCCGCAGCGAGGACGTCGCGGCGATGACCGGCGAACTGGCCGACGACGCCTGGCCGGCCGCCCTCGACCGGGCCCGGGCCCGGGTGACCGCCGCCTGGGCCGACGACGCCAGGCTGGACCTCCCGGCCGCCGCGCCCTGGGGCGAGGTGCCGGGCCGGGCCGCCGTGGGCGGCTACGTCCTGGAGACCGTCACCCACGGCTGGGACATCGCCCGGGCGCTCGGCAGCACCGTCCCGCTGGACGAGCGGCTGGCCGAGACCGCGCTGGCGATCGCCGAGGCCGTGCTGCCGGCCGGCCCGCGCGAGGGCGCCCCGTTCGGCCCGGCCCGGCCCGCCCCGGCCGACGCCGACCCGTACACCAGGCTCGCCGCCTTCCTCGGCCGCGAGGTCTGACCGGCCGGCCGCCCCCGCGGCGGGCCGGGCGCCCGGGCTACCGCGCCGGGCCGCTCCCCGCGATCCGCCCGGCGTACAGCTCGATCTTGTGGTCGAGCACGGCCAGGGTCGCGTGCAGGTCCGCGACCTGCTGCCGCACCTCCTCCCGGTGGGCGAGCAGCAGGTCGCGCCGGTCCTCCATGGTCCGGTCGCCCGCGCGGGCCAGCTCCACGTACTGCAGCATCCCGGCCACCGTCATCCCGGTCAGCCGCAGCCGGCCCAGGAAGGCCAGCCGGTGCAGATCGGCGTCGCTGTACCGGCGCTGGCCGGAGGCGGAGCGGTCCACCGGGTCGAGCAGGCCGATCCGCTCGTACCAGCGCAAGGTGTGGGCGGTCAGCCCGCTGGCCACCGCCACCTCGCCGATGGTGTGCCGCGGCGTCCGGTCCGGCTCGCCGACCGGCGTGCGGAACACGTCGGAGCAGGTGCGCAGGTCGAGCTCGATCGGAGCGGGCATGGCCATGGTGGAACCCCCGGTGGCGTACGGGGCCGTCGGCGCCGACGGCCTGGAATGCACTCCGGACAAGCCTGCCATCCCGGCGGCACCGGCCTCCCCGTTAGAGTCGGGCCCATGGAGAGCTTGCGGAAGATCGAGGACTGGCCGGTGCCGAACGCGGCGGCGGCCGTGGTGCGGGGTGCGGACGGCGCGGTACTGGGCGCGCACGGGCCGCAGGACCACCTGTTCCCGCTGGCGTCGGTGACCAAGCTGCTCACCTCGTACGCCGTGCTGGTCGCCGTGGAGGAGGGCGTCTTCGAGCTGGACGACCCGGCCGGGCCGGAGGGCTCGACCGTGCGCCACCTGCTGGCCCACACCTCGGGCCTGGCCTTCGACGAGCACAAGGTGATGGCCGCCCCCGGCAACCGCCGGCTCTACTCCAACGCCGGCTTCGACGTGCTGGCGCAGACCCTCCAGCAGGCCGCCGGCATCGAGTTCGGCCGGTACGCGGCGGAGGCCGTCTTCGAGCCGCTCGGCATGCGCTCGACGCTGATCAACACCGCGCACCGGACCCCGGCCGGCGCCGGCGGGCTCTCCACCGTCGCCGACCTGACGCTGTTCGCGGCCGAGCTCCAGTCGCCCAAGCTGCTGGACCCGTCAACGCTGCGCGCCGCCACCCGCGAGGTCGCCTTCCCCGGGACGAGCGGCGTGCTGCCCGGCTACGGGCACCGCCGGCCGAACGACTGGGGCCTGGGCTTCGAGATCCGGGACGGCAAGGCGCCGCACTGGACCGGCACCGCCAACTCCCCCGCCACCTTCGGCCACTTCGGCCAGTCCGGCACCTTCCTGTGGGTCGACCCGGAGGCCGGCGCGGCCTGCATCGCGCTCACCGACCGGGACTTCGGGCCGTGGGCCGCCGAGGTCTGGCCGGTGCTCGGCGACGCCGTGCTCGCCGAGCTCTAGGCCCTAGGAGCCGCCCGCCCGGGCTCCGCGCCCGCTCAGCCGTACGAGACCGGCGAGTGCATCTCCCAGAGGAGCAGCTCGGCGCCGGTCCCGCCGGCCGTCGGCGCGGCGAAGGCGTTCCCGGTGATCCGCACGCTGTCGCCGGGCTCCATCGAGCGGCCGCCGCCCTGCGGCCCGGGCACCGTCCGGTAGCCGAGCGAGCCGGCCGTCAGGTGCGCGTACCGCCAGGCGGCGGCCGGGAGTTCGGGCAGCGGCTGCCAGGGCCCGGCGGTCACCAGCCAGAGCGCGGCGTCACTGCGCCGCAGCCGCAGCGCGTCCGTCCCGGCGTCCCGCGCCAGCCCGGAGGCGAGCAGCGTCAACCCGCCGTCGGCCGGTTCCACCCGGCGCAGCCCGTACGACGGGGGCGCGTCGAAGGCGTCCGGCTGGAGCCACATCTGCACGAACCGGACCGGGCCCTCGGCGCCGCCGACGTTCCGCTCGGTGTGGGTGACGCCGGCGCCCGCGCTCAGGTGCTGGACCATGCCGGGGCGGACGACGCCGCCGTGCCCCCGGGAGTCCCGGTGGGCCAGCGCGCCCTCCAGCACCCAGGTGAGGATCTCGGTGTCCCGGTGCTTGTGCTCGTCGAACCCGGCGCCGGGGGCGAGCAGTTCCTCGTTGCAGGCGAGCAGCGCGCCGAAGTGGGTGTTCTTCGGGTCGTAGTGCCCGGAGAAGGAGAAGGCGTGCCTGGTCTCGACGCCCTCGGCGGGGGTGGAGAGGTAGCGTTCGGCGGTTCGGCGCAGATCGGCGCGCGGGCGGGCGGGGGCGTCGGTCACGGCCCCACGGTAGCGGGTGGGCGGCTGCCGCCGTGCCGCTCCGCCGGGGGGCGTGCACAAGCAGTCACTCCGGTGAGGCAGTCTTGTCCTTGTGCCAGCCGCTTCCGCGAACTCCAAGAGCGATCCGACCGCCAAGCCCGACAAGAACGGGAAGACTCCGACACCCGGCGCCGGGAGAGACCGGCCGGGCCGCGCGGCTCCGCGCCTGACCGCGCAGGAGCGCAAGCTCGCCGCCGAGCGCGCGGAGCGCCGGGCCGCGACGCTCAAGCGACTGGAGAAGTCCTCGGGCAAACTGGCCTCCGCCGCGATCGCGCGGATGGACGACCAGCTCGGCTGGTACCGGCGGATGCCGCCGGAGCACCGCTCCTGGATCGGCCTGGTCGCCCAGGCCGGTATCGCCGCCTTCACCGAGTGGTACCGCAAGCCGGACGCCCCGCAGGCGATCTCCACCGACGTCTTCGGCACCGCGCCGCGCGAGCTGACCAGGGCGATCACCCTGCGCCAGACCGTCGAGCTGATCCGCACCACGATCGAGGTGATGGAGGAGGCCATCGAGGAGGTGGCCTCCCCCGGCGACGAGGCGGACATGCGCGAGTCGGTCCTGGTCTACGCCCGGGAGATCGCCTTCGCCACCGCCCAGGTGTACGCCCAGGCCGCCGAGGCCCGGGGTGCCTGGGACGCCCGCCTGGAGGCGCTGGTGGTCAACTCGCTGCTCTCCGGGGACGCCGACGAGGGCGTGCTCTCGCGCGCCGCCGCCCTCGGCTGGGGCCAGCCCAGCCAGGTCCGGGTGGTGATGGGCTCGGCTCCGGACGGCGACAGCGAGCTGGTGGTCGAGGCGATCCGCCGGGCCGCCCGGTACGCCAAGCTGCACGTGCTGACCGGGGTGCTGGGCAAGCGCCTGGTGGTGGTGGTCGGCGGCGACAAGGAGCCGGTGCACGCGGCCCGGGCACTGATCGGCCAGTTCGCCGCGGGCCCGGTGGTGGTCGGCCCGACCGTGCCGGACCTGCTGTCGGCGACCCGCTCGGCGCACGCCGCGGCGGCCGGCCTGCGGGCCTGCGCGGCCTGGCCGGACGCACCGCGCCCGGTGCTGGCCGACGACCTGCTGCCCGAGCGGGCGCTGGCCGGCGACCAGGCGGCCCGCCGCCAGCTGGTGGAGGAGATCTACACACCGCTCGACGAAGCCGGGTCGGCACTCCTGGAGACCTTGAGTGTCTATCTGGAACAGGCCTCCTCACTCGAAGGCGCGGCCCGGATGCTCTTCGTCCACCCGAACACGGTGCGCTACCGGCTTCGACGTGTGACCGACGTCACGGGCTACGCTCCCTCCGACGTACGTTCGGCGTTCACCCTGCGTATCGCACTGGCGCTGGGAAGGCTCACGGCCGCCGGGGAGTCCAGCTGAGCTCGATGTAGGGACCTTACAATCCGGGATGCTTTTCTTCGTTACCGTCGCCTACCCGCCCCCGGGCGCTCGGCGAGAGAGGGTTGAACCGTGCTCGTAATCGTCGCCCCTGGACAGGGTGCTCAGACCCCCGGTTTCCTCAGCCCCTGGCTGGAGCTCGACGGTGTCGCCGACCGCCTCCGCGGCTGGTCGGAGGTCGCCGGGCTCGACCTGGTGCACGCGGGCACCGAGGCGTCCGCCGAGGAGATCAAGGACACCGCCGTCGCCCAGCCGCTGCTGGTGGCAGCCGGCCTGGTGACCGCCGGCGTGCTGTTCCCGGACGGGGACACCGCCACCGCACCGGTCGGCGCCGTGGCCGGCCACAGCGTCGGCGAGATCACCGCCGCCGCCTTCGCCGGGGCGCTGACCGCCCACGACGCCCTGACCTTCGTGCGCGAACGCAGCCTGGCCATGGCCGAGGCCGCCGCCGCCACCGAGACCGGGATGGCCGCCCTGCTGGGCGGCGACCCGGAGGTCGTCGCCGCCAAGCTGGCCGAGCACGGCCTGACCGCGGCCAACAACAACGGCGGCGGCCAGATCGTCGCGGCGGGCACGCTGCCGCAGCTGGACGCCCTGCGGGAGGACCCGCCGGCCGGGGCCCGGCTGGTCGCCCTCAAGGTGGCCGGCGCGTTCCACACCACCCACATGGCGCCGGGCGTCGAGCGGCTCGCCAAGCTGGCCCCGACCCTCCCGGTCGCCGACCCGCGGATCGCGTACGTCTCCAACCAGGACGGCGAGGTCGTCGCCTCCGGCGACGAGCTGCTGCGCCGCCTGGTGTCGCAGGTCTCCAACCCGGTCCGCTGGGACCTCTGCATGGAGACCCTGCAGCAGCTGGGCGCGACCGCCGTCATCGAGCTCGCCCCGGCGGGCACCCTCACCGGACTGGTCAAGCGCAACCTCAAGGGCGTGGCGTCGCTTGCCCTCAAGACCCCTGCCGACCTGGACAAGGCCCGCGCGCTCATCGCCGAGCACGCCGGCCCGGGCCGGGAGGACAGTGGTCAGGAGCAGGAGCAGCAGGCATGAGCAACACCCCCCAGATCCGCCCGGTCACCGGTGCGCAGTACTCGCGCATCCACGGGGTCGGCGGCTACCGGCCGGTCCGGGTGATCCCCAACGCCGAGGTGCTGACCTGGATCGACTCGTCGGACGAGTGGATCCGCACCCGCAGCGGGATCGCCGAGCGCCGCTGGGCCGGCCCGGAGGAGAGCGTCGCCGAGATGTCGGTGCAGGCGGCCGGCAAGGCGATCGCCCAGGCCGGGATCTCCCCGGACCGGATCGGCGGCGTGATCGTCGCGACCGTCTCGCACCTCAAGCAGACCCCGGCCATCGCCACCGAGATCGCCGAGCGGCTCGGTTGCGGCACCGCCCCGGCCTTCGACATCTCGGCGGCCTGCGCCGGCTTCGGCTACGGCCTGGGCCTGGCCGACGGCATGGTCCGCGGCGGCAGCGCCGAGTACGTGCTGGTGATCGGCGTGGAGCGGCTCAGCGACCTGACCGACCAGTCGGACCGCTCGACCGCGTTCATCTTCGGTGACGGCGCCGGCGCCGCGATCGTCGGCCCGTCCGACACGCCCGGCATCGGCAAGGTCATCTGGGGCTCGGACGGCTCGCAGAAGGACGTCATCTCGCAGACCGCGGCCTGGGACACCGCCTTCGCCAAGGAGGGCGCCGTCAACGGCGCGGGCGAGGAGACCAAGTGGCCGGCCCTCCGGATGGAGGGTCAGTCGGTCTTCCGCTGGGCGGTCTGGGAGATGGCCAAGGTGGCCCAGCAGGCGCTGGACGCCGCCGGGATCACCGCCGACCAGCTCGGCGCGTTCATCCCGCACCAGGCCAACATGCGCATCACCGACACCATGATCAAGACCCTGAAGCTCCCCGAGTCCGTGCCGGTGGCCCGCGACATCGCGGAGACCGGCAACACCTCGGCGGCCTCCATCCCCCTGGCGATGGAGCGCATGCTGGAGAGCGGCGAGGCCCGGAGCGGCGACCTCGCACTGATCATCGGGTTCGGGGCGGGTCTCGTCTACGCCGCGGCAGTCGTTACGCTCCCCTAGGCGTTTTCCGCCCGAACCATCCGCAAGCCTGCGTCCGTCCGCCGGGCGGCCGCATTCAACACCGAAGAGGAGCAGCCAGTATGGCTACCAAGGACGAGGTCCTGGAAGGTCTCGCCGAGATCGTCAACGAGATCGCCGGCATCCCGACCGAGGACGTCGAGCTCGACAAGTCCTTCACCGACGACCTGGACGTCGACTCGCTGTCCATGGTCGAGGTCGTCGTGGCCGCCGAGGAGCGCTTCGACGTCAAGATCCCGGACGACGAGGTCAAGAACCTGAAGACCGTCGGCGACGCGGTGAACTACATCCTCACCAACGCCTGAGCGGTCGACTCGTTCGACGCCTGACATCGGCCGACTCTCCCCGAGTCGGCCGACCCGCCGGCCGGGACGCCCCACCGGGCGCCCGGCCGGGCTCACCTTCGGCCGCCGCCGACCGCCCCCCGCACGATGTGAGAGAAGAAGATCCAGTGACCGTTGAAAACCGTACCGTGGTCGTCACGGGTATCGGCGCCTTCACGCCGCTGGGCGGCGACGCCGCCACCACGTGGGAGAACCTGGTCGCCGGGCGCTCCGGAGTGGCTGCCCTGACCGAGGAGTGGGCCGCCGACCTGCCCGTCCGGATCGCGGCGCGCACCGCCGTCGAGCCCGGTGAGATCCTCCCCCGCCCGCTCGCCCGCAAGCTGGACCGTTCGGCCCAGTTCGCCCTGATCGCCGCCCGCGAGGCCTGGGCCGACGCCGGCTACGAGACCCCCGCCACCGACGAGTCGTCCAAGCTGGCCCCCGAGCGCCTGGGCGCGGTGATCGCCTCCGGCATCGGCGGCGTGACCACCCTGCTCGACCAGTACGACGTGCTGAAGGAGAAGGGCTCCCGCAAGGTCTCCCCGCACACCGTCCCGATGCTGATGCCCAACTCCCCGGCGGCCAACGTCGGCCTGGAGGTCGGCGCCCGCGCGGGTGTGCACACCCCCGTCTCCGCCTGTGCCTCCGGCGCCGAGGCGATCGGCTACGCGATCGAGATGATCCGCACCGGCCGCGCCGACGTCGTGGTGGCCGGCGGCACCGAGGCGGCGATCCACCCGCTGCCGATCGCCGCGTTCGCCAACATGATGGCGATGTCCAAGAACAACGACGAGCCCCAGCGCGCCTCGCGCCCGTACGACAAGGGCCGGGACGGCTTCGTGCTGGGCGAGGGCGCCGGCGTGGTCGTGCTGGAGTCGGTCGAGCACGCCGAGGCCCGCGGTGCCCGGATCTACTGCGAGGCGGTCGGCCAGGGCCTGTCCTCGGACGCCCACCACATCGCCCAGCCCGAGCCGACCGGCGCCGGGGTGGCCCGCGCGCTGGCCGACCTGTTCGAGCGCAACGACCTGGACAAGTCCGAGATCGTGCACGTCAACGCGCACGCCACCTCGACCCCGCAGGGTGACACCGCCGAGCTGAAGGCGCTCCGCAAGGAGCTGGGCGGGGAGCTGGACCACATCGCCGTCTCGGCCACCAAGTCGATGACCGGTCACCTGCTGGGCGGCGCCGGCGGCATCGAGACCGTCGCCACCGTGCAGGCCCTGTACCACCGGATCGCCCCGCCGACCATCAACGTCGACGAGCTGGACGACGACGTGGACGCGGACATCGTCCGCGAGGCCCGCAAGCTGCCCGAGGGCCGGATCGCCGCGCTGAACAACTCGTTCGGCTTCGGCGGCCACAACGTGGTGCTGGCCTTCCGCACCCGCTGACGCCCGGCACGCCGAAGGGGCGGGTACCCACCTGGTGGGTACCCGCCCCTTCGGCGCGACCGGCCGGCGCGGCCGGGCGGCGCGGCCGGGCGGCGGTCCGGTGACGGCGCCTCAGACGACCTGGTGCAGCCAGCGCACCGGAGCGCCCTCGCCGGCGTACCGGAAGGGCTCCAGCTCGTCGTCCCAGGGCTTGCCGAGCAGCATCGCGATCTCGGCCTCCAGGTCCGCCCCCTCGCTGCGGGCGCGCAGCAGGACGGCGCGGAGCCGGTCCTCGGGGATCAGGATGTCCCCGTGGATGCCGGTGACCGCGTGGAAGATGCCGAGCGAGGGCGTGCTGCTGAACCGCTCACCCTCCGCCGTGGCGCAGGGCTCGCTGGTGACCTCGTACCGCATCAGCTGCCAGCCGCGCAGCGCGGAGGCGAGCTTCGAGGCCGTACCGGGCTCACCCTGCCAGGAGAGCTCGGCGCGCCAGTGTCCGGGCGCGGCCGGCTGGCGGATCCAGTCCAGGCTCACCCGCACACCGAGCACCCCCGCGACGGCCCACTCGACGTGCGGGCACAGCGCGCGGGGCGCGGAGTGGACGTACAGGACTCCACGTGTCGTCACCGGGACCTCCAGGCTGTGGACGAGGGTCGCCTTCCCCAGCTGCCTCGCGTTCGTGCCTGCGGTTGATCCACAGTTACCCACGTTAGCCGACATTAAGCCACTAAATTGAGCAAAACGGACAGGCTTTCGCTCAATGCTAGTCGAATCCTCAACGAGGTCCACCCCTCGGTCGGATCTCTCCCCCGAACGGCCCCATCGCCAGGCGGGACCACCGTACCGCGCCGCCCCGCACCATGGATGACGCACTTTCGGATCCGGCCGGAATGCGGTAGTGCGGCCGGATCCCCTCCGCCGGGTACGCAAACCGCCCCGCGCGCCCGGCCGGGGTTCCGGCGGGCGGCGGGGCGGAGCGGGTGCGGCGCGGGCGCGGGTTTCCCCAGGTCGCGGCCGACGCGGCGTCAGGTGTCCAGCCGGACCACCATCTTGCCGGTGTTGGCCCCGCGCAGCAGGTCCAGGAAGGCCTCCGCGGTGTGCTCGAAGCCGTCGACCACGGTCTCCTCGTTGCGCAGGCTGCCGTCCTTCAGCCAGCCGGCGACCTCGGCGACGAACTGCGGCTGCAGCGCGGCGTGGTCGCCCACCAGCATGCCCTCCAGGCGCAGCCGCTTGCCGATCGCCAGCGCCAGGTTGCGCGGGCCGGCCGGGGCGGTGGTGTCGTTGTACTGGGCGATGGCCCCGCAGAGCACGGCCCGGCCGTGCACGCCGAGCGCGCCGATCGCGGCCTCCAGGTGATCGCCGCCGACGTTGTCGAAGTAGAGGTCGATGCCCTCGGGCGCGACCTCCGCGAGCTGCTCGCGGACGGGGGCGTCCTTGTAGTTGAAGGCGGCGTCGAAGCCGTACTCGTCGACCAGCTTGGCGACCTTCTCCGCCGAGCCGGCCGAGCCGACGACCAGCGAGGCGCCCTTGAGCCTGGCGATCTGGCCGACCACCGAGCCGACCGCGCCGGCCGCGCCCGAGACGAAGACCCGGTCGCCCTCCTTGAGGCCGCCGACCGCGAGCAGGCCGGCGTACGCGGTGAGGCCGGTCATGCCGAGCACGCCGAGGTAGGCGGAGAGCGGCGCGACGGACGGGTCCACCTTGACCGCGCGCTGGGCCGGCAGGGTCGCGTACTCGCGCCAGCCGAGCCCGTGCAGCACGGCGTCGCCCGGGGCGAAGCCCTCCGCCTCGGAGGCGACCACGTAGCCGACGGCGCCGCCGTCCATGGCCTCGCCGAGCCGGAACGGCGGGACGTAGGACTTCACGTCGTTCATCCGGCCCCGCATGTACGGGTCGACCGACAGGTACGTGTTGCGGACCAGGATCTCGCCCGGACCGGGGCGTCGGACGGGCGCCTCGACCAGCGCGAAGTCGGTCGGGACCGGCCAGCCCTGGGGGCGGGCGGCGAGGTGCCACTCGCGGGCGGTGGCGGGCGCTTCCTGCTCGGCGGCCATCGGAGTACTCCCTACATGAAAGGTTGAGTCAGTGAAGTAACAATGGACATGAAAGGTTCATGTTGTCAACTTTTCAGGTAGACTGTCGTCATGGATACCCAGCCGACCCGGGCCGCCGCGCCGCAGCCCGACGAGATCACCCGTGAGGTCGTCGACCTGATGGCCAATCTGGTCGCGCTCTTCCACCGCGAGTACGAGGAGGCCGCCGCCGCCCGCTCGCTCACCGGAGCGCAGGCCAAGGTCCTCGCACTGCTGCGGCGCGGGCCGATGCCCATGCGCCAGATCGCCCAGACGCTCAGCTGCGAGCCGTCCAACATCACCGGCATCGTCGACCGGCTGGAGTCGCGCGGCTTCGTGACCAGGCAGGCCGACCAGCAGGACCGCCGGGTCAAGCTGGTCGCCGCCACCGGAACCGGCGCCACCGCCTCCGAGGAGCTCCGCGAGTCGCTCAACTTCGCCCGCGAGCCGCTCGCCGCGCTCGGCCCCGAGGAGCGCACCCAGCTGCGCGACCTGCTCCGCCGCATGCTGACGGGCGCCGCCGGCCCCGGCGCGTGAGCAGCATCACAGGCCCAACGGCCGGTCCGGCCGAATTGGCCGCGGATCGGAGGTAACCGAACACTCCCCCGAAACGTCTAACGTTCGAAGACCGGGCACCGGTCCGCCAAGCGGACGGTGCGGGTGGGAACCACGAACGTCAAACGGGGGGACGGGGAGGATGAGCAGCAGCTCGCGCCGCCGACGCATCATACGGACCGCGATAGGCCTCACCGCCGTCCTGGTGCTGACCGTAGCGGGTGCCGGCGCCTGGTTCTACCACCGGCTGGACAGCAACATCACCACCTTCGACCCGGGCGGCGTCGCCACCGAGCGCCCGCCCGCGGCCGTCCCCGCCACCCCGGGCGCCGCCGTCCCGGTCAACGTCCTGCTGCTCGGCTCGGACACCCGCAACGACGGCAACGACGACCTCGGCGGCGGCGACCTCGGCGTCGGCCACTCCGACACCACGATCCTGCTGCACATCTACGCGGACAAGAAGCACGCCGTCGGCGTCTCCATACCCCGCGACGCCCTGGTGACCATCCCGTCCTGCCGGCTGCCGAACGGCAGCTGGACGGCGCCGCGGACCAACCAGATGTTCAACGAGGCCTTCACCATCGGCGTGTCCCCCAACGGGAACCCGGCCTGCACCCAGAACACCGTCGAGGCCATGACCGGCCTGCGGATCGACCACACCATCGTGGTCGACTTCAAGGGCGTCGCCGCGATGACCGAGGCGATCAACGGCGTCGACGTCTGCATACCCAACGACGTCAACTCGCACGACATCAAGCTCAAGAAGGGCATGCAGAAGATCTCCGGCCAGCCGGCCGTGGACTACCTGCGGGCCCGCTACGGCTTCGGCGACAACTCCGACATCGGGCGGATGAAGCGCCAGCAGGCCTTCCTCTCCTCGATGATCCGCAAGATCCAGGGCCTCGGCTTCTCGCTGCCCACCCTGCTCCCGCTGGCCGACGCGGCCACCCGCTCGCTCACCGTGGACGAGGGCCTGGGCACCGCGATGAAGCTGGTCGACTTCGCGCAGTCGCTGCAGCACATCAAGCTCGCCGACATCACCTTCGTCACCGCCCCCTGGCGGTTCTCCACCAAGCAGTCGGGCCGGATCGACCTCGTCCGCCCCGACGTGGACACCCTCTGGCAGCTGCTGCGCGAGGACCGCACCCTGGACGGGCAGACCACGGGACAGGTCGCCGACCCCTCGACCGGCACGCCGACCCCCTCGCCCTCCGACCCGGCCTCCCCCGCCGCGGACGCAACCGCCCCGGCCTCCCCCGCCACCGCCCCGGCCTCCCCCGCCGCGGCCGCCACCCCGCTCTCGCCCGCGGAGGCGGACGCGCCCGTCACCGTGATCAACGGCGTCGGCACCCCGGGGCTGGCCGGCAAGGGCTCCGAGGCGATCCGCGCCAAGGGGTTCCGGAACGTCGAGCTCGGCCCGACCCAGGGCGGCCGGCTGCGCACCGAGATCTCCTACGACCCGCTGTTCAAGTCCGCGGCCGACCAGCTGGCACCGCTCTTCCCGGAGGCCCGGCTGGTCGAGGAGCCCGGCTCCGAGGGGGTCACCGTGATCCTCGGCCGCGACTACCGCCCGGCCGGCACCGCCGGCGGCGGCCCGGCCGCGACCCCCAGCGCCCCGGCGCCGACCAGCGTCCCCAGCGGCATCACCGAGAACACCCGCGGCGCCGACCTCGACCCCTGCTCCGACCTCACCTTCGGCTGAGCCTCCGGCCGGGAGCCCCGGTCGGACCTCCCCGACCGGGCCCCGACCGGGGGGCTCCGACCGGGACTCCGGCGGGGGCTCCGACCGGGCCGCTACGGTGCTTCCACCGGGTCGGGGAGCCCGGTGACCACGGCCGTCAGCCTGGTCCCGGGCGGGAAGGCCCCGGCCTCCGCCAGGTCGTACAGGGCGGCCAGCAGCTTGGCCACGTAGCGCCGCTCCAGCGCGACGCCGTGCCGCTGCCCGAAGCCGGCCGCGAACTCCTCCAGCGCGGCCGGCACCCGCCCGTACCCGCCCCCGTGGTGGTCGTGGTCGATCCGCCAGCCGCCGAACTCCCGCCCGTACGCCTCCCGGTGGAGCCGGGCCACCTCGCCCTCCAGATAGCCCTCCCCGCCCCGCAGCACCGCCACCCCGAGCGCCCGCGCCCCCGGCGGCAGTCCGGCCGCGATCCCGGCCAGCGTGCCGCCGGTGCCGACCGGGACGCAGACCACGTCCCGCTCGCCGAGGTCGGTCAGCTCCGCCGCGACCGCCGCCGCCCCGCGGGCCGCCAGGGCGTTCGACCCGCCCTCGGGCAGCACCAGGCACGGCCCCCAGCGCCGCCGCAGCCCGGCCGCCACCGCCGGGTCCGACTCGCAGCGCCCGGCCGTCTCCCGGTACTCCGCCCGGGACAGGAACACCAGCTCCATCCCGGCCGCCTCCGCGGCCCGCAGCGACCAGTTCCGCGGCGCGTCGGCCAGTTCCTCTCCCCGGACCAACCCGACGCTCTCCAGCCCGAGCGTGCCGGCGGCCACCGCGACCGCCCGCAGGTGCGTCGAGTACGCCCCGCCGAAGGTCAGCAGCCGGGTGTCGCCGCGCTCGACGGCCGCCGCCAGGTTCGGCGCCAGCTTGCGCCACTTGTTCCCCGGCACCAGCGGATGCGCCAGGTCGTCCCGCTTGAGCCGCAGCTCCACGCCCGCCCGGGCCAGTGCCTCGTCGGGGCAGTCCGTCAGGGGAGTCGGCAGCAGCGCGGGTTCGAGCATCCGGCCAGGATACGGAGCACCGTTCCGGCGGCCGTCCGGGAGTCCCCCGGGGCGGTGCCCGCCCCGGCCGGGCGCAGGGGGCGTCAACGCGCCCTCGGCGCGGACCTGTTCGAGTGATTCTCGGCCTGTCGGTGCGGCCGGCGGTGCCGCCGGTCACTAGAGTTCGTGCAGATGACCGCACCTGGTCAAGCCCGGAGACCGGGCGAAGGCGAAGGTGGGGCGGGTGGGACTCGAACCCACGACCAAGGGATTATGAGTCCCCTGCTCTAACCGGCTGAGCTACCGCCCCGGTTCGCAGCACGCGACGGGTCACCCGGTCGCGGCAGCAGCAGACGGCCCCGAAAGGCCGTCCCGGGCAGCATAGCCGGTCGATCACCCGTGGTGCGCGCCGGGGGCGCACATGGGTGCGCACAGGTTCGACGGCGGAGCGGGCCCGGCCACCGCCTCCCGACCGGGGAGAGCGGACGGGGAGAACGGACGGGGACCGGCGGCGGGACCGGCGCCCCGAGCGGAGGGGCGCGCGGGCGGGTGACGGGGCGTGAGAGGGCGACGGTGGCGCGGCCCGGCCCGGCCTGGTAGATCTTCCTCACGAACGGCGGAACGCACGAACCGCGATGACCGCCCCGAGGACGAGACGGAGCCCCGATGGACTCCCGCCCGGTACGGCCGGCGCGCACGGCCAGGACGGCCGCACTGGCCGCCCTGCTGCTCGCCGCCGCCATCGCCTGCGGCGGGGGCGGGCAGGAGCGGACGGCCGGCGTGGCGCCGCAGAGCCCGGCCGGGGACCGGGTCGGCACCCTGTCGATCCACACCCCGCAGGGCCCTCGGGCGTGCACGGCGAGCGTGGTGCAGAGCCCGCGGCGCAACCTGCTGGTGACCGCCGCGCACTGCGTGCAGAGTCGGCGGATCGGCCTGCTGGACGGCCTGGTGTTCACGCCCGGCTACCGCAACGGGTACTCGCCCTACGGGAGTTGGCCGGTGGAGTCGATCACCGTCGATCCGCGCTGGGCGGACGACGACGATCCCGAGTACGACGTGGCGTTCGTCACCGTGCGGGCGGTCGGCGGCCGGCAGGTGGAGGACGCGGTCGGCGGCAATCCGCTCGGCACCGGCCAGGGCTTCGGACTGGCGGTGTCGGTCACCGGCTACCCCAACGAGCAGGACGAGCCGATCACCTGTTCGGGCCTGACCAGCTCGCAGAGTCCGACCCAGGAGCGGTTCGACTGCGGCGGCTACACCGACGGCACCAGCGGCAGCCCGTGGGTCACCACCACCGGCCGGGTGATCGGCGTGATCGGCGGCTACCAGGAGGGCGGCGAGTCGCCGGGCACCTCGTACAGCGTGGCCTTCGACGACAGGATCACCGAGCTGTACCGGCAGGCCACCGAGTGACACCGCCCGCCCCGCCGCGGGAGGCCCGGGTGACCGACCTCACCACCGGGCCCCACCACCCGGCCGGGGCACTCCGGGCAACACGAAGGCCCCTCGGTCTACCGAGGGGCCTTCGCTCTGAGCAGTCACCGGGCGGACCCGGCGCAGCTCCCGCATTTGGACTCGAACCAAAAACCTGCCGGTTAACAGCCGGCTGCTCTGCCAATTGAGCTATGCGGGATCGCAGTACACAGCGGTACGCAACTTCCGTACCACGGACGGGATGAGGACCCCGGAGGGCCAGCACCCGAGCTCCCCCAATTGGACTCGAACCAATAACCTGCCGATTAACAGTCGGCTGCTCTGCCAATTGAGCTATGGGGGATCGAGCTTCCGCTCCGGCCCCCGGTCTCCCGGGCTCCTCGGCGCTCGCTGCGGGACATACATTAGCGCACTCGGGGGGGTGGTCCGCCAATCGCTTTCCCCGGCAGCCGCCGGCGGCCCCGCCCGGCGCGCCCCGCGCGCGCCCCGCACACCGCCCGGGGATGCTGGGGTCACCGACGGTTCACCGTCCCGACAGACGGGTAGGGCAATGCGGCAATGGCCGCCAGGAGAGGGTGGAATCCGATCATGTGGAAGCTGTCGTTCGGCGTCGGACTCGCGACGGGCTATGTCCTGGGCACGCGGGCCGGGCGCCGGCGCTACGAGCAGATCGCCAGGATCACCCGGCAGGTCGCCCAGAACCCCAAGGTCCAGGGCGCGGCCGACAAGGCGAAGCAGCAGGCCGGCGCGGTCGCCGGAAAGGCCGCCGGAGCCGTCGCGGGCAAGGTCGGCGACCGGCTCCCGAACGCCGTCACCGACCGGGTGCCGTACCTCAACCGGCCCAAGGCCGAGGACGACAGCTGGGGCACCTTCCGGCCGTGAGACCGGCGGGGGCGTGACTTGCGGACCGGTCCCGGGACCGGTCCGCAGGACACGCCATAGACCCCGCCCGTGACCGGTGGGTGAAGCAGCGGTGACGGCGAGCCGTACGCCGCCTCCCGGACGCGGTACCGAACGGACAACACTTCCCCGGTCGGGCCGCGTCCGGACGGCCGCTGAGGCATGATCTCGACTATGGCCATCGTCGCGGGGATAGACAGCTCGACGGGTCGCACCCGGATCGTCGCGTGTGACTCCGGCACCGGCGCGGTGATGCGGTCCGGCAAGGCGCCCCACCCCGTACCGGACGACCCGGACGCCCGCCCCGGCGAGGCCGACCCGCAGGTCTGGCTGCACTCGCTGGGCGACGCGGCCGCCGGCGGCCTGCTGGAGGGCGTCCGGGCGATCGGCGTCAGCGCGCAGCAGCACGGCATGATCGGCCTCGACGCCGGCGGCGTGCTGGTCAGGCCCGCGATCCTCTGGAACGACCCCCGCTCCAGCGGCGCCGCCGCCGCCCTGCTGGACGCACTCGGCGGCCCGGCCGCCTGGACCGCCGCGATCGGCGCCGTCCCCGGCCCCACCTACACCATCGCCAAGCTGCGCTGGCTGGCCGAGTTCGAACCGGCCAACGCCCGCCGGGTCGCCGAGGTGCTGCTGCCGCACGACTGGCTGGTCTGGCAGCTGCTCGGCCACCCCAAGCGGCGCACCACCGACCGGGGCGACGCCTCCGGAACCGGCTACTGGTCCCCGATCACCGGCGAGTACCGGCAGGACCTCGTGAAGCTCGCGCTCGGCCACGAACTGCGGCTGCCGCACGTGCTCGGCCCGGCCGAACCCGCCGGACACACCCCCGAGGGCCTGCTGATCTCGGCCGGCACCGGCGACAACATGGCCGCCGCGCTCGGCCTCGGCCTCGGCCCCGGCGACGCGGTCGTCTCGCTCGGCAGCGCCGGAACGATCTTCGCCGTGCACGAGCGGGCCGTGGTGGACGCCACCGGCCTGGTCTCCTCCTTCGCCGACGCCGGCGGCCGCCACCTGCCGATGGTCGCCACCCTGAACGCCGCCCAGGTGCTCCGCTCCACCGCCGCCCTGCTCGGCCGCGACCTGGAGGGCCTCAGCGACCTCGCCCTCCAGTCCTCCCCCGGCGCGTACGGGATGGTGCTGCTCCCCTACCTGGACGGCGAGCGGACGCCCGCGCTGCCGCACGCGGCCGGCACGCTGACCGGGATGCGCGCCGAGTCGATGAGCCCCCAGCACCTGGCCCGGGCCGCCGTCGAGGGCATGCTCTGCAACAGCGCGGACGCCCTGGACGTGCTGCGCGCCCAGGGCGTCGAGGTGAAGCGGGTCTTCCTGCTCGGCGCGGCCGGGCGGCTGCCCGCCGTCCGGCAGATCGCACCGCAGCTGTTCGGCGTCCCCGTCGTCGTCCCGCCGCCCGGTGCCCACGCGGCGCGCGGCGCGGCCCGGCAGGCCGCCTGGGCGCTGGCCGGCACCCCCGAGCCGCCGCGCTGGGACCTGCCGGAGGCCGTCACCGTCGTCCCCGACGCCGAGCAGGACCTCCCGGTCGGCTCGGCCGTCCGCCAGCAGTACCGGGCCGCCCGCGACCAGGTCCATCCGGAGGCGGCCGGCTGAGGCCCTCCTGCCCGGCCGTGGCGCCCCGTCCGACCCGAACCCCCTGCGGCGGCGTCACCGCCCCGCCTCGGCGCCCTGCCCGCCCCCGGCGGACGGCGGCACGGACCGCGGTGCGGATGCGTGGCCCGGCGGCCGATGGCAGCGTGGAAGGCGACGCGGCCACCGGACGGAAGGGCGGCAGGATCCCATGGCACTGCACAAGGGGGCCGGAGACGACCGCCGGCTGACCATCAACCCGTTCGTCGGCACCGCCGACCCGCTCGGCCAGATGGAACTGGCTCCACCGCTGCACCGGCTCGCCGACGGCCCCGTGCCCGCCGACGCGGCCTACCAGCTGATCCACGACGAGCTGATGCTCGACGGCAACGCCCGGCTCAACCTCGCGACCTTCGTCACGACCTCGATGGAGATCCAGGCCACCCGGCTGATGACCGAGTGCCTCGACAAGAACATGATCGACAAGGACGAGTACCCGCAGACCGCCGAACTGGAGCGGCGCTGCGTGGCGATCCTCGCCGACCTCTGGCACGCACCCGACCCGGACGGCACGGTCGGCTGCTCCACCACCGGCTCCAGCGAGGCCTGCATGCTGGCCGGCCTCGCCCTCAAGCGCCGCTGGATGCGCCGCAACGCCGACCGCTACGCCGCCGGGGCCCGCCCCAACCTGGTGATGGGCATCAACGTGCAGGTCTGCTGGGAGAAGTTCTGCACCTTCTGGGAGGTCGAGGCCCGCACCGCACCCATGGACGGCGACCGCTTCCACCTCGACGCCGAGCAGGCGTCGGCGCTCTGCGACGAGGACACCATCGGCGTGGTCGGCATCCTCGGCTCGACCTTCGACGGCTCCTACGAGCCGGTGGCCGAGATCTGCGCCGCCCTCGACGACCTCCAGCAGCGCACCGGCCTGGACATCCCGGTGCACGTCGACGGCGCGTCCGGCGGCATGGTCGCGCCCTTCCTGGACGAGGAGCTGGTCTGGGACTTCCGGCTGCCCCGGGTCGCCTCGATCAACACCTCCGGCCACAAGTTCGGGCTGGTCTACCCCGGCGTCGGCTGGGCGCTCTGGCGGGACAAGGAGGCGCTCCCCGAGGAGCTGGTGTTCCGGGTCAACTACCTGGGCGGCGAGATGCCGACCTTCGCGCTGAACTTCTCCCGGCCCGGTGCCGAGGTGATCGCGCAGTACTACACCTTCCTGCGGCTGGGCCGGGGCGGCTTCGGGGCCGTCCAGGGGGCCTGCCGGGAGGTGGCCACGTACCTGTCCGAGCGGATCGAGGCGCTCGGCGCCTTCCGGCTGCTGACCCGGGGCGACCAGCTGCCGGTCTTCGCCTTCACCACCACCGACGACGTGACGTTCGACGTCTTCGACGTGTCACGGCGGCTGAGGGAGCGCGGCTGGCAGGTGCCGGCGTACACCTTCCCGGCGAACCGCGAGGACCTCTCGGTCCTGCGGGTGGTCTGCCGCAACGGCTTCTCCCGCGACCTCGCGGACCTGCTGCTCGGTGATCTCGAACGGCTGCTGCCGGAGCTGCGCAGCCAGCCGGTCCCGCTGAAGGACCTCGGGGTGCCCGTCCGGACGGGCTTCCACCACTGACGGAGGCCGCCGGAGGTTGACGGACGTTCACGGGCCGGCGGGGACGCCGCGGCCTCCCGCGGGCCCGCACCCGCCGGGGCGCCCGACGGGCGAAGGGGAGTGATCGCGGCGGGGAGGGCGGCGCGAAGCCGCCCTCCCCGCCGCGCGTCCCTGCGGCCGGGGCAGCCTCCCCCCGTGAGGCTGCCTCGGACCGGTGGGGGTCAGGGAACGCCGAGTCGTCCGGCTTCTGGAGAACAGTGCCCGGACGAAGCACCCGGGCGGCGAACCGCACCGGCCTGAGAACAATGACCCACGAGCACATGAATGTTCGAGCGTCTCCCGGGGTTGTGAGACACTTCCGTCCGTCTCAGCACCAGGACCTGGGGTTTGGGACACCGGGCCGCCGAGGTTGGAGACGCTGCTGAGGGCGGGGACGCGGATACCTCCGCCTACGGCCCGGACCGGTGCCCTTCCAGGCCCCACCGTTCCCGCCGCCCGCCCCGCCCGTTTGGAAGGACTCATGGGTTCCGCCTGGAAGAAGCTGCCGGACGAACTGTCCGCCCCCGCCAGACGCCTGACGGAGGAACTGCGCGCCGTCAAGGACACGACCGGGCTCTCGCTGTCCGAGCTGGCCTCCCGGACCCACTACAGCCGGGCCTCCTGGGAGCGCTGGCTGAACGGCAAACGGGTCGTCACCGAGCAGGCCCTCGACGCGCTCATCGGTGCGGTGGAGTGCAACGGGCCGAGGCTGCGGGCGCTCTGGGAGGCGACGGCGACCGGAGCGGCGGAGCCCGCCGGGGCGGAGTCGTCGACGGAACCGGAGCCCGAGCACGGGGCCGCGTCGACCGCGGCGTCGACCGGCCCGGCGAGCCCGGCGACGACGGAACCGACGGCGGACGCGGACCCGGCTGCCGAGGCGGCGGAGACCGGGGGCACCGCGGAGTCCGCGGACTCCGTTGAGGACCTGGAGGCCGTGGAGGACCTGGAGGCCGTGCCCCGGGCGCCGGCTGCCCGCCGGGCACCGGTCCGCTGGGTCGCGGTGGCCGCCAGCGTCGCGGTGGCGGTCCTGCTGGTGCTCGCCGGAGTGCGGTACTCCTCGGGCGGCGACAACGAGCCGACCGCCTCCGAGCAGCCGGCCACGCCCTCCTCCCCGCCCGCCAAGACGGCCCCGTCGGTGGCCGGCTGTCAGGCCGTCGGCTGCGCGCACAAGGACCCCAAGGCGACCGGCTGCGGCGCCGACGCGCGGACCCTGCAGACCACCAACATCGGCAAGGTGGTGGTCTACCTCCGGTACAGCCAGAAGTGCCAGGCCGCCTGGGCCGCGATCACCGAGGGCCAGCCGGGCGACCAGGCGGTCGTCACCACCAGCGCGGGCGAGACGGAGACCGCCCTGATCCACTGGGGGTACGACAACTACTCGGCGATGGTGAACGCGGCGGACCCGGCCGTCACCTTCCAGGTCTGCGGCCAGCAGTCGGAGGGCGGCTCCTGCACGAACACCGTCTCCGACCTGGCCCGGCTGGTCGCGTCCACGCCGATCCCGATCGGCCCGGCCTCGCCTCCCCCGCGCACCACGCCCCCGGCCGCCCCGGCGTCCGGGGAACCGGCGGCCACCCCTTCGGCGGCGGCCGACCCGGCATCCGCACCGGCGTCCACGCCCGCGTCCTAGTCGAGGTAGCCCCGGAGCTGGGCGGCGAAGGCGTGGTCGCGGAGCTTGACCAGGGTCTTCGACTCGATCTGGCGGATCCGCTCCCTGGTGACGCCGAACAGCGCGCCGATCTCCTCCAGCGTGCGGGGCCGGCCGTCGTCCAGGCCGTAGCGGAGCTGGACCACCTGGCGCTCGCGCTCGCCGAGGGTGGCCAGCACCGCGTCCAGGTGCTGACGCAGCAGCAGGAAGGCGGCGGACTCCGCGGGTGAGGCGGCGTCGGCGTCCTCGATCAGGTCGCCGAGCGCGACGTCGTCCTCCTCCCCCACCGGGGTGTGCAGCGAGATCGGCTCCTGGGCGAGCCGGAGCAGCTCGCGGACCCGCTCGCCGGTGAGGTCCAGGACGGCGCCGATGTCGGCCGGGCCCGGCTCGATGCCGCGCTCCTGGAGCAGTGAGCGCTGCACCCGGATCACCCGGTTGATCAGCTCCACGACGTGCACGGGCACCCGGATCGTCCTGGCCTGGTCGGCCAGCGCGCGGCTCATCGCCTGCCGGATCCACCAGGTGGCGTAGGTGGAGAACTTGTAGCCGCGCGCGTAGTCGAACTTCTCGACCGCCCGGATCAGGCCGAGGTTGCCCTCCTGGATCAGGTCCAGCAGGGTCAGTCCGCGCCCGACGTAGCGCTTGGCGACGGAGACCACCAGCCGCAGGTTGGCCTCGGTCAGCCGGCGCTTGGCGATCCGGCCGGCCACCACCAGGGTGTCCAGTTCGCGGGCAAGCGGGTCGGCGGGCGGCGGCTCGCGGTTCAGCCGCTCCTCGGCGAAGAGGCCCGCCTCGATCCGGCGGGCCAGCTCGACCTCCTCGGCCGCGGTGAGCAGCCGGATCCGGCCGATCTCCCGGAGGTACTGGCGGAGCAGGTCGGCGGCCGGGCCGCTTCCCTCGGGGCCCGGCCGCCGCTCGGGCGCCTCCTCCTCGGCTTCGGGGTGGCCCGCCGGGAGGCCCTGCGCGGGTATCCGGGCACCGGCCGGGGGCGGTGCCCCGGCCCGGCCGTGGTCCGCGGGGACGCCAGGGCGGTCGGAGCCGTCGAGGCCGTCGGGGTCGACGGGGCCCTCGGCGTCGGCGGGGCCGGCGGAGGCCTCGTCGTGGGGGGCGAGCTGGTCGGTGGTCGGCTGAGCGGTCGCGGCAAGGCCTCGGTCCACGGGCATCCCCTCGGGGCGGGCGCGACTCTGGCGGACCCGCGCTGTACGGAGGTGGGAGAGACGCCCTCCAGTGTGCGGCACGCCACACTCCGTGGCCGAGACTCGTGCGCCGACTTTCTGAGCGCGGTCCTACAAGACCGCGCCGCACCGACCGGTGCGGCCGGTGAGGGCCCGGGCGGCCCCGGGGCGTGTCCTACAGCGCCGCGGCGCCCCGGCTGCGCAGCTGCTGCCCGTACTGCTGGAGCTGCCACAGCTCGGTCTGCACGGCGTGCAGGTCCTCGGCGGCGGCCCGGTTGCCGAGCCGCTGGAGGTGCGCCCGGACCTCGTTCACCCGCCGGTCCACGGCCAGCAGCCGCAGCTTGACCAGGAACTCCCCCGCGTAGATGGCGTCCGCCTTGCGGCGCGAGCGCACCGGCTCCACGGTCAGTTCGGTGACCAGCGAGCGGACCTGGTCGTCCGGGCAGACCTCGCGCACGGTGCCGGTGAAGTCGGCCAGGGTCGCCCCGTACGCGGCGCCGCCGGCCTGGCCGATCGCGCGGCGCACGGCGGTGTACGGCGGGGTGGGGAACTCGTCCTCGCCGTAGTTGTCGAAGGCCGGGGCGACCAGGTCCGGGTGCTGGAGCGCCAGCTTGAGCAGCTCGCGCTCGACGAACTGGGCCGGGTCGCGCGGGTTGAGCGTGAAGGCCGGCCGCGCGGGGCGGGCCGGTTGCGCGGGGTCGGGCCGGCGCTGCTGGCCGTTGCCGCGGGGGTTCTGCTGGCGTTCGCGGTCCCAGCGGGCCAGCTGGGAGACCCGGCGGACGACGAACGGCTCGTCCAGGATGCCGAGCATGCCGGCCAGCCGGACGGCGTACTCGTGCTGGATCGAGCGGTCCTTGATCTTGGCGACGATCGGCGCCGCCTCCTCCAGGGCCGCCGACCGGCCCTCGGGGGTGTCCACCCGGTGCCGGGCGACGGCCGAGGACAGTGCGAACTCGAAGAGCGGGACGGGGTTGTCGATCAGCTCGCGGACCGCCTCGTCGCCCTTGGCCAGGCGCAGGTCGCACGGGTCCATGCCGCCGGGGCTGACCGCGATGGAGGTCTTGGCGGCGAACTTCTGGTCGTCCTCGAAGGCCCGCAGCGCGGCCTTCTGGCCGGCCGCGTCGCCGTCGAAGGTGAAGACGGTCTCGCCGCGGTACTGCGAGGTGTCCATCAGCAGCCGGCGGATGATCTTGATGTGGTCCTCGGCGAACGCCGTCCCGCAGGTCGCGACCGCGGTGGTGACCCCGGCCAGGTGGCAGGCCATCACGTCGGTGTAGCCCTCGACCACCACCGCCCGGCCCGACTTGGCGATCTCCTTCTTCGCCAGGTCGATGCCGTAGAGGACGTGCGACTTCTTGTAGATCGGCGTCTCGGGGGTGTTGAGGTACTTCGGCCCGTTGTCGTCCTCGCGCAGCCGGCGGGCGCCGAAGCCGATCACCTCGCCCGCGATGTCGCGGATGGGCCAGACCAGCCGGCCCCGGAAGCGGTCGATCAGGCCGCCGCGCTGCCCCTGCGAGGCCAGCCCGCCGAGCAGGATCTCCTTGTCGCTGAAGCCCTTGCCCCGCAGGTAGCGGACCAGGTGCTCCCAGCCGACCGGGGCGTAGCCGACGCCGAAGGTCTTGGCGGCCTCCTCGTCGAACCCGCGCTCGGCGAGGAAGCGGCGGCCGATCTCGGCCTCCGGGGAGACGAGCTGCTCCTGGTAGTAGGCGGCGGCCACCTTGTGCGCCTCGACCAGCCGGGTGCGCTCGCCCTGCTGGTGGCGGGGGCTGTACCCGCCCTCCTCGTAGCGGAGCGTGATGCCCGCCTGGGCGGCCATCCGCTCGACGGCCTCGGCGAAGGTGCAGTACTCGATCTTCATCAGGAAGGCGATGGTGTCGCCGTTCTCCTGGCAGCCGAAGCAGTGGAACACGCCCTTGGCGGGGTTCACGTAGAAGGAGGCGGACTTCTCGTCGTGGAAGGGGCAGACGCCCTTGTACTCGCCGCCGCCACCGTTGGTCAGCTGTACGTAGTCGCCGACCACCGCGTCGATCGGCAGTGCGCTCCGCACCGCCTGTACGTCTTCGTCCCTGATCCGCCCGGCCACCCCGGAAGTCTACTGGGGTGGCCGGGGTTTCCCGGGGCCGCTCCCGGCCGGCTCACCACCCGCTCCCCGCTCGCCCCGCTCACCCCCCTGCCCGCCCCGCCCCGCTCACGTCCAGGCCGCGCCGACCAGCCTGCCGTGGAGGGCCAGCGCCGAGGCGTCGGTGAGGGTCGCGATCTGGTCGATCACCGCGCGCAGGGCCGCGCGGTCGTCCTCGGCCTCCCGGTAGAGCGCGGCGAAGACCGGGTCCAGCCCCTCGGGGGCGCGCTCGTTGAGGACGTACGCCAGCTCGGCGATCACGATCCGCTGGCGGGCCCGGAGCTGGGCCTGCTCGTCGCGCTGCATCACGAACCGGACGGCGACCGCCTTGAGCACCGCGCACTCCAGCCGGACCTCGCGCGGCACCACCAGCTCGGCCGCGTACCGGGTGAGCCGGCCGGGGCCGTAGCGGGCGCGGGTGGCCTGCTCGGCGGCCAGGCAGAAGCGGCCGATCAGCTGGCTGGTGAGGTCCTTCAGCCCGGCCCGGGCGCGGGCGGTGCCGTCGTACGCGCTCGGCCACCACTCCTGCGCGAGCAGCCGGTCCAGGGCGGCGGCCAGCTCCTCCGGCTCGGCGTCGGAGGCGTAGCGCTCGGCGACCTTGAACAGCTCGGCGCGCTCACTCGGGGCGAGCAGCGCGGCCGGGTCGATGTGGCCGGCCTGGAGGCCGTCCTCGACGTCGTGGGTGGAGTAGGCGACGTCGTCGGACCAGTCCATGACGGTGGCCTCGAAGCACTTGCGCCCGGCCGGGGAGCCGGCCCGCAGCCAGCGGAAGACCGGGAGGTCGTCGGCGTAGACGCCGTACTTGGGCGAGGCGGGGTCGGTGGGGTGCGAGCCGTGCGGCCACGGGTACTTGGTGGCGGCGTCCAGGGCGCCGCGGGACAGGTTGAGTCCGACGCTGCGGCCGGGCCAGGGGGCCAGCCGGGCGGGCTGCTCGTCCTGCGGGGCGAACCGCTTGGGCTCCAGCCTGGTCAGGATCCGCAGCGACTGCGCGTTGCCCTCGAAGCCGCCGCAGGCCTCGGCGGCCTGGTCGAGCGCCTCCTCGCCGGTGTGGCCGAACGGCGGGTGGCCGATGTCGTGGGCCAGGCAGGCGGTCTCGACGAGGTCCGGGTCGCAGCCCAGGGCCGCGCCCAACTCCCGTCCGACCTGGGCGCATTCCAGCGAGTGGGTCAGCCGGGTGCGGGGGAAGTCGCTGCGCATCGGGGCGACCACCTGGGTGGTGCCGGCCAGCCGGCGCAGGGCGGCGGAGTGGAGCACGCGGGCGCGGTCGCGCTGGAACGCCGTGCGGCCGGGGCGCTTGTCCGGTTCGGGCACCCAGCGGGCCTCGGCGGCGTGGTCGTACGGGGTCGGGGCGGAGGCGAGGCGGTGCGCGGTGTCGTCCATATGCCCTTCACGGTACGCCGCGCCTCCGACACCGGAAGTGTGCCGCGCGCGACGGAGCGCGGGCCGGGGCGTGAACGCTTGACCGTACGCGGGGGCGCCGACCACAGGGGCGGCGCGCCCCGCGTACGGGCCGTGGGGCGGCGGGGCGCCGGGCGCGCCGGGTGCCGCCCCACGGCCCGGGCTCAGCCGCGGACCGCCTTGAGGACGGCGGCCGCAGCGCCCTCCTGCCCCTTCGCGTTGGGGTGGATCGCCGCCAGACCGGGCGCCGGGAACGGCGGCTCGACCCAGCGGGCGGCCTCGCCCGCACACATGTCGTGGCCGGCCGAGGGCGCGGAGAGGTCCACGAAGACCGCGCCCGCCGCCTCCGCACGCCGCTTGAGCATGGCGTTGAGCTGCTGCTCCTTCTCCACCAGGAATCCCAGGTCGCCCCCGGCGACGGTCTTGCCGAGCACCGGGACGCAGACCGCCGGGTCGGCCGGCAGCAGCGACGGGTAGCCGACCACGTAGACCCTGGCCTGCGGGGCGCGGCGCTTGACCTCCTTCAGCGTCTCGCCGAGCCGTTCACCGGCCGCGTCCACCTTGCGCTGCACCTGGTCCGCGCCGTCCGACCCGGCGTAGTGCTCGCGGCACGGCGCCGGGGCCCGGCTGGAGCCGATCAGGTCCTTGACGGCGTCGACCAGGTTCTCCTTGGCGCACTGGGTGACGACCTCCATGAACCCGGCGTCGTTGCCGCCGATCCCCACGGTGACCAGCCGGGTGGCCGGGTCGATCGCCTCCAGCTGCGGCGGGTTGGTGCCGCCGCCCGTCGCCTGGGAGCCGGTGAGGTCCCCGGTCCGGGCGCCGCTGCAGCTGACGTCGCGGAACTGGCCGCCCGCCAGGCCGAGCGCCTTGGCCACCAGGCTGGGGTAGTTGACCGCGGAGCGGGAGCAGCCCTTCGGCTCCCCCACCTGCGGGCTGATCTTCAGGCCCGCGGTGTACGAGTCGCCGAGCGCCACGTACGGGCCGGTCGGCGTCGGGGTGGGTGTCAGGGTGGCCGCGGCGGCCCGGTTCGGCTTCGGGCCGTCCGGCGCGGCGGCGCCGGCGGCGTCCGTTCCGCCGCTGCCGGAACAGGCGGTGAGCAGCACGGTGGCGAGCCCGACGGCCAGGGCACCTGCCAGGGCCCTCGGCAGGCCGCCCGGCCGTGCGCTCGACGGAGCGGTCGTACTCGACGGCGTGGTCGTACTCGACGAAGTGGTCGTACTCGACGGTGGCGTCGTGGCCGGCAGGACGGCGGTGGACGACGGAGCGCCCGTGGGCGCACAGGTCGGACGTACGGGCAATGGCACGGGATCCCCCCGGGTAGGAGCCTTGGCGTTCTTCCTACGACGGCCCGTCCCCCGGGCACCGCCATCCCCAACGCACGGAGGCGCCGGATCGATCCCGCCCGGAGGGACGGTTTCGACCCGGCGCCTCCCGCTGCCGCGCCCCTGCCGCGCCCGCTACTCCGGGCCGCGCTCGTGCTCGGCCAGGAACTGCTCGAAGCGCCGGCCCAGCTCGTCCGCCGACGGCAGGTCCACCGGCTCGGCCAGCAGGCTCTCCCGGCCCTCGGCGCCCGCCACCGCGTCGTACTGGCCCTCCATGCCGCGGATCGCCGAGCGCAGGTCGCCGTCCCCCTGCGCCAGCTGCTCCTCGATGTCGGCGTACACCCCGTCGACCTGCTCGCGCAGCAGCGTGCCGGGCAGCACCAGCCCGGTGGCGGACTGCACCGCCTCCAGGATCATCACCGCGGCCGCCGGGTACGCCGTGCGCGCCACGTAGTGCGGCACGTGCACGGCGAGGCCGAGCACGTCGTGCCCGGCCTCGGCCAGCCGGAACTCCAGCAGGGCCTGCGCGCTGCCGGGCACCTGGGCCTGCTCGAACCACTGCGGGTAGCCGGCGGCGAGGTCCAGCCGGTTGCCGTGCGGGGTGAGGCCGACCGGGCGGGTGTGCGGCACGCCCATCGGGATGCCGTGGAAGTCCAGCGACAGCCGGACGTCGAAGCGCTCGACGAGCTCGCGGACGGCGGCGATGAACCGCTCCCACTCGACGTCCGGCTCGGGGCCGGTGAGCAGCAGGAACGGCGAGCCGGCCGCGTCGTGGACCAGCTGGAGCAGGATCTCCGGCGGCTCGTACGACGACCAGTGCTCGCGGTCGAAGAGCATGGCGGGGCGGCGGGCGCGGTAGTCCACCAGGCGGTCGTGGTCGAACCGGGCCACCACCTGCGGCTCACCCGTCTCCAGCAGGTGGGAGACCACCTGGCCGCCCGCCTCGCCGGCGTCCATGAAGCCCTCGAAGTGGTGGAGCAGCACCAGACCGGCCCCGGTGTCGGCCAACGCGGCCCTCGCCGCGGCCACGGCGGCCACGCCCTGCTGATCCAGCTCGTACAGCGCCTCGGGATCACGCACCGCGCACCCACACCCCGTTCTCTACTCGGTCTCTGCCACTCGTCGGACCGGTACCGGCCCTCCACGTGCAGCGTGCGGCGCTCCGCCGGAATTCCCGCTGCCGGGATTCCCCTCCGCCGTGCCTCCGGATCCCCGTCGTCCCGCTGCCGGGAATCCTCCCGCCCCGCGCCCGGCCGGCGGGGCCGCCCGGGGCCGCCGCGTGCCTTTCCGGCCACCGGCGGCCGCCGCCCACCACCGCCCAGCGCGCCGGCGAGCCCCCTGCGCGCCCCCGGAGGGCCGACCCGACCATGATCGCACCCGGACGGAAAAGCCCTGGTCGGGGGCGGGCGGGAGGCCCGTCGGAGCCGCTCGCGGCCGTACCGGGCGGCCATTCGTGTGCTGCGAAGTGACGCACCGCCTTCTGGCGGGTATCGTCCTCTCGCTGCCTCGCATCGTCGCGTCGTCGTCACGTCGTCCGTAACGCCGTCGATCACGTCCCGGCCCGGTGCTCGGCCAGCCACCCACGACGCATCTTGCCTTCACCTGGCCGCCTGCTTCCCTTCGCGCTCTCGTTTCCTCTTCGGCCATCTCGCGGACGCACACTGTCCCCTCGCTCAGCCCGCCGGACCGGTCCGTGGACCCGCGTCCGTTCCGGCACCGCGCTGCCCGCCTCCGGGCCGCCGCCCCCCGCCCCGCCCGACCGGACTCCGGCGTGCACGGGTACCGGCGGGCGGACGTCCGGGGCGGGGCGAATCGTCCACCGCTCGGCCCGCGCGCACCCAGGCACGGTCCGACACCCTCCGACCGATGAAGGACCGAAGGTTCCGTGCCCGTACCTGTCATCCTCACCGGCCGCACCGTGCGGCTGGAGCCCCTCGCCGCGCACCACGCCGAGGCCATCGCCGAGGCCGGCGCCGAGGACCGTACGACCTACGCCTTCACGCCCGTCCCGCACGGCCTGGAAGCGGCCCGCGAGTACATCTCGCGCGCCCTCGCCGACCAGGCCGCGGGCCGGTCGCTGCCGTTCGCGACGGTGAGCCAGGCCGACGGCCGGGTGGTCGGTTCCACCCGGTTCCTGGAACTCGACTACTGGCAGGGGCCGCTGGTCTGGCCGCCCGCGCCGGGCGTGCCGTTCGGCGATCCGGCCACCGCGGTGCCCGACGCCGCCGAGATCGGCAACACCTGGCTCTCCCCGCGTGCCCAGGGCACCGGCATCAACACCGAGGCCAAGCTGCTGATGCTCCGGCACGCCTTCGAGGTGTGGGGCGTCCAGCGGATCTCGCTCCGTGCCGACGCCCGCAACCAGCGGTCGCGGGCGGCCATCGAACGGCTCGGCGCCACCTCCGAAGGCGTCCGCCGGGCACACTCGCGCGGGCTGGACGGGGTGGTCAGGTCCACCGCGTTCTACTCGATCCTCGACGACGAGTGGCCGGCCGTCCGCGACATCATCGAGCTGCGGATCGCCGCCGCCACCTCGCCGAGCGCCCCGGACCCGGCGATCAACCAGGAGTGCCTTAGACACGGCGGCGGCGGGCACCTGATCACGGCCTGACGCGGACGACCGTGCCCCCGCCCCGGGCGGGCGGGGGCACGGTGTCGTCGGCGCGCGGTGCTCCGTGCTCGGTCGGGTGGGTCCGTGGGTCCGTGGGTTCCCGTGGTCAGTCCGCGTGGTCAGTCCGCGTGGCCCCGGGCCGCGAGATCGAGGACCCTGCCCAGGAGCTCCGGGCCGACCACGCCCTCGACACGGGCGGGATGCGCCTCCACCAGTGCCGACACCGGCCGTCGGCCGCCGCCCCGCAGGGGGGCCACCCGGACCGCCCAGACCTCGTACCCGGTCCGGCCGCGGTGCAGGTGGAGCACCCCCTCGGCGGTGTAGGAGTCCCAGTCCGCCCCCGTCGCGCGGGAGCGCAGGCCGTGCCTGATCCGCCGCCACTCCTCCTCGCTCCAGACCACGTCCGGGACGGGGCACGGGCGCGGCAGCCGCAGCGGCGCCAGCGAGCCGTCCGTCGGCGGCCCCGCGACGGCGCCCGGCCGGGTGAGGGCCCAGGCGGGCAGCGGTTCGCGGGCGGCCGTCCAGGCGGCGGGTATGCCGGCCGTCCCGGTGCGGGCGGCGACCACACCACCCGTGATCGCGGCCACGGTGTCCATGTCCCCGCCGGCGCTCACGGCCTCCCAGACCGCCCCGCGGTAGTCGGTGAGCCGGCGGGCCGCGCACCAGAGCGCGTACGGGACGGTGTCGGCGGCACTGACCCGGCTGCCGTTGCCGAGCACCTTCGCGACGGCCGCGAGGTCCCGCTCGCCCAGCAGCGCGACCGCCTCGGTCAGGCCGTCCCGTACGGCGCCGGCCGGTGTGAGGTCCCGCACCGACTCCAGGAAGCCCTCCGGGGTCACGGGCTCGGTGCGGGCCCGCACCGCGAAGGCCGCGGCGACCGCGACGGCGATCGCGCCGTCCACGGCCTGCGGGTGGGTGTGGGTGATCACGGCGCTGACGGCGGCCGGCTCGACGGCCGCACCCGGGTCGTCGGCGTACGCCGCCCCCAGCGGGGCGACCCGCATCGCGGCCCCGTTGCCGTACGAGCCCCGGCCGTCGAAGAGTTCGGCGGCCAGCTCCCGGGCGTCGCCGCCCTCGCGGACCAGCCGCAGCAGCCGGTTGGCGGCCGGGCCGTAACCCCGGTCGAAGTCGTGGCGGCGGGCGAAGGCGTGGGTGAGGTCGAAGGTGTCGACGCTCCCGCGCTCGGTGTGCGCGGCGTACACCGAGCACGCCATCTCGGTGTCGTCGGTCCACGGCCAGGGGCCGGGCGGTGCGGTGCGGGAGGCCAGGTGGGCTCTGGCGGTGGCGGGGACGAAGAACTGGGCGCCGAGGGCGTCGCCGACGGAGAGGCCGGCGAGCGCGTCGAGCGCGGGGCCGGTGTGAGGAATCGTCATCAGCGCCAAGCTGAGCCGTCGAACCGGCGCCGCGTCAACCTGATTTGACCCGGCGTTCCCCCTGCGGCCGATGCTTCGCATACCGCCGACCCGGGCGGGAAGCACCTCGGGCATGACCCGCACCACCGGCCTCGTCGACCCGCTACGGCTGTTCGGCGCCGACCAGCAGCACATCGTGACCCGCGCACAGCTGCACCGGCTCGGCGTGCCCTCCGGCACCATCGCCCACCGGCTGCGGCCGGACGGGCCGTGGCAGCAGGTGCTGCCGCGGGTGATCTGCCTGCAGACCGGGCGCCTGACGTCGCATCAACGCCTGCGGGCCGCAATCGCCTACGCGACACCCAGGGGCCGGGCGGACGCACCGGCCGGCGACGTCCTGCTGACCGGCGCGGCCGTGCTGGCCGACGCCGGGCTGCCCTCCGCCGGGCACCCGGCCGACCTGTCCTCGGTCGACGTGCTGGTCCCGGGCGGCCGGCGGGTGGCCGACCGGAGCTTCGTCCGGATCCACCGCGCGGCCGGGACGATGCCGGACGGCTTCGAGCGTGACGACGGGCTCTGGAGCACCACGGTCGCCCGGGCGCTGGCCGACCTCGCGCCCAGGGAGAGCGGCCGGCGCCGGTTCCGGGCGCTCTGCGCCGAGGCCGTCCAGCGGCGGCACTGCGAACTCGGCGAGCTGCTGGACCAGTTGCTGGCCCGGCCGAACGCGCTCGAACTGCCCCGGCTGGCCGGAGTGGTGGAGGAGCTGACCGCCGGGGTCCGCTCGGTGGTCGAGGGCGAGGCCCGGGACGCGGTGCGCGGCGCCGGGCTGCCGGAACCGCTCTGGAACCCGCTGCTCCTCCTGGACGGGCGGTTCCTGGCCGTGCCGGACGCCTACTGGCCGTGGGCCTGCGTCGCGCTGGAGATCGACTCCCGGGCCTGGCACCTGCGCCCGGCCGACCACGAGCGGAGCCTCACCCGGGCCAACCGGCTCACCGCCGCGGGCCTGCCGGTGGTCCGCACCACCCCGCTCCAACTGCGGCGCGACCCGGCTCCCGTACTGCGGGAACTGGCCGCCCTGCTCGCCGGGGGCCCGCACGGGCCGCAGGCCCGGATCACCTGGCGGCGGGCCCGGTGATCCACCTCGCGCGGCCGGGTCCGGCGGCGACGGCGGCGGCGGCGACGGCGACGGCGGCGACGGCGACGGCGACGGCGACGGGGCTGCGGTCGGGTGGCCGGCGGGCCGGGGTGCGGTGGGTCAGATGTCGGCGCGAGTGGGGACGGCGTCGGTGGGGACGGCGTCGGTGGGGACGGCGTCGGCAGGCGCGGTACCGGAGGGCACGGCGTCGGCAGGCACGGCCGCCGCGGTGGCGGCGCCCGCGGCTTCGGCGGCGGCGACCAGCCGCTGGAGTTCGGCGAGGTGCTCGGCGAGGGCTCGGCGGCCGGTCCTGGTCGCCGCGAGCCACGTGCGCGGACGCCGGCCGACCGCCCCCTTCCTGACCTTGAGGTAGCCCGCCTGCTCCAGCGCGGTCGCGGCCTTGCTGAGCACGGAGTCGGAGACCTCGCAGTGGTCGCGGACGGTGCCGAACTCGGCCTCCGCGCAGGCGCTCAGGAAGGCCAGCACGGTGAGCCTGGTCGGGTGCTGGAGCAGCGGGTCGAACGAAGCGGGCATCAGCGCGCCATCTCAGCGCGCCGGATCCGCCCGGTGAGCCACCCGGTTCCCGCCCAGAACGCCGCGCCGGCCGCGAGCCCGGCCGCCGCCCCCACCCAGCGCACACCGCCGCCGGCCAGCAGCACCAGGCCCGCCGCGGCGGCGCCGGCGGCGAAGACCCCGAGGACGGCCAGCACGGCCGGGCGGCCGTAGCCGGGGGCCGGCCGGTGCACGATCCCCGCCCCCTGCACGGCGATCCGGGCGAGCACGCCGGTCAGCGCGGCGAAGACCACCCCGAGCACAGCGCTCAGCCAGCCGACACCGGCGCCGATCGCCTGCCCGACGCCGGCCCCGTAGGCGGTGAACGCCACCGCGAAGGCCGGGCCGTACCAGGCGGGCAACCGGCCGGGGGCCTGGGCCGCCGCCTTGGCGCGGTCGGCGAGGCGCAGCGCCTCGGCCGCGGGCAGCGTGGGGCGGACGGGCTCGGAACTGCTCATGGAATCCCCCTGTCGTGCGGCGCCTCGGAGCGCATCGCGGTGATTCCACTATGGCATCCACTTTCCGATGTGGAAAGTACTTTCGGGAGGGATCCTCCGGGCGGCGGGCCGTGGACGCCGGGGCCTTGGGCCGCACACTGCGCCCGTCAGCAGCGGGCCGGTCAGCAGCGGACGTCGATCTCCTGGAAGGTCGCGTAGTGGTCGGCGGTCCAGTACTGCTCGCCGGAGTCACCGGTGACGACGCGGCGGGCGCCGCGGTCGGCGGAGCCTGGGGTGACGACGGTGAACTCGTGGTAGTAGCCCGAGGCCTTGCGGGGGAGCCTGCTCTCGCGGTTCTCGAAGACGATGCCGTCCGAGCGGTAGGGGTACGGGCCGCCCTTGGCGATCAGCCCGAGGGTGTCGACGGCCTGGGCGGGCAGCTTCGTCCGGCAGACGTCGGCCAGCGCCGGGTCGGCCGGCACCCAGGTCCCGGCCGGCACGGGCGTGCCCGGGGCGGACGCGGTGCCGGCGGGCGGGGAGGTCTTCGGTGCCGTGGGCTTCGGGGTCGCCGGTCCGCCGGACCCGGGTGCCGCCGAGCCGGTGGCGGGCGTCGCGGAGGCCTCGGGCGTGCTGTCGCCGGCGTCGTCCGACAGGGCGTACCCGACTGCGGCGGCGAGCACGCAGAGCAGCACGGCCAGGAGGGTGATCAGGCGGTTTCTGCTGGTCATGGGGCCCAGCTTGGCAGCCACCCGGGCCCGGACCGGGCAACCGCGCGCGTGGCCGCCGACACACCGCCGGGGAGGGCGCCGCCCCGGGACGGCACGAATTGGCACGGGACGGCGCGGGCACGGGATGGCCCGGAGAGGGCGCCGCCCAGGGGAGAACACCGGCCCGAGAACGGCAGCCGGGAGCAGCGGTGGCCGGGAGACGGCACCGGCCGAGGGGGCGCGGCAGAGGGGACGGCCCGGCCGGGGAAAAGCAGCGGCCGGGGCGGGGACGGACGCCGTTGTCCGTTCCCGCCCCGGCCGCCTCACGTACGCCGGTTCTCCTGCGCCGAGCTCCGGTGTACGCCCCTCCCGGGTGGAGGGGATGCGGTCAGCGAATCGACCGTGCCGAGGGGCTCAGAGCCCTCAGCGCGAGTCGCTGCCCGCAGTCTCGATGGCGGCGCGGCCTGCCTCCAGGCGCGCCACCGGGATCCGGAAGGGGGAGCAGGAGACGTAGTCCAGCCCCACCTCGTGGAAGAAGTGCACCGAGTCCGGGTCGCCGCCGTGCTCGCCGCAGACGCCGAGCTTGAGGTCGGGGCGGGTGGCCCGGCCGGCCTCGACGGCGTGCTTGACCAGCGCGCCGACACCGTCGCGGTCGATGGTCTCGAACGGGGAGACCCCGAAGATGCCCTTCTCCAGGTAGGCCGTGAAGAAGGAGGCCTCGACGTCGTCGCGGGAGAAGCCCCAGACCGTCTGGGTGAGGTCGTTGGTGCCGAAGGAGAAGAACTCGGCGGCCTCGGCGATCTGGCCGGCCGTCACGGCGGCGCGCGGCAGCTCGATCATGGTGCCGAGCTTGATGTCCAGCTGGACGCCGGTGGACTGGGCGACCTCGGCGAGGACGCGCTCGCACTCGTCGCGGACCAGCTCCAGCTCCTGGACGGTGCCGACCAGCGGGATCATCACCTCGGGGCGCGGGTCCGCGCCGGCCAGCTTCCGCTCGGCCGCGGCCTCGGCGATGGCGCGGACCTGCATGCCGAACAGGCCGGGGATGACCAGGCCGAGGCGGACACCGCGCAGGCCGAGCATCGGGTTCTGCTCGTGCAGCTTGTGCACCGCCTGGAGCAGGCGCAGGTCGTTCTCGTTCGGGTCCTTGCGGGCCTCGGCGAGCGCGACGCGCACCGACAGCTCGGTGATGTCGGGCAGGAACTCGTGCAGCGGCGGGTCGAGCAGGCGGACGGTGACGGGCAGCCCGTCCATCGCCTGGAAGAGCTCCAGGAAGTCGCCCTTCTGCAGCGGCAGCAGGGTGGAGAGCGCGGCCTCGCGGTCCTTGTCGTTGTCCGCGAGGATCAGGTGCTCGACCTCCTTGCGGCGCTCCTCCCCGAGGAACATGTGCTCGGTGCGGCAGAGGCCGATGCCCTGGGCGCCGTAGCGGCGGGCGCGCCCGCTGTCCTCGGCGTTGTCCGCGTTGGCGCGCACGGCGAGCCGGCGGCGGCCGTCGGCGTGCGACATCAGCCGGTGCACGGCCTGGACGAGACCGCCCTGGACGTCGGCGCCGGCGTGCAGGGTGCCCTCGAAGTACTCCACCACCGCGGAGGGGAGCACGGGTACCTCGCCGAGGTAGACCTTGCCGGTCGCGCCGTCGATCGAGACGACGTCGCCCTCCTCCAGCACCAGGCCGTCGGAGGTGGTCATCCGGCGGCGCTTGGTGTCGACCTCCAGCTCCTCGGCGCCGCAGACACAGGTCTTACCCATGCCGCGGGCGACGACGGCGGCGTGCGAGGTCTTGCCGCCGCGCGAGGTGAGGATGCCCTCGGCGGCGATCATGCCGTCCAGGTCGTCCGGGTTGGTCTCGCGGCGGACCAGGATGACCTTCTCGCCGGAGCGCGACCACTTCACGGCGGTGTACGAGTCGAAGACGATCTTGCCGATCGCGGCGCCGGGCGAGGCGGCGAGGCCCCGGGCGATCTGCTTGGACTCGGCGTCGGGGGCGAAGCGCGGGAACATCAGCTGGGAGAGCTGGCCGCCGGTGACCCGCATCAGGGCCTCGTCCAGGTCGATCAGACCCTGGTCGACCAGCTGGACGGCGATCCGGAACGCGGCCGCGGCGGTGCGCTTGCCGACCCGGGTCTGGAGCATCCAGAGCTTGCCGCGCTCGATGGTGAACTCGATGTCGCAGAGGTCGCGGTAGTGGTTCTCGAGCGTCTGCATGATCGCCATGAGCTCGTCGTACGACTTCTTGTCGAGCTTCTCCAGCTCGGCGAGCGGCAGGGTGTTGCGGATGCCGGCGACGACGTCCTCGCCCTGGGCGTTGGAGAGGTAGTCGCCGTAGACGCCCTGGGTGCCGGTGGAGGGGTCACGGGTGAAGGCGACGCCGGTGCCGGAGTCCTCGCCGAGGTTGCCGAAGACCATGCTGCAGACGTTGACCGCGGTGCCCAGGTCGTTCGGGATGCGCTCCTGGCGGCGGTAGAGGCGCGCCCGGTCGCCGTTCCAGGAGTGGAAGACGGCGTGGATGGCGAGGTCCATCTGCTCGCGCGGGTCCTGCGGGAAGGCCCGGCCGGTCTCGCGCTCGACGATGCCCTTGAAGTCCTCGACCAGCTGCCGGAGGTCGGCGGCGTCCAGGTCGAGGTCGTTGGTGGTGCCCTTGGCGTGCTTGGCCTCGTCCAGGGCCTCCTCGAACAGCTCGCCGTCGACGCCCAGCACGGTCTTGCCGAACATCTGGACCAGGCGGCGGTAGGAGTCCCAGGCGAACCGCTCGTTGCCGGACTGGGCCACCAGGCCGACCACCGAGACGTCGGAGAGGCCGATGTTCAGGACCGTGTCCATCATGCCGGGCATGGAGAACTTGGCGCCCGAGCGGACGGAGACGAGCAGCGGGTTGTCGGCCTGGCCGAGCTTCTTGCCCATCTCCTGCTCAAGGGCGTCCAGGTGGGCGCTGATCTCCTCGTGGAGCGAGGCGGGCTCGCTGCCGGTCTCCAGGAAGACCTTGCAGGCCTCGGTGGTGATGGTGAACCCCGGAGGGACGGGGAGCCCCAGGTTGGTCATCTCGGCCAGGTTCGCGCCCTTACCGCCGAGAAGGTCCTTGAGGTCCTTGTTTCCTTCAGTGAAGGAGTAAACAAACTTCTGCTGGGACGACACGGGTCGGTCTCCTCGCACACGGTTGCCCTGACGCCGGAGAACATACCCATTTCGAAGGCACTCCTGCGCTGCCAATAGGCCGTACGAGGCCGGTACCCAGCGGTAACCCGATAGATCGAATGCACATAAAGGCGTTCACCTCTGTTGATGAAATCGTCCGGATGACGCTAGCTAGCGTTCAAGTCTTGAACGCTACGAAACAGGAAGATCACACGAGGGGGACGGAGGGTAGCGGTCGGCCGTTCGACCTGACGCCTCGGCTTGATTTCCTGCACCCTGAGCGGGCGATCCACTGCCGCCCCCCTTCGGGAAGCGATTCACCGGCGACTTGTTCATTTCGTCCTGTCGGTCACCTCCGAGCAGCACCGTATGTGGCAAGCGTCACCAGCGCATCTCACCGCTCGGGCGTAGGCCGGCTCCGCCGATCGTCGCACTCCGTCCAGAAACGTGCTCGTTCCGTGATGCTCGCCTGCCAAAAAGGAGCCCTCCTGGCCAGATCGGCAAAGAGGGCTGGGACGGGGTGGCGAGGGGCCCCGATAGGGCCTTTTTGCCACTACGGAGTGGTCATCCGCCAGATGTGTCCGATTCGGCGTCTGCACCCGGCCGGGCGCAGTCGTACGGATCGTCCAACCAGCCCTCCGGCAGGACCACCCGGTTGTTGCCGCTGGTCCGCCCCCGCGGGCCGTCGGCACCGGCCGGCCAGGCCTGCGACTGCTCCACCAGGGCGAGGGTTTCGGCCAGTTCGGCCAAGGAGGAGGAGTTGGCGAGCTTCACCCGCAGCTCCGAACCGACCGAGAAGCCCTTGGTGTACCAGGCGACGTGCTTGCGGAAGTCGATCACACCACGGGCCTCGTCCCCCAGCCACTCGCCGAGCAGCTGCGCGTGGCGGACCATCGCCCGCGCCACGTCGGCGAAGGTCGGGCGGGCGTAGTCCACGTCGCCCTCGAAGATCGCCACCAGGTCCTTGAACAGCCACGGCCGGCCCAGGCAGCCGCGCCCGACGACCACGCCGTCGCAGCCGGTCTCGCGCATCATCCGCACCGCGTCGTCCGCGGACCAGATGTCCCCGTTGCCGAGCACCGGGATCTCCGCCGGGACGGACTCGCGCAGCCGGGCGATCGCCGACCAGTCCGCGGTGCCGCCGTAGTGCTGGGCGGCGGTCCGCCCGTGCAGGGCGATCGCGGACACGCCCTCCTCGGCGCCGATCCGGCCGGCGTCCAGGAAGGTGAGGTGGTCGTCGTCGATGCCCTTGCGCATCTTCATGGTGACCGGGAGGTCTCCGGCGTTGGCCACGGCCTCCCGGAGGATCTCGCGCAGCAGGTTGCGCTTGTACGGCAGCGCCGAGCCGCCGCCCTTGCGGGTCACCTTGGGGACGGGGCAGCCGAAGTTCAGGTCGATGTGGTCGGCCAGGCCCTCGTCGGCGATCATCCGGGCCGCCTTGCCGACGGTCACCGGGTCCACGCCGTACAGCTGGATCGAGCGCGGCTTCTCGCTCGGGTCGAACTTGATCAGCTGCATGGTCTTGGCGTTGCGCTCCACCAGGGCCCTGGTGGTGATCATCTCGGAGACGTACAGCCCCTTGCCGCCGCTCTGCTCACGGCAGAGGGTGCGGAAGGGCGCATTGGTGATGCCGGCCATCGGCGCCAGCACGACGGGCGGCCAGACCCGCATCGGACCGATGTTCAGCGGCGCGAACTCGGTGCTGGTCGCGGTGGGTGCGGGCGTGGCTGTCATGCGCGGCTGACCTCGGGGAAGGGGGCTCGGGACTCTTCATTGTCCCCCACCCGGGGGACCGGGCCGGGAGACGGGCGTTCGGAGGTCCGGGAGCGGCAGGTCCGGGCGCGGCGGGTTCGGGGGTGGCAGGTCCGGGGGCGGCAGGTCCGGGCGCGGCGGGTTCGGGAGCGGCGGGTTCGGGAGCGGCGGGTTCGGGGGCGGCAGGTTCGGGGGCGGCGCGGTGGGCGCGGGCGCGGTGCCGCGGCGGGTTGCCGGTCGCGGTCGCGGGTCAGCCCCCCGACGTGGCGCCGGGAACGGAGAGGACCGTCACCGAGCCGGAGGTCACCGAGACCCGGACCTGGTTGGTGCTGGACTGGTCCGCCAGCAGCGGGTCGATGTGGCGGGAGCCCGACACGATGCCTCCGTTGAACCGGTAACCCGAACCGCGCGGCAGGCCCAGCGTCACCGCCCCGGACGTCGCCCCGATGTCCACGACCTGCGGCGGCCGGACGAACGACAGGTCGACCGAGCCCGAGGTCGCCCGCACCTCCGCGGAGGCGGAACCGAGGCCCGTCGCCTTCACCGACCCCGAGGTGGTGCTCAGGGCCACCGGCCCCGGGAGGTCCGTCAACCGGATCGACCCCGAGGTGGAGTCGAGCCGCACCTCCCCGGTCACCCTGGTCACCTCCACACTGCCGGAGGACCCGGAACCCTCCACGGAGACGCCGGCCGGCACCTCAAGCTCGATCTGCGCACCGCAGCCGAGCTCGGCCGCCGGTATCACCTGGTTGCAGCGCATCCCGACCCTGAGGTCGGTCCGGTCGAAGAGCACCGAGACGATCGGCGGGCGGATCATCCAGTCCAGCTCCTGCCGGACCACCACCCTCCCCTCCTGCCCCGGCCGGATCCGGACGGTCGCCGGGCCGGTGTCCAGCACGACCCTGGTCACGGCCACCGGGTACGACTTCTCCGATTCCCTCCGCTGCTGCACGACCATCGCCCACGTCTGCACCGCGCCGACGACCAGCGTCACGACCAGCGCCAGCAGCCCGAGCACCCGCCAGACCCGGTACCCGCGCACGGGCGGCTCCTGCCGCCCGCCCCGCCCCCGCCGCCGGGCGGTCGGCTCTCCCCTCTCTTCTCTCTCTTCTCTCTCTTCTCTCTCTCGTCCCGTCCGCCGCTCCTTCTCCCTCTCCTGCTCCCTCGCACGGTTCGGCACGGCTATCCGACCTCCAGGAAGCGCAGCACCGCCAGCACCCGGCGGTGGCTGTCGTCGGCCGGCGGCAGGTCGAGCTTGGCGAAGATCGAGTTGATGTGCTTGGCCACCGCGCTGTCGCTGACCACCAGGGAGCCGGCGATCGCGGCGTTGGACCGGCCCTCCGCCATCAGGCCCAGCACGTCCCGCTCCCGCGGGGTCAGCCGCTCCAGCGGATCGCGGTGGCGGCGGACCAGCAGCTGCGCGACCACCTCCGGGTCCAGGGCGGTGCCGCCCTCGGCGACCCGCTGCAGGGCCTCCACGAAGTCGTCCACATTGGCCACCCGCTGCTTGAGCAGGTAGCCGACCCCGCTGGTGTTGGTGGCCAGCAGGTCGGCGGCGTACCGCTCCTCCACGAACTGGGAGAGCAGCAGCACCGCCACCTCCGGCCACTGCCGGCGGATCAGCAGCGCGGCCCGGACGCCCTCGTCGGTGTAGCCCGGCGGCATCCGGACGTCGGCCACCACCACCTTCGGGCGGTGCTCCTCGACCGCGGCGAGCAGCGCCTCGGCGTCCCCGACCGCGGCGGCCACCTCGAAGCCCACCGCCTCCAGGACCTTGACCAGCCCGACCCTGAGCAGGACCGAGTCCTCGGCGATCACAGCACGCACGGCAACTCCACGGTGATGGTGGTCGGGCCCCCGAGGGGGCTGAGAACGGAAAGGGTGCCGTCGACCGAGGCGGCGCGCTTGCGCAGACCGGTCAGGCCGGTGCCGCGCGAGGCGTCCGCGCCGCCCACGCCGTCGTCGCTGATGATCAGGCGCAGCTGACCGCCGGCCGTCCGCACCGAGAGGCTCACCCGGGAGGCCCTGGCGTGCTTGGCGACGTTGGTCAGCGCCTCGGAGACGGTGAAGTAGGCGACCGCCTCGACGGTCGGGGCTATCCGCTCGGCCAGGTCGACGTCCAGCCGGACCGGGAGCGGGGCGCGGGCCGCGATGCCGGAGAGCGCCGCGTCCAGGCCGCGGTCCTCCAGGACGGCCGGGTGCAGGCCGCGGACCAGGTCGCGCAGTTCGTCGATGGCCGCCTGGGCCTCCTCGTGCGCCTCGACGATCACCTGCATGGCCTCGGGCGGGACGTCCTTGAGGGTCCGCCGGGCCAGGCCCAGGTTCATCGCGAGCGAGGTGAGGCGCTGCTGGGTGCCATCGTGCAGGTCGCGCTCGATCCGGCGGCGCTCGGCGTCGACGGCGTCGACCAGGCCGGCCCGGCTCTCGACCACCTCCTCGATCCGGTGCTCCAGCGCCTCCGCCCGGCCCGGACCGAGCAGGCGCACCGCCGCGACCTCCTCCAACCGGGCCAGCAGGGCCACCGCGAAGGGCAGCACGGCGAGCAGGGCGAGGCCGCCCGCGGTGACCGGCACGTCCAGCTGGAGCCACCGCTGCCGCACCGGGTTGGAGAGCGGCATCAGCCAGGCCCAGCCGAGCACGGTGCTCGCGACCAGGGCCGCTCCCCAGGCGTAGACGGCTGTCATCGCGCCGATCGCGAGCAACGGCCCGACCAGCAGGTGGTACCCGACCTGGCGCCAGCTGATCCCGGTGCGCAGCCTGGTCAGCAGCCCCTGCGGGAGGCCGGCCGGCCTCAGCAGCGGTCGCACCTCCACCCCGCGCAGCACCCGCAGCCGGCTGCGCTGGGCAGCCGTCAGCAGGCGCAGGGAGATCAGGACCAGGCCCAGGAGGAGGAAGGTCGACTTCGGGATCACGGCGGCGACCACCACCGGCAGCGCCGGCGGGATGCCGGAGGCGATGAAACGGGTGTCCCGCCAGGCGGCGGCCGACCACGGGGGCCGGGCGGCGCTCCTGGCGAGCGCGCGGCGCAGCGTCGTGGAGGGCATGGCCGACAGCCTAGGGCTGCATGATCGTCACCCACCATGAAGGGTGCTGCCGAAAAAGGGTGTACCTGGGTACACCCCCAAGTCGGACCGGCGCACTACCGACAGCTACGGCCGCCGACGCCAGGCTTGTCGGTATGACGAGCACCGCATCGCACTCCGCTCACCCGCCGCACGGGCACCACGCCTGCTGCCCGGAGCACCTCGCCGCGGCCGCCGTCGCCGAGGGGCGGCTGCCGGTCGGACCGGCGAGCCCCTCCACCGTGCCCGACGGTCCGGCAGAGCTCGGCGGTCCGACCGGGCTCGGCGGTCCGACCGGGCCCTGGTCGGTCCGCAGCGTGCGGGCCGGTCGCAGCCGCGGCCGTACGGCGCTGGAGCTGTACGAGTACGGCGAGCTGGTGGACGTGCTGGTGGCGTCCCGGCTCGGCGGCGGGCTGCTGCGCGGCGCCCGGTCGTGGGCGGTCCCCGGCGGGGCCGGTTGCACGGTCGCCGGTCGGTTCGCGGACGCCGGGCGGTTCGCTGACGCCGGCAGGCAGCGGCTCCGGCACGGACTGGCCTGGGGGCGGCTGCCGCGCGGCGGGGCGGCGCCGTCCGTCGGGTTCACCGCCGGGCGGCTGCTGCGGTGGCCGGGGCGGCCGGCCCCGGTCGTCGAGGTGGCCGAGGTGGTCACGGTGGCCGGGGAGTTGTGGCTGGCCTGGGCCGAGGGCGTGTTCGACGGTGTGCTCGTCGAGGCGACGGACGGCACCGCGGCCGAGCGGCGCCCGCTGGACCGGGTCCGCCACCGGGTCGCGGCGGCCGCTCCGGTCGGATTCGGGGGTGCGGCATGAGCACCGCCGTCCTCACGGGCCGGCCGGGCGGGCGGCTGCCGTGGTCCTTCCCCGTCACCCTCGGCGCCCGCGCCGAGCGGGTGCCCGCGTTGGCCGCTTTGGCGCTGCTGCCCTGGCTGGCCGTGCTCGCGGCCGCAGGCGAGACGGCGTGGGTCGTCCTCGACCTGCTCGAACTCTCCGCCCTGCTCCGCCTGGACGCCCTGCTGCGCCACCGCAGCCCGGCCGCGGTCCGGCCCGCCACCGTGGTCGCCCTGCTTCTCACCTCGGACGCCCTGTTCGACATCGCCACCGCCGCGCCGGGTCACGAGACGCTCGCCGCGCTCGTGATGGCCGGCTGCGTCGAGCTGCCGCTGGCCGCCCTCTGTCTGGCCCTCGGCCTGGCCCGGGCCGCCGGCAGATCCACCGGCAGGCCCGCCCGCCGGTCCGCCGGCAGGGCCGCCGACCGGTCAGCGCGGCCGCGCCGCCGCCGGCGTCCGGGCCGGAAGCCGGGCCGTCAGCGCGCGGGTCTCCTCGTCCCGAGGGGTGTAGACGATCATGCGCGGGCCCTGGCGCGGTCCGAGCCAGAGGCTGGTGTACTCGAACCTCAGCAGGCCCACCTCCGGTACGAGGAAGCGCTTCAGCCCGTTGCCCGGTCGCAGGACGTCGTGCCGCTGCCAGGCCGCGTCGAAGTCGGGGGACGCCTTGCGGAGCCGGCAGAGCAGCGTCCGCCAGGCGGGCTCGGCACCGTGCTCGCCCATGCCCGAGCGGAAGCGGGCCACCATGACGTCCCGCTCGTACTCGTGGTCGACCAGCACGTCGTGGAAGCGCGAGGGGGTGAACGCCAGCCACATCAGGTTGCGGTCCTCGTGCGGCAGCGCCTCCAGGTCGCCGACGATCCCGGTGTACTGCGCGTTGCAGGCGAGCACGTCGTAGCGGGAGTTGATCACCGCGGCCGGGTAGGGCGCCATCTGGTCCAGCATCATCCGGATGCCCGGCGTCACCGTCGGGCACTCCACCACCGGCGTCGGGTCCTCGGCACCGGCCAGCGCGAACAGGTGGGACCGCTCGCTCGGATCGAGGATCAGGGCCCGGGCCACCGCGTCGAGCACCTGGACGGACACCTGGATGGCCCGCCCCTGCTCCAGCCACGTGTACCAGGTCACGCCGACGGCAGCGAGCTGCGCCACCTCCTCGCGGCGCAGCCCCGGAGTCCGGCGGCGACCGGTCATCGGCAGGCCCACCTGCTCGGGGGCGATCCGCTCACGGCGGCTGCGCAGGAAGGCCGCCAGCTCGTTCCGGCGGGCATCGGCGGCGGGTACCTTGCCCTTGTTCCCAGCGGTGGCCGTACCGGGCACGGTCGTGCCGGTCGTCGTGCCGGTCGTGGCGCTGTCCTTCGCGGCGGCAGTCGTCAGACTCATCCCCCCAGCATGCGCCACCCGTCATCCTGTTGCCAGGTACTTCTTATACCTGGATAAGCACACTCTGGTACCAGGGTCCGAGGCGGCGGATCGTATGACCCGTGACCCAACAACTCGCCGTCGCCAAGTCCACCGCCGGACCGGCTGCTTCCACCCCCGCCCCCACCACTGCCACTGCCCCCGCCGCTGCCGCCACCCGCTCCTCGCTCGGCACCGCCGGACTGGTCACCGTCCTGCTCGGGGCCTTCCTCCCGATGCTGGACTTCTTCATCGTCAACGTCGCCCTGCCGACCATCGACCACGACCTCGCCGCCGGCCCCGCCGTCCTCGAACTGGTCGCCGCCGGGTACGGCATCGCCTTCGCCGTCCTCCTGGTCCTCGGCGGCCGACTCGGTGACATCTACGGCCGCCGCCGCCTCTTCGTCGTCGGTGCCGCCGCCTTCGCGGTGACCTCCCTCGCCTGCGGGCTCGCCCCCGGCGCCTGGACGCTGGTCGCCGCCCGCGCCGCCCAGGGCGCCTCGGCCGCCCTGCTGGTCCCCCAGGTCCTCGGCACCATCACCGCCGCCACCCACGGCGCCCGGCGCGGCCGTGCCCTCTCGATCTACGGCGCGGTCGGCGGCATCTCGGTGGTGATCGGCCAGGTACTCGGCGGGATCCTGGTCGCCGCCGACGTCTTCGGCACCGGCTGGCGCTCGATCTTCCTGCTGAACGTCCCCTTCGCCCTGCTCACCGTGGTCCTCGCCTTCCGCTACGTCCCGGAGAGCCGGGCCGAGCAGGCCGCCGAGGTCGACGTCGCCGGCACCGTCCTGCTCACCGCCGCCATGCTCGCCCTGCTGGTCCCGCTGATGGAGGGCCGTGCCGCCGGTTGGCCGCTCTGGTCCTGGCTGCTGCTGGCGCTGTTCCCCGTCTTCGCCGCAGCCTTCGTCCTGGTCGAGCTGCGGGCCGAGCGGCGGGGCGGATCCCCGCTGGTGCCGCCCTCTCTGCTGCGCATCCCCGAGATGCGGCGCGGTCTCGGCATCGCCCTCCCCTACTTCGGCGGCTTCGGCGGCTTCATGTTCGTCGTCGCCGTCGCCCTCCAGCAGGGCCTCCACCTCGGCCCGGTCGCGGCCGGCTGGGCGCTGGTCCCGATGGCGGTCGGCTACTTCACCGCCTCGCTCGCCGGCCCCCGCCTGATCGGCCGCTTCGGCAGCCGCGTCCTCACCGCCGGCGCCGTCGTCCAGGCACTCGGCCTCGCCACCCTGGCGGTCACCGTCCTCGCCGACTGGTCCCACTTCTCGCCGCTCCGGATGGCGCCCGGCGTCGCCCTCGCCGGCATCGGCCAGGGCCTGATCGGGACCCCGCTCTTCCGCGTCGTCCTGTCCAAGGTCCCCGCCGCCCGGGCCGGCGTCGGCAGCGGCGTCCTCGCCACCAGCCAGCAGGCCAGCCTGGCACTCGGCGTCGCCACCCTCGGCACCCTCTACCTGGCGCTCTCCCCGACGCTGGGCCTGGACCGCGCCCTCGCCCTCTGCCTGGGCATCCAGCTCCTCGGCTCCTTCACCATCCTCTACCTCACCCTCCGCCTCCCCCGCTCCATCGGGTGAGGCCGGGTGCGACTCATTCGCATGAGAGCGACGCGAACTACACCATGGGGCGGGCTCCTTGGGCCCCGGCGTCGCCCACGTCGCCGCCGGAGGCCCCGTGCGGCGGGGGCATCGGGATCACCCGTGACAACAGGGTGATCCCGAGGCCCCCGCCACCCGCCCCGGTCCGACGTACCCGCCGCATCGTCCTCCCGGCGTGCTCAGCCCGGTCGGCCGGTGGTGAGCGTGCAGTGGCCGTCCTCGCAGGAACGCTTCACCCGGCCCCGCGAGACGGTCTCCAGCAGCCCGATCGCCCAGCACGTCGGGCAGCCCCGCAGGGCGAGCAGGCCGACCGGCAGGAGCAGCAGGGCGAGCAGGCCGACCACCGGGATCAGCGCGAACGCACCGATCAGCGACCCGAAGCCCACCGCGCCACGCGCCAGATGACGGGGCAGCGAGGCACTCGCGAAGCCCGAACCGTCAGTCATCGCCACCTCCCGGAAGCGGCCGGGCACCGTCCCGCAGCGTCTGCCGGACGGCCGCACGGGCACGGTGCAGCCGCGACTTCATCGCGGCGCTGCTCAGGCCCAGCACATCGGCGACCATCCGCCCGCTGAGGCCCTGCACGTCCCGCATGACCAGCACGCGGCGCTGGTCGTCCGGGAGCGCCGCGATGGCCGCCGCCACCCGGCCCGCCTCCAGCCGGTCCAGCACCTCGTCCTCGGCCGACGGGGCGACGTCCTCCTCGATCTGCGGCCGGTCGCGCAGCAGCATGCGCGCCCGGCGCAGGCACTCGTTGCGGACGATCCGGAACGTCCACGACGCGAGGGCGCCGGAAGCCTGCAGCATCCCGATCTTCCGGTACAGGATGATCAGCGCCTCCTGCGCCGCGTCCTCGGCGTCCTGCGGCGAGCTGCAGAGCGACCGCGCGAACCGCTGCACGTGCGGGTGCGCCCCCGACACCAGCGCGGTCAGCGAATCGACGTCGCCCCGCTGTGCGGCCCGGACCAGCCGCTCCCCCGGCCAGGCGACGGACTCAGCCACGGCCCCGCCCCCGCTTCCGCAGCACGACCACACTGCAGGTGCACAGCAGCACCACGGCCACGGCAATGGCGATTCCGACGATCATGACAACCTCCCGGGTCCAGCCCCCGACGTTCGTCGGAGACATTCATAGGAGGCCCGTCCCGGGTCAAAGGATTCAGCCCCGCCGCAGATTCTTCCGCGCCTCCCGCGCGGCACCCCCACGGCCCCCACGGCACCCCCCACGGCGACCGGACGAGGCCGCCGGTCGGGGCGTCCCCGCCCCGGAGCGCGAGCAGCGACGGCCGGCGGGTCGCCTGCCGGGAGGATCCGTCCCACGAGGACGGGGCAGGCCGGCCGTCAGGCGGACTGGGTGGCCAGGGGGCGGGGCGCCGGGGCGGGGGCGGGGAGGTCGGGGGCGTAGGTGAACCAGACGACCTTGCCGGTACCGGCGGGTTCCCAGCCCCAGGCGGCGGCCAGGGCCTCGACCAGGAGGAGGCCGCGGCCGTCGGTGGCGTCCGGGTCGGGGGCGGCGGCCTGAGTGGCCCGGCGGAGGGTCGGGCAGGTGTCGGCGACCTCGACGCGCAGGAGGGAGGACACCCACCGGACGGTGACCGTGCAGCGGCCGCCGGCGTGTTCGACGGCGTTGGCGATCAGCTCGCCCGCACACAGCTCGACGTCCGCGAGGGCGTCGTCCGACAGCGGCAGCGCCCAGGCGCGGGCGGTGTCGGCGACGTGGCGGCGCGCCTCCGGGACGGCGGCCGGGTCCGGCGGGACGTCCCTCGCACAAGGCGTTCCGCATGTGATCACTGTTGCTCTCCGTCTCTGCGAAGTCCCTTGCGAATCCGACCGCTCCGCCACCCGTGAGGCTGACATCCATTCAACGCGGGTACACAGGACGGAAGAACCGGCGATGCTGGTCGGAGCGTTGAACCGGTTGAACGAAGGACGGGGATCGCGATGGCGAGACGACCGCGCACACCCAACACCGGACTGGCCGCGCTTCTCCTCCAGGCCCGCTGGGGCAACGACCAGCTCGCCCGGGCGGTGAACCGGGTCGGCGCGGAGCAAGGCCTGGGCCTCACGTACGACAAGTCGTCCGTCTCGCACTGGCTCTCCGGCGCCCGCCCGCGTGCGGAGGTGCGCGAGGTGGTCCGGGAGGCGTTCGCGCGCCGGCTCGCGCGCCCGGTGACACCGGAGGAGACCGGGTTCGGCGACCCCGTCCAGCAGGGCGGGAGCACCCTCTCCGATCTGATGTCGATCGGCAAGGCCGACATGGACCCGTCCCGCCGGGGCGTGCTCTCCGCCGGGCTGTACTCCATCGCGCTGGCCCTCCCGGTGTTCGACGACCCCGAGGCCGCCGACCGGATCGCCCGCGCGAACGCCGGACGCACCGTGCGGATCGGGCCCGGCGAGGTGGAGACCGTGCGGGCGATGACGGGCCGGATCGCGGGCATCCTCGACGAGTTGGGCGCCGCCCACGCCCGGCCGATGGCGGCGGCGTTCCTGGTCAACTCGGTCGGACCGTGGCTCCGGGCCTCCGGCAGCGAGCAGGTGAAGGCCGACCTGCTGGCGGCCGCGGCGGACCTCACCTACCTGACCGGCTGGACGGCCATGTACGAGACCGCCCACGGGCTGGGGCAGCAGTACTACGTCCAGGCGCTCAAGCTCGCCCGCGAGGCCCAGGACCACGTCACCTACTGCCGCACCCTGCGCGGCATGGCCCTGCAGGCGTCACACCTCGGCTACGGCCCCCGCGCGCTGGAGCTCGCCGACTCCGCCGCCGAGGCGGCCCCGGCGGCCGGCCCGCGCCTGCACGCCTTCCTGGCCGGCCAGCAGGCGCACGGCGCGGCCATGGTGAAGGACCGGCGGCAGGCGTTCGCGCGGCTGGCCGAGACCGAGACGGCGCTCGCCAGGGCGGACGGCCGCAACGACGCGGTCGGCGGCTACGACCAGGCCGCCTACCACTTCCACGTCTCGCACGTCCTGTACGAACTCGGCGACCTCTCCGGGTCGGTGAAGGAGTTGCAGCTCTCCAACCGGGCCCGCCCGGCCAACGAGAAGCAGGGCCGGGTGCACGCCAACGGGCTGCTCGCCCGGCGCCAGATGGAGCTGGGCCACGTCGAGGCGGCCTGCGCGACGTGGCACGCCTTCCTGGACGACTACGTCACCCTCAGCTCCGTCCGCGGCGACGAGCACTTCCGCGCGCTCGGCACGTCGCTGACCGCCCGCCCGGGAGCCGGGGCGGTCCACCGGCTCCGGCAGCGGGCCGGCGAGGTGTCCCGCCAGAAGTCCGCCTAGCGGACCGGCCCGCCCGCGCCGCCCGACCCCAACCCCGGCCCCGGCCCGGCCCCACCCCCGGCCCCGGCCCGGCGGCCGACGGCGGTGCGAGGAGCCGCCGCCCGGTGACGGACCCCCCTGGCAGACTCGGCGCCATGCGACCGGACCTGACCCTGCTGCGCGAACTCGTCGAGGACTCACCGGAGCTCGGGCGGAAGCCGACCCGCGCCGTACCGGAGGAGGAGGTCCGCGGCGCCGAGACGCGGATCGGGGTGGCACTGCCGCCGTCGTACCGGTGGTGGCTGACCGAGTTCGGCCGGGGCCGGATCCACGGGGCGGAGCTCGCGACGACCGTGCCGTCCGGGTTCGCCGAGGACACGTACGAGGCGGTCGACGCGCCCTGGCGGCGGACCGCCGACCGCCTCTGCTTCGCCACCGAACCCGACTGCGGCGACCGGTACCACTTCGCCCTCGACCAGGCGGGGGAGGCCGGGGCGGGCGAGTTCCCGGTGGTGCGCCGCGACGGCCTCGACGGCGAGGAGCACCCCGAGGCGGAGTCGTTCGCGGGGTTCCTGGCCGTCCGCACGGCACGTTCGCGAGGGCTCGGCGACGGCCCCAACCCCACGATCGCCCGCCTGTGGCGGTCGACGCCGGGCGTGCTGCTCGACAGCGGCGTGCTCGTGTACGGGCCGCACGGCATCCGGGAACGCAACGAGACCTTCGAGGTGGCCCGGTACGCTCCCGAGTGGGTGCTGATCGGAGACGACAGCGGGGGCTCCGGACTGTTCATGCGTCGCCACGGCCGCGACCGCACCCGCGTGTACCGCCTCGGCCTGGGCGCGATCGACGAGAACGTCGAGCTGGAGGGCGAGTTGGTGACGGACGACCTGCTCACCTGGCTGGAGGAGGCCGGCACCGCCGCCTGAGCCGCCCCCGGCCCCCTCCGCCGCAGCGTGCGCTACTCCCCGAGTTCGGTGAAGAGGGTCAACTGGAGGGCGCCGGGGGCCTCCAGGCGGGAGTTGAGGGAGTTCCAGGGGGTGCGGACGGGCTCGGCGATCACCTCGGCCCCGGCGGCGGCGAGCTTGGCGGTGGTGGCCGTCGAGTCGTCGACCTCGAACGCGACCCGGATGTGGCCGGCCACCCGCCGCCCGACCTCGACCTCGTCGATGAAATCGGCGTGCCCCGGATCGGCGATCTCCAGGGTGGCGCGGCCGGCTTCGAGGATGGTGACCCGACCGTCCGGGGAGGAGAAGGCACCGCGCTCGGGCAGGCCGAGGACGTCACGGTAGAAGTGGAGCGCCTGCTCGTAGTCGGCCGCCGTGACCACCAGGCGGAGCTCACGGACGGCGGGGGTTTCGTCGGTCATGCCTGCTCCTTGCGGATGTGCGGATGTGCGGATGTGCGGAGGTACTGAGGTCGGGCCACGGATCACGGATCACGGCTACGGAACCGTGAACCGCCCGCCTCCCGGGCCGATTCCCGCACCGGTCCCCGGGGCGCGCACCGACGCCCTGTTGGAAAAACCGTGGCCCCCGAACACCCCTTTGTGTCAGCATGACGATATGAGCAACGAACTGGTCGACGACCCCACCGACACCCGCAACCGCGCCGACCTGACGGCCCTGGTGGCGATCGGCGTCGAACCCGAGTGGCTGATGTTCTGGGGACACCAGGCGCAGCAGGAGGGGTCGCTCGGGCCGGGGGTCCTGAGCCAGTGGTGGCCGGAGCGCCCGTTCACCGTCGACGGGATCGAGTACGCGACCGCCGAGCACTGGATGATGGCGGGCAAGGCGCGGATGTTCGGGGACGAGGGCACGCTGGCCCGGATCCTCCGGGCCGCGAGCCCCGCCGAGGCGAAGAAGCTGGGGCGGCAGGTCAGGGGGTTCGACGACGCGGCCTGGACGGCCGGGCGGTTCGAGCTCGTGGTGCGCGGCAACGTCGCCAAGTTCGGTCAGGACGAGGCACTTCGCGCGTACCTGCTGGGGACCAGGCGGCGCGTCCTGGTGGAGGCCAGCCCGGTGGACCGGATCTGGGGCATCGGGCTCGCCGCCGACGACGTGCGGGCGCAGCAGCCGGCGGCCTGGCGCGGGGAGAACCTGCTCGGTTTCGCCCTGATGGAGGCCCGGGAGCGGCTGGCCGGGTGAGCACGGTCGCGCCCGTCCCGGGTGGCACGGCGACGGCGCCACCGGAGGGCGCGCGCGCCGTGCCGGTCGCGACTCTCGCGCCGTCCGCGCCCTCGGACTCCACTCGCAAACCTCTGGACGCACTGCCGTAACGCGGTCGCCGTATACCGACGCCAGGATGACCTGCAGTCAGGGCCTAGTTGGACAGGTTGCGGTGATCATGCGTACACGGCACACAGAACAACCCCTTTCCCCGGGATCGGGATCGGGCACGGACGCGGGCACGGGCGCAGGTGCGGACGCGAGTACGGGCGCGAACGCACAGGCGGGCGGGAGCGCGGGCGGCACCGAGCAGGACGCGCTGGAACTACGCGCCGAGCTGGACGAGTTACTGCGCGCCCGCCAGTACGCGGCCCAGCGCGAGCGCCGGCTCTTCGAGGCCGTCCGGGCGCTGCCGGAGCGGCAGCGGCCGGACGGCGAGCTGCTGCGGCAGCTCGCCCAGGCGCGGACGCTGCGTGAGGGCCTCGGGACCCGCTGCCTGGAGCTGAGCGACCAGCTGAAGGCCCTGGAGGACCGGCTGCGACAGCCTGCTCCGCGTCGACGGATACCCCAGCAGCCCACCGGGGCGCGGTTCGGCGCAGGCGCGTACGACGAGGCGCCCGCCCCGTCGGCGCCTCCCGCTCCCCCGCAGGCGCCGCGCGCGACCGGAGCCCGGTTCGGCCGGCCCCGCGCCGCCGAAACCCCGACGGCCACCGGACCGGCAGCACAAGCGGGACCGGCGGGACCGGCAGGACCGGCCGGCCCGACGAGGCAGACCGGACGGGCCGGACAGGCCGGACAGACGAGGCCGTCGGGACAGGACTGGCCGACGGGTGCCCCGGAGGGGACCACCGCAGCCGCGCCCCCACCGCCCCCGGTCGCCGAACCGCCCCGCCGCCGCTCCCCCGGCGAGCTCACGGCCCTCGCCGAACGCATCACCGCCCTGTACCAGCAGGCCGCGCACCACCAACCCGCACCGCACCAGGCGACGCACCACCAAGCGACGCACCACCAGGGGGCGCAGCACCAGGCCGCCCCCCAGGAGGCCGACGACCTGCTCGCCCGGGCCGCCGCCCACCTCACCCCGCCCGACACCGCCGGTCTGGCCGCCCTGCTGGCCCGCCGCGGCCCGACCGGCGCCTCGGTCCGGCTCGCCCGGAGCGCCGCCCAGGGCACCCCGGAGCACGCCGCGGCCACCTTGGCCGAGCTGCGCCAGGCCGGACTGGCCGAGGAGGCCACCGACCTGTTCCACGCGCTCTGGTCCTACCCGGTCACCGCGCTGCCCGCCCTGCTGGACGCGCTGGAACGGGCCGGACAGCACGCCGACGGCGCCACCCTGCTCTGGGAGTGGGGCTCCGCCCCGACCGCCGACCTGGCCGCCCTCGCCACCCGTCTCCACGGGGCGGACCGCGCCGCCGACGTCCGGACGCTGCTCCGCCAGGCCGCGAGCCGGCCCACCGCCGACCTGGTCGACCTCGTCACCAGCCTCGCCCCGCCGCTCCCCGGCCTGCTGCTGGGCGAGCTGGCCGCGCTCCGCCCGCCGGCCGAGCTGGTCCGGCTGGCCGCCGCACTGAGCGCGGCCGGCAGCCGGCAGCTGTACGACGAGCTGCTGACCGCGCTGCTCGCGGACACCGCCCGCCACCGCACGACTCTCGCGGCACTCCGCACGGCGGGCCTGCCCACCACTCCGGCGCCTCCGCCCCGCTCCCGCTGGGGCCGCCGGTAGACCCCGGCGCCACGGCCCCGGAGCTACACAGCCACGTCACCGCACGGCCCCGGCACCGTACGGAGCCGGCCACCCGCCCCCGTACGGCCCCGGCCGCCGCCCACCGGTGGCACCGACGCGAAGAGCCCCCGCCCGCCCGAAGGCGAACGGGGGCTCCCGCGGCAGAGGACCAGCAGCCGTCAACCAGCGACCAGCACCTGGCAACCGGCGTCAGGCATCAGCCATCAGCCATCGGCATCAGCCGAAGAAGGTCAGCAGCCGATGAGCCGCGCCGCCAGGTACGACTTGACCTGGTCCAGCGAGACGCGCTCCTGCGCCATGGTGTCGCGCTCGCGCACGGTCACCGCGTTGTCCTCAAGGGTGTCGAAGTCGACGGTGACGCAGAACGGCGTGCCGATCTCGTCCTGGCGGCGGTACCGCTTGCCGATCGCGCCGGCGTCGTCGAACTCGACGTTCCACGCGGTGCGCAGGTCGGCGGCCAGGCCGCGGGCCTTCGGGGAGAGGTCGGCGTTGCGCGACAGCGGCAGCACGGCGACCTTGACCGGGGCGAGCCGCGGGTCGAGCCGCATGCCGACGCGCTTCTCCATGACGCCCTTGGCGTTCGGCGCCTCGTCCTCGAAGTAGGCGTCGATCAGGAAGGCCAGCATGGCGCGGTTGAGACCGGCTGCCGGCTCGATGACGAACGGGAAGTACCGCTCGCCGGACTCCTGGTCGAAGTACTTGAGGTCCTGGCCGGAGGCCTCGCTGTGCACCGTCAGGTCGTAGTCGGTGCGGTTGGCGATGCCCTCCAGCTCGGAGAACTCGGTGCCGCCGAAGTTGAAGCGGTACTCGATGTCCACCGTGCGCTTGGCGTAGTGGGAGAGCTTCTCCTTCGGGTGCTCGAACAGGCGCATGTTGTCGGTGCGCAGGCCGAGGCCGACGTACCAGTCCCAGCGCTGCTGGAGCCAGTACTCGTGCCACTGCTCGTCCTCGCCAGGCTTGACGAAGAACTCCATCTCCATCTGCTCGAACTCGCGGGTCCGGAAGATGAAGTTGCCGGGGGTGATCTCGTTGCGGAAGCTCTTGCCGACCTGGGCGATGCCGAACGGCGGCTTCTTGCGCGAGGTGGTCTGGACGGCCTTGAAGTTGGTGAAGATGCCCTGGGCGGTCTCCGGGCGCAGGTAGGCCAGGCCGCTCGCCTCCTCGGTGACGCCGAGGTGGGTCTTCAGCATGCCCGAGAAGTCCTTGGGCGAGGTGAACTGGCCCTTGACGCCGCAGTCGGGGCAGTTGACGTCCTGGAGGCCGTTCGGCGGCGGGAAGCCGTGCTTGGCCTCGTACTTCTCCTCCAGGTGGTCGGCCCGGTGGCGCTTGTGGCAGGAGAGGCACTCGGTCAGCGGGTCGTTGAAGGTGGCGACGTGGCCGGAGGCCTCCCAGACCTCGCGGGCCAGGATCACCGACGAGTCGAGTCCGACGACGTCCTCACGGGCCTGGACCATCGCGCGCCACCACTGGCGCTTGATGTTCTCCTTGAGCTCGACGCCCAGCGGCCCGTAGTCCCAGGCGGCACGCGTGCCGCCGTAGATCTCGCTGCAGGGGTAGACGAAGCCACGGCGCTTGCTCAGGCTGACGATCGTCTCGATCTTGTCGGCTGCCACAGTGCTCTCTTCAGTACGTACGGCACGGTCAGGGCACGGCTGGTTGCGCGTACCCGAATACCTCAGGTTACCGGCCATATGGGTACAGGGTTCAAATCGGTATCGCCGGTACCTGCCCACCCATCGTCACCGCCCGTTCACCCGTCCGAGTGATTTGACAATCATTTCCATCTAATCTGAGAATGGTTGTCATGATGATCCGACGACGTACTCGCAGTGCCATAGCCCTGACCGCCACCGCCCTCACCGCCGCCCTCGCCCTGACGGCCTGCGGCAGCGGCGGCAGCGCCCAGGGCGCGGACGGCAAGCTGAACGTCGTCGCCTCCTTCTATCCGATGGAGTTCCTCGCCACCCAGATCGGCGGCGAGCACGTCAAGGTCACCGGCCTCACCGCCGCCGGCGTCGAGCCCCACGACCTGGAGCTCACCGCCAAGCAGGTCGCGAACGTCAAGAAGGCCGACGCGGTCGTCTACCTCAAGGGCCTCCAGCCCACCGTCGACAAGGCGGTCGCCGACTCCGGCGCCAAGCACAAGGTCGACGCCACCGCCGCCAGCCCGCTGGAGGACCACCACCTGGCGGAGGGCCACTCCGAGGGCGACGGCCACGACCACGACGAGGCCGCGGGCGACCCGCACATCTGGCTCGACCCGACCCGCTACGCGGCGGTCGCCAAGAGCGTCGGCGCCGAACTGGCCAAGGCCGACCCGGCGCACGCCGCCGATTACCAGAAGAACACCGACGAGCTGGTCGGCAGGCTCACCACCCTGGACCAGGAGTTCCGGGACGGGCTGAAGGACGCCAGGACCCGCACCTTCGTCACCAGCCACGCCGCCTTCGGCTACCTCGCCGAGCACTACGGCCTCACCCAGGTCGCCATCAACGGCGTCGACCCGGAGTCCGAGCCCACCCCGGCCCGCCTCGCCGACGTGCAGAAGGCCGCCAAGGAGAACGGCGTCACCACGATCTTCTTCGAGACCCTGGTCAGCCCCAAGCTCGCCGACACCGTCGCCAAGGACCTCGGCCTCAAGACCGCCGTCCTGGACCCGCTGGAGGGCGTCAAGGACCCGGCCAAGGACACCTACCTCACGGTCATGAAGCAGAACCTCACCAACCTCCAGGCCGCCCTCGGCGCGACCGCCGGCACCACCGGAACCGCCGGTGCCACCGGCACCAGCGCCACCAGCTGACGGGACGACACCACGCCATGACCTCCCCGACACCCCCGGCCGTCCGCCTGCACGACGCCGTCGCCTCGCGCGGCGGCCGGCCGGTGCTGCGCGGCGTCGACCTCACCGTCCGCCCCGGTGAGGTCGTCGCGCTGCTCGGCGCCAACGGCTCCGGCAAGTCCACCACCGTCAAGGCCGTCACCGGCGCCGTCCCGCTGGAGCGCGGCGGGCTGGAGCTGTTCGGCACCCCGCTCGCCCGGTTCCGCTCCTGGCACCGGATCGGGTACGTGCCGCAGCGCACCACCGCCGCCTCCGGCGTCCCGGCCACCGTCCGCGAGGTCGTCTCCACCGGACGGCTGCCGCTGCACCGGCTGCTGCCGTTCCGCCGCCAGGACCGCATCGCCGTCGACCGCGCCCTGGCCGCCGTCGGCATGCTGGACCGGGCCGGCGACGGCGTCGCCGACCTCTCCGGCGGCCAGCAGCAGCGGGTGCTGATCGCCCGCGCCCTGGCCGGCACCCCCGACCTGCTGATCATGGACGAGCCGATGGCCGGGGTGGACGCCGCCAGCCAGCAGGTGCTCGCCGACACCCTCCGCACCGAGGTTGCCCGCGGCGCCGCCGTCCTGCTGGTGCTGCACGAACTCGGGCCGCTGGAGCCGCTGATCGACCGCGCGGTGGTGCTCCGCGACGGCTGCGTCGCGCACGACGGCCCGCCCGTCCCCAACACCGGCCTGCACGCCCTGCCCGGCCACGACCACGTCCACCCGCACGCCGATCTTCACCACACCCGGGGACTGCTGGCATGACCGAGATGCTCAGTTACGACTTCATGCAGCGGGCGCTGCTCGCCGCCGTCCTGGTCGGCGTCACCGCGCCCGCCGTCGGCATCTACCTCGTCCAGCGCCGCCAGGCCCTGCTCGGCGACGGCATGGGGCACGTCGCGATGACGGGCGTCGGCCTCGGCTTCATCTTCAACACCAGCCCGGTCTGGATGGCCGTGCTGGTCTGCGTGCTCGGCGCCGTCACCATGGAACTGGTCCGCTCGCGCGGCAACCAGCGCGGCGACATCGCCCTCGCGATGCTCTTCTACGGCGGCATGGCCTGCGGCAAGCTGCTCGTCTCGAAGTCCGCCCAGGCCGGGGCCGGCTCGCTGGAGAGCTACCTCTGGGGTTCCATCCTGACCGTCTCCCCCTCCGACCTGGCCACCATCGCCGCGCTCGGCGCCGTCGTCATCGCCGTCACCCTCGGCCTGCGCCGCCAGCTCTTCGCGATCTGCCAGGACGAGGACTTCGCCAAGGTCACCGGCGTGCCGGTGCGGTTCCTCAACCTGCTGCTCGCCGTGATGGCGGCGGTCACCGTCACCGTCGCCATGCGGGTGGTCGGCCTGCTGCTGGTCAGCGCGCTGATGGTGGTCCCGGTGGTCGCGGCCCAGCAGCTCACCCGGTCGTTCGCCGCCACCCAGGCCGGCTCGATCGCGGTCGGCGTGCTCGTCGCACTGGCCGGCGTCACCGGCTCCTACCACCTGGACGTGCCCTCCGGCCCGGCCATCGTGCTGCTCGCCATCGCCGTGTTCGCGGTGTTCAGCGCGGTCGCCGCACCGCTGGCCCGGCGCAGGCACCGGAACACCCCCGACACGGGGCCGCAGGTCTGCGACGTCCAACTGCCCGGCCCGGACCGGTCCGACGCGACCGCTCCGACGCCGAGTGCGGGGCTGGCACAATGAGGTGCGAGACGCCCACCACCCCAGGAGGACCCACGGTGACCACCGCAGGCCCGTCGCCGCGTGCCCGCTCGACCCGGCAGCGCGCCGCCGTCTCGGCGGCCCTGGACGAGATCGAGGACTTCCGCAGCGCGCAGGAGCTCCACGACATGCTCAAGCACCGGGGGGACTCGGTCGGCCTGACCACCGTCTACCGGACCCTGCAGTCGCTCGCCGACGCCGGCGAGGTCGACGTCCTGCGCACCGCCGACGGCGAGGCCGTGTACCGCCGGTGCAGCAGCGGACACCACCACCACCTGGTCTGCCGGCAGTGCGGCGCCACCGTCGAGGTCGAGGGCCCGGCGGTGGAGCGCTGGGCCAACTCGGTCGCCGCCGAGCACGGGTTCAGCGACATCGCGCACACCCTGGAGATCTTCGGCACCTGCGCGGAGTGCGCCAAGAAGGCCTGAACCGGCTTACGCCGAAGGGCCCGTGGGAGGCTTCCCACGGGCCCTTCCGCACACCCTCGCCGTGCCCGCGGGCTCAGCGCTGTGCCGGCACCTCGGGCCCGGCCTGGACCTCGTTCGGCACCGCCCCGCCGAACCGGCGGTCGCGCATCGCGTACTGCTCGCAGGCCCGCCAGAGGTCCCGGCGGTCGAAGTCCGGCCAGAGCACGTCCTGGAACACGAACTCGGCGTACGCCGACTGCCAGAGCAGGAAGTTCGACGTCCGCTGCTCGCCGCTCGGGCGCAGGAAGAGGTCCACGTCCGGCATGTCCGGGTGGTACATGTACTTGGCGAGGGTCTTCTCGTTGACCTTCTTCGGGTCCAGCTTCCCCGCCGCGACGTCGGCCGCGAGGGCCGCCGCGGCGTCCGCGATCTCGGCCCGGCCGCCGTAGTTGACGCACATGTACAGCGTGACGGCGTCGTTGTCCTTGGTCTGCTCCTCGGCGACCTGGAGCTCCTGGACGACGCTCTTCCAGAGCTTCGGCATCCGGCCGGCCCAGCGGACCCGCACGCCCATCGCGTCCATCTCGTCCCGGCGGCGGTGGATGACGTCCCGGTTGAAGTTCATCAGGAACTTCACCTCGTCGGGCGAGCGCTTCCAGTTCTCGGTGGAGAACGCGTACAGCGAGATGTTCTTCACGCCGAGCTCGATCGCGCCCCTGAGGACGTCGAGCACCACCGACTCGCCGACCTTGTGTCCCTCGGTGCGCGGCAGTCCCCGATCCTTGGCCCAGCGGCCGTTGCCGTCCATGACGATCGCCACGTGGTCGGGTACCAGCTCGCCGGGGATCTTCGGGGGCCGGGCGCCGCTGGGGTGCGGGGTCGGGGGGAGGTACTCCCTCTGCTTGCCGCCGCCGAAGAGCCGTCGCGCTGCCATGTGCTCACTTCTCCACGTATCTCATCGAGCGGATGCCCCGCTCCAGGTGCCACTGCAGATAGGCCGCGACCAGGCCGCTGCCCTCCCGCCAGTACCTCGGCTCGCAGGCGTCGGCCGTCTGCCAGTCCCCTGACAGCAGCGCCCCGAGCAGTACCAGTGTCTCAGGGGAGGGTACGGCACATCCGGGCACTCGGCAGTCCGGACAGAGCACCCCGCCCGCCTGGAGCGAGAAGAACCGGTTGGGGCCCTCCAGGCCGCATTTGGCGCAGTCGTCGAAGGTCGCACCGTACCCGTTGACCGCCAGCGAGCGCAGCAGGAAGGCGTCCAGCACCAGGTGCGACTCGTGCACGCCGGCGGCCAGCGTGCGCAGTCCGCCGACCAGGAGGAGGTACTGCTGGACGGCCGGCTGGCCCTCGTTCTCGGCGAACCGTTCCGCCGTCTCCAGCATGGCGGTGCCGGCGGTGTAACGGCCGTAGTCGGTGACGATCGAGCCGCCGTACGGGGCGATGGTCTCCACCTGGGTGCAGAGCGGCAACCCGCGGCCGATCAGCTCACTCCCGCGGCTGAAGAACTGCACGTCCACGTGCGAGAACGGCTCCAGGCGCGCGCCGAACTTGGACTTGGTCTTGCGCACCCCGCGCGCCACCGCGCGCACCTTGCCGTGGTGGCGGGTGAGCAGGGTGATGATCCGGTCGGCCTCGCCGAGCTTCTGCGCCCGGAGCACCACGCCGTCGTCCCGGAACAGGCTCATGCCACCGCCTCGCCGCGGCCGTCGAACAGTGTGGACATCCCACCATTGTCCCCCACCGGCGGGGGCAGCCGTGTGCCCGCACCGGGGCCGTGGGGGGACGCCCGATCGGTGCGGGTCACGGCGGGCCCCGGAGGGGGGTAGGGCCCGTTTGTGGGGGTCCGGGGGTCGGCCGGGGGTCTTCCTCACGGGCCGACGGGAGGCGCCTCCGGGAGACGCCGACAGGAGGCTCCGGCGGGAGGCGCGGAGCGGAGACGGAACGAACTGGAGGACGGAAGGGAGGAGAGGACGGAACGGGAACGGGTCGGAACGGGGTCAGGGAACGGAAACGGGGCGGGACCTGGCGGGCCTAGTGCGAGGTGCGGGTCGCCGCCTCCAGCAGCGCCCCGACCCGTGCCTGCGGCAGGTCCAGACATCGCCCGACGGCGGCCAGCGCGTCCCGCTCCTGCGGCCGGTACCGGCCGTCGGCCAGCGCGATCGCCGCCCCCTGGAGCAGCAGTCGTTCGCGGCCCTGGTGGGCCAGGTGCGGGGCGAGCGGTTCGAGTGCCGCGTGCAGCTCCACGGCCAGTCCGCCGGCCATGCCGTGGGCGTCGTAGAGCTCGCCCCCGAGGCCGGAGAGCGCGGCGAGGGCGGCCAGCACCTGGGCCTCGCCGCAGTCCTCGAAGCCGGCGTCCCGGACGGCCGCGCAGGCCGCCTCGCGGGCCGCGCGGTGCGCGGTGCCGCCGGCCGCCAGCACGGCGAGCGCGACGGTGTACTGCGCGTCGCGCAGCATCCCGCCCAGACGTACGCAGGTGGGCTGTTCCAGGCTCTCCACCCCGAACCGGCCGTGGCAGCTGGTGCACTGCACACTGCCGACCACCGGGCCGAGCGGAAACACCGGGGTGCCCAGCAACCGCAGCCACCGCCGGCCGTGCTGCCGGCGGTAGTTGCGGTCTCCGCCGCAGCCCGGGCAGAAGAAGTCACCGAGAACGTCAGTCCGCCACCGCGGGCGAACACCCCACATCCCTGTCACGGCGCCACTCCCCAGACATGGCAGGCGGCCTGCACAACAATGGGCAGGTCACGCGACCGGCCACCGGGCCGTCCCACCGACCCGGCTTACCGGTGGGACGATGTTGCCACGGTTGCCGACACGTGTCAGTACCTCGAACGGCTCGATCACCGAAAAAATGTGGCGCAGGCCACAGCTTCCGCGCCGGGGCCGCCCGCCTCCCCGCCCCGGCCTCCGGAAACGCCGCCGGGCCGCCCCGCGGGACGGCCCGGCCACTACCACTCGTACGAACTACCCTCGCTGCGCCCGGTTGACGGCGCTGATCATCGCCTTCAGCGAGGCCAGCACGGTGTTGCCGTCGATGCCCACGCCCCACAGCACCCGGCCGTCCACCGCGCACTCGACGTACGCGGCGGCCTGGGCGTCACCGCCCTCGCTCAGCGCGTGCTCGGCGTAGTCCAGCACCCGGACGTCCACGCCGATCCGGCCCAGCGCGTCCGCGAACGCGGAGACCGGGCCGTTGCCGGTACCGGACAGGACGACCGGCACGCCGTCCACCACGGCCTCGGAGGTCAGCGCGTCCCGGCCGTCCTCGGTGGTCAGGGTGCGCGAGCCGCTCAGCGAGATCCGGCCCCACGGGTTGGCCGTGGTCGGCAGGTACTCGTCCTCGAAGACCGCCCAGATCGCGGCCGGGGTGACCTCGCCGCCCTCGGCGTCGGTCTTGGCCTGGATGATCCGGGAGAACTCGATCTGCATCCGGCGCGGCAGGTCCAGCTTGTGGTCGTTCTTCAGGACGTACGCGACGCCGCCCTTGCCGGACTGGCTGTTGACCCGGATGACCGCCTCGTAGGTGCGGCCGACGTCCTTCGGGTCGATCGGCAGGTACGGCACGCCCCAGGTGTGCTCCTCGACCGGCACGCCGGCCGCCCTGGCGTCCGCCTCCAGGGCGTCGAAGCCCTTCTTGATGGCGTCCTGGTGCGAGCCGGAGAAGGAGGTGTACACCAGGTCGCCGGCGTACGGGTGGCGCGGGTGCACCTCCATCTGGTTGCAGTACTCGGCGGTGCGGCGGACCTCGTCGATGTCGGAGAAGTCGATCTCGGGGTCGATGCCCTGCGAGAACAGGTTCATGCCCAGGGTGACCAGGTCGACGTTGCCGGTCCGCTCGCCCTGCCCGAACAGGCAGCCCTCGATCCGGTCGGCGCCGGCCATGTAGGCCAGTTCGGCGGAGGCGACGGCGGTGCCCCGGTCGTTGTGCGGGTGCACCGACAGGCAGACGAACTCGCGCCGCGACAGGTTGCGCGACATCCACTCGAACTGGTCGGCCTGGACGTTCGGGGTGGCCCGCTCGATGGTGGCCGGCAGGTTCAGGATGATCTCGCGGCCCTCGCCGGGCTGCCAGACGTCCATGACCGCCTCGCAGACCTCCAGCGCGAAGTCCAGCTCGGTGTCGACGAAGATCTCCGGCGAGTACTGGTAGCCGAAGACGGTCTCCTCGCCCAGCAGCTTCTCGGCGTACTCCATCACCAGCCGGGTGCCGTCGGTCGCGATCGCCTTGGTGGCCGCCCGGTCGTTGCGGAACACCACCCGGCGGAACAGCGGCGCGGTCGCGTTGTACAGGTGGACGGTCGCCCGCGGGGCCCCGACCAGCGACTCGACGGTCTTCTCGATCAGCTCCTCGCGGGCCTGCGTCAGCACCGAGATGGTGACGTCCTCGGGGATCGCCCCCTCCTCGATCAGCGAGCGGACGAACGCGTGGTCGGTGGCCCCGGAGGAGGGGAAGCCGACCTCGATCTCCTTGTAGCCCATCCCGACCAGCAGGTCGAACATCTGCCGCTTGCGGGCCGGGGACATCGGGTCGATCAGCGCCTGGTTGCCGTCCCGCAGGTCGGTGGAGAGCCAGCGCGGCGCCTTGCTGATCACCTTCGACGGCCAGGTGCGGTCCGGCAGGTCGACGGTGCCGAACGGCAGGTAGCGGCCGTGCCGCATGCCGGACGGCTGCTGGCGTACGGACGCGGAGGTGATCGGGGTGGGGCGGTCGACGAAGGCACGGGCGCCGGGGACGGACGCGGCGGAGCTCTGCTCGGTCATGGAGGTGAGTCTCGGCTTCCTGTGATGCGGGGCTGGTCGGGGTGGGGTGGTCACCCGACTCGGCCGGCCTGCTGCCGCTCGCGACCCGCCATTGGATCGCCCGATTACGCGCGCAGCACAGTCCCCGCGGCGAGGGAGCCGGCCCTGGTGGACTACAGGCCCTCGACGCGGCAGCTAAGAAGAAGCAGCCCAATGCGCATGATGGTCCCCAGCGTAACCCAGGGCCGCGCGCCCCCGAAGTGAGCCGGGCTGACATTCCACCCCTTGAGACGGCGCACGGTTCCGTCCGCGCCGGTGACAACACGTCATCGATGCCTCACTCTTGGCCACATGACAGCCGAACCGCCGCTCTGTGCGATCGTTCCGCCGTACGTCCTGGACCGCCTCTCCGATGACGGTCACGCGCCCGCCGCCCGCTCCCTCGCCCTGGACGCCGTGCACCGCGCCACGCGGCTCACCGCCGTTCCACGACAGCCCGCCGCCGACCGCCTGGAGCGGGTGATCTCGGACGCCGGGCACCGCGAACGCCTGCCCGGCCGGACCGTCCGCCGGGAGGGCGAGGCCCCCCTCTCCGACCAGTCCGTCAACCACGCCTACGACGGGCTCGGCGCCACCTACGCGCTGTTCTCCGACGTGTACGGGCGGCACTCCATCGACGACCAGGGCCTGCGCCTCGACGCCACCGTGCACTACGGCCGGGACTACGACAACGCCTTCTGGGACGGCCACCGGATGGTCTTCGGCGACGGCGACGGCGAGGTGTTCGGCGACTTCACCGCCTGCATCGACGTCATCGGCCACGAACTCGCCCACGGTGTCACGCAGTTCACCGCCGGTCTGGAGTACCGGGGGCAGTCCGGCGCGCTCAACGAGTCGGTCTCGGACGTCTTCGGCTCGCTGGTCAAGCAGTACGGACTGCGCCAGGACGCCGCCGACGCGGACTGGCTGATCGGCGCCGGACTGCTCGCCCCCGGCGTGCAGGGGGTCGCGCTGCGCTCGATGAAGGCGCCCGGCACCGCCTACGACGACCCCCGGCTCGGCAAGGACCCGCAACCCGCCCACCTGCGCGACTACGTGCACACCGCCCAGGACAACGGCGGCGTGCACATCAACTCGGGCATCCCCAACCACGCCTTCTACCTGCTGGCCACCGCGCTCGGCGGCCCGGCCTGGGAGCGCGCGGGAAGGATCTGGTACGACGCGCTGACCGGCCGCCGGCTGCCCGCCGACGCCGACTTCACCGCCTTCGCCCGGGCCACCGTGGCCGCCGCCCGGGCCCGCTACCCGGAACCGGAGGTGGCCGACACCGTGACCGCGGCCTGGGCGAAGGTGGGCATCAGCCCGGGTTGAGCCGCGCTTAAGTCAAGGTCCGGGAAAACCCCGGCAAACGGCTTCTCCTGGTAGCACCATGGACACCATGCGCATCCAGGTGACCCGGACCGGCGGCTTCGCGGGACTCGTCCGCCACGCGGAGCTCGACACCACCGAGCGGGCGGACGCCCCGCATGTGCACGCGCTCGCCCGCGAGGCCGTCGCGGGCGGGCTGCGGTCCCCCTCGTACGGCGTACCGGACGGCTTCCACTACGAGATCACCGTCGACGGGCGGACGGTGCACTGCGCGGACCCGAAGCTCACCGAGTCGCAGCGCGAGCTGGTCTCCCTGGTGCTGCGCGAGGGCGCGTAGCCCCGTCCGGGCACCGGCGCGCGCGCCCGCACGGCAGGCGCCCCCGTCGGCGGCTCGGACCCGGTCTGCGGCTCAGACCCAGCCGGCGGCTCAGACCCAGCCGTCGAGCGAGGCCAGGAAGCCCGCGAGGTCGTCCCGGTGGATGGTGTGCCCGGCGCCGGCCACCGTGCGGAGCTCGTACCCGGCGCCGCGCAGCCGCTCGGCGTCCTCGGGCCCGATCAGGAAGCTCCGTTCGGGCAGCTGGACGAGCGAGGGTACCGCGGGGGCGCCGGGCAGGACGGCCGTCCCGTAGAAGTCGGCGAGGCCGAGCGCGCTGTCCGGGTCCCAGGCGGCCAGGGTGGCCACCTCGACGTCCACGTCGACCGCGTCCCAGCGCGGCGCGAGCGCGGCTATCTGCTCCCGGGTGGCCTGCTTGAAGTGGGTGAAGACGACCGGGTCGAACAGGTCGGCCTGGGCGAAGCACCAGGCCGGGTCGGAGTAGACCGCCCGGGCGGGCTTGAGCCGGTCGACCGCCCGCAGCAGGGCCAGCCCTCCGAGCGAGTGGCCGACGGCGAGGTCCGCCCCGGCCGGCAGGGTGTCCACCAGGTCCTCGGCCAGCCGGTCGGGGCCGTACCGGTCGGCCGGGGTGGCGCCCTCGCCGCGCGGGCTGGCGCCGTGGCCCCGCAGGTCCACGGCGATCACCCGGTAGCCGAGCCCGGCCAGCGCGGGACCGACCGTCCGCCAGGTGCGGTGGTCGGACATGATCCCGTGGACCAGCAGCGCGAGCCGGTCGCCGGTGCCCCACTCGTGGGTGTGCAGCTTCATTCCGGCCCCCCTGTCACCCGGTCCGGCCCCCTGTCGTCCGGACTGCTCAGAAGCCCAGCTTACGGAGCTGCTTCGGGTCCCGCTGCCAGTCCTTGGCGACCTTGACGTGCAGGTCCAGGAAGACCGGCGTGCCGAGCAGCGCCTCGATGTGCTTGCGGGCGGTGGTGCCGACGTGCTTGAGCCGGGCGCCCTTGGCCCCGATCACGATCGCCTTCTGGCTCTGCCGCTCGATGTAGACGTTGGCGTGGATGTCGAGCAGCGGGCGGTCCGCCGGGCGGCCCTCGCGCGGCAGCATCTCCTCGACGACGACCGCCAGCGAGTGCGGCAGCTCGTCCCGGACGCCCTCCAGCGCGGCCTCGCGGATCAGCTCGGCGACCATGATCTGCTCGGGCTCGTCGGTGAGGTCGCCGTCCGGGTAGAGCGGCATGCCCTCGGGGAGCAGCTTGGTGATCAGCTCGGCGACCAGCTCGACCTGCTTGTCGCCCACGGCGGACACCGGGATGATCTCGGCCCACTCGATGCCCAGCTCGACACCGAGCTGGTGGACGGCGATCAGCTGCTCGGCGAGCCGCTTGGAGTCGACCAGGTCGGTCTTGGTGACGATGGCCACCTTGGGGGTCTTCTTGATCTCGGCGAGTTCCTTGGCGATGAACTTGTCGCCGGGGCCGAGCTTCTGGTCGGCGGGCAGGCAGAAGCCGATCACGTCGACCTCGGCCCAGGTGGAGCGGACCAGGTCGTTGAGCCGCTCGCCGAGCAGGGTGCGCGGCTTGTGCAGGCCGGGGGTGTCGACCAGCACGAGCTGGGCGTCCGGGCGGTGCACGATGCCGCGCACGGTGTGCCGGGTGGTCTGCGGACGGTCGGAGGTGATCGCGACCTTCGTCCCCACCAGGGCGTTGGTCAGGGTCGACTTGCCCGCGTTGGGCCGGCCGACGAAGCACGCGAAGCCGGAGCGGTACGAGGAGGAAGGGGCACTCATGCGCCCCATTCTCCCTGATCACGGGGAGCGCGACGGACCGGGCCGCCCGGAGCGGTCACTTCTTGCCGCCGCCGAGGACCGAGGCGAGGCCCCAGACCAGCACGATCACCAGGAACGAGACCGAGCCCCAGAGCCAGAACGGCGAGCCGGTCTCCTGCCATTTGCCCATCCCCATCACGCCCAGCAGCAGTCCCGCGAAGAACGCGAACGGCCCCATCGCCCAGCCCCCTCACCGCAGCAACTCCCCCCGGTGAGATTATCTGCCGAGCCGGTACGACAGAGCGCCCGGGGTGTCCGCCCCCGGGCGCCCGGCGCACCACGTGCCGCCTTCGCGGGCCGCCCCGGCGAAGCCGCTCAGCGGGCCCCGACCGAGGCCCGCAGCACCCCGTCCGGCCCCGCCAGCAGCAGCGGCGTCCCGGCGCCCCCGAGGTCCCGGACGGCCGCCAGATCGGCCTCGGAGGGCTCCTCCGCCTCGCTCACCACGGCCGCGGCCTCCAGCGACTTCGCACCGCTGGCCACCGCCATCGCCACCGCCGTCTGCACCGCGCTGAGCCGCAGCGACTCCAGCGCGACCGTCCCGGCCACGTACGTCCGGCCGGTCTCGTCACGCACCGCGGCCCCCTCCGGGACGCCGTTGCGGGCGCGGGCGGAGCGGGCCAGGGTGATGATCTTCTTGTCTTCGGGGTCGAGTTCGACGATGTCACTCATGCCCAGGAGCATAGGCGCCCGTCACCGGCCCCGGATCAGTGCCCGATCGGGTTCGGCGGACCCGGCCGCATGACCTTCACGAAGGTCTTGGGACCGGACGGCATCGGCTCCTCGTCCTCGGCCCGCTTGCGCCAGTACGGGTTGTCGTGGGGCAGGTGGCTGCTGACCCGGCCGTACATGCCGAAGGTCGTGATCACCAGCCCGAAGACGAACGCGAACAGCACGTTGGACATCCGGAAGTTCAGGATGTTGGCGTCCGGCCGCCCCAGCACCGTCAGCCCGTAGAAGCCGGAGAGCACGAACAGCACGCCGACCACCATGTTCAGGTTCGAGGCGAAGTTGCCACCGATGACCGCACCGGCCACCAGGATCGCGCCCACCACGATGGAGAGGATGCTCAGCGCCCCGTTGGTCGACATCCCCGCGATGTCGCTCCCGCTGGTGGACAGGAAGCCCGGGTGGTCGGCCAGCCCGAGGCAGCCGAACACGATCAGGAAGATCCCGCCGAGCCCCGCACCGATCCGCCAGACCAGCAGCAGTTTGTGGTCGACGGGCAGTTCGTCTTGCAGCTTCATGGCGACCTCCGCCTAGCTGTAGGGGTGGCTTCCCTGCATGTGCGGCACCTCGTGCATGTACAGCGAGCCGCACTGCTGGCAGCACCGGAGCCCGGTCCCCCACTCCTGCTCCGGCCGTGTCTCGGCGTCCGCGGGCATGGTCCGGCCGCACAGGGCCGTGGCCGGATCACCGTCCCGCACCACGTGCCAGACCTTGACCCCGCCCGCCGTCCCCTGCGGGCCGTGCTCCGCGCGAAGTTGGTGAGTCATACCAACATCGTCGCCCCCGCCGGGCGGGAGCGCTACTCGCCGCCGGTCCGGGCCGCCCCGGCCTCCGTCCGGACCGGCGCGGCCACCACGGAGCCGATCCGGTTGCGGCGGCCGGCCGAGCTCTCCGCGGTCAGCCGGATCGCGGTCAGCCCGCCCGGGACCTCCTCCGGCAGCGGGATCTCGCAGGACGAACCGGGGATCGGCACCCGGCCCAGGTGCTTGGCCAGCAGCCCGCCCACGGTCTCGACGTCCTCGTCCTCCAGCTCGATCCCGAACAGCTCGCCCAGGTCCTCGACCAGCAGCCGCGCCGTGATCCGGTACGAGCCGTCCCCGAGGTCCTCGACCGGCGCGATCTCCCGGTCGTACTCGTCGGTGATCTCACCGACGATCTCCTCCAGGATGTCCTCGATGGTGACCAGGCCGGCGGTGCCGCCGTACTCGTCGATCACGATCGCCACGTGCGAGCGCATCTGCTGCATCTCGCGCAGCAGGTCGGCGGCCGGCTTGGAGTCCGGCACGAACACCGCCGGCCGCAGCACCGCGCCGACCTCGTCGGACTCGGAGTCCCGGTTGATGTGGGTGCGCCGCACCAGGTCCTTGAGGTAGACGATGCCGACCACGTCGTCCTCGTTGTCGCCGACCACCGGGATCCGCGAGAAGCCCGAGCGCAGCGCCAGGGTGAGCGCCTGCCGGACGGTCTTGTGCCGCTCGATCATCACCAGGTCGGTCCGCGGCACCATCACCTCGCGGACGATGGTGTCGCCCAGCTCGAAGACCGAGTGCACCATCCGGCGCTCCTCGTCCTCGATGACGTCGTTCTTCTCCGCGAGGTCGACCAGGGCCCGCAGCTCCGCCTCGGAGGCGAACGGGCCCTCCTTGTACCCCTTGCCGGGGGTGAGCGCGTTGCCGAGCAGGATCAGCAGCCGCGGGATCGGGCCGAGGATCCGGGCCAGCGGCAGCAGCACGAAGGAGGCGGCGGTCGCGGTGGAGAGCGGGTGCTGGCGCCCGATCGTGCGCGGCGAGACGCCGACCGCCACGAACGACACCAGCACCATCACACCGAACGCCAGCAGCACGGCCTGCCAGGTCGAGTCCAGGCTGCGGACGCAGACCACGGTGACCAGGACGGCCGCCGCCATCTCGCTGGCGACCCGGATCAGGGTGGCCAGGTTGAGGTAGCGGATCGGGTCGGAGGCCAGGGCCAGCAGCCGGGCCGAGCCCTTCCGGCCGGACCGGACGGCCTCCTCCGCGCGGAACCGGGAGACCCGGGAGATGCCCGCCTCGGCGCAGGCCGCCAGCCAGCCGAGCACGACCAGCAGCACGGCGCCGAGGATGAAACTCGTACTCTCACCACTCACAGGGGTTCGGGCTCCGCGCTCAGTGGGTGGTGGGGGCCGGCGAGATGCCGCCGAGGCCGCGCCCGGCCCGCCAGCCGTCGAGGATCGCCTTCTGGAGGCCGAACATCTCCTCCTCCTCGTCCGGCTCCTCGTGGTCGTACCCGAGCACGTGCAGCACGCCGTGGACGGTGAGCAGCTGCAGCTCCTCGTCCATCGAGTGCTTGGACGGGGCCGCCTTGCCCTGCTGCTCGGCGACCTCGGGGCAGAGCACGATGTCGCCGAGCAGCCCCTGCGGCAGCTCCTCGCCCTCCTTGCCCGGCCGCAGCTCGTCCATCGGGAACGACATCACGTCGGTCGGGCCGGGGAGGTCCATCCACTGGATGTGCAGCTCCTCCATCGCCGCACCGTCCACCAGGATCACGGACAGTTCGGACTGCGGGTGGATCCGCATCTTGTCCAGTGCGTAGCGGGCGACGTCGAGGATGGCTTCCTCATCGGCGTCCCAACCGGACTCGTTGGCGATGTCGATCGACATGACGGGCTGGTTACTCAGCTTTCGGTGCGATGGGACTGTCGGGGTGCGCGCGAGCCGCGCCGCTGGGCCTGCTTGGCCGGGAGCGGGCGCTCCTCGGCCTCCTGCCGGGCGTCCCAGCGCTCGTACGCGTCCACGATCCGGCCGACCAGCTTGTGGCGGACCACGTCGGTGCTGGTGAGGACGGAGAAGTGGATGTCGGGCACGTCGGCCAGGATCTCCTGGACGACCTTGAGGCCGCTGCGGGTGCCGCCCGGGAGGTCGATCTGGCTGGTGTCGCCGGTGACGACCACCCGGGAGTTGAACCCGAGGCGGGTGAGGAACATCTTCATCTGCTCGGGCGAGGTGTTCTGGGCCTCGTCCAGGATGATGAAGGCGTCGTTGAGGGTGCGGCCGCGCATGTAGGCGAGCGGGGCGACCTCGATGGTCCCGGCGGCCATCAGGCGCGGGATGGAGTCCGGGTCCATCATGTCGTGCAGCGCGTCGTACAGCGGGCGCAGGTACGGGTCGATCTTCTCGTAGAGGGTGCCGGGCAGGAAGCCCAGCCGCTCCCCCGCCTCGACGGCCGGACGGGTCAGGATGATCCGGTTGACCTCCTTGGCCTGGAGGGCCTGGACGGCCTTGGCCATCGCGAGGTAGGTCTTGCCGGTGCCGGCCGGGCCGAGCCCGAAGACGATGGTGTGCTTGTCGATCGCGTCGACGTAGCGCTGCTGGTTGAGGGTCTTGGGGCGGATGGTCCGGCCCCGGTTGGACAGGATGTTCGCGGTGAACACCTGCGACGGTGCCGGGCTGTCCGGGTCGTCCGCGGCGCTCCGGATCATGGCGATGGAGCGCTCCACGGCGTCCTCCGTCAGGGGTTGGCCGGTGCGCAGCACCAGCATCATCTCGGTGAAGAGCCGCTGGACGAGGGCGACCTCGGCGCGCTCCCCGGTGGCGGTCACCTCGTTGCCGCGGACGTGGATGTCGGCGGCGGGGAAGCCCCGCTCGATCACGCGCAGCAGCGAGTCCGCGGTGCCGAGCAGGGTGACCATCGGATGCTTCTCGGGGATGACGATCCGGGCGCTGGTGGAGCCGCCGTCGTCCGCCGGTTCGGGGCGCGACTGTCCGTTGGTACGGGTCTGCGATGTGTCACTCATAGGTCGGCGCTGGGGCCTGCCTCATCCCATCCGTGTCTCGTCGGTGCCGCTCGGTCTCTCCGGGGCACCAGGGTACGCCGCGCACGTGATCGCCGCGGCGGGCGGCGGGGCCGCACCCGACGATGCTCCGGCAGATCGGGAGGCGGCGCGAGCGGTTTTCCGAGCTGTTCACGGGCCGCTCGCAGCACCACCGCGACCGGCGTCGCGGCACTGCCGGTCCGCGCGGCCCTTCACGCGCGGTGCCGGGGCGGTACTGGTACCCGCGCCAGGTCCTCGGCAAGCACGATCGGGCCGTCGAAGTGCTTGCGGGCGTCGGCGAGGTGCTGCCCGAGGTCCGGGTAGCGCTGGGAGAAGTGGGTCAGCACCAGGGTCCGCGCACCGGCCTCCGCGGCGACCTTGCCCGCCTGGCCGGCGGTGAGGTGGCCGTGCTCCTCGGCCAGCCGCCCGTCGGCGTCGGTGAAGGTCGCCTCGATGACCAGCAGGTCCGCGCCCTCGGCCAGCTCGTGCACGCCCTCGCAGAGCCGGGTGTCCATCACGAAGGCGAACCGCTGGCCGGGCCGGGGCTCGCTGACCTCCTCCAGGGTGACCCGGCGGCCGTCCGCCTCGATCGCGCCCCGCTGCTGGAGCCGGCCGACGTCCGGACCGGAGATGCCCAGGTCGGCGAGGAGCCCGGGCACCAGCCGGCGGCCGTCCGGCTCGCTCAGCCGGTAGCCGAAGGACTCGACGGGGTGGGAGAGCCGGACGGCGTCCAGCGCGAACCGGGCGCCGGGCGCGGCCAGCGGCCCGGACTCCTCGATCGGGCGGGGGCGCAGCACGGCCGTCTCGTGGAAGGCGGTGGCGTGCCGCAGCCGCTCGAAGTAGACCTCGCCGGAAGCCGGGAAGTACACGTCGACCGGGTGCGGCACGCGGTCCAGGTTGATCCGCTGGATCACCCCGGCCAGGCCCAGGCTGTGGTCGCCGTGGAAGTGCGTGACGGCGATCCGGGTGAGCTGGGTGGCGGAGACCCCGGCGTGCAGCATCTGCCGCTGGGTCCCCTCGCCCGGGTCGAAGAGCAGCCCCTCGCCGTCCCAGCGCAGCAGGTAGCCGTTGTGGTTCCGGTGCCGGGTCGGGACCTGGCTCGCGGTGCCGAGGACGACGAGTTCGCGCTGCGACACGCGGCTAGACCATGCGCTCGGTCATCGACATGCCGCCGAGCACGTGGACGTGGGCGTGGAAGACGGTCTGCCCGGCACCGGCCCCGGTGTTGAAGATCAGCCGGTAGTCCGCGATGCCCTCGTCCGCGGCGACCCGGCCCGCCTCGGCGAGCAGCTCGCCGGCGATCTCCGGCTCGGCGTCGGCCAGCGCGGCGGCGTTCGGGTAGTGGACGTGCGGGATGACCAGCACGTGCACCGGGGCCTTCGGGGCGATGTCGCGGAAGGCGAGCACCCGGTCGGTCTTGCGCACCACGGTGGCCGGGATCTCGCCGGCCACGATCTTGCAGAACAGGCAGTCGGGCTGCGGCTCGCCGGCCATCGGGGTCTCCTCGCGGATTGTCGGTCGGGTTCTGGCTGGGTCTGGCGCGGAACCGGGCCCGGGCGTCGGGCCGGTGCCGGTCGGGGCGTACGGCGGCATGCTAGCCGAGCCGCGCCCCGGCCTGCTGGTACTCGCGCAGGTGCTTGCGGCGGACCACGCGGACCCCGACGGCGGTGCCCTCGGACTCCGGCTCCTCGGTGAGCAGCCCGACCACGACGATCACGAAGCCGAGCAGCCAGCGCTTGGTCAGCCGCCAGGTGCCCGGACGGCCGGCGTCCGCCCGGCGGACCGACCGGAGGGCCAGCAGGCCCTTGCCGAGGCTGAAGCCGGTGAGGCGGGTGAACAGCACCTGGTTGGTGAACGAGGCGGCGAGGAAGACGGCCGCCAGCGTGCCGAAGTAGGTGCCGACCGGGCCGTCGGGGCCGCTCGCCGCCTTGGCGGCGGCGAACCCGGCGGCGACGGCGGCCAGGGCGTCGGCGGTCGCCGCGAGGAACCGCCGGATGCTGCCCGCCTCCCGGGGGCGCGGCACCGCGGGCGGCGACGGCTGGGCCTGCGGCGGGTACGGGGCGGCGGCGTACTGCGGTACGCCGTACTGCGGCGGTCCGTACTGCGGTGGCCCGTACTGCGGTACGCCCTGCCGCGGCGCGCCGTACTGCGGTGGCCCGTACTGCGCCGGTGCCTGCGGCTGCGGGTACCCCTGTGCCATGTGCTCCCCCGTGAGCGGCCGGCCGGCCCGGGGCCGACCTTGATCGAGAACAGCCCCGCATCGTACCCGCCCCGCCCGGGGCCCGGGCGGGGCGGGAGGCCGGCCTCCCGCCCCGCCGGCCGGCGCTACGCCCAGGGCAGCTCCGGCGGCGTCTTCGCCGGGGTCAGCGCCAGCGTCTCCAGGGCGATCCGGACGCCCTCCGCGAGCTGCGGGTCCTCCCCCGCCGCCCACGCGTGCGGCGGCATCGGCACCTCGACGTCCGGGTCGACCCCGTGGTTCTCCAGGCCCCAGCCGCGCTGCTCGGACCAGAACGCGTACTTGGGCTGGGTCACCAGGGTGCCGTCCACCAGCGAGTACCGGCTGTCGATGCCGATCACCCCGCCCCAGGTGCGGGTGCCGACCACCGGGCCGATGCCGAGCGCCTGGATGGCGGCGTTGACGATGTCGCCGTCCGAGCCGGAGTACTCGTCGGCCAGCGCGACGACCGGCCCGCGCGGCGCGTCCTCCGGGTAGGGCGCCGGGTTGGCGACGTCCCGGGCGACGCCCCAGCCGACGATCCGCCGGGCCAGCTTCTCGATCACCAGCTGCGAGGTGTGGCCGCCCCGGTTGCCCCGGATGTCGACGATCACGCCCTCCCGGGCCATCTCCGAGCGCAGGTCGCGGTGGATCTGCGCCCAGCCGGTGGTCTGCATGTCGGGGATGTGCAGGTAGCCGAGCCGCCCGTCGGACAGCTCCCGGACGGCGGCCCGCCGGCCGGTCACCCAGTCGTGGTAGCGCAGCGCCTCGTCGTCGGCGAGCGGGACCACCACCGGGTGGCGCCGGTCGGTGCCGTCCTTGCCGGCCACGGTCAGCTCGACCGGCTGCCCGGCGGTGCCCGCCAGCAGCGGCGCCGGGCCGGTCACCGGGTCGACCGGGCGGCCGTTGACCGCCAGGACGGCGTCGCCGGGGCGGATCGCGGCGCCCGGCGCGGCCAGCGGCGAGCGGGCCCGCGGGTCGGAGGACTCGCCGGGCAGGATCCGGGCGATCCGCCAGGCGTCGCCGTCCTTGACCAGGTCGGCGCCCAGCAGGCCCTGCCGGCGGGCCGCCTCGGTGTGCAGGCCGTGCGGCAGCACGTAGGCGTGCGAGGTGCCCAGCTCGCCGTGCACCTCCCAGAGCAGGTCGACCAGGTCGTCGTGCGAGCCGATCCGCTCCACCAGCGGCCGGTACCGGGCCAGCACGCCGGCCCAGTCCACTCCGTCGAGGTCCGGGCGCCAGAAGTTGTCGCGCATCAGGCGGCCGTTCTCGTCGAACATCTGCCGCCACTCGGCGGCCGGGTCGACGGTCACCCGCAGCCGGGCGAGGTCGACGTCGATCTCGTCGTCCTCGCCGGAGGCCTTGTGGTCGGCGGGCACGATCCGCAGCTCGCCCTCGTCCAGGACGGCGAGCCGGGTCCCGTCGCCGCTCACCGCGAACGAGTCCAGGCCGTCCACCAGCTGCTCGGCCCGGCGCTTGCGGAGGTCGAACCGCTCCAGCGCGGGGCGCGGCCGCTCGTCCTCCAGCGAGGCCGCCTCGTCGCCGAGTTCGCCGACGAGCGGGACGCGCGTCCACAGCACGCCGTCCTTGGCGGCCCGCAGCGTGCCGAACCGGCCGCCCTCGACCGGGAACGGCACGATCCGGTCGGCGATGCCGTCCAGGTCGACCCGGGTGACCGGCGGCGCGTCGGCCGCGCCCTCCTCGCCGTCCGCCTTCTTGCCCCTGGGCTCGTCGTCCTCGCCGCCGACCGCCCGCCCCGCCAGCCGCGGCCCGAACGGGGACGGCGTGTCGGCGGCCAGCGTGATCAGGTACGGGCGGCAGCCGTTCGGGAAGGACAGGTCGAAGACGTGCGAGTCGTAGACCGGGTCGAAGTTGCGCACCGAGAGGAACGCCAGGTGGCGGCCGTCCGCGGTGAAGGCCGGCGAGGTGTCGATGAACCGTTGCGGGGTGGCCTCGGAGACCGTCCGGGTGGTCAGGTTGGCCAGCACGATCTGGCGCAGCGACCACGGTCCGAGGGCCGGCTGGGACCAGGCCAGCCAGGCCGAGTCGGGGCTGAACGCCAGGCCGCTGACCTCGCCGTCGGTGCTGTGCGCCAGCTCGTGGACGACGCCGTCGGCCAGGGCGACCAGCAGGACCCGGCCGTCGTGCGCGCCGACCGCCAGCTGCTTGCCGTCCGGCGAGACGAGCAGCGTCCGGACCCGGCCGAGCTTCCCCGCGGCCAGCCGGCGGCGCTCGGTGCCGAGCACGGCGGGCGCGTACTCGATCGCGTCCTCGCCCTCGGCGTCGGTCACCCAGACCACGCCCTGCCCGCCGTCCTCGCCCGAGCCCGGCACCACCCGGGCGAGCCGGCCCCGGACGCCCGGCGTCTCGTCCAGGACGCGGGCCGGGCCCTCCCGGTGGGTCAGCCAGTGCACGGTGCCGCGCACCACGACGGCGCCGGCCCGGCCGGTGCGGTCGGGGGCGGCGGTCTCCAGCCAGTGCGCGGCCGGCACCGGGCGCGGGCGGCGGCCGGTGCGCGGGCCCGCGAGCCGGACGTCCAGGCGGCGCGGCTCGGCGTCGGCCAGGTCCTCCAGCAGCCAGAGGTCGCCGGCGGCGTGCCAGGCCACCCGGGTGCCGTCGGTGGTGGCGTTGCGGGCGTAGAAGCCGTCCGGGGAGGAGGAGTGGCGGCGCAGGTCGGTGCCGTCCGGGAGGCTGGACCAGAGCGTGCCGACGCCCTCGTGGTCGGAGAGGAAGGCGATCCGGGACCGGCCCGGCTCCCCGACCCAGAGCGGCGAGTCGATGTTCCCGTCCAGCTCCTCGTGGATCCGGTCGAACCGGTCCGTGCCGATCCAGAGCCTGCCGGTCCGCCCGCCCCGGTAGCGCTTCCACCAGGCCGGCTCGACCCCGAACGCCGAGACCAGCAGCGCCCGGTCGCCGCCCGGCTCGAAGGACAGCCCGCCGACCGGGCCGTACGGCAGCCGCTCCGGCTCGCCGCCGTCCAGCGGCACCGCGTGGGCCCAGGTGCGGCGCAGCGAGGCCTGCCCGACGGCGGTGGTGGCGATCGGGCGGCCGTCCGGCGTCCAGCCGCGCAGCTGGGTCTGGGCGTCACCCCAGTGGGTCAGCCGCCGGGACGGTCCGCCGTCGACCGGGACGACGTGCACCTCGGGCGCGCCGTCCCTGGTGGAGGTGTAGGCGACGTGCCGGCCGTCCGGGGAGAATCTGGGCCGGCGGACCGGGAGGTGATCGGCCGTCAGTCTCCAGGCCCGGCCGCCGTCCAGCGGGGCGAGCCACACGTCGTTCTCGGCGACGAAGGTGACGAGGTCGCCGTGGAGGTGCGGGTGGCGCAGGTAGGCGCCGGCAGGGATGCTTTCGGGTTCGCTCACACCGCCAGCCTAGGCACCGATGCCGCGGCCACGCCCGGTTTTCCGCCGACCGCGCCCCGCCGGGGGACCGTCCGCCGGCGCCGCCCACCGGGGCCGCCCGTTCCCCGGCCCGGCGGGGCCCCGCCGGGCCGTCCCGCGTCCAGGCCCGCGTCCCGGCCCGGGCGGCTCAGCTCCAGCGGCCGGTGCGGCCCAGCAGCAGGGCCCCGGCCGCCACCCCCGCCGTCGAGGTGCGCAGCACGGACGGGCCGAGCCGGAACGGCTTCGCGCCGGCCTCGGCGAAGGCGGCCAGCTCCTCCGGGGAGACCCCGCCCTCGGGACCGACCACCAGCACGAGGTCCCCGGCCCCCGGCAGCACCGCCCCGGCCAGCGGTTCGGCCCCCTCCTCGTGCAGCACGGCCGCGAACGCGGCGCCGGCCAGCACCGGGGCCAGCTGCCGGGTGGTCATCGGGTCGCGGACCTCGGGGAACCGCAGCCGGCGGGACTGCTTGCCCGCCTCCCGCGCGGTGGCGCGCCACTTGGCGAGCGCCTTGGCACCGCGCTCGCCCTTCCACTGGGTGATGCAGCGGGACGCCGACCACGGGATCACCACGTCCACGCCGACCTCGGTCATGGTCTCCACGGCCAGCTCGCCGCGGTCGCCCTTGGGCAGGGCCTGGACCACGACGATCCGCGGCGCCGGCTCGGGCTCGCGGCGCACGACCTGCACGGCCACGTCGACCGCGTCCTTGCCGTGCACCGCCGCGACGGTGCCGTCCACCCCGAGGCCGAGGCCGTCGGCCAGGGTCACGGCCTCGCCCGCCTCCAGCCGCTTCACGGCGGCCGCGTGCCGCCCCTCCGGCCCGTCCAGCCGGACCAGCGCGCCGGGAGCGGCGGCGGCGATCCGCTCGGTCTCGACGACGAACACGGGCGCGGTCATGGGGTCTTCCTCCGGAGTGGGTCGGGCGGTGGAACGACGGCGCCCGGCGCCCCCGGACGGTGTGTCGCGGGGGTGCCGGGCGCCGGAGCCGTCAGCGGCCGTTGAAGGCGTCCTTCAGCCGGGAGAACAGCCCCTGCTGCCCGGGCGCGAACTGGCCGGACGGCCGCTCCTCGCCGCGCAGCACCGCGAGGCGGCGCAGCAGCTCCTCCTGCTCGGCGTCGAGCTTGGTGGGCGTCTGCACCTCGACGTGCACTATCAGGTCGCCCCGGCCGCCGCCGCGCAGGTGGGTGATGCCGCGGCCGTGCAGCGGGATCGACTGGCCGGACTGGGTGCCGGGCCGGATGTCGACCTCCTCCAGCCCGTCGAGCGTCTGCAGCGGCACCTGGGTGCCGAGCGAGGCGGCCGTCATCGGGATGGTGACGGTGCAGTGCAGGTCGTCGCCGCGCCGCTGGAACACCGTGTGGCTGGTCTCGGCGATCTCGACGTAGAGGTCGCCGGCCGGGCCGCCGCCGGGGCCGACCTCGCCCTCGCCGGCCAACTGGATCCGGGTGCCGTTGTCGACACCGGCGGGGATCTTGACCGTCAGGGTGCGGCGGGCGCGGACCCGGCCGTCGCCGGCGCACTCCGGGCACGGGGTCGGCACGACGGTGCCGAAGCCCTGGCACTGCGGGCAGGGGCGGGAGGTCATGACCTGGCCCAGGAAGGACCGGGTGACCTGGGAGACCTCGCCCTTGCCGCGACACATGTCACAGGTCTGCGCGGAGGTGCCGGGGGCCGCGCCCTCGCCGCTGCAGGTGGTGCAGGTGACGGCCGTGTCGACCTGGAGCTCCTTGGTGGTGCCGAAGGCGGCCTCCTCCAGGGTGATCTCCAGCCGGATCATGGCGTCCTGGCCGCGCCGGGTCCGCGAGCGCGGGCCGCGCTGGCCGGAGGCCGCGCCGAAGAAGGCGTCCATGATGTCGGAGAAGCCGAAGCCCGCCGCGCCCGCGCCGAAGCCGCCCGGCCCGCCCGCGCCGCCGTTCGGCGACAGCGGGTCGCCGCCGAGGTCGTAGACCTGGCGCTTCTGCGGATCGGAGAGCACCTCGTAGGCGGCGTTGATCTCCTTGAACCGCTCCTGCGTCTTCGGGTCCGGGTTGACGTCCGGGTGCAGTTCGCGTGCCAGGCGCCGGAACGCCTTCTTGATCTCGTCCTGCCCCGCATCCCGTCGGACGCCGAGTACCGCGTAGTAGTCCGTGGCCACCAAATGCTCCGCTTGTTCCGCCTGTAGAAGTGCTTGCGACTGGAACCACCGCCAGGGTCCTGGCGGTGGCCTTTCCTACGACTCGGCCAGGATCTGGCCCACGTACCGTGCCACCGCTCGCACCGCCCCCATTGTGCCCGGATAGTCCATCCGGGTCGGACCGATCACACCCAGTTTGGCCACGCTCTCGTCGCCCGAACCGTAACCGACCGAGACGACGGAGGTGGAATTGAGGCCCTCGTAGGCGTTCTCGCGCCCGATCCGGACCGTCATCCCGGCGTCCGCGGTCTCACCCAGGAGGCGGAGCAGGATGACCTGCTCCTCCAGTGCCTCCAGCACCGGCTGGATGGTCAACGGGAAGTCGTGGCCGAAACGGGTCAGGTTGGCCGTGCCGGCCAGCATGATCCGTTCCTCGTTCTGCTCGGCGAGCGCCTCGAAGAGCGTCGCCAGGACCGTCGAGACGGTCGGCCGGTCACCCGCCTCGAACTGGGCGGGCAGGTCCTCCAGCAGCCCCGGGACGTCGGGCAGCCGCTGTCCGGCGGCCCGCGCGTTGATCCGGGCCCGGAGGTCCGCAAGGACGGTCTCGCCGACCGCCCCCGGGCAGTCCACCATCCGCTGCTCGACCCGGCCGGTGTTGGTGATCAGGACCAGCATCACCTTGGCCGGGGCCAGCGCGACCAGCTCGATGTGCCGCACGGTGGAACGGGAGAGCGAGGGGTACTGCACCACAGCGACCTGGCGGGTCAGCTGGGCGAGCAGCCGGACCGTACGGGCGACCACGTCGTCGAGGTCGACCGCCCCGTCCAGGAAGTGCCGGATCGCCCGCCGCTCGGGCGCGCTCATCGGCTTCACCTCCGCCAGCCGGTCCACGAACAGGCGGTACCCCTTGTCGGTGGGGATGCGCCCGGCGCTGGTGTGCGGCTGGTGGATGTAGCCGTCCTCCTCCAGCGCGGCCATGTCGTTGCGGACGGTCGCCGGGGAGACCCCGAGGTTGTGCCGCTCCACCAGGGCCTTGGAACCCACCGGCTCCTCGGTCCCCACGTAGTCCTGGACGATCGCGCGAAGCACCGCGAGCTTGCGGTCGTCCAGCTGGCGGACCTCACCGGCCATGGGCACGCACCTCCGTCTTCACGCGTTGTCCGTTGTGACACGTGTCCGTTTCGAGTCGCTTCGGCCCCCTCTGGGAGGGCCCGGGCTTGGCACTCGGAACACACGAGTGCCAGAACCGTACCTGCCAGTGTAAGGCCCGGGTCCGACCTCAGGAACGGCCCGGCCGGGGTGATCCTGCCCGCAGTTCGCGGCGCGCGGGTGATGCCGCGGGCCCGGCCGGGTGGCAGCATCGAAAGCGGACGGCGAACGGAGGACCAGCGATGTCGACCTCGGGCCACCACACCCGCTTCGCACCCGACCGCGGCCTGACCGGCCGGATGGTCGGCACGATGTTCGTGATCGGGCTGCTGTACGTCGGATTCACCGGCCTGCTGATCGTGCTGCTGCGCGGCGCCTGGCCGATCATCGTCCTGATCTCCGGCGGCCTGTTCGTCGCCCAGTTCTGGTTCAGCGACCGGATCACCGAACGCGCCATGGGCGCCCACCGCGTCACCCCCGAGCAGTACCCCCAGCTGCACGGCACCGTCGACCGGCTCTGCGCGCTGGCCGACATGCCCAAACCCCGGGTGGCGGTCGCCGACAACGACATGCCGAACGCCTTCGCCACCGGCCGCAACCCGAAGAACGCGGTGGTCTGCGTCACCACCGGGCTGCTGCGCCGGCTGGAGCCCGAGGAACTGGAGGGCGTGCTCGCCCACGAGCTGTCGCACGTCGCCCACCGGGACGTCGCCGTGATGACGATCGCCGGCTTCCTCGGCGTCCTCGCCGGGGCCATGACCCGGATCGCCATGTACGGCGGGTTCATGGGCGGCGCCCGCAACAGCAACGACTCCAACGCCGCGCTCGCCGCCCTGGTCATCCCGCTGGTGTCGATCGTGGTCTACGCGATCAGCTTCCTGCTGACCAGGCTGCTCTCCCGCTACCGGGAGCTGGCCGCCGACCGGGCCGCCGCCCAGCTCACCGGCCGCCCCAGCGCGCTGGCGTCGGCGCTCACCAAGGTGACCGGCCAGATCGCCGCCATCCCGACCAAGGACCTGCGCCAGTCGCAGGCCTACAACGCCTTCTACTTCGCCCCCGCGCTGAACGCCCGGGAGACCGCCGCCCAGCTGTTCTCCACCCACCCGACGCTGGAGAAGCGGCTGGAGCAGCTGGCGGAGATCTCCACCCGGCTCGGCCACTGATCGGCCACCGATCAGCCGCGGATCGGCCGCCGATCGGCCGCTGAACCGCCTCCACCGAACCGCCTCCTCGTGAACCGCCTCCTCCGGGAGGGGAGGGAAAGGGACCACCGTGGGAATCCTGGACGCCCTGTTCGGCCGCACCAAGCCCGTCAAGCCCGACCTCGACCAGCTGTTCGGCGTGCCCTCCGCCGCGCTCACCCTGGAGGCGGCGGCCGGGTTCCGGCCCACCGGTGTCGGGTCGGTCTGCTTCGCCTCGGTGGAGGGCGGGGCGTTCGGCGAGGTCGAACGGCAGGTCCGGGCCCTCCTGGACGCCGACACCGAACGCGGCGGCGTCCCCGTCGAGGCGTCCAAGGACACCTACGGCTACTCCTGGCTGCTGGCCCGGCACACGCCCGGGGAGCTGCCGGAGCTGGTCAACGACCTGCACGCGGTCAACAGCGAGCTGGAGGCGAACGGCTTCGGGCCGCAGCTGCTCTGCTCGCTGGTCGCCTTCCGCAACGAGACGGGCCGGCCGCTGGCCCTCGTGTACCTGTACAAGCGGGGCACCTTCTACCCCTTCGCGCCGGTGCCGGGCGGCGGCGAGAAGCGCGACAGCCCGCTGGAACTGCAGGTCAACGCGCTGCTCGGGAACGACCTGCGGCTGGAGAAGGACCTCACCCGCTGGTTCCCGGTCTGGGGCGCGCCGGGTCTCTGACCCTCCGTCGGTCTTCCCTATAGTCGCTGCATGCGCAGCCGCCAGTACGGACCCGACCTGACCCCGCCGTGGAAGAAGCAGCAGCCCGCCCCCGAGGTCGCCGCCGAGCGCGACCTGGTGGTCGAGGAGGCGGCGACCGGCTTCTGCGGGGCCGTGGTGCGCTGCGAGCGGACCGCCGAGGGGTTCACCGTCACCCTGGAGGACCGGTTCGGCAAGCACCGGGTCTTCCCGCTGGTCCCGCGCGGCTTCCTGCTGGAGGGCCGCGTCGTCACCCTGGTCCGGCCCGCCGCGGCCGCGCCGGCGCCCTCCCGCGCTCCCGGCCGCACCGCGTCCGGCTCGGTCGCCGTGCCCGGCGCCCGGGCCCGGGTGGCCCGCGAGTCCCGGATCTACGTCGAGGGCCGGCACGACGCCGAGCTGGTCGAACGGGTCTGGGGCGACGACCTGCGGATCGAGGGCGTGGTGGTCGAGTACCTGGAGGGCGTCGACGACCTGCCCGCGATCGTCGCCGACTTCGCCCCCGGCCCGGGCCGGCGCCTCGGCGTCCTGGTCGACCACCTGCTCCCCGGCACCAAGGAGCACCGGATCGCCGCCCGGGTCACCGGCGAGGCGGTCCTCGTGGTGGGGCACCCGTACGTGGACGTCTGGCAGGCCGTGAAGCCGTCCAGCGTGGGCATCCCGGGCTGGCCCGCCGTCCCGCGCGGCGAGGAGTGGAAGGAGGGCGTCTGCCGCCGCCTCGGCTGGCCGGTGGACACCCCCGCCGCCTGGAAGCGCATCCTCGCCTCGGTGGACTCCTACCGTGACCTGGAGCCGGACCTGCTCGGCCGGGTCGAGGAACTCATCGACTTCGTGACGCTGCCGGAGTGAGGCGGATCAGACGTACCGCTGGAAGTCGGCCGTGTCCAGCGTGACGCCGAGCAGGTCGACCGGGACGGGATCGCCGAACTTGCTGGTCCGCTCGGACATGTAGTGCGGCTGCCCGGCCCCGGAACCCCGGTCCAGCTCGGTCAGCAGCACGCACTGCCCCTCGATCGGATCGACGATCAGGTAGGCGGGGATCACGCCCTCGGCGTACATCTCCCGCTTGGTCCGGTAGTCCCGGTCGACGCTGGTCCTGGACACGACCTCGACCACCAGGGTGACCGAGGGCGACGGCAGCAGTCGGCCGTGTTCCTCGACCGCGCCTCGTTCGAAGACGACCAGGTCCGGCTGCGGTTCGCTGGCCTGGCCGGGGACCGCCAGGTCCTGCGTGGTGAGCGGACGCCACCGGTCGTAGGGAATCTGGTGCTGGATCGCCAGGACGATGAGGTTGTGGACCATGTCCGGCCCCGCCGTCATCACGATTTCCCCCCTGATGAGCTCGGCCTTGACACCCTCCGGAACCTCTAGGTTCTCGAAGATCCCGGTCATCCGGTCATCGATGGCGGTCATCGCACGCTCCCTCCGACGGCTGGCGGCCCGGAGGGTCAGAACCGCGCGGCTGCTGGTGTCACACCGTTCCGAAATCTCCGGTGTCGAGCGTGATGCCCAGGCGTTCCAGCGGAATCGGGTCGCCGAACTTCGTGGTGCGCTCGGACCAGTAGTCCGGCACGCCCGAGGCCGTCGACTCCATCGGCTCGGTCAGCAGCACGCACTGGCCCTTGATCGGATCGATGATCAGGTAGACCGGGATCGGCCCTCCCGCGTACATCTCCCGCTTGACGTGGTAGTCGCGATGGGCGCTGGTCCTGGACACGACCTCGACGGCCATCGTCACCGCTGGCGCGGGGATCAACCGACCAGGCCCCTCGACCGCGCCTCGCTCGATCACCACCAGGTCCGGCTGTGGCTCACTGGCCTCGCGGGGGAACGCCACATCCTGGGTCTGGAGCCGGTGCCAGCGGGCGCGGGGGATCTGGTCGACGATCCCCTCGACGATGAGGTTGTGGACCATGTCCGGCCCCGCCGTCATCACGATTTCCCCCCTGATGAGCTCGGCCTTGACACCCTCCGGAACCTCTAGGTTCTCGAAGATCCCGGTCATCCGGTCATCGATGGCGGTCATCGCACGCTCCCTCCGACGGCTGACACCCACGTTAACGAACGTCAGTCCACCAGGTCACGCACGACCGCGTCGGCCAGCAGGCGCCCCCGGAGGGTGAGGACCGCGCGGCCGGCGGCGTGCGGGGCGGCGTCGAGGAGGCCGTCGGCGAGGTGCTGCCGCGCGGCCTTCAGGCCGGTCTCCGTCAGCAGGTCCAGCGGGATGCCCCCGGCGAGGCGCAGCTCCAGCAGGATCCGCTCGACCCGGCGGTCCTCGGCGGTGAGCCGCTCCCGGCCCTGGGCGGGGGTGCGCCGCTCGGCGAGGGCCTGCGCGTAGGCGGCCGGGTGCTTGGCGTTCCACCAGCGGACGCCGCCGACGTGGCTGTGCGCGCCGGGGCCCGCGCCCCACCAGTCGCCGCCGGTCCAGTAGAGCTCGTTGTGGCGGCAGCGGCCCTCGGGGGTGGTGGACCAGTTGGAGACCTCGTACCAGGAGTAGCCGGCGGCGGTGAGCGCCTCCTCGGCGATCAGGTAGCGGTCGGCGTGCACGTCGTCGTCGATCATCGGCAGCTCGCCGCGCTTGACCCGGGCGGCGAGCTTCGTGCCGTCCTCGACGATCAGCGAGTACGCGGAGACGTGGTCCGGCGCGGCGCCGATCGCGGCGTCCAGGGAGGCCCGCCAGTCGTCGTCGGACTCGCCGGGCGTGCCGTAGATCAGGTCGAGGTTGACGTGCTCGAAGCCGGCGGCGCGAGCCTCGGCGACGCAGGCCTCGGGGCGGCCGGGGGTGTGGTGGCGGTCGAGCAGCCGCAGGACGTGCGGCCGGGCGCTCTGCATGCCGAAGGAGACCCGGTTGTAGCCGCCCTCGCGCAGTTCGGCCAGGTACGCCGGGTCGACCGACTCCGGGTTGGCCTCGGTGGTCACCTCGGCGCCGGCGGCGAGCCCGAACTCCTCGCGGATCGCGGCGAGCATCCGCACCAGGTCGGCGGCGGGCAGCAGGGTGGGGGTGCCGCCGCCGAGGAAGACGGTCCGCACCGGCAGGTCGGCGTCCCCCAGCACCTGCCGGGCGTGGCGGATCTCGGCGACCACGTTGTCGGCGTACGTCTCCTGCGAGGCGACGGCGCCCGAGGAGCGCAGCTCGGTGGCGGTGTACGTGTTGAAGTCGCAGTAGCCGCAGCGGCTCGCGCAGTAGGGCACGTGCAGGTAGAAGCCGAACGGCCGGGAGCCCAGTCCGTCGAGCGCGGATGCGGGCAGGGAACCGTCGGACGGCACCGGTTCGCCGTCGGGGAGTGCGGAGGGCATGACCCCATTGTCCCGTACGGCCCGGGTGGTCCTCCGGGCCGTACGGAACGGGGGCGGCTCAGGCCTCGTTGGCGCCCGCGTACATCGCGGTGACGGCGTCCGCGTACTCGCGCTCGACCACCGGGCGCTTGATCTTCAGGCTCGGCGTGAGCTCGCCGTGCTCGACGTCCAGGTCGCGCGGCAGCAGGTGGAACTTCTTCACCGTCTGCCAGCGCTGGAGGTCGGCGTTGAGCCGCTGCACGAAGCCGTCGATCAGCTTGTGCACCTGCGGGTCGGCGACCACCTCGGCGTAGGACTTGCCGGCCAGGCCGTGCTCGGCCGCCCACGGCATGATCGCCGCCTCGTCCAGGCCGATCAGCGCGGTGCAGAAGTTGCGGCCGTTGCCGATCACCAGGATGTTGCTGACGAACGGACAGACCGCCTTGAACTTGCCCTCCACCTCGCTGGGCGCGACGTACTTGCCGCCGGAGGTCTTGAACATGTCCTTCTTGCGGTCGGTGATCCGCAGGAAGCCGTCCGCCGACAGCTCGCCGATGTCCTCGGTGTGGAACCAGCCGTCGGCCTCCAGCACCTCCGCGGTCTTCTCCGGCAGGTTGTGGTAGCCGCGCATGATGCCCGGGCCGCGCAGCAGGATCTCGCCGTCCTCGGCGATCCGGACCTCGGTGCCGGGCAGCGGCCGGCCGACCGTGCCGACCCGGATGTCCTCCGCCCGGTTGACGCACGAGCCGGCGCTGGTCTCGCTCAGCCCGTAGCCCTCCAGGATCGGCACCCCGGCGCCGACGAAGAAGTACCCGATCTCGGGGGCGAGCGCGGCACTGCCGGAGACCGCGCCGCGCAGCCGCCCCCCGAACGCGGCCCGGATCTTCGCGTACACCAGCTTGTCGGCCAGGGAGTGCTTGAGGCCGAGGGCGAAGGGGACGCGGTCGCTTCCGGTGGCGACCCGGTTGGCCTGGGCGGTGCGGGCGTACTCGCGGGCGGTGCGGGCCGCCCACAGGAAGATCTTGTACTTGGCGCCGCCCTCCGCCCGGGCCTTGCCGGCGATGCCGTTGTAGACCTTCTCGAAGATGCGCGGCGCCGAGGCCATGATGGTCGGCCGGATGACCGGCAGGTTGTGGATGATCCGGTCGACCCGCCCGTCCAGGGCCATCACGTGGCCGGTGGCGATCTGCCCCGAGATCAGCGTCTTGCCGAAGACGTGCGACAGCGGCAGCCACATGAACTGCACGTCGTCGGCGGCCAGCAGCCCGCTGGCCTCCTGCGCTCTGCCCTCGTACGCCCAGCAGTCGTGCACCAGTCGCACGCCCTTGGGCCGGCCGGTGGTGCCGGAGGTGTAGATGAGGGTGGCCAGCTGCTCCTTGTCGAGCCCGGCGACGGTCCGCTCGACGGCGTCGGGGTGCTCGGCCAGGTACTCGGCGCCGAGCTGCTCCAGCTCGGCGAGGGTGATCACGGTGAGCCCGGCGGCCTCGGGAACCTCCGCGACCGCGTCGAAGAGGATGACGGTCTTCAGCTCGGGCAGCCGCTCCTGTTCGGCGACGACCTTGGCCAGCTGGGCGGCGTTCTCGGCGAACATGGCCCGGGAACCGGAGTCGGAGAGGATGAACGCGGTCTCGTCGGCGTTGGTGCTCGGGTAGACGGCGGTGGTGGCCGCGCCCGCGCACATGTTGCCGAGGTCGGCGAGGACCCACTCCAGCCGGGTGGAGGAGGACAGGGCGACGCGGTCCTCGGACCGGATGCCCAGCGACAGCAGGCCGGCCGCCACCGCGTACACCCGGGCGGCGGCCTGGGCCCAGGTCAGCGAGCGCCACTGCTCGGCGCCGGGGGCGCTGTCCGCCGCCTGCTCGTCCACCGGGGCGGGGTAGCGGTAGGCCTCGGCACCCGGGGTGGCGGCGACGCGCTCCAGGAACAGGTGGGCGACGGAGGCGGGGCGCCCGGCGACGATGTCGGCGCGGCCGGAGTCGATCAGGGACTGCGCGGAACTCAACGAGGACCTCCGGGAGCGGGTGGCCGTCTGAGGGAAGGCTCTGAGGGATTGTCGCGGCGCCCGTGGGGGCGGTCGCCGGCCCCCTTCGGTAACCAGGCCGGTACCGGCGAGTAACAAGGGGGCAATCAGCAGCCTAGGGGGAAACCGGTCATTCCGTAAGAGGGGGCGGCCAGCTGGCACCCTCCCGATCCACCGGTGCACGGCACAAGCCCGCCCGCCGGAACGTTCGGCAAAGGGCTGGACAAAGATCCGGCTCGCTTGCCCGGAATGGCCTGCACGAGCCGGTCGAAGAACGAGAATTGGGATGCCAAAGCCGCCGCCGACGACAAGAGTGAGCCAGTGCTGATCAGACTGCTCAGGGCGTACCTCCGCCCGTACACCCGACCGATCACCCTGCTGGTGCTGCTCCAGCTGATTTCCACGCTCGGCCTGCTCTACCTGCCGACACTCAACGCCGACATCATCGACAACGGCGTGGTGAAGGGCGACACCGGTTACATCCTGCGCGTGGGCGCGGTGATGATCGGCATCACCCTGCTCCAGACCCTCTGCGCCATCTGCGCCGTCTACTACGGCGCACGCACCGCGATGGCCCTCGGCCGGGACGTCCGCACCGACATCTTCGACCGCGTCCAGGGCTTCAGCTCCCGCGAGATGGGCCAGTTCGGAGCCCCCTCGCTGATCACCCGGACAACCAACGACGTCCAGCAGGTCCAGATGCTGGTCCTGATGTCCTTCACGATGATGGTGGCCGCGCCGATCATGTGCATCGGCGGCATCATCATGGCGCTCAACCAGGACGTACCGCTCTCCGGACTGCTGCTCGCCGTCGTACCCGCCCTCGGCGCCGTCGTCGTCCTGCTGGTCCGGGCGCTGCGCCCGCGCTTCCGCAGCATGCAGGAGAAGATCGACACCGTGAACCGGGTGCTGCGCGAGCAGATCACCGGCATCCGGGTCATCCGGGCCTTCGTCAAGGACGACCACGAGCAGGCCCGGTTCGCCGGCGCCAACGAGGACCTCACCGGTGTCTCGCTCCAGGTCGGCAAGCTGATGGCCTATCTCTTCCCCAGCGTGATGCTGGTCGTGAACGTCTCCAGCGTCGCCGTGCTCTGGTTCGGCGCCCACCGGATCGACAGCGGCGAGATGGAGATCGGCGCCCTCACCGCCTTCCTCTCCTACCTGCTGCAGATCCTGATGAGCGTCATGATGGCCACCTTCATGTTCATGATGGTGCCGCGCGCCGAGGTCTGCGCCGAGCGGATCCAGGAGGTGCTCACCACCAGCTCCAGCGTGGTCCCGCCCGCCGCGCCCGTCACCGAGGTGCTGCGCCGCGGCCACCTCGAACTGCGCGACGTCGACTTCCGCTACCCCGGCGCCGAGGCCTCCGTGCTGCGCGGCATCGACATCGCCGCCCGCCCCGGCCAGACCACCGCCGTCATCGGATCCACCGGCAGCGGGAAGTCCACCCTGCTCGGGCTCGTCCCCAGGCTCTTCGACGCCACCACGGGCCAGGTCCTGCTCAACGGCGTCGACGTCCGCGAACTCGCCCCCGAGACCATCGCCGACAGCGTCGGACTCGTCCCGCAGAAGCCCTACCTGTTCTCCGGCACCGTCGCCAGCAACCTCCGCTACGGCCGGCCCGACGCCACCGACGAGGAGCTCTGGCACGCCCTGGAGATCGCCCAGGCCAAGGAGTTCGTCGAACAGCTCGCCGAGGGCCTGGACGCGCCGATCGCCCAGGGCGGCGGCAACGTCTCCGGCGGCCAGCGCCAGCGCCTGGCCATCGCCCGCACCCTGGTCCGGCGGCCCGACATCTACCTCTTCGACGACTCGTTCTCCGCGCTCGACTACGCCACCGACGCCCGGCTGCGCAAGGCCCTCGCCCGCGAGACCTCCGACGCCACCGTGGTGATCGTCGCCCAGCGCGTCTCCACCATCCGCGACGCCGACCGGATCATCGTCCTCGACGAAGGCGCCGTCGTCGGCAGCGGCACCCACGGCGAACTCATGGCCGGCAACCCGACGTACCGGGAGATCGTGCTCTCCCAGCTCACCGAGCAGGAGGCGGCGTGACCACGCCCGACAAGCCCGCGCCGGACCGGAAGAACCCCACCGCCGGAGGCCCTGGTGGCCCCGGCGGTCCCGGTGGGTACGGCCCAGGTGGCCCCGGTGGACCCGGTGGACCGGGCAGGGGCGGACCCGGCGGACCGGGCGGCCCGGGCGGACCCGGCGGAGGCCGCCCCCCGCAGTCCGGCGACTCCCAGGCCGCCGCCGCCCGCCGCGGCCCGGCCGGCCCCGGCCGGTTCATGGGCGGCCAGGGCGCCGAGAAGTCCATGGACTTCAAGGGCTCCGGCAAGCGCCTGCTCAAGCTGCTCCGCCCGGAACGCGCCCTGATCGCCGGCGTCCTCGCCCTCGGCGTGCTCAGCATCGGCTGCGCCGTCATCGGCCCCAAGATCCTCGGCAACGCCACCGACCTGATCTTCGCCGGCGTCGTCAGCGGCCGCTTCCCGGCCGGCGCCTCCAAGCAGGAGGTCGTCGACGCCATGCGCGGACGCGGCGACAACGACATCGCCGACCTGCTCTCCTCCGTCGACTTCACCCCCGGCCAGGGCATGGACTTCGGCGCCATCGGCAACGTCCTGCTCTGGGTCCTGGCGATCTACGTCGCCTCCTCCGTCTTCGGCGTCGTCCAGGGCCGCCTCGCCGCCCGCGCCATCCAGCGGGCCGGCTACCGGCTGCGCCAGGACGCCGAGGCCAAGCTCGCCCGGCTGCCGCTCAGCTACTTCGACAAGCAGCCGCGCGGCGAGGTGCTCAGCCGGGTCACCAACGACATCGACAACATCAGCCAGACCATGCAGCAGACCACCGGCCAGGTGATCAACTCGCTGCTCACCGTCGTCGGCGTCCTCGCCATGATGTTCTGGATCTCCTGGCTGCTCGCCCTGATCGCGCTGATCGCCGTCCCGCTCTCCGTCCTCGTCGCCACCCGGGTCGGCAAGCGCGCCCAGCCGCAGTTCGTCCAGCAGTGGAAGTCCACCGGGCAGCTCAACGCGCACATCGAGGAGATGTACACCGGCCACACCCTGGTCAAGGTCTTCGGCCGGCAGAAGGAGTCCGCCGCGACCTTCCGCGAGCACAACGAGGCCCTCTACGCGGCCAGCTTCAAGGCCCAGTTCATCTCCGGCATCATCCAGCCCGCGATGATGCTCATCGGCAACCTGCAGTACGTGCTGATCGCCGTGGTCGGCGGCCTGCGGGTGGCCACCGGCGCACTGAGCATCGGCGACGTCCAGGCCTTCATCCAGTACTCCCGGCAGTTCAGCCAGCCGCTCACCCAGGTCGCCAGCATGGCCAACCTGGTGCAGTCCGGCGTCGCCTCCGCCGAGCGCATCTTCGAACTCCTCGACGCGCCCGAGCAGACCCCCGAGCCGGCCATGCCGGAACGCCCCGACGCCCTCCGCGGCCGGGTCGTCTTCCAGGACGTCGCCTTCCGCTACGACCCCGGCACGCCGCTCATCGAGGACCTCTCGCTCAAGGTCGAGCCCGGCCAGACCGTCGCCATCGTCGGACCCACCGGCGCCGGCAAGACCACCCTGGTCAACCTGCTGATGCGGTTCTACGAGGTCAGCTCCGGCCGGATCACCCTCGACGGGGTCGACATCGCCGCCATGTCCCGCGAGGACCTGCGCTCCGGCATCGGCATGGTCCTCCAGGACACCTGGCTGTTCGGCGGCACCATCGCCGACAACATCGCCTACGGCGCCGACGGCGCCACCCGCGAACAGGTCGTCGAAGCCGCCCGCGCCGCGCACGTCGACCGCTTCGTGCGCACCCTGCCGGACGGCTACGAGACCGTCATCGACGACGACGGCGCCGGCGTCAGCACCGGCGAGAAGCAGCTGATCACCATCGCCCGGGCCTTCCTCGCCCAGCCGTCGATCCTCGTCCTCGACGAGGCGACCAGCTCGGTCGACACCCGCACCGAGGTGCTCATCCAGCGCGCCATGGCCCGGCTGCGCAGCGGCCGCACCAGCTTCGTGATCGCCCACCGGCTCTCCACCATCCGGGACGCCGACGTGATCCTGGTGATGGAGGACGGCTCGATCGTCGAGCAGGGCACGCACGACGAGCTGATCGCCGCCGACGCCGCGTACGCGCGGCTCTACAAGGCGCAGTTCGCCGAGGCGGTCGCCGAGCGGGAGTGACCCCGGCGCCACCGGGCGGGAGCCCGGGGCGGGAGGCCCGACGGCCGCTCCGCCCCGGGCTCCCGCGCGTCCGGGCCCCGCGTGTACGGTCCCCGCACGTCCGGTTCCTCGCTCGTACGGTTCCCGCCCGGGCCGCCCGGCCCGCGCGGCCTGCCCGGATGCGACCGACCCGAGGGTCTTCATGATCGCGACGACCGGCGCTACCGTAGGGCCCGTGAGTGACGACCCGTCGACCGCAGCCGCGACCGCCCGCCAGACCGACCGCCAGACCTCCGGCGCCCGGCCCGCCCCCGACGCCTTCGAGGCGAACCGGCGGTACCTCGGCTCGGTCGCCTACCGGCTGCTCGGCTCCTTCACCGACGCCGAGGACGTCCTCCAGGAGGCCTGGCTGCGCTGGCGCTCCGTCGACCCCTCCACCGTCGCCGACCCGCGCGCCTTCCTCACCACCGTCGTCACCCGCCTCTGCTACGACCAGCTCGGCTCCGCCCGCGCCCGCCGGGAGGCCTACTTCGGCGAATGGCTGCCCGAACCGGCCGTCTCCTACCAGGACACCCCGGCCTCCCCCGCCGAGCTCGCCGAACTCGGCGAGTCCGTCTCGCTGGCCCTGCTCGCCGTCATGGAACAGCTCACCCCGGCCGAACGCGCCGCGTTCGTGCTGCACGACGTCTTCGCCGTCGGATTCGACGAGATCGCCGCCTCGCTCGACCGCACCCCCGACGCCGCCCGCCAACTGGCCTCCCGCGCCCGCCGCCGGGTCAAGGACGGCGGCCGCCGGGCCACCGCCGACCCGGCCGAGCACCGGCAGGCCGTCGAGGCGTTCGCCGCCGCCACCGCCCGCGGCGACATCGAGAGCCTGCTCGCCGTCCTCGACCCCGAGGTGATCTGGCACTCCGACGGCGGCGGCATCGTCACCGCCGGCGCCCGCCCGGTGTACGGCGCCGACAAGGTCTCCCGCCTGGTCACCGGCCTGGTCGCCAAGTTCCTCACACCCGAGTCGGTCATCGGCTTCGCCCTGGTCAACGACGCGCCCGGGCTCATCTGGTACGAGCGGCCCGGGCAGGTCAGCGGCGTGATGGCCTTCACGGTCGCCGACGGCCGGATCACCGAGGCCCACGTCGTCGTCAACCCTGAGAAGCTCACCCACCTGAACGTGACGGCCCCCTGACCGACATGTGACGCAGGCCACCGTCACACTCCGGCCGGCCGCGTCGTCCCCTTCCCGAAGACGCGCAGAAACGCTCCCCGGTGACCCCGGGGACGCCGCGAGAGGGCGCCGCCGAAGGCGCCGCGAAGGAGCGGGACGACATGACCGAGAAGCAGATCGTCGTACTGGGTGCCGGCTACGCGGGCCTCACCGCCGCGACCCGGGCCGGCAAGGGCGGCCGGGTGACCCTGATCGCCCCCGAGAGCCGCTTCCTGAACCGCATCCGCCAGCACGAGACCGCCGCCGGCCGCCCCGAGCACCGTCCCGCCGTCGCCGAGGTCCTGCGCGGCCGGGGCGTGCGGCACATCCAGGCCCGCGCCACCCGCATCGACCCCACCGCCCGCAAGGTCTTCCTCGACAACGGCGACACCGTCGCCTACGACACCCTCGTCTACGCGCTCGGCAGCCGCACCGCCTGGCAGGGCGTCCCCGGCGCCGCCGAGCACGCCTACAGCGCCGAACGGGCCGGCGAGGTCGCCGAACGCCTGCGCACCGCCGACCGCCCCGGCACCGTCGCCGTGGTCGGCGGCGGCGCCACCGGCATCGAACTGGCCGCCGAACTCGCCGAGGCCCACCCCGGCTGGAAGGTCCGCATCGTCGCCGCCGGCCAGGTCGGCGGCTGGTTCTCGGCCAAGGGCCGCGGCCACGTCCACACCGTGCTCCGCGGACTCGGCGCCGAGATCCACGAGAACCACACCGTCACCGCCGTCGACGCCGGGGGCCTCGACACCACGGCCGGCCGGATCCCCGCCGACCTGGTCGTCTGGGCCGCCGCGATGGAACCGCACCCGCTGGCCGCCGAGGCCGGCCTCACCGTCAACCGGGCCGGCCAGGCCGTCGTCGACGGTCACCTGCGGTCGGTCTCGCACCCCGAGGTGTACGTGATCGGCGACGCCGCCGAGGTCACCGTCCCCGGCACCGGCACCCTGCGGATGGGCTGCGCCACCGCCCAGCCGATGGGCCGCTACCTCGGCAAGGTCCTCGCCGGACGCACCGACAAGCCCTACACCTTCCGGTACGCCGTGCAGTGCCTGAGCCTCGGACGGCGCGAGGGCCTGGTCCAGCTGATCCACGGCGACGACTCGATGCGGCCCGGCGCCCTCACCGGCCGGACCGGGCGGCTGGTCAAGGCGGCCATCGTCAACGTCGTGGTCATGTCGCTGCGCTGAACCCGCCCTGCCCGGGCCACCCCGCCCTGCCCCGGAACGCATGAGGGCCCGGAACGCACGAGGGCCCGGAACGCACGAGGGCCCGGAACGCACGAGGGCCCGGGACGTGATGTCCCGGGCCCTCGGCGGCGCCGTCGTTACTTCTTTTCCTTCGGCGCCTCGGCGTCGGTCGACAGCGCGGCGATGAAGGCCTCCTGCGGGACCTCCACCCGGCCGACCATCTTCATCCGCTTCTTGCCTTCCTTCTGCTTCTCCAGCAGCTTGCGCTTACGCGAGATGTCACCGCCGTAGCACTTGGCGAGGACGTCCTTGCGGATCGCCCGGACCGTCTCACGGGCGATCACGCGCGAGCCGATGGCGGCCTGGATCGGCACCTCGAACTGCTGGCGCGGGATCAGCTTCTGCAGCTTGCCGGCCATCATCACGCCGTAGTTGTAGGCCTTGTCCTTGTGCACGATCGCGGAGAACGCGTCCACCGCGTCGCCGTGCAGCAGGATGTCGACCTTCACCAGCTGGGCGCTCTGCTCGCCGATCGGCTCGTAGTCGAAGGAGCCGTAGCCGCGGGTCTTGGACTTCAGCTGGTCGAAGAAGTCGAAGACGATCTCGGCGAGCGGCAGGGTGTAGCGCAGCTCGACGCGGTCCTCAGACAGGTAGTCCATGCCCTGGAGGTTGCCCCGGCGGGCCTGGCAGAGCTCCATGATCGCGCCGACGAACTCGTTCGGCGCCAGGATGGTGCCGCGCACGATCGGCTCGTACACCTCGGCGAGCTTGCCGGTGGGGAACTCGCTCGGGTTGGTGACGGTGTGCTCGGTGCCGTCCTCCATCACCACGCGGTAGACCACGTTGGGGGCGGTGGAGATCAGGTCGAGGTTGAACTCGCGCTCCAGCCGCTCCCGGATGATCTCCAGGTGCAGCAGGCCGAGGAAGCCACAGCGGTAGCCGAAGCCGAGCGCGACCGAGGTCTCCGGCTCGTAGACCAGCGCGGCGTCGTTCAGCCGCAGCTTGTCCAGGGCGTCGCGGAGCAGCGGGTAGTCCGAGCCGTCCAGCGGGTAGAGGCCGGAGAACACCATCGGACGCGGGTCCTTGTAGCCGCCCAGCGCCTCGGTGGCACCCTTGTGCATCGAGGTGATGGTGTCACCGACCTTGGACTGCCGGACGTCCTTCACACCGGTGATGATGTAGCCCACCTCACCGACACCGAGGCCGTCCGCGACCTTGGGCTCCGGCGAGATGACGCCGATCTCCAGCAGCTCGTGGGTGGCACCGGTCGACATCATCGCGATCCGCTCACGCTTGGTGAGCTGGCCGTCGACGACACGGACGTAGGTGACCACGCCGCGGTAGGAGTCGTAGACCGAGTCGAAGATCATCGCGCGGGCGGGGGCGTCCTTGACGCCGACCGGGGCCGGGATGTTGTCGACGAGGTGGTCCAGCAGCTCCTCGACGCCCAGGCCGGTCTTGGCGCTGACCTTGAGCACGTCCCCCGGGTCGCAGCCGATGATGTGCGCGATCTCCGCCGCGTACTTCTCGGGCTGCGCGGCCGGCAGGTCGATCTTGTTGAGCACCGGGATGATCGTGAGGTCGTTCTCCAGCGCCAGGTACAGGTTGGCGAGGGTCTGCGCCTCGATGCCCTGCGCCGCGTCCACGACAAGGATCGTGCCCTCGCAGGCCGCCAGGGAGCGGGACACCTCGTACGTGAAGTCCACGTGGCCCGGGGTGTCGATCATGTTGAGGATGTGCGTGCTGCCGGCGTTGGCACCGGTCTTCGGCGCCCACGGGAGGCGGACGGCCTGCGACTTGATGGTGATGCCGCGCTCGCGCTCGATGTCCATGCGGTCGAGGTACTGGGCACGCATCTGCCGCGGGTCGACCACGCCGGTGATCTGCAGCATCCGGTCTGCGAGCGTCGACTTGCCGTGGTCGATGTGGGCGATGATGCAGAAGTTGCGGATCAGCGCCGGGTCGGTACGGCTGGGCTCTGGCACATTGCTGGGGGTCGCGGGCACCTTGGTCCGATTCTCCGTTGGTCCGGGGGCCGGGGGTGTCCGGATCATCGCTGACCGGCTTCCCGGGCGACCGGACGGTCGTCCGATCGAGATAGTTCCTCCCATCTTCCCACCTCCCGCGAGCGGGACGCGCGCCGCCGTCCGGTTCGACCCCGCCACCCGCCCCGCGGCCGCCCCTCCGGCCCCGCTCCCCCGGCCGCGGCGGCCCGGGCAGGATGGCGCCCCATGATCCTCGAAAGCGCACTGCTCGACGTCCTGCCCGGCCAGGAGGAAGCCTTCCTCGCCGCCTTCGCCGAGGCCCGACCGCTGATCTCCGTCCAGCCCGGCTTCCGCTCGCTCGAACTGCGCCGCTGCCTGGACGAGGGTCGGGGCTCACGATTCCTGCTCCAGGTGGAGTGGGAGACACTGGAGGACCACACCGAGGGGTTCCGCCGCTCCGCCGAGTACCGGCGGTGGCGCGAACTGCTGCACCACCACTACCGGCCGTTCCCCGAGGTCGAGCACTACGGCGAACCGGTCCTGCGCGCCTGAGCACCCGCCCGCGCCGCCGGGCCCGCGGCCGCCCGGTTTGGGGCGGACGGGGCGCCCCTGGTAGCGTTGGCCGCTGCACCTGGCCCCGGCATGCCCTCTCAGCTGGTCCGGCGGCCGCACGGTGCAGCCCCGTTCCAACCGTTCAATCCAGACAAGACTGAGGCTCCTTCGTGGCGAACATCAAGTCCCAGATCAAGCGCAACAAGACCAACGAGAAGGCGCGCCTGCGCAACAAGGCCGTCAAGTCCTCGCTGAAGACCGCTCTGCGCAAGGCCCGTGAGGCCGCTGCCGCCGGTGAGACCGAGAAGGCCGCCGAGCTGGCCCGCGCCGCCTCCAAGGCGCTGGACAAGGCCGTGAGCAAGGGCGTCATCCACGCCAACCAGGCCGCCAACAAGAAGTCGGCCATCACCAAGCGCGTCAACACCGCCGTCCAGGCCTGACGCCACCGGGGCCGCCTCGACGGCCCCTCCCCCTCGGGACGAACCGGCCCTCTACCCGGACGCCCGAGGCGCACAGAACGACTCGCACCGCACGCGGCCTGCGTTCGCCACGCGGGTGCGGTGCACAGAGCATCACCAGAAGTGCCTGCTCGCAGGCCTTCTCCCACTGCCCGACCGGTCCCCACCGGTCGGGCAGTGGGCGTTTCGGCCGGGAAGCGCCCGGTTCCAGGGCCCCGGCGGCGCCGACCGGGCGGGGCCACTGCGACGCCTGTCGCGTCCTGCGGCCCGACCGATAAGGTCTGGTTCCGGCACCTTCGTCGAAGGCCCAAGGGGGGCACACATTGGGGACACCACCGCCGCCGCCACCGCAGAACGGGCCCGGCTTCGCCGGCTTCCCCCAGCAGCCGCAGCACCCGCAGCCCGCTCCGCAACCGCCGGCCCCCGCCCCGGGCGGACCGCCCGGCTTCGGACCGCCGCCCGGACTGCCCAGCTCACCCGGCGCGCCCACCCCGACCGGCACGCCCACCGTGCCCGGGACCCTCGCCACCCCCGGTGGCCCCGGTGGCCCCGGCAGCCGCAAGGGCGGGAACCTGCGCCGGAACGCGGTCTGGGCCTTCGTCGGCGCGGTGCTCGCCTCGGCCGTGTGGACCGGCACCGTCGCCGTCGTGCCCGGCCTCGTGCACAGCGGCTCCTCGGCCCGGAGCATCGGCGACTACCACCCCGTCGACAAGATCTGCGACGCGGGCAAGCTCACCGCGTTCCGGCAGAAGTACAAGATGGTGGACAACTACCCGCTGGAGCACACCGGGCGCAGCGAGTCCATGGACATCATGCGGTGCTACGCCCTGATGAAGCGGACGGTCAGCGACAGCGACACCCCCGACTACGCCACCCTCGACATCCGCGTCGAACTGCACAAGGCCGTCGACTCCTCGCCCGAGTACGCCGCCACCCGGCACTACTTCGAGCAGCAGAAGTACGAGATCACCGACGTGCCGAACCTCGGCGAGGAGGCCTACTTCGCCTACGGGGACGAGCCGACCAGCTCGGACAAGACCTTCCACGACATCAACTACTACCTGCAGGTCCGCGACGGCGGCATGACGTTCTCGCTCTACTGGACCGACAACTACCAGACCGGCAAGAACCACACGCTGGACCGCGAGACCGTCCGCCGCGCCATGCTCGACGACACCCGGGACATGCTCAAGGCCATCGGCGGCAAGTAGCCGGCGCGGGGCGGTGTCCGGGCGCGGGCGCGGGAGCGGAGTGCCCGGCGGGGCCGGTGTGCTCCGGCCGCCCGGCGCGCCCGGGGTGCCTCCGGGGTACGTCGGGGCAGTCGGATCCGCTCGGGTGCGCTCGGATCGGCTCGGGGGGCGTCAGTAGGACGGCCGGGAGCCCGCGCGGGCGGCCCTGGCGACGGCGACCACGGCCCGTTCCAGGGCGAAGGCCGGATCGTCGGACCCGCCCTTGACGGCGGCGTCCGCCTGCGCGATCGCGGTCAGCGCCACGGCCACCGCGTCGCCGGTCCAGCCGCGCATCTGCTGCCGCACCCGGTCCACCTTCCAGGGCGGCATGCCCAGCTCGCGCGCGAGGTCCGCCGGGCGCATGTTCCGCCCGGTGGTCGCCAGCCGCCCGATGCTCCGCACGCCGGACGCCAGCGCGTAGGTGATGCCGGTCGGCGGCTGGCCCACGGCGAGTGCCCAGCGCAGCCGCTCCAGCGCCTCGGCGGCCCGGCCGGTGACCGCCAGGTCCGCCACCTCGAAGCCGGTCGCCTCGGCCCGGCCGCTGTAGTAGCGGGCCACCACCGTCTCGTCGATGGTGCCCTCGACGTCGGAGGTGAGCTGGTTGCACGCTGCCGCCAGTTCGCGCAGATCGCTGCCGAGCGCGTCCAGCAGTGCCTGGCAGGCCTCCGGTGTCGCCGAGCGTCCGAGCGTCCGGAACTCCCCCTTCACGAACGCCAGCCGCTCGTTGGCCTTCGCCAGCTTGGCGCAGGCGACCTCCCGGCCGCCCGCCTTCCGCCCCGCGTCGAGCAGGCCCTTGCCCTTGGCACCGCCCGCGTGCACCAGCACGATGATCACTTCGTCGGCGGGGGCCTCGATGTACGCCTTGACCTCCTTCACGGAGTCGGCGGAGAGGTCCTGCGCGGCCCTGACCACGATCACCTTGCGCTCGGCGAACAACGAGGGCGTGGTCAGCTCGGCCAGGCTGCCGGGCTGGAGACTCCCGGGTGCGAGATCCCGCACGTCGGTGTCCGGGTCCGCCGCCTTCGCCGCCGCCACCACCTGGGCGACCGCGCGGTCCAGCAGCAGCTCCTCCTGGCCGACCGCGAGGGTCAGCGGGGCGAGCAGGTCGTCGGGTGCACTCTTCCTGGCCATCGCCTACCAGCATCCCACGGGGCACGGACACCCCCCGCCCACCCGCTCCGCCGCCCACGGGACAATGGCCGGGTGACCGAAGATCCCACCACCGACCAGCCGCACGGCTTCGACCCCGACGCCCGGCAACTGCTCGTCCTGCCCGACCGCGACGCCGCCGAGGAGGCCGCGGAGGAACTGGGCGCCGACCACCCCGACCTCGGCGAACCCGAAATCGTCCGCGACGCGCTCGCCGGTGAGGACGACGCCGAGGACGCCCAGTGGCTGGTGGTCGTGGAGCCCCCCGAGTCCGGTTGGACGCCCGCACGCCTGCACGCCCTCGACGCCCTCGCCGCCACCCACGAGGGCTGGCGCGAGCAGGGCTGACCGCCTCCTCCGGCGGACGCGGGCGGTCCCGGCGGTCCCGGGCGGTCCAGGGCGGCGACTACGCGGTCCCTGCGGTCCTGCCGGCGACTCTGCGCGGAAAGTCGGCGGGTCCGACTTCCTGCGCAGGGTGGTCGCCACGCGGCTCCCGGCCCGCCTGCCCGCCCGGGCCGGGCTCGGCCCGGGCGGGCAGGCGGGCCGGCGGGCAACGATCCGTTTCCCCTGGGCTCCCCCGCCCCCTCCCTCCTCCCCTGCCCCCGACCCCTGCCCTGGCCCCGACCCCGATTTTCGGTGGGGGAGGAGGGTGGTTCTCGGGGGTCACCCCGGCGGGGCGCGCCGCCCGTGGGTGGTGTGCGGGCCCTGCGAGTGGACGACCGCGCCCAGGTGGGCCGGGGAGTCCCCCGTCACCGCGATGTCACCGGCACGGTCCGTCCGCAGCACCGTGGCACCCAGGGACCGCAACCGGTCCACCGTCCGAGGCGACGGGTGACCGTACGGGTTGCCGGCGCCGCAGGAGATCAGGGCCAGCCTCGGACTCAACGCCGCGGCCAGCGGCCAGTCCTGATGGGCCGAGCCGTGATGGGCCACCTTCAGCACATCCACCCGCGCCGCACCTCCAGCCGCACCCAGCCGGCCCAGCAACGCCTCCTGGGCCGGCGGCTCCAGATCGCCCAACAGGGCCAGCCGCAGCCCGCCCGCCAACGTCACCAGCACCGCGACACTCGCGTTGTTCGCACCCGACGCCACCGTCTGTTCCGCGTCGTCCGGCCACAGCACCTCCCACGACACCCCGGGGCCCGCGGACCGGCGCTCGCCGAGCCGTGCGCGCAGCAGCGGCACCCCGGCCGCCGACGCCCAGCCCGCCACCCGGGCGGCCTCACCCGGCGGATCGTCCAGTACCGTCCCCTCGACCGCCCCGACCCGCCGGCTCCGCAGCACACCCGGCAGCCCCTCGACGTGATCGGCGTGGAAGTGGGTCGCCAGGAACAGCGGTACCCGGGTGATGCCGAGGTCGCGCAGGCACCGGTCGGCCGCCCGGGGGTCGGGCCCGGCGTCCACCACCACGGCGCTGTCCGGCGGGTCGCCGCCCTCCCCGGTGACGGGCAGCACCAGCATGTCCCCCTGCCCCACGTCGCACATGACCAGCCGCCAGTCCGGGGGCGGCCAGCCCGTCGCGACCCTGGCGAGCAGCGGCGGCCGGAGCAGCACGGTGAGCAGGACGAGCAGGAGGACGCCCGCCACCACCGGTCGGACCCAGCCGCGCGGCGCCCGCCGGCCGATCCGGTCGGCGGGCCGGGGCAGCAGCAGCGGAACCGTCCAGCAGAGCGCGACCGTCCCCACGGCGAGGGTCACCGTGCCGAACAGCCCGCCCGGCCAGGACAGCCGGGCACCCGGCAGCTCGGCGCCGTACCTGGCCACCGCCGCCAGCCAGCCGGCCGGAACGGCGGCCGGCTCGGCCAGCAGCCTGGCGAGGGCCGGGGAGAGCGGATCGACCGCGAGGACCGTGAACCCGAGCAGGGTCGCCGGGGCCACCGCCAGCTCGGCCAACAGGTTGCACGGGATGCCGACCAGGCTGACGTGCCCGGAGAGCACCACCGTCACCGGCGCGCAGAGCGCCTGGGCCGCAGCCGTCGCCCCGACGGCGCCCGCGAGGCGGTGCGGCCAGCCGCGCGCCCGCAAGGCGGCCGCCCAGCGCGGGCCGAGGATCACCAGGCCGCTGGTGGCGAGCACCGAGAGCAGGAAGCCGTAGGACCGGGCCAGCTGGGGATCGAGGAGGATCAGGAGCAGGGCGGTGCCCGCGAGGGCCGGCACCGCCTGGCGGGGGCGGCCGGTCGCCAGCGCCAGGAGCCCGATCAGCCCGGTCCCCGCCGCTCTGAGCACGCTCGGCTCGGGGCGGCAGACCGTGACGAAGGCCAGTGTGACGGCGGCCCCGAGCAACGCGGTGGTGCGCAGCGGAATCCCGAACAGGGCTGCCAGGCCCCGCCGTTCGGCGGTTCCTGCCTGGCCCGGGGCGCCCAGCAGCACGCCCAGCACGATCGCGAGGTTGGCCCCGCTGACCGCGACCAGGTGGGCCAGGTCGGTGCCCCGGAACGCCTCCCGGAGGTCGTCCGGAAGACGCGACGTGTCGCCCACGACCAGGCCTGGCAGCAGCCCGCGCGCGTCCGGCGGAAGGTGGTCGGTGGCTTCGCGCAGCCCTGACCGCAGGCGGCCGGCGATGCGCTGCGGCAGGCTCGGTGGCGCCAGCTGTCTCGGCTCGCCGCGCACGATCAGCAGTGCCGCCGACTCGACGTCGCGCTCCCCCGCCGGGCGGACCGTCGCCTCGACGGCCAGCCTGGTCGAGGGCAGCACCCGCTCCCAGGGAGCCGTCGCGCCTTCCCTGACCATCACCGTGACCGGAGTCCGAGTGCGGACCGTGTGCGCGCCGGGTGCGGGGAGGAACCCGTCCGGAACGACGACCCGGTCCGCCACGGCGTCCACGGTGAGCAGCCGTTGCCCGGCACCCGACCCTCCGGCCCGCGAGGTGTGCGTGCGGGGATCGCCGGTGACGGTCAGTTCGACGCCGACCACCGGGGCGGGAAGGGCGGCCCGGGCCAGCTCGGGCAGCGGCCCGCGGTGCAGGTCGGCGGTGTGCAGGAGGGTGGCGGCCGCGGCGGCCGCTCCGGTCAGCAGCACGGCGGCCGACGTCAGGACGGCGGCGCGGCGGTGGTCGGTACCCCGGCCGCGGACCAGCAGGACGAGCCCGAGGAGGGCCGCCGCTGCTGCAGCCGAGGTGAGGGCGGTGCCGTGCCCGGGGCCCACCCCGAGGACCGCTGCCGTGACCGCCCACGCGGAGACTGCGGGAAGGAGCAGGCGGAAGTCGTTCGGACGGGCTGCGGGGGACGGCGGGTTCTTCCTCGCGGCGGGAGTGAGGACGGCGGTGGCGATGACGGCACCTCCTTTTCGGGCGCGGGTGGGTGCGGGAGACGGTGCAGCGGGCGGTGCAGCGGGCGGCGCGGTCGGCCGTCAGAGGATGAGCAGTGGTCTGATCTCCGAATAGGTCCGTTCCCCGATCCCGCTCACCTGCCGGAGCTGGTCGAGCGAGCGGAACGAGCCGCCGTGCGAGGTGCGGAAGGCGATGATGCGCTGGGCGAGGGTCGGGCCGACGCCCGGAAGCGTGTCGAGCTGTTCGAGGGTGGCGCGGTTCAGGCTGACGGGCTGCTTGGCCGTGCCGGCCGGCGGTGGTCCGGCTCCCGCCCCGGCGGCCGGCTGGAGGCCGGACTCGCCGACGAGGATCTGCTCACCGTCCGTCAGTACGCGCGCCAGGTTGAGGTTCCTGGTGTCCGTCTCCGGCAGTGGGCCGCCGGCCACCCGCAGGGCGTCCGCGACCCGCGAGCCGCCGGGCAGGGTGTGCACGCCCGGCGAGTGGACCCGCCCGCCGATGTCGACCACCACGAAGGCGGACGGTTCCGCGCCGGTGCCCAGCTCGGTAGCGCTGCCCGGAGCACCCGCCCCGGGCTGGGCAGCGGCGCCGGTCTCGGTCCCAGGCAGGCCCGGTGCCGGGGCGGCCTGGTCCGCCGACGCGACCGCGACCGCCGGCACCTCGACCGGTTGCGGCCTGGCCAGCCAGAAGTGCTGGACGCCGTAGCCCACGGCGAGCAGCAGCAGGACGAGCAGCCCCACCACCGCCCGCCGGTCGAGGGCCGGCAGCATGCCCGCCCACGGGTGCACCCGCTCCGGCTCGGCCCCGGCACCCGCCCCGACACCCGCACCCGCACCGCCAGCCGCTGACCCGGTCGGCGGACCGACATTTGAGCCGGCGGACGGGATGCCAGGCGGGATACCAGCCGAGAGGTCGGGCGGGCCGCCGGGCGGGTCAACGGGTGCCGAGAGGTCGGCCGGCACTTCGGGCAGCACCTCGGGCAGTCCTTCGGGCGGCGCATCGGGCCGACCGCGGGGAGGCCCGGCCCCCACCGGCTCACCGCCGGCCAGGGACCGACCGCTCGCCGGCCGCTCCCCCACCGCCCGCCGGTCCACGGGCTCCTCGTACACCGACGGCTCGCCGGGCAGCCCGTCGCTGTACGGCAGCAGTGCCGCCATCCGCAGGCCCGCGGTCTCGGTGATGTGCTGGATCCGTCGGCGCCTTGCCGCGCCGATGCGCATGCTCGTCATGCGGAGCACGGTAGGAGTCGCTGCGGGGGTACGCGGAAAATGCCGAAACCCTGTGGAAAACCCAGGGTCTGTGGACAAAAAGACTCACCCCGAGGAGGGAGTCGACTGCCCTCGCATTGACGGAAACCAGCTCAACGGACCCCGACCCCGACCCCGCCCCCGGTTCGGCCCCTCGTCCCGGCTCAGCGCGGCGACACCACCACGGCCAGCAGCCCCGGCCCGACGTGCGCACCGATCACCGCGCCGACCTCGGCGACGTACAGGTCGCGCAGCCCCGGCACCCGCCCCCGCAGGCGCTCCGCGAGCGGCTCGGCCCGGTCCTCCGCCGCGAGGTGGTGGACGGCGATGTCGACCTCCAGCTCCCCCGCCCGCTCGACCGCGATCTCCTCCAGCCGGGCGATCGCCCTGGACGCCGTCCGGACCTTCTCCAGGGGCTCGATCCGGCCGCCGTCCAGGTGCAGCAGCGGCTTGACCGCCAGCGCCGAACCGAGCAGTGCCCGCGCGGCGCCGATCCGCCCACCCCGGCGGAGGTACTCCAGGGTGTCGACGTAGAAGAAGCCGCTGCTCACCGCCGTCCGCCGGGTGGCGGCCTCGGCGGCCTCGTCCAGCCCCCGCCCGGCCGCGATCGCTTCGGCGGCCGCCAGGACCCCGTACCCGAGCGCCATCCCCACCAGCCTGCTGTCCACCACCCGGACCGGAACGGGCGACTCGGCGGCCGCCATCCTGGCCGCCTCCGCCGTCCCGGAGAGTTCACCGGAGATGTGGACCGAGACGATGCCGCACGCGCCCGCCTCGGCGGCCGCCCGGTAGGCGGCGGCGAACGACTCGGGGCTGGGCCGGGAGGTGGTCACCCGGTGCTTGCCCCGAAGCGCCTCGGCGACGTCCTTGGGGGAGATCTCGACCCCCTCCGCGAGCACCTCGTCACCGACCGCGACGCTCAGCGGGACCACCGTGATCCCGTGCCGGTCGACGGCCTCCTGGGGCAGGTAGGCCGTGGAGTCGGTGACGAGTGCGAGGTCGGCGGGCATGAGGCGGAGGTTACTCCCCACGTGGCCGGGGCGACAGCGACCGGGGACCGGAGGCCGGTCAGCCCGCCGTGGGCCCGGCCGTCGGCTTCCGCAGCCGGTTCGCCAGCTTCGCCAGCGGGTCGGTGAGGCCCAGCAGCTCCTCCGCGCTCGGCCGACCGCCCGTCCCGTCCGGCAGCGCGTTCCGGGCCGCCCCCTCACGCGAGGCGTCGCGCGGGCCACCCGCGGCGCCCGCCCCGCCACCCGCCGCACCCGGACGCGAACCCGCAGCACCCGCGCCACCCGCGCCACCCGCGCCACCCGCGCCACCCGCGCCACCCGCGCCACCCGCAGCACCGTCCCAGTGCCGCAGCGCCCCGGCCTCGTTCTCGCACTCCTGGCTCAACCGGCCCAGCTCGTCGTCCGCGAACCGGTGCATCCGGTCCTGCGCCGCCCAGCGCATCGTCTCCGCGGAGTGCGTGATCCGCTCGGCCCGCTCGCGCAGCTCGGGCAGCTTCGCCGCGATCCGGCCGACGTCGGGCTCGCGCTCCAGCATCCGCAGCTCGCCGTCGAGCTCGGCCGCGTGGGTGTCGAGCCTGGCCAGCAGTGCCAGCGCCTCGGTGAGCTGGCCGTCCTGCGTGAGGCCGCCCTCCAGGACCTGCCGGGTGCCGCTCAGGGAGGTCCGCAGACCCAGCCGGACGGCCGAGATCTGGCCCTGCGGGCCGGTCTGGGCGTAGGTCTTGGCCCTGAGTGTGACGTTCTCGACCGCGCGCCGGGCCTTGGCCTCCTGGCGCTCCATCTTCTCGCCGACCGCACGGGCGGCCTTCACAGTGCCGACCACGAGGAGCACCGCCACCACGAGGCCGAGCAGCAGAGCCAGTCCGACCATCACGCCGAGCACGTCCATCACGAGCCACCTTCCGCCAGCCGAACCGGCCCCCACCGGTCCCAACGCGGGCCGGACCACCGTGGGTTCCACCGTAGCCCCCGGACCCGCCGGGGAGTGGGCCGATCGGGACCGCCGGGCCCGAGATCAGGGACAGATCGGGGATCACCCCGAGAGCGCCGCGCCGCTCCCCGCGCACCCTGCCCACGGGCCACCCGCGCCCCGCCGAGGCGCCCACCAGCTGCCCGGCCCGCGCCCCACCCCGGCGCCCGCACGCCCCCGTACACACCCCCGCACACGCGCCCACCCGGTGCGTCCACCGACGCCGAGGGGCGGGCATCCCCGAAGGAACGCCCGCCCCGCAGCACATCACCACATCACCCGGTGTCACTCGCTGTCACCCGGTCGGGATCATCCGAACGGGATCACCCACCCGGTGTCACCCGGTCTCACCCGGTGCACTCCGGTGTCACCCGGTGACGATGTTGACCAGCTTCGGCGCCCGCGCGATCACCTTGCGCACCTCGGCCCCACCGATCGCCGCGACGACCGCCGGGTCCGCCAGCGCCAGCGCCTCCAGCTCGGCGTCCGAGATCGACGGCGCGACCTCCAGCCGGGCCTTGACCTTGCCCTTGACCTGCACGACGCAGGTCACGGACTCGTCGACCACGTACGCCGGGTCGGCGACCGGGTAGTCGGTGTGGGCCAGCGACTCGCCGTGGCCCAGCCGGCGCCACAGCTCCTCGGCGATGTGCGGGGCCAGCGGCGCGACCATCAGCACCAGCTGATCGGCCACCTCGCGCGGCGTCGAACCGCGCTTCACCAGGTAGTTGTTCAGCTCGATCGCCTTGGCGACGGCCGTGTTGAAGCGCAGCCCGGTCATGTCGCCGCGGATGCCGTCGATGGCCTTGTGCAGCGCGCGCAGGGTCGGCTCGTCGGCCGGCTCGTCGACGACGACCAGCTCGCCGGTCGCCTCGGAGACGATGTTGCGCCACAGCCGCTGCAGGAAGCGGTACGAGCCGACGACCGCGCGGGTGTCCCACGGGCGGGAGACGTCCAGCGGGCCCATCGACATCTCGTACAGGCGCAGCGTGTCGGCGCCGTACTCGTCGGCGATCTCGTCCGGGGCGACGGCGTTCTTCAGGGACTTGCCCATCTTGCCGGCCTCGCGCTTGACCGGCTCGCCCTGCCAGAAGTACGCGCCGTCGCGCTCCTCGACCTCGGCGGCGGGCACCGGGAAGCCGCGCTCGTCGCGGTAGACGTCGGCGGTGATCATGCCCTGGTTGAACAGCTTGTGGAACGGCTCGACGGAGGAGACGTGGCCCAGGTCGTGCAGCACCTTGTGCCAGAAGCGGGCGTACAGCAGGTGCAGCACGGCGTGCTCGGCACCGCCGACGTACAGGTCGGCGCCGCCGCCCGGCTTCTGCTCGGTCGCGCCCAGCCAGTACCGCTCGTTGGCCGGGTCGACGACGTCCGCGCCGTTCGTCGGGTCGACGTAGCGCAGCTCGTACCAGCAGGAACCGGCCCAGTTGGGCATGGTGTTGGTCTCGCGGCGGTACTTGCGGACGCCGTCGCCCAGGTCCAGTTCGACGTTGACCCAGTCCTCGTTGCGCGACAGCGGGGTCTTCGGCGAGGAGGTGGAGTCGTACGGGTCGTAGGTGTGCGGCGAGTAGTCGTCGACCTCGGGGACCTCGACGGGCAGCATCGACTCGGGCAGCGCGTGCATGACGCCGTCCTCGTCGTAGACGATCGGGAAGGGCTCGCCCCAGTACCGCTGGCGGCTGAACAGCCAGTCGCGCAGGCGGTAGTTGACGGTGCCCTCGCCGATGCCGCGCCCGGCCAGCCAGGCGGTGACGGCGGCCTTGGCGTCGACGACGCTCAGGCCGTCCAGCGAGATGCCGTCCTCGGTGCCGTCCGTGTGTGCCGAGTTGACGATGACGGAGTCGTAGGTGTCGAACGCGTCGTCCCAAGCGTGCGGGTCCTCGCCGCGCCCGTCGGTCGGGGCGACGACGCAGCGCATCGGCAGCTCGAAGGCGCGGGCGAAGGCGAAGTCGCGGTGGTCGTGGGCGGGGACGGCCATGATGGCGCCGGTGCCGTAGCCCATCAGCACGTAGTCGGCGATGAACACCGGCACGGGCTCGCCGCTGACCGGGTTGACCGCGTAGGTGCCGGTGAAGACGCCGGTCTTGACCTTCGCCTCGACCTGGCGCTCGACGTCGGACTTGGCGGCCGCGGCGGCACGGTAGGCGGCGACGGCCTCGGCGGGGGTGGCGGCGCCGCCGGTCCACTCCGCGCGGGTGCCCTCCGGCCAGGACGCCGGGACGATCGCGTCGACCAGGTCGTGCTCGGGGGCCAGCACCATGTAGGTGGCGCCGAACAGGGTGTCGGGGCGGGTGGTGAAGACGGTGATCTTCTCGGCGTCGCCGGCCGCCGTGTCGACGGCGAAGTCGACCCGGGCACCCTCGGAGCGGCCGATCCAGTTGCGCTGCTGCAGCTTGATGGCCTCGGGCCAGTCCAGCAGGTCCAGGTCGGAGATCAGCCGGTCCGAGTAGGCGGTGATCCGCATCATCCACTGGCGCAGGTTGGACTTGAACACCGGGAAGTTGCCGCGCTCGGAGCGGCCGTCCGCGGTGACCTCCTCGTTGGCCAGCACGGTGCCCAGGCCGGGGCACCAGTTGACCGGCACCTCCTTGCTGTAGGCCAGCCGGTACTCGCCCAGCACCTCGTCGCGCTCGGCGGCGTCCAGCGAGGCCCAGGTGCGGCCGCCCGGCACCTCGCGCGTGCCGTCCTCGAAGCCGGCGATCAGCTCGGCGATCGGGCGGGCCCGGCCGGCCTCCTCGTCGTACCAGGAGTTGAAGATCTGCAGGAAGATCCACTGGGTCCAGCGGTAGTACTCCGGGTCGATCGTGGAGATCGAGCGACGCGGGTCGTGGCCCAGGCCCAGGCGGCGCAGCTGGCGGCGCATGTTGCCGATGGCCGCCTCGGTGGTGATCCGGGGGTGCTGGCCGGTGGCCACCGCGTGCTGCTCGGCGGGCAGGCCGAACGCGTCGTAGCCCAGGGTGTGCAGGACGTTGTGGCCGGTCATCCGCTGGTAGCGGGCGAAGACGTCGGTGGCGATGTAGCCCAGCGGGTGGCCGACGTGCAGGCCCGTACCCGAGGGGTACGGGAACATGTCCATGATGAAGCTGTGCGGCTTCGCGGCGACGTCACCGGCAGCGGGGTCGGCCAGGTCACCGGCCGGGTTGGGGGCGTGGAACGTCCCCTCCTTCTCCCAGATGTCCTGCCAGCGGGACTCGATCTCCGCCGCCAGGGCGGCGCTGTACCGGAACGGCTCGGTCGCGGTCTCGGCCGCGCCGGACGCAGGGGTCGTCTCGCTCATGGTCCTTCAAGCTCCATCGATGTCAGTTGGCGAACCGGCGCGCCGGGCCTGCCACGGCGGACGGGGCCCGGGCCGGGAAACCCGGGCGGATACCGGGCGGACACCCGGGCGGAAAACAAAAAAGCCCCTCGCAGGAGGGGACGCCACGCCGACTCCGGCTCCGCCCTGGGGCTCGGCCGGTCCTGGTCAGCGCGGCCGGCTAAGGAGCAGGCGCACGGTTCGCATGGGCTCAGGGTACCGCAAGGGGGTAAGGCCCCTCCCGGCAATACCCGCCGTCCGGTCCGCGGCGGTGGCGGCACCGGGTCGAACGGCATGCCGGCCGGGGTTCCCGACGCCGACCCGGTGGGCGATCCTCCGGCAATCAGGTGCCGGTGGGAGATCCGGCGCGAGATCCGCTGGGAGTGCCGGTGCGAGATCCGGTGGACGAAGGGGACCGTGACGGCGGCACGGACCCCGGCAACGATCCCGACGGCCTCGCCGACACCGGCACCGGCGCCTCCTCCGCGGTCGGCCCTTCCTCCGCCGCCGCAAGCACCGCGGGCACCGCCGTCACCTCGGACACCGCCGTCACCTCGGACACCGCCGCCGCGAGCGCCGTCCGGAACGCCGCGTCGATGTCGCGCAGGGCCCGCGCGACCCGCTCCGACTGCATGCCGGCCGCCAGCGCCCGGGCCCGGTCGGCGGTGGCGACAGCCCCGGCCGTGTCCCCGGTGCGGCGCTGGGAGTCGGCCAGCCGGACCAGCAGCAGCGCGCGGGTCCGCGCCCGCCCGGGTCCGAGCCCGGCCACCGCCTCGGCCAGCAGGTCCTGGGCACGCCGGTGGTCCCCCAGGAAGAGGTACCCCTCCCCGAGCATGCCCGCGAGGTCGGCGCGCGCCTCACCGGCACTGTCAGCCCTGCCGGCCCCGCCGGCCCCATCGGCCCCGCCGACCCACTCGACGCCACCCGCCCCCGCGCCGGCGCCCGCGCCCGAACCCACGCGCCCCGCACCCGCACCCAGCTCGGCGAAGGCCTGCCCCGCCGCCTCCGCCAACGCCGCCCCCTCGCCCCGCCGCCCGTACGCGCGCGCGATCCGCCCGAGGTGCAGCGCCCGGTCGGCCGGGCCGAGCGCGTCACCGGCCGCCTCCAGCGCCTCCGCCAGCACGGTGGTCACGTCCAGCCCCCGGGCGCCCGCACCCTGGGTGGCGAGCACCACCAGCCCGCCGACCACGGCCACCCCCTGCCGTCGTTCACCGCTCACGTGCGCCGCGCGCAGCGCGGCCGCGAACGCCCGCTGGGCGGCGGCGTCGTGACCGAGGTCGTACGCGGCCCAGCCGGCCAGCGCGGCCAGTCGGCTCGCTGCGCCGTACAGCGCCCGGCCGAGCTGTTCGTCGTACGCGCCGAGCTCCAACAGCTTGGCCACCATGGCCAGTTCGGCGCGGGCCGGGCCGAGGACGAGGCCGCCTCCGCAGGAGCGTTCCAGCCGCACCTTGCTCCGGTACCCGAGGCCGAGTTCGCGGACCAGGCCGGGGTCGATGCGCAGTGCGCCGTCGCCGCCGGCGACGGGCGGCGGCGGGGTGGCCAGCCGGCGGGCGGCCTCGGCGAGGTCGGTGTCGCGGAAGAGGTCGGTGAGGCGGACCGGCCCGGCGTCGGCGGCCGCCTCGCGCAGCGCGGTCTGCGCCGTGTCGGCCGTCCACGGGTCGGTGAGCAGCCGGGGGGAGAGGATCTTGGCGCCCCGGTGGCCGCCCATCCGGCCCCAGAGCTGCTCGTAGGTGACGGCGATGCCGAGGGTGCGGCTGAGCACCTCGCAGACGGCCTGGTCGTGCGGGCTGCGCGGGACCATGCCCCGGTCACGCCACTTGTAGGGGGCGGTGGAGCTGATCGCCAACCGCGACGGCAGGGTGAGGTTGACCTCGCGGGCCAGTCGCTCCGGGTTCCAGCCGAGCTGGTGCAGTATCCGGGCGAGTTCCTCGTTGCGTCTGCGCTCCAGGTCCGCCATGGCTCCGACGGTAGCGGTCCTCCGGGCCGCCCGGCCCCGGCCTTGTGAAAAAGCCATGCCCGCAACGACCACCCCGGGGAACGCCGAAGGCCGCCTCCCGGATCGGGAGGCGGCCTTCGACTTCTGTGGAGCTACGGGGAATTGAACCCCGGACCTCTTGCATGCCATGCAAGCGCTCTACCAACTGAGCTACAGCCCCTTGACTTGCAGTGTCACCGGGGGTTTCGTTCCGTTTCCCTCGGCGACATCGACTACTTTACACGGTCGGAGGGGTGCTCCACGAATCCGTTCTCCGGGCCCACCGCCCGCCCGGCCTGACCGCCGCCTCACGGCGGGCCACGGCCGCCCCCGCCCGCCCGACGGGGCCCGCGTCCCGGTGCCCGGCCGAACCGCTCCTCCGCCCCACCCGGCCACCCTGCCCGACCCCGGCCGCACGGAGCCAGCCCAGCCACCCCCGCCACGCCCACTCCCGCCCTACCCGGGCCCCGGCCGCTCCCCCGCTCCGGCCGGGGCCCGGCCCGGCTACCCGGCCGCCGCCCGCCGCACCCGCGCGGCGAAGACGGCCGCGAGCGCCACGCCCGAGCCGGCCACCACCGTGGTGACCAGCAGCGCGTGCCCGGAGTCGCGGGCGGGCGCCGGCAGGTCGACCGAGCCGAGGAACACCGTGCCGAGCAGCGCCACCCCGGCGACCTGGCCGAGCTGGATGGCCGTGACCATCACCCCGCTGGCGTCCGCCGCGTCCGCCGGGGCGACCCGGGCCAGCGCCCGGGCGAACAGCGGCGCGTAGGAGCAGCCCGAGACCAGCCCGAGGACGGCGGTCAGCAGCAGGGGGCCCGTCCCGACCTCCGCGCCGCCGCGCAGCACCAGGCCGAGCAGCGCGTAGCCGGGGGCGAGCAGCCCGGCGCCGAGGATCGGGAGGACGCCGTGCAGCCGACCGGGCAGCCGTTGCCAGTGCAGGCTGGCGATCCCGAAGCCGACCGCGACCGGAGCCGAGCAGAGCCCGGCGTGCAGCGCGCTGTAGCGGAGCCCGGACTGCTGGTGCAGGGCGAAGGCGAGCATGAAGCCCGCGAAGGCCAGCATGATCATGAACAGCCCGCCGAGCGCCGGGAGCAGTCCGACGGCTCCCAGGACCCGGCCGGAGATCAGTGGCTGCCCGCCGCGCCGCGCGATCCGCCGCTCGACCACGGCGAACAGGCCGAGCAGCACCGCACTGGCGCCGAGCATCACCCAGCCCCAGGCCGGCCAGCCGAGTTCGTGACCGAGGACCAGCGGCACCACCAGCAGACCGAGGGCGGCGGCCAGCACCACCAGCCCGGGGACGTCGAAGCCGCGCTCGCGGTCGCCGGGCAGGTCGGGCAGCAGCCGGGCCCCGGCCGCGAGCAGCAGCAGCCCGATCGGCACGTTGACCAGGAACACCGGGCGCCAGCCCGCGCCGAACAGGTCGGCGCTGACGAGGACCCCGCCGAGCACCTGCCCGGCGGCCAGTCCCCCGGCCAGCACGGCCGAGTAGAGCCCGAGCGCCCTGGTCCGGGCCGGACCGGTGAAGGTCCGCTGCACCAGGCTCATCACCTGCGGCACCATCAGGGCCGCGCCGGCGCCCTGGAGGAGCCGGAAGGCGATCAGCCAGCCGGTGGCGGGGGCGAGCCCGCAGGCCAGCGAGGCGGCGGTGAAGGAGGCCAGGCCGTACTGGAAGAGCCGGCTGTAGCCGTACCGGGCGCCGAGCCGGGCGCCGGTGATGAGCAGCACGGCGTAGGCGACGGTGTAGCCGGCCACGACGAACTGCAGGGCCGCGCCGGAGGCTCCCAGGTCGGTGCGGATGGTCGGCACCGCGACGTTCACGATGGCGGTGTCGAGGACGGCCATGAACTGGCCGCAGAGCACGAGCGCGAGGAGCAGCCGGGGCCGGGCGGCCGGCGCCGCGCCGGTCGGTGTGCCGGGCGGGGCGGCGCCGGTCGGGCCGCGCCGGGTCTGGAGATCCGTCATGGACCGAGCGTCGCCGACCGTCGGTACCGGTGGTTAGAGCCTGCCGATCCTGGTACTGGCAGCACCTGTCCGGCCCGGTCGGGCTGCGGCACGATGGCGGGTATGACCGTCCTGGACGAACGCGGCGCCGCCGAGCCCACGACCGCACGTGCCCCCGCCGAACCGCCCGCTCTCTCCCGAACCGCCGCCACTGCCACTGCCACCACCGTCACCAAAGCCGCCGCCACCGAAACCACCGCCACCGAAACCGCCGCCACTACCGCCACCACCGGCACCGGCCGCCGGGACCGCCGCCGCAGCGAGCTGGCCCGGTACCTGCGCGCCTGCCGGGCCCGGGTGGCCCCCGAGGAGGTAGGCCTGCCACCCGGCCTGCGCCGCCGCACCCCGGGGCTGCGCCGCGAGGAGGTCGCCCAGCTCGCCGGGGTCGGGGTGACCTGGTACACGTGGCTGGAGCAGGGCCGTCCGATCAACGCCAGCGAGCAGGTGGTGACCGCGGTGGCCCGGGCGCTGCGGTTGGACGCGACCGAGCGCGAGCACCTGTTCCGGCTGGCCGAGGTCGCGGTGCGGCCGCCGGTGCAGCCGGAGCCGCCGGTCCTGGACCCGTCGACCCAGGTGATCCTGGACGCGCTGGTGCCCCTGCCGGCCGCCGTCTCCAACACCCGGTTCGACGTGCTGGCCTGGAACGGCCCGTACGAGGCGCTGTTCGCGGCGAGCCGGGCGCGGACGGACGACGGGTGGTTCAACAGCCTCTGGTGCACGGTCACCAGCCCGGCGTGCTGCAACCCGTTCATGAACCGGGAGGAGGCGCTGCCGCAGATGGTGGCGGTGCTGCGCAACGCGTACGGCAAGCACCTCGGCGAGCCCGCCTGGGAGAACCACGTCCGGGCGCTGGCCGCGGTGAGCGAGGAGTTCCGGGAGTTGTGGGCCCGGCAGGAGGTGGCGCCGCAGCGGACGGCGCTGAAGGTCTTCCGGCACCCGGACGTGGGGGTGCTGCGGCTGAACGCGTCGTACCTGACGATCCCCGGGGTGCCCGAGACCTTCGTGGTCGTCTACACACCGGACGGCCCCGCGGACCGCGAGCGGGTCGAGCGGCTGGCCACCCTGCCGCCGGGCGGCTGGGCCAACCCCTGCGACCACTCCGAGGCCTGCCCCGACCGACGCCCGGACCACCCGGAGCAAAACCCGGGCAACAGTCCGAACCTCAGCCCGGACCACCGCGCGGGCTGAGCTCTGGCCGAGCGGACGGCAAGAAGGCCGCCACCCGGTGGGTGACGGCCTTCTCGTCGTCTGTGGAGCTACGGGGAATTGAACCCCGGACCTCTTGCATGCCATGCAAGCGCTCTACCAACTGAGCTACAGCCCCGCGACACGCACGGCCCTCGCGGACCGCAGGTGCGGAGTGGAGCTACGGGGAATTGAACCCCGGACCTCTTGCATGCCATGCAAGCGCTCTACCAACTGAGCTACAGCCCCGCACTCACCGGATTTCCCGCTTCCCTTCCGGGCCGCGTTTTCCTCCGTGCGAACGAGGAAGACTCTAACCGGTCAGGCCCGGAACTGCGAAATCCGCTCCCCGTAGACCACTCCACGCCCCCTCCGCGCACCGCTCAGGTGTCGTCGCCGATCACCGGCTCCGGCAGCGTGCCGGCGTTGTGCTCCAGCAGCCGCCACCCGCGCGCGCCGCGGCCCAGCACGGACCAGCAGCAGTTGGACAGCCCGCCGAAGCACTCCCAGAGCGCCGGCTCCAGGCCGAGCATCCGCCCCAGCATGGTGCGGATGGTGCCGCCGTGGCTGACGACGACCAGTGTGCCGTTCTCGGGCAGCTTGTCGGCCGCGTCGAGCACCACCGGCACCGAGCGGTCGGCCACCTCGGTGGAGAGTTCACCGCCGCCGCGCCGGACCGGCTCGCCCTGCGCCCAGGCCTCGTACTCCTCCGGGTACCGGGCCCGGATCTCGGCGTTGGTGAGCCCCTGCCAGGAGCCCGCGTACGTCTCCCGCAGCCCCTCGTGGTGCTGCACGTCCAGGCCGGTGACCCTGGCCAGCTCCTCGGCGGTGCGCCGGGCCCGCTGGAGGTCGGAGGAGATCAGCAGGTCGGGGCGGAGGCCGGCGAGCAGCCGGGCGGCCCGCTGCGCCTGCAGCACGCCCTGCCCGGTCAGCTCGATGTCCGTGGTGCCCTGGAACCGCGATTCGAGGTTCCAGGACGTCTGGCCGTGTCGCCAGAAGACGATGCGCGGGCCCCGCGCGTCCCGGCTCAGCTGTAGTCCTCGGCGCCGAAGTCGTCCGCGGGGGCCTGCTCGGCCGGGGCGACGGCGTTGCCGGCCTGGTCGGTGTGGGCGTCGGGACGGTTGCGGGAGGCCAGGGCGTCCTCCGGCAGGGGCAGCTCGGGGCAGTCCTTCCAGAGCCGGTCGAGCGAGTAGAAGGAGCGCTCCTCGGAGTGCTGGACGTGCACCACGATGTCCAGGTAGTCGAGCAGGATCCAGCGGCCGTCGCGCTCGCCCTCGCGGCGGACCGGCTTGACGTCCAGCTTCTCGCGCAGCTGGTCCTCGATCTCCTCGGCGATCGAACGGACCTGGCGGTCGTTGTTCGCGGAGGCGATCAGGAAGGCGTCGGTGATCGACAGCACCTCGCTGACGTCGAACGCGATGATGTTGTGGGCCAGCTTGTCGGCCGCCGCCTGGGCGGCGACGTTGATGAGTTCCTGGCTGTGGTCAGTGGCGGTCACGGTGTTCTTCCGGCTCGGCGGCTTGGGGGCGCCCCGGAGCGCGGGGCGCCGGGATCGCCTTCCAGGATCTCACGTCGCTCCGGCGGCCCCGGAACCGTTTTTCCGGAGCCGCCCGCCCTGACCCGGGCGCCTACTGCGTCTTCGGCGGCGCGTAGTCCTTGCCGAGGACGACCACCAGGTCCGCGTTCTGCGCGTCGGTGACCTTCTTCACCGCCGTTTCGGGCAGGTTGAGGCTGGTCGCCAGCGACTTCGCGGCGGCCTGCCGGGCGTCGTCGGTGTAGCGGATCTCACTGGCCGGCTGCGGCGCGGTCCTGGCCCCGCCGGGGATGAAGGTGAGGCCCGCGTTGATCACCTGGACCTGTGCGGCGGCGGCCGCCTGGTCGTTGCCGCTGGCGTCCTGGACGGAGACCCGGACCGGCGCGTCGGCGGAGGCGGCGGCCTTGACGGTGCCGCCCAGCACCTCCTTGACCTGCTTGCCCGCGGTGGCCTCGTCCAGCGTGCCGTCCGGGTTCACGGTCAGCGCGGTGGTGCCGAACTGCCCGTTCCTGGACAGCTGGGCGAGCTGGAGGAGCACGCCGGCCAGCGCGTCCTCGGGCAGCGAGGGGTCGAGCACCGCGTTCATCCGGTGCACGTCGTCCTTGGCGTCCTTGAACTCGACCGGCATGGTGCGCACCACCGCGTCCATCACCTGGCCGAACCGGGCCAGCTGGGCGTCCCGGCTCTCGCCCTGGTTCTGCAGGGTGGCGTAGGCGACGGCCGCCTTCCCGTTCAGCAGGGTGTTCTTCCCCGCGGCGGAGAGCACCTTGCCGTCCGGCTTGCCGCCCTCGTGGGTCTCGGCGTTGGTGTCCACCCGGACGCCGCCGAGCTGGGCGACGAGCAGTTCCAGGTACGGGGTGTCCAGCCGCCAGGTGCCGGCGACGGGCGCGCCGAGCACGGTGGTCAGGCCGTCGCGGGTGGCGGAGGCGCCGACGCTGTCCATCGCCTGGCCGATGGTGGTGACCGGCGGGTCGCCGGGGCCGGGCAGCCGCAGGGTGTCCGGGAGCAGCAGGACGGTGCCCTTCTTCCCGGCGGCGTCGTTGACGAGCAGGGCGCTGGACACCTTGCCCTGCAGGTCGCGCAGGTGCACGACGTTGACCTGGCGCGGTCCGGCGGCGACGGCCGCGCTCTGCTGGTCGCTGCGGGTGAACCAGAGGTAGCCGCCGACGCCGGCTCCGACGAGCGCCAGTGCCACGCCGGCGCCGACCAGCCGGTTGCGCAGCTTGCGGCGGCGCTCGGCGCGCACCTCGCTGCGGGACTCGGCGAACTTCAGCCAGTCGATGACGTCCTCGGACTCCTCCGCCTCCTCGTCGACGAAGGTGAACTCGCCCGTCGGGTAGTCGTCCTTGTCGCCCTTGGGCGTCCTGCCCCTGGCGGCGCGCCCTCCGCCGACCTGCTCGGACGGCGGCTCGGGCTTGGCCGGGGCGGGTTCGGCGGCGGCGGGCCGGGGCGTCCGGGGGCGCGGCGGCACCGGGGCGGGCGCGGGGACGGCGGCGGGCGCCCCGGGAGCGGGGGCGGCGGGCTCCGGCTCGGTCACCACCGGCATCTGCGCGGTCGTGTACGCCTGCTGGGCCTGCTGCTGGTAGGGGTCGTAGACCTGCTGGTACTGGTCCTGGTAGCCGTAGCCGTCCTGCTGCTGGTACCCCTGCGCGGGCTGCACCGGCTGCACCGGCTGACCGTACTGGTCGTACTGCTGCTCGTACTGCCCGTGCTGCTGCTCGTACGGCGACTCCTGCTGCCCGCCGCCGTAGCCGCCCTGCTGCGAGTAACCCTGCTGGTACTGCTGCTGCTGGTACTGCCCGGTGGACCAGTCGTCCTGCTGCTGGTACCCCTGCGCGGGCTGCACCGGCTGCACCGGCTGACCGTACTGGTCGTACTGCTGCTCGTACTGCCCGTGCTGCTGCTCG